>CAIUWA010000040.1 GCA_903902745.1 uncultured Opitutia bacterium | reverse complement strand
TTCGGTTTCGCCACGCCCCCGAGGGGCGCGAATTTCTTGTGGAAGAGCGTGACGCGCGTGCCCGGAACGGGTGCGGAGATGGACCACGCCTGGCCCGCCGGGGAAAAGAAAAAGCTCCCGGCTTTGCAGCGCTGCTTGTTACGGCCAATGGCGAGCGTGCCGCCGCCCGTCTCGAAATAGCCGGCTGTCTCCACCCCGTTGGCCGGCAGCACCGCACGACCGCCCGCCTCAAAGGTCACCAGCACCTGTGCGAACTTCGCCCCCATCGCCTCAGAGATGAGGATGACCGTCGCTGCACCGGAGATGCCGGGCACGTTGCTCTTCACGTGCCCGTCGGGCGCGATCAAGGCGTGCCGGATGCCAATGTGGGTGCGGGTCTGACCGAGATGAGGGCTCATAAAATAAATTTAGACTGGCCGATAGAAGACACAAAAAGCACGAAGAGATGAGTACATTCTTTTCCCGCGGATCACACGGATGGTCGCGGATGACAGAATTCCGATATCCATGTAATCCGTGCAATCCGCGGTAAAAATCAGCGATTCTAAACTGGCCGGAGAAACTGCCCTTTCGGCGCCGGGCTGGCCAGCCGGCCGTCGGCCCAGGCGGCACAGCCGCGCACAAACGTGTGCGTCACACGCACCCGGCTGCGCTGGCCGACATACGCGCTCAGGCGGTGGCGCGTCCACAACTCGTCGGCGCTGATCTTCCGCTCCTCCCCGACCGACACCATTGTGAAGTCCGCGTCGTGCCCCTCGATCAGCCCGCCCTTGCGCCCGTCGACCCGGAAGCGCCGCGCCACGTTGCGCGCGAGCACGGCCGCGAACAGCGGCAGTTCCTTGTCCAGCGCACCGCTCGTTTCCGAGAACAGCAGCTCGAACCCGTGCTGGCAGCCGGCGATGCCGCCCCAGATCGCGAAAAAATCCTTGGATGTCTTCATCCCCGGCGGCGCCGGCGAGTGGTCCGATCCAATCGTCTGGATGTTGCCCGCCCGCAGTTCATCCCAGAGCGCCACGCGGCGCTTCTCGTCGCGCAGCGGCGGCGCGCACTTGGCCACGGCGCCGAGCCGGACCACATCCTTGTCGTTCAACAGCAGGTAATGCGGGCAGGTCTCCGCCGTCACGTCCACGCGCTGCGCCCGCGCCTCGGTGATGAGCGCGATGCCCTCGGGACTGCTGACATGGACGATGTGCAGCGCACAGCCCGTCTCCCCCGCCAGCTCAAGCGCCACGCGAATCGCCTCCAGTTCCACCTCCACCGGCCGCGAGGCCAGGAAGGCCTTCGCATCGTGGCGACCCTTCGCTTTCTGCTCCGCGGTAAACTTGGCCGCCAGCGCATCGTCCTCGGCATGGACGGCCACGAGCATGCCCAGCTTGGCCGCGCGCTTCATGCCCTCGCGGAGGACCGCGGAGTCCACGAGCGGAAAACTGTCGATGCCGCTGTCGCACATGAACGCCTTGAGCCCGATGGCACCGGCGTCACGCAGGCCGGCCAGCTTGTCGAGGTTGCCCGGCACGAGTCCGCCCCAGAGCGCAAAATCCACGCACGATTTCTCCTCCGCCAGCGCGCGCTTCTCGCGCAGCCGCGCGGCATCCAGCACCGGGGGCTCCGAGTTGAGCGGCATGTCAAAGAAGCACGTGCCCCCGCCCGCCGCCAGTGCGGCCGAGCCGGTGGCCAGGCCCTCCCAGTCCGCGCGACCCGGTTCGTTGAAATGCACGTGCGCATCGATGATGCCGGGGAACACATAGCTCCCCTTGGCATCGAGCGTCGCGTCGGCCGCCTCGGTGATCTTCGGTGCGATCTTCACGATACGCCCGAGCGCCACGGCAAAATCGGCGCGCAGGATGCCTTCGGGCGTGACCATCCGTCCATTGCGCACCACGAGTTCGAGCCGGCTGTTATTCATCGGAAAACGTTTAACCGCGGATTGCGCGGATGCACACGGATAAATTCCTCTTTCGTCACTCCAAGCCGGGACCATGCCACTTGAGGTAGCAGCCGAGGTAATGAGGCTGCTACCTCCTGTTTAATTCCGTCCATTCAATCCGCGACCATCCGCGCCATCCGCGGAAAATCAGCTCTCCCGCCGGGCCAGTCGTTCCAGAAAATCCACCACCACCCGCAACGCGACCTGCAGGTCGGCCGGCGAGGCATATTCATCCGGATGATGGCTCAGGCCGCCGCGGCACCGCACGAAGAGCATCGCGACGGGTGTCAGGGTCGACATCACCACCGCGTCGTGTCCCGCCCCGCTTACCAGCGGGAGATTGCGTCCTTGAACCGTCTTAACGCTCTGCCCCAGCAGCGCGGTCAATTTTGGCGAACAGGCCACCGCATGGTGATCCATCGTCGGCTGCCATTGCACCGTGAGTCCACGTTGGCGGGCGATCTGCCTGGCGGTCGCCAGCAGGCGGGCCTGAGCGGCATGGCATTTCGCATCCCACGGATGCCGCACATCGAGGGAAAGAACCGTTTCACCGGGAATGACGTTCGCCGCACCGGCCACGACGCTGATCGTGCCGACCGTGGCAACAAGCTGTGGCTGGCGGCGTGCAAAGGCCTCGACCGCCAGCACGAATTCCGCGGACCCCGCGAGGGAATCGTGGCGCAGCTTCATCGGCGTCGTGCCCGCATGCCCGGCTTTCCCGCGAAAGGTCAGCCGACCGCGCCGCTGGCAGGCAATGGCCGAGACGACACCCACGGAAAGATTTTCGGCCTCGAGCACGGGCCCCTGCTCGATGTGTACCTCGAGGTAGCCCAGCAGCTCGCCCGGGGCATGGGCGCGCGCCGGCGGCGTGAATTTTTTTCCTGTCCCCATGTGCGCCTCGATCACGCTGCGCAAGGTGTTGCCGCGGGCGTCGCGCAACTTCAGGTCCGCGGCCCGCAAGCGGCCGGTGTAAGCCTTGCTCCCGAGGTAGGCGCCGGAAAAGCGCACGGCCTCCTCTTCCGAGAAACCCAGCACCTCGACCGCATAGGGCAGCACCACGCCGCGCCGGCGCAATTCGGCCAGTGCCACGATCGGCAGCAGCACACCCAGAGGGCCGTCAAACCGGCCGGCGTTGCGCACCGTGTCGAGGTGCGACCCGAGCAGCAGGGTCTTGGATTTTCGGCCGCGCGCCCCTTCGACAGGCTCAGGGTCGGCCTCCAGCCGGCCGATGATGTTGCCGGTGTCATCCTCGCGGACGGCAAGACCCGCGGTACGCATCCAGCCGCCGACGAGTGCATTGGCACGCTCCATGGCTGGTGACAGAAACGTGCGCGTGAGACGGTCGCGCTCGTCGCTGACGCGACCCAGTTCGTCGAGCCAGCGGGCCAGCAGGCGCGAGGACGGGGCGAAGGATTGGGCAGGCATGGGCAGTGTCAGCTGATCGCCCGGGCAATGCCGAAGGCCGCCGCGGCGGCGAGGCCGCCGATCAGCGCGGTTTGCAGTGCACTACGGAGCGATGACACCCCGGTAAACCGGCCCTTGATGGCGCCAAACACACCCAAGGCCACCAGTGTCACCACCACCGAGACATTGAGAGCGCGGTGGGCATCGGCGAAAATCAAGTAGGCACTGAGCGGGATCATGCCGCCCACCACATAGGCTCCGGCGATCGTGAGTGCGCTCCGGAGGGCGCGTCCGGGCTCCGGCTTTTCCAAGCCGAGCTCGAAGCGCATCATGAAATCAACCCAGTCCTGCGGCCGGCGGCGCAGCGCCGCGACCACCGTCGCACTTTCCTCGGCGGTCAGCCCATAGCTGCGAAAGATATCGACCACCTCCTGGGCCTCCGCCTCGGGCATGGTCACGATCTCGGCTTCCTCGCGCCGGCGCTCGCTGGCGTAGTGCTCCGAATCGCTGCGGGCGGCCAGGTAGCCGCCGAGCCCCATCGCGATTGAGCCGGCCGCAATCTCGGCCAGGCCGGCCGTGACGATGATGTGCGTCGATGACACCGCGCCCGTGAGGCCCGCCGCGAGGGCGAAGGGCACCGTCAGGCCGTCGGACATGCCGATGACGACATCGCGCACCGCCTCGCCGGCGGTGAAATGCTTCTCAATGTGCGGAGTCTGGGGCATGTGCGAAGTCTCAGCCCGGCCTCAGCTCCCGCGGTAGGTGCTGTAGGCCCAGGGAGTGACGAGCAGGGGGACGTGGTACGAGGCGCCCGCATCGGCGAGGCCAAAGCGGACCGGTACCCGGTCGAGAAAGGAACATTCGGCGCCCCGGGCGCTAAAATAATCCCGCACGTGAAAAACAAGCTCGTAGGCGCCCACCGCCATTTCCCCTGCGGCGAGCAGAGGGCCATCGGTGCGACCGTCGGCGTTGGTCACGACCGTCTTGAGCAGCGCCGGCTGGGTCCCATGGCGCCAGAGTTCGATTTTCAGGCCCGCGGCAGGCTTCCCGGTGGTGAGGTCGAGGACGTGGGTGCTGAGTTTGGCGGGCATAGGAAAAATCATTCCCCGTGGATAACGCAGATTAACGCGGATAAAAACACTGTAGCATCCAGATCATCCGTGTCCATCCGAGTAATCCGAGGTCAATTCTGACTCAGGACATCCTGCAGTCGGAGCCAGGCGATTTTTTCGATCTCGGCGAGCGCGGCGGCGTTTTCCTGTTCCGGAGTGTGACCGATCCGGGCCTGCATGGCGGCCAGGATGGCGTCCCGCGCATTGAGCCGGGCGCAAATGATGAAGGGAAAACCGAAGCGCGCGCGGTAGCCGTCGTTCAACTTCTGAAACGCGGCGAATTCATCCGCGCCCATCCCGGTCAGGCCCGCACTGGCCTGCTCGCGGGTGGATTCAGCCGTGAGTTTTCCCGCGAGGGCGAGCCGGCCCGCCAGATCGGGGTGGGCCCGGATCAACGCGAGTTGCCGTTCGCGCGAGGCGCCACGCATGGTTGCACACAACTCGGCGTGCAGGTGCGCGGTGTCACGGAACGGTCTTTTCGGCCAAGTCTCCTCCGCCACCCAGGGGGAATGCTCGAACAGCCCACCCAGCACCGCGGTGAACGCGGCCCGATCCATTCCATTGATCTCAGCCAGAGTCGGCATGCGTGTAGGAAGGGATCGGACCAATTACAAATTCCCAACTCCCAATTCCCCGCTGCCCCGTAAGCAGCAGGCAATCAGTATTTGGTTGCAGATCATTCGGAGCCCTCAATTCAGCAGCTCATAGGCCGGCAGCGAAAGAAACTCGTCGAACTGCTTGTTCTTCACCATGCGCATGAAGAGCTCCGTCGCCTCCTTGAAGTGCCCGCCGTCGTACACGGCCGCGCCATACTCGGTGCGGATCTTCCCCAGTTCCTCGCCGAGCAGCTTCTCATAAAGCTCGATCGTGACGGACCGCCCGTCGTCGAGCTTCGCGCCGAACTGCAGCCACTGCCAGAGTTGCGAGCGGGAGATTTCCGATGTCGCGAGATCCTCCATGAGGTTGTGGATCGGCTCGGCCCCGGAGCCGCCCAGCCAGGCCTCGAGGTAGCGGATGCCGACGTGGATGTTCCAGCGCACGCCGTTCTCGGTGATCGGACCGTGGAAGGGCGTGAGCAGGTCGGCGGCAACCACCTTCACGTCGTCGCGGAGACGGTCGAGTTGGTTCGGGCCCTTCATGTGTTTCGCAAAGGCGTCGAGTGCGGTCTGGACCAGCCCCGGGTGCGCCACCCAGGTGCCGTCATGGCCGTCGGCGGCCTCGCGTTCCTTGTCGAGGCGGACCTTCTCCAGCGCCGCGGCGTTGGCCGCCGGGTCGTTGCGGATCGGGATCTGCGCCGCCATGCCGCCCATCGCATAGGCGCCATGCCGGTGGCAGACTTGGATCACATGGAAGCAGTAGGAGCGCAGGAACGGCACCGTCATCGTGATGAGCGTGCGGTCCGGGAAGAGATACTCCCGGCGGTTGCGCAGCTTTTTCACCACGCTGAAGATATAATCCCACCGGCCGCAATTGAGGCCCGAGGCGTGCTCGCGCAACTCGTAGAGGATTTCCTCGGCCTCAAAGGCGCCGAGGATCGTCTCGATGAGCACCGTCACCCGGATGCTGCCGCGCGGCACGCCGAGGGCGGCCTGGGCGTGGATGAAGACATCGTTCCAGAGGCGCGCCTCAAGGTGGCTCTCCAGCTTCGGCAGGTAGAAATACGGGCCGGAGCCGCGGGCGAGGAGGTTCTTCGCGTTGTGAAAGAAGCAGAGGCCCCAGTCGAAGAGCGAGGCGGAGAAGCGCTTGCCGTCGAGGTACACGTGCTTCTCCTCGAGATGCCAGCCACGCGGGCGGGCGATGATCGTCGCGGTCTTCTCCTTCAACGCGTAGGATTTCCCCTCGGCATTGGTGAAGGAGATCGTGCGGTTGACCGCATCGCGCATGTTGATCTGGCCCTCCATGACATTTTGCCAGGTGGGCGAGTTGGCATCCTCGAAGTCGGCCATCCAGCATTGGGCGCCGGAGTTGAGGGCGTTGATGGCCATCTTGCGCTCCACCGGGCCGGTAATCTCCGTGCGGCGGTCGAGCAGGTCGGGCGGTGGCGGCGGAACCTTCCAATTGCCACCGCGGATCTTCGCCGTTGAAGGCAAAAAATCCGGGAGCTGGCCGGCATCGAACTCGCGCTGGCGCTCAGCGCGCTTCGCAAGCAGCTGCTCGCGGCGGGGGCCGAAGGCGCGGCCGAGGCCGGCGAGAAAGCGGCACGCCTCGGGCGTGAGGATTTCCGCATAACCGGGATTCATTGGCCCGCGGATCTCGAGATCGGAGATGATTGGATGGGAATTCATGGGTGGGGTCGCAGAGCCAAACCGACGCAACGGCGGGTGTCACCACGTTATTCACTCATGTCTATGAGGTCCCAATTATTTCATCCGCTGGCCCAAATTCGTTCCCGTTCCTCGTTCTCGTTCTCGTTCTCGCCCCTAAATGACCCGGAGAACGAGAACGATAACGAGAATGAGAACGATGACAGGCTCGCCTCCTGCTGGGTCTTTTGCTCTACATGCCCGCCTTATGAGCCAGGACCAATTCATGCGCGAAGCCATCCAGCTCGCCGAACAGGGAATGAGCGGGGGCCGCGGCGGTCCCTTCGGCTGCGTCGTCGTGCGCCGGGGCCAGGTCGTCGGCCGCGGCAACAACCGCGTGACCTCGGCCAACGACCCGACGGCCCATGCCGAGGTCACCGCCATCCGCGACGCCTGCAGCCATCTCCAGACCTTCCAGTTGACCGACTGCGAACTCTACACGAGCTGCGAGCCGTGCCCGATGTGCCTGGCGGCGATCTATTGGGCGCGCATCCCCACGGTCTACTACGGCAACACCCGCGCCGATGCGGCCGCGATCGGCTTCGACGACGACTTCATTTACCAGCAGGTCGCGCTGCCGCCCGAAAAGCGCACGGTCAAGATGACGCCCTTGCTGCGCGAGGCCGCACAAACGGCCTTTAAGGACTGGACCAATCTGGCGCAAAAAGTGCGGTATTAGGCCCACATGGACCCCTACTACGTCGATTTCCTCGGCATGCTGGTGCGCTGGCTGCATATCATCGCCGGCATCGCGTGGATCGGCTCGTCGTTCTATTTCATCTGGCTCGACAATAGCATTGAGCCCCCGCCGGCCGGATCGGACGCGGCGAAAAAGGGCGTGGGTGGCGAACTGTGGGCCGTGCACGGCGGAGGTTTCTATAACCCCCAGAAGTACACCGTCGCCCCGGCGGCACTGCCGGAGAAGCTGCACTGGTTCATGTGGGAGGCCTACACCACGTGGCTCTCGGGCACGGCCCTGCTGGTGCTGACTTACTGGATCCGCGCACAGGCGATGATGGTGGACCAAAATGTCGCGGCGCTAAGCGCGTGGCAGGCGGTCGGCGTCGGCGCGGCCAGCATGGTGGCGTCGTGGATCGTCTACGATCTGCTCTGCCGTTCGCCGCTCGGCCGGACGAAGGCGCTGGGCCCGGTGGTGTTTGCGCTGATGGTTGGGCTCACGTGGGGCCTGACCCACCTGCTGGGCGGCCGCGCCGCCTATATCCAGGTCGGCGCCTGCATCGGCACGATCATGGTGGCCAACGTGTTTTTCCTCATCATCCCCGGGCAGCGCCGCATGGTCGAAGCCATGCGGGCGGGCCGCGCGCCCGACCCGCGGGACGGCCAGCGCGCCAAGCAGCGCAGCGTACACAACAACTATTTCACGCTGCCGGTGCTGTTCACGATGATCAGCAACCATTACGGCGCGACTTACAGCCATCCCCACAGCTGGGCGGTGCTCGCGCTGATCGGCGCCGCCGGCGTGTCGATCCGCCATTTCTTCAACCTGAAGCACAAGGGCGTGTACCGCTGGCAGTATCCGGCCTTTGGCGCGGTGCTGCTCGGGGTGACGGCCTGGTGGACCGCGCCGCACCCGCTCCCATTGCCGCCGGTCGAGGGTGAGGTGAACTTCAACCGCGTTCGCGCCATCATCGGACAACGCTGCGCAGTCTGTCATTCGCCCGGACCGACTTTCCCCGGCATCACGGCCCCGCCGGCCGGCGTGCTACTTCACACTCCGGCAGACATACTGAAGAACGCGCCGCGCATCTATCAGCAGGTGATCGTGACCCGGATCATGCCGCTCGGCAACGTCACCCAGGTGACCGACCAGGAGCGCGCCGTGATCGCCGCGTGGATCAAGGCCGGAGCGAAAGCGGAATAAAAGTTGTAGCGGCGGTCTACTTGTCCGCCATAGCCCTGGTCGCCTCTGGCGCCGCCAAAGGCGGGTAAACTTTGGCGAAGGTGGATGACCGCCGGGTTCTAGGCAAGGGACGTGCCGTCCCGACCCTCGGCGCTCATAGAGCGCCGCTACAACAGCGCCCGCTATTTTTTCACCAACGGCACGAAGCCCCATTTCGTGCCCGAAAACAGGCCGCGGTCGCTGAGCTTGAGATCGGGAATCACCAGCAGCGCCATGAACGCCAGTGTCATGAAAGGTGCGTCAAGCTTCGAACCAAGTTTCTTCGCGAGCGCATCCAGCTCCGTGTAACGGCGCGCAACGCTGCGACCTTCGGCATCGGACATGAGGCCGGCGATCGGCAGCGGCAGCACCTTGGCCCTGCCCCGCCCCACGGCGCTGATGCCGCCCCGATGTTTGATCACCAGGTTCACTGCGGCGGCGAGCGAGGCGTCGTCCACCCCCACGGCCACGATGTTGTGCGAGTCATGGGCGACGGACGAGGCGAGTGCACCAGCCCGCAGGCCAAAGCCCCGGATGAAACCCACCGCCACCGGGGCGGCGGGACGGTAGCGGTTGATCACGGCGATCTTCAAAAGGTCCCGCGCCGGATCGGCCACGACGCGGCCCGCGACCAGCCTCGCCCGCAGACGAAGGCGTCGCGTGATGAGCTGGCCGTTGAGCGCCCCGATGACATTCAACATCGGAAGGCGCCGAGCCCGGCCTGAAGCCAAGTCGCTCCACTCCACCGCAAAATCCGCCGCGGTGCGCGGACGGGCGCGGAACCGATTCACAATCCTCGCCCGCCGACGCGGCAGCCGGCTGCGGCCGTGCGCCGCGACCAGGCGGCCCGCGAGATAGGTCCGTTGCACCCGAAAATTCCTCCAGCCATCCACCACGATGAAATCCGCCGGATCACCCTCGCGCAGCAGGCCGACCGGGAGACGGTAGTGGCGCACGGCGTTAACCGAGGCACACGCCAGCGCGTCGAACCGGTCCACCCCCAGCGCGAGCGCCCGCCGAACATGGGCATCGATGTGATGCTTCTCAAGCAGGTCCGGGTGGAGGTCATCGCAACAGAACATGCACCGGGCCGGATGTGTTTTCAGCAGCGGGGCAAGCGCCGCGTAGTTGCGGGCGGCGGAACCCTCTCGGATCAGGATGTTCATGCCGGCGCGCAACTTGTCCTTCGCCTCGGCGAGGGTGAAGCACTCGTGGTCGGTCGTGATGCCAGCCGTCGCGTAGGCCGCCGCCGCCGCGCCCCTCAGTCCGGGTGCATGGCCGTCGACCGGTTTGCCCAGCCGGCGGGCGGCGGCGATTTTGGCGAGTACCTCGCGGTCGCCCCGCAGCACGCCGGGAAAATCCATCACCTCGGCCAGATAGCCGACTTCCTTGCGCGCCAACAACCGGGCCACCGCCCGGGCCGGCAGCGCCGCGCCCGCGGTCTCAAACCGGGTCGCGGGCACGCACGATGGCGCCCCGAAGCAGAACTTGAACGGCGTGCGGCGCCCCTCCGCGATCATGTAGTCCACCCCCGCCCCGCCGAGCACGTTCGCAATCTCATGCGGATCGGACACCGTGGCCACGGTGCCATGCACCACGGCCAGCCGTGCGAACTCCGCCGGCGGCAGCATCGAGCTTTCGATGTGGACGTGCGCATCCACCAATCCCGGCAGGATGAGCCCCGGCCCCAGCACGCGCGCGTCGCGGCGAATCCGCCGGATCGTCCCGCCCGCAAACTCGATCGTACCGGGAAATTCCGTGCGGTTCAAAACATCGATGATGCGGCCGGAGATGCGTTGCGTTCTCACTTCTGCCAGTCTGGCCGCCGGCCCGGGCGAAGCAACCACCGGTGGAACGGGTTGTCCCCAACACGTTGTTCGGCTCCGTCCAATCCCAAACGTGGGCAAGGCTCTCCAGAGCGTTGGGGACAACACGCTCCACCCTCTGAATCGGGCCAAATCCACGCCCGCACTTGCCAAACTCCGCCCGCCCGCCAACGTTGGCGGCCTATGCATTTCGACAATCTCCAGCCCGCCCTCACCGCCCCGCTCCCGCGCGCCGACGATGACGAGGAGGACGACGAAAAGGAAACCGCCCAGGCGAAGAACCGCCACGCCCCCGTGGCGATGCTCGTGCAGAAGAAATTCCTCGAGCAGCGGAAAATTTTCCTCTGGGGCGCCGTGACCGACGAGACCGCCAAGGATATCACCGAGAAGCTGCTCTACCTCGAGGCCGTCGCTCCCGGCAAGGACATCACTTTCTACATGAACACGCCCGGCGGCTCCATCACCGCCGGCATGGCGGTTTACGACACGATGAAGCTCATCACCTCGCCCATCACCGTGGTCGTCACCGGCATGGCTGCCTCGATGGGTTCCATTCTCCTCTGCGCGGTCGCGAAGGGCCGTCGTCTGCTCTACCCGCATTCCCGGGTGCTGATTCACCAGCCGCTCATCTCCGGCCGCATGGTCGGCCCGGCGACGGACATCAACATCCAGGCGAAGGAAATGGAAAAAATCCGCGCCGAATTGAACGAGATCCTGGCCAAGGCCTCGGGCCAGCCGCTCGACCGCATCAACCGCGACACCGACCGCGATTTCTACCTCAACGCCGAGGAGGCCATCGCGTACGGCCTCGCGGACCGGATCGTCGACAAGGTGTAAGGATGCCAGTGCCGTAAAGGCGTTCCTTGCGGACGCCCCTACAGCAGAATCACGGGACCAAGGCGGCCAGTTCTTTTTCCCAAACTGCCGCCTGAGTCGGATTACCGGCATCGATCGCCGCCTGACGTGCTTCCTCCAGCCAGGACGCCCGCAGCTCGCGGGGAAGCCCGGGGGTGGCGAGCAGGTTATTCCAAACCTCGAGGGCCGGCGCCGTTGAGCCGACCGTCAGCAAGCGCTGCGCGGCCAGCCGGGTCAGCGCCCATTCATCCGCTGGGATTTTCTTGAACTGGACGGCAATGGCCAGCGCCTGCGCAGCACCTGCATGATCGCCGGCAGTTTCAAGCTTGGACGAAAGCGCGACCGCGCCGGCCAGGCTCGGGCGGTCCTTCACCGTACGTTGCAGCAGGGCCAGGGCCTCGGCGGGCGAGCTGCGTTCCAGCACTTCCACCTGGCGCAACGCCACATCGCCGGCCTGACGCGGACTCAGCCTCCCGACTGCCTTAAGCTGCGCCTCAAGAGATAAGGCAAACGGACGGTACAGCGGGTCCCCGACAGCCACGGACTCCCAGCCCAACACCGGCAAGGCATAGGCCGCGGCATCGCCGAAGTTCGCTCCCCCGGCCAGGGCATGCAGCAGGAGATCGGGCCGGTGCAAAAATTCGAGATAGGGTTCATAGACATTGCCCACGGTCGCCGTGACTCCCCGCGCGACCAGCGGGCCACACCAGCCGGCACTCGTCGCGTGCAACGTGTGCGCGGAGTAGCTGTGGATATGAATCGCGATCGCCCCCGCGGGAAATCGGAAACCGGGCAGCGCAAACGGGCCATTGAGGTCGCCGGCATACCAGCCGAAATACAACACCGGCGCATCGAAGCGCGCGGTCGCGGGAAAGGTCGCGGGATCCCGATCCACCTCGAGCGGATAATGGAGTTGCTCAAGTTGCGCCACGGTGGCTTCGAGCCAGCGATCGCCATCGGGATGAATACCGCCGATGTCGACATAGGCCCGGCCGATCAGGCCGTCATGTTCGGCCGCCAGCGCGTGATCGACCAGATCGCGCGCATCGTCGTAGGTCGGCCCATCGAGGCGCGACACCTTGATCACCTCGTCATTATCGAACCGGCCGGGATGTTCATTCTGGAACAGCGGGTTCGGGACGAAGCCGTTGACGGGCGGTGCATTCCGGGCGAGCAGGGCCAGTTCGGAGTCCACCGCGGCCTGATTCGTCCGGAGTTCCGGGTGCAACGAGAGGACGGGGGGTTCCTTGTAGAGGGCATAGAGTGTCGGATCGTGGCCGATGCGGAGCGGCACTCCGCGGCATACCACCAGGTAGGAGATGCGATGGCCATGCGGCGCGATCCGGCCGCGACCCGCCTCATCGGTCAGATTCATCGCGATCGCGTCGATCCAGTGGCGGCGGATCAGGCCGGCCTGCAGGGGCTGCCAGAGGGACTGCACGAATTCGGGCCAAGTGACCGTTTCCGCCTGCGGCATCGGGAAGGCGAAAATATTCTCCACGGGCACGGCCCGTTTTTCCGCGTAATAACGCGCCAGCCGGACCGAGTCGGGGTCATCGCTGTTCGCGAGGATGATGACCCGCGCCGCAAGGTCGTCGGCCCGCACCAACGCGGCTCCGGCCAGTGCGGCGACCAGCCCAACCCGGAAAAAAATGCGTGAAAGGCTCAAAGGCGGAGGACGATGGCAGGCCGGTGCGGAATTTCGAGGCCGCATTCGGCAATGGTTAATTTGGTAGGGCGAGGCGTCCCGCCGAGCCGTTCGACAGGCTCACGGTCCCAGACCGCGGCTCACCGGGACGGTTCGCCCTACCTCATGCAGCACCGCATTCGCGCTGCTTGCCAAAGGCTCCCGGAATGCTTTGCTGGCCCCGGCGATGGATTCCGCCTTCCCGCGAGGGAAAATCCGCCTTTGGCGGATAAACCGCCGGCACGGTGCCGGCTGATGACTCCTGTTAAATCCATCCCTAACAGGCCTGCCATGTCATCCGTCCACTTGATTTCTCCCGGTGCCTCCCCGAGGGAGGACTGCGCCGCATGAAACGTCTTTTGAATTTCAACGAGCATCTCGCCAGCCTCTGGCACCTGCTCAAATGGACCCTGCTGGTTCTGCCCGTGGCCGTGCTGTCCGGTTCGGCCAGCGCTTTGTTTCTGTGGGCGCTCGATTGCGTCACCCATCTGCGCTGGCAGCACGCGTGGCTGCTCTTCCTGCTGCCCGTGGCCGGATTCCTGGTCGGCTGGCTCTATCATCTCATTGGCCAGCGAGCGGAAGCCGGCAGCAATCTCATCATGGAGGAAATCCACGAGCCGGGTGGCGGCGTGCCGGGGCGCATGGCCCCCTTGGTTTTGATCGGGACGCTGATCACTCATCTCTTCGGCGGCTCCGCCGGACGGGAAGGAACCGCCGTGCAAATGGGCGGCAGCCTCGCCGGCGTTTACGGCCGGCTTTGCGGGGTGGCGACGGAAAGCAAGCGCGTGTTGCTCATGGCCGGGATCGCGGCGGGCTTCGGCTCGGTCTTTGGCACACCCCTGACCGGCGCCATCTTCGCCATGGAGGTCCTGGTGATCGGCCGAATGCAGTACGATGCGCTCATTCCCGTGCTGGTTGCCAGCATCGTCGGCGATCTCGTTTGCTCGGCCTGGGGCATCCACCACGCCATATATCACATCGACTTCACCGGATCGTCGACAGGCCATGGGCTGCTGGAAGGAGCCCTTCTCGCCAAAGTCGTAATAGCCGCCATGCTGTTCGGCATCGTCAGCCAGGCGTTCGCCGAGTTGACCCATGCCCTTAAGCGGGAGTTTGCGCGTTTCATTGCCTATCCACCTTTGCGCCCGGTGGCCGGGGGACTGCTGGTCATCGGCCTCGTTTATCTTGTCGGCACCCGGGACTATTTGGGCATCGGCGTGGCCTCGCCAGAACCCGGAGCCGTCACGATTCTTTCCGCCTTTAATGTGGGTGGCGCCCATTCGTGGAGCTGGTTGTGGAAACTTGTTTTCACGGCTGTGACGCTCGCTGCCGGCTTCAAGGGTGGTGAAGTCACGCCGCTCTTTTTTATCGGCGCCGCGCTCGGCAACACCCTCGCCCTGCTGCTCGGCGCCCCGGTGGACCTATTTGCCGGACTTGGCTTCATCGCCGTCTTTGCGGGGGCCACCAATACCCCGCTGGCGTGCACGGTCATGGGCATCGAGCTCTTTGGCGCGCAGAACACGGTTTATTTCGCAGTGGCCTGTTTCATCGCCTATCTCTTCAGCGGCCACTCCGGTATCTATAGCGCCCAGCGCACCGGGGTCCCCAAGAAAGCTACGGCCTTGCCCACGGGACGGCCGAAACCCCCACCCTCCTTATGAACTGGCTTGCATGGTCCCTCCTCTCCGCCCTGTTCGCGGGCGCCACCGCGGTGCTCGCGAAGGTCGGCGTGGCCGGCGTCGACTCCAACCTCGCCACCGCGATCCGGACGACCGTCGTCCTTGTCTTTGCGTGGGCCCTTGCGTTCGCCACCGCAAAGCCGGCGGAACTCGGCGGGCTCACCAGCCGCACCTGGATTTTTCTGGCCCTCTCGGGCCTCGCGACCGGCCTCTCGTGGCTCTGCTATTTTCGCGCGCTGCAGCTTGGCCAAGCCTCGCAGGTGGCACCCATCGACAAGCTGAGCGTGATCTTCGTGCTCGTTTTAGCCGCGCTGTTCCTGCACGAGCCGCTCACGCTGAAGAGCGGCCTCGGCGGCCTGCTCATCGTCGCGGGTGCGATCGTGCTGGCGTGGAAGTAGGCGGGCAAACCATCAAGGCGCCGCCTTGGTGGCCGCGGGCGCGACTGCCTGGCGCTTGAGCAATTGCCCTCGCAGATAGGTGTCGGGCGCAGCGCTGCGCCAGGCGGTGAGCCAGATGGCCCCGAGCGTTTCGCCCCCGCGGAGCAATTGAGTCTCGATGAAGGCTCGCCCTTCCTCCGTCACGGGACGGCTTTCCTGAATCGTTTTGCCCTCGGTTGAGGTCGTTACCTTGTCGTTGCCCAGCTTGCCGGCCTTCTCGAGCTGGTAGAGCGGCTCCACGAGTTTTTGCGTGCCGATGATGTAGTCCATCACCGACACAAACATCGGATCACGGCTGTCCGGACGGGGCGCGAGCGAGACCGGCTGGGCCGGCACGATCCGCGGGACGAGCGGCCCGGAGGTGATGCCGGCCTTCGCGATCAATCCCCCGTCGATCCAGGCGTGGATGCCATTCCACGTTGAGTAGCCGTGCGGATTTTCCCCGACCCAGCCGTGATGGTGCTTGGTGGCATGCAGCGGCTGCGCGCAGTCGCCGACATAGTGGCCCATCACGCCCATGACGTAGAGGATGTTGGCCTGCGCGTTGGCGACTTCCTCGGGCGTGCCGAGTTCCTGGAACGCCTTGAGGTAGGAGAAAGCCGACTTGAGCTTGCCGTAGTATTCCGTGATCGCCCAGGGCGCAAAGCCCGGCCATTCGCGCGAGTGATCGGAGTTTTTCGCCGGATCGATGACGGGAAAGTGGTCGAGATGCGCAGCGCGCCCGGCGGCAAACTGCAGTGCAAATTCATAGCGGAGCGAGGGGACCGCCGTGGCATCGATCCCGGCATCGGCCAGTTCCTCAAGGTCGAGATAATGGTCCATGCCGTTGGCCTGCACGAGCGGCAGATCGGAGGCGACGTTGCGCCAGCGGTCCGGTTCGCCGGCGAGGAAGGCGATGCGCTCGGCATTGGCCGGCGTGCGCACAAACGCCGGGAAATCCTCCGGCAGCGAGGCCAACGCGAGCTGGTTGACGAGGCGGTGGCCGTCGTAGTCCCAGGCGGGCAAGGCGGCTGGCGCTGTCGCCAGGACCACCAGAAATAAAAATTGGATGAGACGTCGCGGGGTCATGGCGGTTTGATCGGAGAGGTAGCATCGCCTTTTGCATCGGGCAAGGCCGGCGCCGGGCGCAAGGCGTCCAGTTCTGCTGAATAGTTCTGGATCCCCTCCGCCAGCGTGTCAGCGATTTGCTGGCGAAACTCGGGTGTGCCGATCCGGCGGGCCTCAGCCTCGTTGGACAGATAAGCGCACTCCACGAGCGCGCCGGGACACTTCAACGTGCGCAGCACACCGTAGCGGTAGCGTTTGTAGCCGCGGTCGGAGATCTTGAGGCCGGTGATCATCTGACGATGGAGCGTGTAGCCCAGCAGGGCGTTGGCGTAATCCTGCCGATTCCCCGCGTATTGCTCCTGCTTCATGGTCTTGTCCTTCTCGGACTGGGTGGAAACCTCAAACTGGGGCGTCAGCACGTAGGTCTCGGTGCCGGAAACGCGGTCGGTGTCATGGTCCACCGCATTGAAATGAATGCTGAGGAAAAGATCCGCGGATTCCTTGTTCGCGAGCTCGGCGCGCAGCGGGAGATCGATCTCGGGGCTGTTGGAGAACCGCTTGTCCGTGGTGCGGGTCATCAGCACGCGATAACCGCGGGCTTCCAGAAGTTTCCTCAAGCGCAGTGCCACATCGAGGGTCATGTCCTTCTCGTCGAGCTTGAGCCGGCTGTTCTGAAAGCCCGGATCGGTTCCGCCATGACCGGGATCCAGCACGATGGTCTTCGGGACGGCGGGCAGCATCGCCAGGTGATCGGCGGGACGGAAAAGCGGCGCGATATTCTTGATCACATCCAGCTTGCTCACCCAGAGGCTGTCCTGCGCGAAAATGACCGCCTCGCCGAGGAAGACCCGCACGCCATCCAGGTAAAGATCCCGCTGATTCTTCAGAAAGGTAAAACGCACGCCCCGCGCATCGCTCAACGTGAGCGACACCTCCGACTTGGCCCAAGCCATCTTCAACCCGTAGTGTTGGGCGACATCCCGCACGGATACATAGTCCGTGTCATGCAGCTTGGTCACCGGCCAGAGATAGGTGGCGGCCGGACGGGTCGGTACCGCTCGCACCGCGACTTCCTCCGCGGCTCGGACCGATGCGGCAGCCAGCAGCACCGCAGCGCCGAAGGCGATTGATCTCAGGGCCGCCGGGTTCATGGCGGCGGGGACTCAGGGCTTGCCAGACGGCGGCGCGGCCGGCGCGTCGTCCGCGCCCTCTTCCTCGCCCTCATCGGTTTCCGGCAGGTGAAACTTCGGCTTGCGCTTGTTGATCGGATGCGGGGTGAGCATCACATTGATCTGCTTGCCCATGAGCCGGGCCTCGGAATCGGGATGGCCCATGCCGTCGAGCTCCGCGAGGGCGCGCTTGATGACGGCAAAGCCGATCTCGGTGTGCGCCATTTCGCGGCCGCGGAACTTGAGCCGGAGCTTCACCTTGTTGCCGTGGCTGAGGAATTCCTCGCCGTGGCGCATCTTCGTGATGAAATCGTTTTCCGCGATGCGGGCGCTGAACTCGATCTCCTTGATCTTGCTCGCGGTGGACTTCGAGTGCGTGTGCTTCTTCTGCTCCTCGTAGACATACTTGCCGAAATCCATGATGCGGCAGACGGGGGGCGTCGCATTGGGCGCGACCTCGACCAGATCGAGACCGACCTCGAGGGCGAGATTGACGGCCTTGGGGGTGTCGAGGACGCCGAGCTGCTTGCCCTCGGGCGAGATCACGCGAACCTGGGGAACCTTGATGCGATGGTTGCGCCGGATGGCCGCAAACGGGTCGTTGTTACGACGCTGATAGTACGGGGGGCGGGTGCCACCACCGGCGGAAGGAAACGAATTAGCCATCAATAAGGTTTGGTCGGGACGTTAGGTGGATGCTTATTTCGCGCCAAAGCGCTGCGATGACAACACCTAATTCGGCGGGGAGTTCCCCATTTCCCGCTGACTAGGTGACATTTCGGCGACGAAACCGCTCAGACGCTGAAACTCTCGCCACAGGAGCAGCTCGCCTTGGCGTTGGGGTTGGAAAACTTGAATCCCCCCGCGACCATCGCATCCGAGTAGTCGAGCACAGTGCCCTTGAGATAGAGCGCGGTCTTGGGATCCACGACCACCGGCACTCCGGCGGTCCGCACCAAAATGTCGCCTCGCCGCGGCTCGGGCACGAATTTCATCTTGTAGCTCAGGCCATTGCAGCCGCCACCGGTGATCGCCATGCGAAGGAATCCACCCTGCTTTTCGCGCGCGATCAGCGACGCCACCTTCACGCCGGCCGGCGCGGTCAGGCGCACCAGCTTCTCGTTGCCTGCGCGGATCCCCTCGGGTGCGGGAGCAGCCGGGGAAGAAGCGGGATTGGCGGCGGTTTCGATCATGTACCGCTGCACTATCGCGCAGTCCGGGCCTTTATCAAGCGCCGGGCCACCGTCACGGCATTGGCAAAACTCGTCGCCCGCGCCTGGCCCTTGCCGGCGATGCCGAACGCCGTGCCGTGATCCGGGCTCGTGCGCAAGTGGGGCAGGCCGAGCGTCACGTTCACCGCCTCGTCAAAGTCCACCGTCTTCAGCGGCGCCAGGCCCTGGTCGTGGTAGAGCGCCACGATAACATCGAAATCCCCTTTCAAGGCCCGGGCAAACAGCGTGTCGCCCGGCTCGCAGCGCGAGAGGCCGGGATGCGCGGCCCGCAGCCTGTCGAGCACTGGATTGATTCGCCGCTCCTCGTCGCCGATCAGGCCGCCCTCCCCCGCATGCGGGTTGAGGCCGCAGACGCCGATGCGCGGTGCGCGAATGCCGTCCGCCTGCGCGAGCTCGGCCGCCGCGCGCACCGTGCGCTCGAGGCGTGGCGCGTCCAGCAGCGCCGCCACGCTCATCAGCGGCACATGCCACGTCGCCAGCACCACGCGCAGCTTTCCGCCGCAAAACGCCATCACCGGCTCCCCACCCCAGCGCGCGGCAAAAAATTCCGTCTGCCCGGGGAATTCGTAGCCGATGCGCGCCAGCCCTTCCTTGCTCACCGGCCCGGTCACGGTGCCGCAGAACTCGCCGGACTGGCAACCCGCGGCCGCGCGTTCCAGCGCGGCCCACGCCACCAGCGCACCTTCGCCGTTGGGCTGTCCGGGCACGGCGGCAAACTCCTCCAGGCCTACGGGAATCTTCGCCGCCGCGGTGTCGAGCGTGGCTAGCCAGCGCGCCGGTCCGATCAAGGCCACGTCGCTGGACTCCGCGCGATTCGCGGCCAGCCAGGCTCCGATGATCTCCGGGCCAACGCCGGCGGGATCGCCGCAGGTGAATGCGAGCTTAGCCGCCATCGTCCGCCCCGCCTTCCACGGCCCGCCGGGCCCGCGCAAAGCTGCGCTTGCCGCCGGCAAAAAACTCCAGGAACCGCCGCGCCTCGGCGCTCTCAAACACGCCCGCCTTGAGCTGCTGCGCGGCGAGGTCGCGGATGTTGCCCGGGGTGAAATACACGGCCTGGTAAGCCGCCTTCAGCTCTGCGATGGCCGCGCGGTCGAAGCCGCGGCGCTTGAGGCCGACGACATTGAAGCCGATCACATCGTCGCGCTCCGCGACCATCACATAGTGCGGCACGTCGCGCGTGATCGCCGCATGGCCGGCCACCATCACGCTTTCCCCGATGCGGCAGAACTGGTGCACCGCCGCAACGCCGCCGAGGAACGAGTGGTCGCCAACGCTGACATGACCCGCAAGCAGCGCGCCGTTGGCCATGACCACGCTGTCGCCCACCGCGCAATCATGCGCGATGTGGGTCGCCGCCATCAGAAAACATTTCTCCCCCACCGTCGTGAAGCCGTCGGCGTGAATGGAGCGGTTGATGGTGACATGCTCGCGCACAACCGTCCCCGCACCGATGCGCACACCGGTCACGAGGGCGCGGTCAAATTTCAAGTACTGCGGATCACCGCCCAGCACCGCGAACGGATGCACGACCACGCGGTCGCCGAGCACGCAGTGCTTGCGCACGATCGCGTGCTCCTGGATCTCGCAGTCCGCGCCTAGTTGGGCACCGGATTCGACGATGGCCGTGGGATGAATGATCGTGCTCATGTGGCGGTCATCAGGGATTGGCGGCTTTTGTCCGCCGCGCCGTTGCGGCGGGCCGGTCCGGGAACATGTCGAGCTGCGCGTCCTTCAGCAGGTCGTAATTTTTCAGGATGCGCATGACCTGCAGGGTGTCGCTCTTGCCGTAGCTCCGGTTGATTTCGATTTTTTCCAGCAGGTCGAGCAGCATGGCGCGGAAGGAGATGATCGCATCGACGCCCCGCTGCTTGAGCAACTCCACGCTCTGGGAGCGAAACGGCTCGGCCGTGGGCAGGCTGGGCAGCACGAGGATCTTGGTGATGTCCTCGGTCTCCCCGCCCGACAGGTCCGCGGGGAAAAGCCGCGTGGCCTCCTTCAGCACGTTTTCCTCGAGGAAGCGAAAGATCTCCGGGCTGCTCTTGAGCATGCCCGGCGAGAACACGTCCGTATGCCAGGGCTTTACCGAGACGACGGCCCGGTGCATGAACGGCAGCTCGTTGGAGAACAGGAAAAAGTCCGGCCGGCGCGCGCCGCGCTGCCAAGAAGGGTTGTAGACGATCAGGTCGATCTCCTCGTCCCCGGTCTTCTTGCGCGCCTGCACCTGGTATTTGCGCACCTGGCGGACGAGAAAGCCGTTCTGCTCGAAATACTCGCGGACGATGTCTTCGTCGATGGCGGACATGCCCCGGATTTATCGCGGAAACACGGAGGAACGGAAGCGCGGAATTTTCACCGATGGCGACCGAATGTGGTAGGGCGAACCGTCCCGGTAAGCCGCGGCTTGGGTGGGGACGCCTCGCCCGCGAAAGTTATCGCGATCAAGCCGCACCCACTTCGCGGAAACTGGCCGCGGCCAGTTCCGGCGCGATGCCATCCTGCGTGGCGGCTTCACCCAATTTCCGGAGCACGACGAAGCGCGGCAGGCCGGAGCGGACTTTCTTGTCGCGGGCCATCGCGGCCTGCAGGGCCGCGAGCGGCAGCGGCTGGCGGAGGCGCACGGGCAGCGCGTGGGCGGCCACCACTGCATCGACGCGGGCGACATCGCCGGCGGAAAGGAATCCCAGCTTTTGCGACAGACGCGCCGCGGCGCACAGGCCGATCGCCACGGCCTCGCCGTGCAGGTAGGAGCCATAGCCGGCCACTTGCTCGATCGCGTGGCCGAAGGTATGGCCGAGATTGAGCAGGGCGCGGCCACCTTCCTTCGCGCGTTCATATTCATCGGCCTCGACGAGCTGCGCCTTGATCGCGCAACAACGGCGGATGACTGCGCCCAGCTTGGGACTCGCGACTGTCAGCGGCGTTTTCTCCAATTGGGCAAAAAGCTCCGCATCGCCGAGCAGGCCGTACTTGATGACCTCGGCCATGCCTGCGGCGAATTCCCGCGGCGGCAGCGTCGCGAGCAGGTTCGTGGAAATAAACACCCCGCGCGGCTGATGAAACGCCCCCACGAGATTCTTCCCGGCCTTGAGATTGATGCCGGTTTTTCCGCCGACCGAACTGTCGACCATGGCCAGCAACGTCGTCGGCACCTGCAGAAAATCGATGCCGCGCAAATAACTCGCCGCCGCGAATCCGCCGAGATCGCCGATGACCCCGCCTCCGATCACCAGCAGCACGCCGCCGCGATCGAGCCCTTGCTCCGCCAGAAAATCGAGCACCCGGCCCAGCCCTGCGAGCGACTTGCTTTCCTCGCCCGGCGCAACAGCGAGCACCGTCAGATCGCCCAGCATGGAGGACAACAGTTCGGCCTGCATGTCGGACAGATTGCGATCCGTCAGCACGGTCACCTTGCGGCCAGCCGTAATAAGCTTGCCCACCTCGGCCCGGATTTCACCCGACAAATCGGGACCAAACCGCAGCGGATAACTGCGCGATCCGAGGTTCACGGTGAGCGTTTCGACCATGCCCGCTTAAACGCCAGCCGCCTGGGATGGTCAATCCATCGCTTAGCCGGATCGAGGCAGTCGGATTTTCCGCGGATTGCACGGATGAACACGGATAAGGAAGATGGGATTCTTACTCGACCACCCTGAGCCAAGCGATTCGTGGGAGACTGAAGCGGCATGACGAATCCGTAATTTTTATTCCGAAAATATCCGCGTCCACTTGTCTCGCCATAGCCAAAAAGGCGACGGCAGATCCGCGTCATCCGCGGTTTCCGACATCATGAATCCGTAGAGCGGCCATCCGCCGCTGAACCCAGCCTGCAGACCGGGAATGATTTCCGGAATCCGGCGCGCCGGTCTTGCCTGCCGCCCGCCGGTCGTGACAATCACCTCCACCCCATGCTGCGAAAAACCCTGTTCTGGCTCCATCTCGTCTGCGGCCTTGCGGCCGGACTTTTGATCGCCGTGATGTCTTTCACCGGCGCCACCCTCGCGTTTGAAAAGGATACCACCGCCTGGGCTGAGCGCGACGCGCGACGCATCGAGCCGCCCGCCGAAAACACACCGCGACTTTCGCTCGAGGAAATGATCCGCCGCGCGCAGGCCCTGCAGCCCGACGTGCGGATTGCCAGCATCACGGTCTCCGCCGATCCGCGCGACGCCGTCATGCTCGGCACCCCGCGCAACACCACGCTCTGCGTCAACCCGTACACCGGCGAAGTCCGCGAGGCGCAGGCGCCGCGCACGCGGGCCTTCCTGCAGGCGATGCGCAACTGGCACACCCGGCTCAATTTTGCCGCCGCTCCCGGCCAGCCGGCCCTCGGTGCCCAGCTCAACAGCGCCGCCAATTTCATCTTCGTCTTTCTCGGCCTCAGTGGCCTCGTCCTCTGGTGGCCCGCCGCGTGGAACGTCCGCGTGCTGCGCCCCTCGCTGTGGTTCAACTTCGCCGCCCGGGGCCGCGCCCGCGACTGGAACTGGCACAACGTGATCGGCTTTTGGTCGCTGCCGCTGCTGCTGCTGCTCGCCGGCACCGGCGTCGTGCTGTCATACCGTTGGGCGAACGACCTCGTGTTCCGTCTCGCGGGCGACACCCCACCCGCCCGGGCCGCCGCGCCCGCGGCCCCCGGGCCCCGCGCTCCCGCCCCTCCCACACCGGCGCCGCCGGTTTTCACCGGGCCCGTCCTCACGCCCGACGCCCTGTTCGCCGCCGCGCAAAAACCTTATGCGGACTGGGCGCAGATCAACCTGCGCTTCAACCCTCCGGTGGCCGCGGCCGCGTCAGGCCAACCGGCGCCCCGGACTTTCCCGGTGGTGGTGACGGAACGGCATCCCTGGCCGCCGTTCAGCACAAACTCCCTTGCGCTCGACTCCGTCAGCGGCGAGGTGAAGCGCACCGACAACTACGCGACGATGTCGTCCGGAAACCGCGCGCGCCGCTGGATCCGCCTGCTCCACAGTGCGGAGGCGCTGGGGCCGTTCGTCCAGTTCCTCTCTGGCCTCGCCTGCCTCGGCGGCTGCGTCCTCGTCTACACCGGCGTGGCTCTGGCTTGGCGACGGTTCTTTGGCCGACGCCCCGCCGCTTGAGTTTACTTTCGGCTGGTTCTCCGTGGCGCGACGGTCTTCGCTGATTTTCCCCAAGCCCATGAAGAAAGCCCCCCTCCACTTCCCCCGGATTCGCAGGATCACCTACGAAGGTCCCAAGTCCTCGAACGCCCTCGCGTTTCATCACTACAACCCGGACGAGGTCATCGACGGACGCCCAATGTCCGCACATCTGCGTTTCTCGATCGCCTACTGGCACTCGTTCCGCGGCACCGGCGCCGATCCGTTTGGCCCGGGCACCATCCAGCGTCCCTGGGAAAAGGGTGGCGACCCCGTCTCCGTCGCGAAGGTACGCATGGACGCGGCCTTCGAGTTTTTCCAAAAGATCCGCGCGCCATTCTGGTGCTTCCATGACCGGGACATCGCGCCCGAGGGCTGCTCGCTCGCGGAGTCGAACCGCCACCTCGACAAGGTCGTGGCCCATGCGAAGGCCCTGCAGAAGGCCACCGGCGTGAAGCTGCTCTGGGGCACCGCCAATCTTTTTTCCAACCGCCGCTATATGTGCGGCGCCGCCACCAATCCCGACGCCCATGTCTTCGCCTACGCCGCCGCGCAGGTGAAAAAGGCCCTCGATGTCACGCAGGCGCTCGGCGGCCAGAACTATGTTTTCTGGGGCGGCCGCGAGGGCTACGAGACGCTGCTCAACACGAACCTCAAGCGCGAGCAGGACCATCTCGCGGCGTTCCTGCACATGGCGGTGGACTACGCGAAAAGCATCGGCTTCAAGGGCCAGTTCCTCATCGAGCCCAAGCCGAAGGAGCCGACGAAGCACCAGTACGACTTCGACGTCGCCAGCGGCATCGCCTTCCTCCGCACCCACGGGCTCGAAAAGCACTTCAAGTTCAACATCGAGACCAACCACGCCACGCTCGCCGGCCACACCTTCCAGCACGAGATCGAGGTTGCCGCCGCGCAGAAAATGCTCGGCTCGATCGACGCCAACAGCGGCGACCTCCTCCTCGGCTGGGATACCGACCAGTTCAACACCGACGTGAAGGAGCTCACGCTCGCGATGGTCTCCATCCTTCGGGCGGGCGGACTCGGCTCGGGCGGCTTCAACTTTGACGCCAAGCTGCGCCGCCCCTCGATCGACCCCGAGGACCTGTTCCATGCGCACATCGGCGGCATGGATGCCTACGCCCTCGCCTTCCGGCTCGCCCGCCGGATCCTGCAGGAGGGAAAGTTCGCGCAATTCGTGCAGGAGCGCTACGCCAGCTACGACTCCGGCTACGGCCGCCAGATCGAGAAACGGCGCACCGGTTTCCGCGAGCTGAACAAACTCGTGCTGACGAAGCTCGGTGAACCGAAGCCGCGTTCCGGCAAGCAGGAGTATCTGGAAAACCTCTTGAACACGTATCTGCACGGCTGAGCGCCGATCCGCCCAATCCGAGGGTCATCCGCCGTCGCTGAAGCTATGGCGGACACGCAGACCGCCGCTACATTTTTCCGCCATCCCCGAACCGAGGTTTGCCAATTTCGCAGCGACGCTTCACTTTCCAACGAGAATTATGAGCAGCGAAAAAGATTCCCCCACCCCCGTCCCTGCTTCCCCTCCGGCGACCGTCCTCGTCCCGACGGATCGAACGGTGATTTTCCCCAAGGAGAAAGCCGCAGGCCTGCTGCAGGCCGTGTGCTTCTTCAAGCCCCAGGGGATCACGGGCTACTGGACGCCCGCCACGAAAGACCTGGAAGGCGCCGAGGCCGGCCTGGAGGAATTTCTCAAATCCAATGGACGGCTTCGCCACGACAGCTGGACGAACTACCGCCGGCAGGTGACCGGCGTCGAATTCGACGGGGCCAAGCTGCTGTTCCTGAGTTATTTCTCGATGGATCTTACCCCCGACGAGAAGGCGCAGGTCGCGGCCAAGGATCCCCACTACGATCCCGATCACTGGAAGAAAGATCCGTTTTGGATCAACGACGGTGGCGAAGCCTACTTCCGGGTGATCTACGACCTCCCGCAAAAAAAGTTCATCTGGTACGAGCGGAACAGCGATCCGTAAGCCGGAATTCCATCGTTTGGATCACGGTTTAGTGGACCAGCCACCAAATCCAGAGGGTAGCATGCAGGCCGAGCGCACCCCAGGCGATCAGCCCAAATTCCCAATGGCGGGATTTGTGTCGCAACAGCCACTGGCCCGTCAGGGCTCCGACAAATCCCCCGCCCAAGGTCCAGAGGTGCAACGTCCGCTCCCGCACCCGGACCGAACCCCGCCGGGCCGCGCGCTTGTCGGCGGCATAGAGCGCAACCGTCAGTACCGTCATCGCCGCGTAATAAATAGCCGCGGCTGGCAGCAGGGAAATGGATTTCACGGACCGGGAAGTGTTGCGGCTCAGGGCTTCCCGCCAAGCCATTCCGGCGGCACCGGCAGCTGGATCGCTGCTTGCCGTGGCACCAGAAGGCCGTTCGGCTGTCCTTTCCTTATCCGCATGTCCTTCCGCCTAATCCGCTCCACTTTGCCGCGATTCCTCGCCGCCACCCTGTTCGGATTTATTCCGGCGGCAAATATCCTGTCCGCGGAGGCGGCGGGCAGCTCCCCGTCCATGGCCACCAGCTCCCAGCAGTTGATGACCGGGATGCGCGAGGACGTGCTGCGGATGAGCGAATTCTTCAATACGATGCTGCCGGATACGCTTTCGCAGTACAATGTCGTGCTCGATTTTTCCCCGAAGTTCAGCGATTTCCGCGACAACGAGTTCATCCGCTATCCGATCGAGTTGCGGTACGGTTTGACCGCGCGCACCGAACTTTTCGGCGGCGTCATGCCGTTCAGCCCCAATCCGATCAACAGCGGCCGGGATCATCGCTGGGGCCCGGGGGAAGGCAAACTGGGCATCCGCCACAATTTCGGCCGCATCCCATATCTTTATTATGATGCGATCACGGTCGGCTTCGCTGCCCGCACTCCGCTCGGCAGCCCCCCGGTCGAGGTCAATGACCATTACACCCATCTCACGCCCTCCATCTCCGCCTCGCGGCAACTGCCCTGGCCGCACACCACCCTGTACACGCAATTCAGTTATGACCGCGAGGTCGACGGCCCGGCGGTTCCCCCCATCGGCGTGATCCAGCGCGACACGATCGAAGTTGCGCCGGGCGTCCTCTACAAACCCGGCGAGTTCGGCGGTTTTTTCGATTATACCTTCCGCCATTTTTCGGAGGATATCGGCCCACACCTGGGCCATGAATTCAAACTCGGCGGCATCTGGGACATGCCGCTCGCGCGCACCGCCAAGTGGGGTTTGCCCGGCAAATGGCAGGTTGAACTTGCCTACCGCTACAGCACCGAGGAAGGCGTCGGGCACGATCAAGGACTGACAGCGCGGGTGCACTGGCGCACCACATTGCGCGAGATGCTGGGTCAGTCGTCCAAGTGATTCGCCTCGCGCGGAATGTGGTCACGCGATTCCGATGGGAATGATTGCCAACATTCTCCCTGACAGCCTGTCTGGTTCCGGATGAAAGCTGCCGTCGTACTTTTGCTTCTGCTCGCCCTGCTCACAGGCTGCACTTCATCCCTGACCACCCGCCAGGCCCCCAAGGCGGATCTCTCCCAGCTCCGGCACATTTTCGTGGAGCACCGGCTCAACGACAATCATCGCCTCGATGAGCTCATCGTGCAGGAACTGCGCAGCCTGGGCTACGAGGCTGTGGCCGGTCCGCTCACCATGATGTCCCCCGAGACGGACGCCCTCGTGACCTACGAGGACGAGTGGGTCTTTGATTTCACCTCCCACCTGACCACGTTCTCGATCACCGTCGCCGACAACCGCCGGCATCAAATGCTGGCCGAGGGCCGGTATTACCGCCCGTCCGTCACGCATATGTCACCGGATGAAATGGTCCATTTGACCGTGGCGAAGGTTTTCAGCGCCCGCTGAGCTCCGGATCCCGTCTGCTTTTTTCGCGAGACATGCGCCCGGCAGTGGTGCATTTTCCCCTTTCACTCATGAATAAATCCCCAGACCAGAACACCCCTGCCAGCCAGAACGGATCCACCTCCAGCGCAAAATCGGCGTCGCCCGTTTTTGCCGGACAAACCGCCATCGTCACCGGCGGCGCCTCGGGCCTCGGGCTCGCCATCACCCGGCGCCTGCAGTCACAGGGCGCCTACGTGATCGTGTTCGACCTTGAAACCCCGCGGCTGGCGGAACTCACACGGGAATTCGGCGCCAGCGGCCGTTGTGTCGCGATCGACGTGACCAATGAGGCGACGGTAAAAAGCACGGTGGACGCCATCGCCTCCGAGCGCGGCCGGATCGACATCCTCGTCAACAGCGCCGGCATGACCGGGCGCACCAATCTCAAGTCCCACGAGGTCGACCTGGCCGACTTCGAGCGCGTGATGCGGCTCAATGTCAACGGACCATTCCTCACCTCCAAGGCCGTGCTGCCCGTCATGCTTCAGCGCAAATACGGACGCATCCTCCACATCGCCTCCATCGCGGGCAAGGAAGGCAACGCCGGCATGATGGCCTATTCCACGTCAAAAGCCGCGGTCATCGGCCTCACCAAGGTGCAGGGCAAGGACTATGCGGAAAGCGGCATCACGGTGAACGCCCTGGCCCCCGCCGTCATCCAGACCCCGATGGTCGCGGCCCTCCCCGAGGCGCAGGTGAAATACATGACCGACAAGATTCCCATGAAACGCTGCGGCTCGCTGGACGAGGTCGCCGCCATCGCCGCCTTCATCCTCTCACCCGAGGCCAGTTTCACCACCGGTTTCACCTTCGATCTGACCGGCGGCCGCGCGGTGTATTGAGCGCCGTCCGCCATCCAAGGCGGACCGATACAGTCACGTGTAGCAGCTGACGTAAGGAAGCTGGTTCGGGGTGAATCACCAAACC
Organism: uncultured Opitutia bacterium; assembly: GCA_903902745.1. Classification (GTDB taxonomy): domain Bacteria; phylum Verrucomicrobiota; class Verrucomicrobiia; order Opitutales; family Opitutaceae; genus CAIUWA01. Next base: position 21,907 of record CAIUWA010000040.1, on the reverse strand, counting down.
CGGCCTCGCGGAGCCCGGGCCGGGGTCAACGACCCCGGCTACAGGCCCAGAGGTTTATTCCGCCATGAGCAAAATCTGCTCTCTGCCGGGGCTGCATGAATCCTGTAATCCGACGGCCCGAAGGTTCGTCGCCAACAGCCTGCCGGTCGTTGGACCGCAAAAATGCGGGCCTGACATGGAACCGCGGACCGCCACTGGTGACGTTCAATAATTGCCAAAACTTTTTTCCCGAGAAATCCCGCCTCCGGCCTCGACATGCCATTGAAAGGAAGCAGCGTGATTTCGCAGGTCAGTTACCCCCAATGAAGAAATTACCCTACTGTCCGCTGCTGGCCGGGGCATTTTTTGTCGTTTTCGGCACGCATACCCTCTTCCAGCTCAGTCATAATACCGAGCCCTTCGGCCTTCTTTTCCCGCTGCTGTGGGATCTCATGATGGTTGCGATCGGCTTGGGTATTATCCTGCGTTGCGATGTCGCGCGCAAAGCCGGTGTCATCTGGGGTATCTTTTGCCTCGTCGCTTCAGCCGTGATCGGCATCGCCGCTTTCAACTGGGTCTTCCAGCCGCGGAGCGTACCGCTGGGACACGACCGCGTGTTTTTCATGTTTCTGGCCGTGGCGTTCGGCCTCTTGTTCGGCGCCTGGCAATGGAAAGTGCTGCAAAGCCCCGCGGCGCGGGAATGGACCCGCCCCGTGCCTAATGTGGCCGGACGGGCCTTGCACAAGGGCACCTAGCCGCCCCGGCAGGGCCACCGGTTCTCCCGGCCATTCCTTCACCCGGGAACTTTCGCCGTTGCGGGCGTGACGCGTGCCGATTTCGCTCCGGCCATGCCCACCCGCGCCTGGTTCCCGACGTTTATCTATCGCGAGCCGCTCCAGCCGTCCGGTCTGGCCCGTTTCAACGCCGAACTGGGAAATGAATGCCGGCGGTTGCGCGCCTTTGATGCCGCAGGCCGGCGCTGGTCGGCCAAAAACTATCCGGGTGGCTACACGAGCTACGCGTCGATGAACGAACTGCACCGCTTCTCCAGCACGTTCACCGGGCTGGAAAAAAAACTGACGCGCCATGTGCGCGCCTTCGCCCGGGCGCTCGACATGGATCTGCGCGGCCGCGCCATCCGCATGACTGACTGCTGGGTGAATATCATGCCTGAGACCACGGCGCATTCCCTGCACCTGCATCCGCTGTCATTCATCAGTGGCACCTACTACGTCGCCACGCCGCCGGGCTGCCCCGGCCTGAAATTCGAGGATCCACGCCTGAGCAAGTTCATGGCTGCTCCCCCCAAACTGCCGGAGGCGCGCCCCGTCAACCGCCCGCATGTCACGTTTCCCGCCGAGGCCGGCCAGGTGATTCTTTTCGAAAGCTGGCTGCGCCATGAAGTCACCGCCAACCGGGTACCCGCCGAGCGGATCAGCATCAGTTTCAACTACAACTGGACCTGACGCGTGAAACTTCCCCCGGAGTTGAGAGTCGAAAAAACCTGATGTCCTTGTCCCGCCAGCCTCACCCAGCCCTGCCGCGGCTTTTGTCCGCGATTCTGATCCTCCTCGGTCTCGCCGCGTGCGAAAGCAACCGGCCGACTCCTCCTGCCCCAGCCGCAGCGGCCGCGGAGGTGGCCATTCCTGAAATGGAGGCCCAGGCCACATTTCTCGCCGGCCAGATCCAAGCGGAAATCCTGCTCAACCGGGGTGGCTTTTCCGAACGCAGAGGCCGGGCCGGTGGGTCGGGCGGCGGCTCCGCGAACCCCGCCGGCGCCGATAGCCGACGCGACGGCCGCGGAAAAAGTGGCGCGCGGGGGTCCGGTGGCGCGCTGGCGGAAGGAAGAGCCGGTGACCGCGACGACAGTCCGGTTCAGCGCATCCTGCCCACCAATCTTCCGGCGCTGCGTCTTCATCTTCGCCTCACCAACCTTGGTGCCACCCCGATCGACGTCGAGGTGACTGATTTTGATTCCGAGCTCGGGAATTTTGTCGTGCAGCCCGATAAAATCCGGCTGACCCCGAATGGATCCGCTGAAGCCGATCCGATGACGTCCCGCCTGGGCATAGCCTCCGATGCCATCCCGGTGAAGGTTTCGCTCCGGGCCGGCGGCCAGATGGAAACGCAGGTGCTGACCCTGCAGCCAAACAAGTTGGCCACACCGCCCGCCCCCGTTCCCTCGGCCCCCTGAAGCTGAGCGGGGCGTTCCGTTCACCCGGCAACCAGCCCGGTTCGCCCATCTCGCCAGGGCAAAAATAAAACCCGCCACTAACCGGTCGTGGCGGGATGAATGATCAGGCCAAGCGGATGGGTTACCGGAAACGACGTTCGCGAGTGACGTAAACCACGCGGGTTGGATAATAGTAACGGACTGGCGCTGCCACCACAAGAGGCGCCGAAGCGTAATAGACCACCGGTGCCGGCTCAACCATGCGGACCACCTGGACAGGCCGGGGTTGTTCCACATAGACAACCTGCGGTGCAGGATAAGCAACGGGCGCAACTTGGACCACGGGCGCCTGACTGTAGACCACCGCACGCGGCTGATCGACTGTGGCGCCCAGCAAGGCACCGGCGGCCGCACCGATCACTGCGCCTTCACCCCAGCGATCATGGTTATGGCCCCCGATGAGCGCCCCGGCCACGGCGCCCAAGACGGCGTCGCGCGTGATGACAGGTTGAAAAAGCTGAGCATGCGCCGGACCGACCCCGGCGACCGCCAGCGAGAGTGCGAGGATGATGGTTTTCATGACAGGGGTTACGACGCCCGCCACGGGAAAAAGTTTAATCCGGCAGCATGCCGCCGCCTAATTTATCGCGGAACATCCAAAACCTCCGGTGGTCACGCCCGCTCAGCGCAGCCGAATGAAGAACCACGCCGCCAACGCTGCCATGCCGGCATTGGGCAGCCAGGCGGCGACATCGGCCGGGACCAACTGCTTTGCCGCCAGCGATGACGCCAGCACCGTGAGCGCGTATTGCAGGACAAAAAGACCGATGGACTTTGATGCACCCACCGCCGGATTCACCCGCACGCCGGTGATCACGAAGGGGATGGCGATGGCGATGACGATCAGCGGGCTGATCGTGTCGGCCAGCAGCCCGAAATAGCGCACGGCATAGTCCACGCCCTTGGGATTGTTGTCCGCCTCGAAATATTCGCGGATGCGCCGCAGCTCGTAGAAAGACAGGTCGATCGGCCGGCGGTCGATGAGCAGCATCAGGGCCGGATCCTCCTGAAACCCGGGATAATATTTTTCGCGGAACGGTTGTGGATGCAGGACATCGCCAGTCTCGGCGTCGAAGTCGAATTCCCGCCCGTCCTTGAACACCCAACCCCCGCGCACGTTGTCGCGCTTCCCCTCGGCGGCGGTCAGGCGCGTGAGTTCCCGGCGCGACGAGTCGAGCATGGAGACGGTGACGCCATAGGCGGTGTTCGTGAAACGGCTGTAGCGGTTGATGAACCACATCCGGTGTGCCTCGTAGTTGTCGAAGGTCACGCTGCTCTTTGCGACGCGGCGGTCGGGCGGCAGTTCACCCTGCGCCCGGAATTGGAAGCTGTCGTGCAGCGAACTCTTTTCCTCCACGGACCAGGGCACCACCGTGGTGTTCAGCCACCAGGTCAGCCCACAGCACAGCACTCCGACCAGCCAGAGCGGCCGGGTGAGTCGGAAGAACCCGACCCCCGCCGCCCGCATCGCGGTGAATTCGTTCGCCCGGTGGAGCTGGCCGAGGACCAGCATCAGCGAGACCAGCAGCGCGAACGGCAGCACCAAAGCGAAGAAGCTCGGCATCGTCACCAGGAAATACATCCACAGGTCGAGCCCGCGGGCGCCCAGATCCCGCGCCGGGCGGAATTCATCGTACATCACCTGCACGAGCAGCAGGCCGAGCGTCGCCAGCAGCACCAGCCCGAGGATCTGCAGCCATTCGCGCAGAAGATGACGGTCGAAGGTGTTCAACCCCGGGATAGAAAGGCCCAGCTGGCCGGAAGTCCAAGCGCAAACCGAGTCGACCATGGTTCGATCCGTTGTAGCGGCGCTCGATGAGCGCCGAACTTTCCATTCCGGGAACGCCTTCTGCTTTGCCGTTGGCCGAGCAACATACAGTTTGGTTGAAAACCCACCGTCGCTCACCTTGGCTCCGCGCAGCCTAATCCCCATCCTTCCGAATCCTGTTTCCACCATGATGCCCACCCTCCTTCGCTCCTTTCTGCTCCCGGCCGTCATCACGGCGGCCATTGCCATCCACGCCCCCGCCCAGGATCGGATCAAAGTCGGCGAATTCGCCTCCCTCACCGGCGGCAACGCCAGCTTCGGCCAGTCGTCGCACAAGGGCACCCAACTGGCCATTGATGACCTCAACTCCGCCGGTGGCGTGCTCGGCCGGCAATTGCAGCTCATCACCGAGGATGATCAGTCGCTTGCCGGCCAGCCCGCGACCATCGTCCAGAAGTTCATCGCGCAGGACAAGGTCGTGGCCGTGCTCGGCGAGGTGGCCTCGTCCAAATCCCTCGAGGCTGCTCCCATCTGCCAGCAAAACCATATCCCGATGATCTCCCCCGCATCGACAAATCCGAAGGTCACGGAGGTCGGCGACTACATCTTTCGCGTCTGCTTCATCGACCCGTTCCAAGGCACCGTAATGGCGAAATTCGCGCTCGCCCACGGCTGGAAGAAGGTCGCCCTGCTCACCGACGTGAAGCAGGACTACTCGGTCGGCCTCGGCGAGTTTTTCATCAAGTACCTCAAGGAGAATGGCGGTGAGATCGTGAAGGAGCAAAAATACTCCAGCGGTGACAAGGACTTCCGGGCCCAGCTCACCTCCCTCAAGGCCGCCCAGCCAGACGCGATCTTCGTGCCCGGCTACTATGCCGAGGTCGCGCTCATCGGCAAACAGGCCCGCCTGCTCGGGTTGAAAATGCCGCTGCTCGGCGGTGACGGCTGGGTTGGCGATTCCCTGCTCAAGGTGGCGGGCAACTCGCTCGACGGTTCGTTTTTCTCCTGTCACTTTGCCGCCGATGACCAAAGCCCCGTCGTGCAGGCTTTCGTGAAAAAATTCCGGGCCCGCTACCAGGAAACGCCCGATGACATGGCCGCCCTCGGCTACGACAGCGCGATGATCCTCGCCGAGGCCATGAAGCGCGCCGGCACCACCCAGGGGGACAAGCTGCGGGATGCCATCGCCGCCACCCGGAATCACCCGGGCATCACCGGCAGCATCACGCTTGACGAAAAGCGGAACGCGGCCAAGCCCGCCGTCATCCTGACCATCAGTGATGGCGGATTCAAATTCCAGCAAACGGTGGCACCATGAGGTGCGAGCTCCAGAGCGGAACATCCCTCCGCTTTTGGATTCTCGGTAGGGCGTACCCGCCGGGTGAGCCGTGGCTCCACCTTCGCCAAGGCTTCGGCGGACAAGTCGGCCGGGCCGCCCCGCCCTACCTCAAGAGAAATTCTCCCGGCAACGGGCCAGCAACTTCCGGCTCTGGACTCTCGACTCTCAGCTCTCGACTCAATCCGTGATCGAATTCCTCCAGCAACTGGCCAACGGCCTCGCGCAGGGCGGCATCTATGCGCTCATCGCGCTGGGCTACACGATGATTTATGGCGTGCTGCGGTTCATCAATTTTGCGCACGGCGATGTCTTCATGCTGGGCGCCTTTGCCGGCTTCTACGTCGGGCCCTGGGTCCTGCGCGTGTCCGGCCTCGGGCCCTCCTATGCCGGCGTGGCGCTGGTGCTGCTTGCCGCGATGCTGCTGTGCGCGCTCATCGGCATCGGCATCGAGCGGCTCTGTTACCGGCCGCTGCGGGACCGGCCGCGGATCATCGTCCTGATCACGGCGATCGGCGTCTCGCTGTTGATCGAAAACGTCGGCCAGCTGGTGTTCGGAGCCGACCCCAAGTCGTTTCCCGATCTTGTCATTGATCGCGCCCTTGTGCTTCCCGCCTGGTGGGGCCGGCTGTCGGCCCTCACCATCACCCTTTCCCAGGTCCTAGTGTTGGGCGTGACTCTCCTGCTGGTCGTCTTGCTGCGGTACATCGTGAACCGCACGCGGATCGGCCTGGCCATGCGCGCGCTCTCGCTCAACCCCACCGCCGCCCAGCTGGCCGGCGTCGACCTCGACCGGGTAATCATGTTCACCTTCGGGCTGGGTTCGGCCCTCGCGGGTGCCGCCGGCATCCTCACGTCGATCCAGCAGCCCTCGATCGACCCGCTCATGGGAATATCGGCCGGGCTGAAGGCCTTCATCGCCGCCGTCCTCGGCGGCATCGGCAACCTGCCGGGCGCCGTGGTCGGCGGCGTGCTCATCGGGCTGATTGAGGCGTTGGTGGTGGGCTACCTCTCCCCGACCTACCGGGATACCATTGTCTTTGCGGTGCTGATTCTAATCCTGATCTTCCGGCCGGCAGGATTGCTCGGCACGGTGCAGCGCGAGAAAGTCTGATGACCTCACGCTCCAATCAGGCCTTCTTGCTCGTGCTTGCGGTCCTCGCGGTACTGACGCCCTTGGCCGGCGGGATCAGCCCTTATTACTACGACATCCTGATCGGCATTGGCATCAACATCATCCTGGCCGCGAGCCTGAACCTGATCAACGGCTACACCGGCCAGTTTTCCCTCGGGCACGCCGGCTTCATGGCGGTGGGCGCCTATCTCTCGTCGTGGCTGACCCTGCAGGCCGGCACTCCCTCCGGCCCCGCGGGTCTCGCCCTGTTTGCGGCGGCCCTGCTGGCTGGCAGCCTGGGCGCCGCGGTGGCCGGCTTTGCGGTGGGCGCCCCCTCGCTGCGGTTGCGCGGTGATTATCTCGCCATCGTCACCTTGGGTTTCAACGAGATCATCAAGGGCACGATCCAGAATGCCGAGCCGCTCGGCGCGCAGCGCGGGCTGGGCGGCATGGGAAAATACACCGGTTTCTTCTCCGCCTTCGCCTGCACCGCGGTGACCGTGCTGGTCATCCACAATCTCGTCCGCTCCACCTACGGCCGCGGCTTTCTCGCGACCCACGGCGATGAAATCGCCGCCGAGTCGGTCGGCCTCAACACCACGCGCTACAAGATCACGGCGTTCACCCTCGGGGCGTTTTTCGCCGGCCTGGCAGGCGGGCTTTATGCGCACTTCAAGCAGTTCATCCATCCCGAGGCCTTCGGCTTCACCCGGTCGATGGATATCGTGGTGATGGTGATTCTTGGCGGCATGGGCAACATGGCGGGCGTCTGCCTCGCCGCCGCCCTGCTCACCGTGCTGCCCGAGCTGCTGCGTTACGTCGCTCATCTCGAGCTGCTCCCGGGGTGGCTGCGCCATGTCGCCGAAAACCGCATGATCATCTATTCGCTCCTGTTGATCGTGCTCATGATCGCGCGACCCCAGGGGTTGCTCAATTTCAAGCCCGCCAAGGTGAAATCGTGACGCCCCCTCCTCTCCTCCAGCTCGACAAGGTCACGGTCCGCTTCGGCGGCCTCACCGCGGTCAATGGCATCGATCTCGCCGTCGGCCCGGACGAGCTCGTCGGCCTCATCGGCCCCAACGGCGCGGGCAAGACCACGGTTTTCAATGTCATCACCGGGGTCTATCCGCCGACCGATGGCACCGTGGCCTTCGCCGGCCTCCACCTGGCCGGCCGGCGCATCAACCAGATCGCGGCCCTCGGCATCGCCCGCACCTTCCAGAACATCCGCTTGTTCGGCAACCTGTCCGTCTTCGACAACGTGCGGGTCGCCTGCAACCTGCACCGTGTGACCGGGCCCGTGCAGTCGCTCCTGCGCCTGGATTCGTTCCGCACCGACGAGGCCGCGATCGCGCAGCGCGCCGAGGAACTGCTGGGGATTTTCAACTTGCTTCGCTTCCGCGACGCCCTCGCCGGCAGCCTGCCCTATGGCGATCAGCGGCGGCTGGAGATTGTGCGGGCGCTTGCCACCCGGCCTCGCCTGCTGCTGCTCGACGAACCCGCCGCCGGCATGAACCCGGTTGAAAAAGGCGAACTCGTCCGGCTCATCCAGCAAATCCAGAAGCAGTTCGCCCTCTCAATCCTGCTCGTGGAGCACTCGATGCAGGTCGTGATGGGTGTCTGCCAGCGCGTCGTCGTGCTCGATTACGGGGTGAAGATCGCCGAGGGCCCGCCCACCGCGATCCAGAACGACCCGAAGGTCATCGAGGCCTACCTCGGCGAGGACCATGCCTCCTCCATGTCTCACCACTGAGCGCGGCCCTTAAATTTACGATCCATGATTTACGAATTACGATTGAGCTGCTCCCCGGGCCAGATTGTGCAAATCGTTATTTGTAATTCGTAAATCCAGATGCTCCAGGTCACCGATCTTCACGTCTCCTACGGCGTCATCAGCGCGCTCAACGGCATCTCGTTCAAGATCGAGCAGGGCGCGATCGTCACTCTGATCGGCGGCAACGGCGCCGGCAAGAGCACCACGCTGCGCACCATTTCCGGCCTGCTGCGCCCCCGGAGTGGCACAATCTCGTTCCTCGGCGAGGACATCTCCACCCTGCCCGCCCACCGGATCGTCGGTCGCGGCCTCTGCCATGTGCCCGAGGGCCGCATGATCTTCTCCAACCTCACCGTGGAGGAGAACCTCGCGATGGGCGCCTACCTGCAGACGGATGCGGCGCTCAACGCCCGGAATCGCGATTATGTCCTCGGGATCTTTCCGCGCCTGAAGGAGCGCCTCCGGCAGACCGCCGGCACGCTCTCCGGCGGCGAACAGCAGATGCTCGCCATCGGCCGCGCGCTGATGGGGAACCCGAAATTCCTGATGCTCGACGAACCGTCGCTAGGCATCGCGCCACGCCTCATCACCACGATCTTCGAGAAAATCGTGGAGATTAACCAAAATCACGGCGTCACGATCCTGCTCGTCGAGCAAAACGCCAAGCTCGCGCTCGAGGTCAGCAGCTACGGCTATGTGCTTGAGACCGGCCGCATCGTCCTCGAGGGCCCGAGCAAGGATCTGCGCGCCAACCCGCGCCTCAAGGCCACCTACCTCGGCGGCTAAGCGGCGAGTGCCGCGCCCGGTAGAACGCGGACGGAGTCCGTGCCCTACCGATTTGGGCAAAAACCAACTGCGGCATTGCCGTCGGCCGGCAAGTTCTTTGCGATGGAAGCAACCCCATGAAATCCCCGCGTCTTCTGCTGTCCGCCCTGCTGCTCCTGTCCGCCGCTTGCTTCGCGCCGCTGCGTGCGGCCGATGCCCCCGCTTCCGCGTGGCCCACGCTCCAGCAGCAAAACAAACCCTGGACTCGCTGGTGGTGGCCCGGCAGCGCCGTGGACAAGGCCAATCTCACCAAGCAGCTCGAGGCGATCGCCGCCGCCGGTTTTGGCGGCGTGGAAATCACGCCGATCTACGGCGCCAAGGGCTATGAAAGCCGCTTCATCGATTTTCTTTCGCCCAAGTGGATGGAAATGCTCGAGCACGTCGGCCGCGAGGGGAAGCGCCTCGGCCTCGCCATCGACATGGCCACCGGCACCGGCTGGCCTTTCGGCGGCCCTTGGATCACGACGGAGTTCGCGAACACCAAGATCGTGCTGAAGGACGGCAAGCTGGCGGGCGAGCCCACCAAACAGATGGTGAAGCGCTCCGCGCCTGGCGACGAGGGCCTCGTCATCGACCCCTACTCGACCGAGGCGATCCGCCGCTACCTCGCCCCCTTCGACACGGCGTTCGCCAATTTTCCCCGCGAACTGATCCACACGCAGTTTCACGATTCCTTTGAATATTACGACGCGAGCTGGACCCCGGAACTACCCGGGCTTTTCCAGCGGATGCATGGCTATGACATCCAGCAGTTCGCCAGTGAGCTGATGGGCGCCAAGCCGCTTGACGCCGACACGCTCGCGCGCGTGAAAACCGATTACCGCGACACACTCGCCCAACTGCACCTGGACTACCTCCATACATGGGTCGAGTGGTCGCACGCCCACGGCTGGCTCGTGCGCAACCAATCGCACGGCGCCCCGGCCAACCTTCTCGATCTTTACGCCAACGCGGACATTCCCGAGACGGAGATCTTCGGCTCGCACAATTATCCGATTCCCGGCTTTCGCCGCGACGCCGGTGACTTCGATCCGTCCCCCGCCCGCACGGCCCACCCTTCCATCATCCACCGCTTTGCCTCCTCCGCCGCGCACGTGGCTGGCCGCCCGCTCGCGTCCTCGGAGACGTTCACCTGGCTGCGCGAACATTACCGCGAGGCGCCCTCCGAGATGAAGCCCGAGGCCGACGCGCTGTTCATCACCGGCATCAACCACATCTTCTACCACGGCAACAGCTACTCGCCCGAGGATGCCCCGTGGCCCGGCTGGGTGTTCTATGCCTCCACCCAGTTCAACACGCGCAACCCGCTCTGGCGCGATTTCGGTGACAGCATCAACTCCTACATCGCACGCGCCCAGACCCTCCTCCAGGCCGGCACCCACGACAACGACCTGCTCGTCTACTGGCCGATCGACGACCTCTGGCACAACCCCGAGGGCATGATGATCCAGCTCACCGTCCACGCCAACTGGCTCGGCGAAACCGTGTGCGGCAAGCTCATGACGCAGCTCGATGCCAAGGGCTACGCCTACGATCTCATCTCCGACGCGCAGCTCGGCCAGACCGAGGTGGATCCGAACGGTGCACTGAAAACTCCCGGAAGCACGTACCGCACCATCCTCGTGCCACCGACCCAGCACATGCCCGTGGCGACGCTACAGCGTTTGTTCGCCCTCGCGAACAATGGCGCCACCGTGCTTTTCCTCGACGCCCTTCCGTCCGACGTTCCCGGCTATGGCCGGCTAGCCGAGCGCCGCACCCAGTTCAAGGCCGAGCTCGCCCGGCTCAATCTCGCCACCACCACCGCCGGCACCAGCGAAGCGAAAGTCGGCCGTGGGCGCGTCGTCGTGGCCCCGTTCGCCGCGCTGCTCGCCGCCGGCCACGTGAGCCGCGAGCCGCTGGCTGACACCGGCCTGCAGTTTGTGCGCCGCCGTCTCCCCGATGGCTACGCCTACTTCATCGCCAACCTCACGGGCCAACCCGTCGAAGGCTGGGTCCGCCTCGGCCGCCCGGCCCAGTCCGCCCTGCAAATGAATCCGCGCCGCGGCGGCACGGGTGTCGCCACCCTCCGCCAGCGCGACGGCGCCGCGGAGGTTTACGTGCAGCAGGCCCCGGGCGAATCCTTCTTCATCAAGACGCAGGACACCTCGGCCGCCAGCGGCACCCCGGTCAACCACGCCCATGCCGGCACCCCGGTCGCACTTGGTGGTGCATGGAAGGCCACCGCGCTGCGCGGCGGTCCGGAACTGCCACCAGCCTTCACCGCCGCCAGCCTCGCGTCGTGGACCAACCAGGGTGGCGAATGGGAGCGTTTCGGCGGCACTGTTCGCTATGAAACGGAATTCACCGTGCCGGCTGGCGTAAAGGCCGACGACTGGCTGCTTGACCTGGGTGACGTGCGCGAGACCGCCCGCGTCTTCGTCAATGGCGTCGAGACCGACCTGGTCTGGTCGCTGCCGATGCGGAGCAAGATCGGCACCTTCCTCAAGCCCGGCAAAAACACCCTCGCCCTCGAGGTCACCAGCACCGCCGCCAACCGCATCCGCGACCTCGACCGCCGCAAGGTGCAGTGGAAGAATTTCTACGAGATCAATTTCGTGGACATCACCTACCAGCCCTTCGACGCCTCCAAATGGGCCCTCCAGCCCTCCGGCCTCCTCGGGCCAGTCACGCTTACCCCGCTGACATTTTTCAAGCCCTAGGGTTTGCGCCAAAGCCGCTTGATTTTTTTCCAAGCCCGCTAAACTAGCGGGCTTTTTTGCTTTCAGCGCTTTCAACCTCCACCTTTCAGCCCTCTACTCAACCTCCCATGTCCACCGCCACGCCGCAAAAATTCGAGTTCCAGGCCGAGATCAAGCAGCTCCTCGATATCGTCATCCACTCGCTCTACACGGAGAAGGAAATCTTCGTCCGCGAGCTGGTCTCCAACGCCTCCGACGCCCTCGAGAAGCTCCGCCATACGCAGATCACCGAAAAGGAGATCTTCGACGACAAGCTCGATCTCGAGATCAACGTCACCACGGACGACAAGGCGAAGACCATCACGATCCAGGACTTCGGCATTGGTATGACCCGCGACCAACTCGTCGCCAACCTCGGAACCATCGCGCACTCCGGCTCCAAGGCCTTCGTCAAAGCCCTGGGTGAGGGAGGCGCCAAGAGCGCCAACCTCATCGGCCAGTTCGGCGTTGGCTTCTACTCCGCCTTCATGGTCGCGAAGAACGTCAAGGTCTACAGCCACTCCTGGCGCGCGGCCGAGCCCGGCCACCTCTGGACCAGCGACGGCTCCGGCAGCTACGAGATCGAGGAAAGCGACGGCCAGCGGCGCGGCGCCAAGATCGTGATCGAGCTCAAGGACGACTGCGCCGACTTTGCCCAGGATTGGAAGATGAAGGAGATCCTCGAGCGCTACAGCGCGTTCGTCTCGTTTCCCATCAATCTCAACGGCAAACGCATCAATACCATCCAGGCGCTCTGGCTCCGCTCCAAGAACGAGATCAAGGACGAGGAATACACCGAGTTCTACAAGTTCCAGTCCCACGCCTACGACGAGCCGCGCCTGCGCCTGCATTTCTCCGCCGACGCTCCACTGGCGATCAACGCCCTGCTCTTCGTCCCCAAGGAAAACATGGAGAAGCTCGGCCTTGCGCGCACCGAGGCGTCCGTCGCCCTCTACTGCCGCAAGGTCCTGATTGACGCCAAGCCGAAGGATCTGCTGCCCGAATGGCTGCGTTTCCTAAAGGGGGTCGTGGATAGCGAGGACCTCCCGCTCAACATCTCACGCGAGACGATGCAGGACAAGGCGCTGATCGAGAAGCTGAACAAGGTCATCACCAAGCGCTTTCTCAAGTTCCTCGACGAGGAGGCCAAGAACCGCCCCGACAGCTATGCGGAGTTCTACCAGGAGTTCGGCGTGTTCCTGAAAGAGGGCGCGGCGCTCGACTTCACGCACAAGGACCAGCTCGTCAAGCTGCTGCGCTTTGAGTCCTCCCTCACGGAAAAGGGCAAGACCACGTCGCTCACCGACTACGTCACCCGCATGGGTGCCGATCAAAAGGAGATTTATTACCTCATCGGGCCCAATCGCGCCGCGATCGAGAGCGGCCCCTACCTCGAGGGCCTTAAGGCGCGCAGCCTCGAGGTGCTCTTCTGCTATGAGGCCGTCGACGAGTACGTGATGAACAACGTGCGCGAGTTTGACGGCAAGAAGCTGACCGCCGCCGATCATGCCGACGTGAAGCTGACCGATCTGCCCAAGCCCGAGGGTGCGCTCAGCGAGGCCGACACCAAGGCGCTGACGCAATGGCTGAAGGAGACCCTCGGCGAGCGCGTCGCCGACGTGAAGGCCAGCGACCGCCTGGTCGATTCACCCGCCCTGGCGCTCAATGCCGACAAGATGATGTCACCCCACATGCGCCGCATGATGAAGGCCATGAACAAGGAGGGCGCCGACTCGCCCCTGCGCGTGAATCTTGAGATCAATCCCCGCTCCGCGGTGATGAAGCGGTTGTTTGAAACTCACTCCGCTGCACCCGAAAAGGCCAAGCTCGTGGCCGAGCAAATCCTCGACAACGCCCTCATCAGCGCCGGCCTGCTCGACGATGCCACGCCGATGGTGGCCCGCCTCTACAAGCTGCTGGAGTCGGTTTGAGCCGGGACGAATTGTGCCTCCAGTCGCAATCTTAGATCTCCAGAAACATGCGGCCGACCAGCGCCGGGAGTAGCCGGCACGCCTGCGCCTTCAGCAGGGGCGTGGTAGTTCTGGTGTCTGTGTAGTCAGCGCCACTGGCCGGCCGCAAAGTGAAAAAAAATTGGACTTGGGGCATCGCATGCAGGTTCCGGGGGTGGAAACAAAGTTGGAGTAACCCGCCCGGGAGGAAAGCGGATCACCGTAACGGGGCTGTTACGATTTGTCGTGGCCGGTCCCTCGAACCCGCAAATCCGGGCGCCCGGCTTGCCACCCGCGCGGGATGCGCCCAGGCTTTTTCCATGTCGCTTGTTTCCATCAACCCGGCCACCGGCCAGCGCCTGAGCATCCATGCCACCTTCAGCTCGCGGCAGGTCGAAACCTCCCTGGCGCGGGCCCACTCCACCTTCCTCGGCTGGCGCGAGCTGGCCCCGGCGAGCCGGGCCCGCCACCTGCGCGCCCTCGCCCGCACTCTGCGCGAGCAACGTGACGAACTGGCCGACCTCGCCACCGCCGAAATGGGCAAGCCCGTAACCCAAGGGCGCGCCGAGATCGAAAAATCCGCCCTGACCTGCGACTTCTATGCCCGCCATGGCCGTGACTGGCTCGCGGATGAGCATCCCCCCGGCGCCTCGCCCCACGCCCGCGTGGCTTACGAACCGCTCGGCGTCGTGCTCGCCATCATGCCGTGGAATTTCCCGTTCTGGCAGGTCATCCGCGCCGCTGCGCCCGTCCTGATGGCCGGCAACACCATGGTGCTCAAGCACGCCTCCAATGTCACCGGTTGTGCCCTCGCCCTGGAGCAGGTTTTTGCCGAGGCGGGCCTGCCCGCCGGCGCGCTCCAAACCCTGCTCATCACCTCCAAGGAAATTCCTGCCATCATCGCCGACCCACGGGTGGCCGGGGTGACCCTCACCGGAAGCACCGCCGCGGGGAAAAGCGTGGCCGCACTGGCCGGCGCCGCCATGAAGCCGGGCATCTACGAGCTCGGCGGCAGCGATCCCTATCTGGTCCTCGCCGACGCCGATCTGGATCACGCGGCCGAGATCTGCGCCCAGGCCCGGCTTTTCAACAGCGGCCAGAGCTGCGTGTGTGGCAAGCGATTCATCGTGGTGGAATCGGTCCGGCGCGCCTTCGAGAAAAAATTCATCGCGCGCCTCGCCGCGCGCCGGGTCGGCCCGCCGGCCGATCCAGCCACCGAAGTCGGGCCGCTCGCGCGCCACGACCTGCGCGACGAGCTTCACGCCCAGGTGACCGCCAGCGTGCGCCGCGGGGCGCGTCTGGTGCTCGGCGGCAAAATACCGCCCGGCCCGGGGTTCTATTATCCGCCCACCGTACTGACGAATGTACGCAAGGGCATGCCCGCCTATGACGAGGAGCTCTTCGGGCCGGTGGCGGCGATCATTCCCGTGCGCGACGAGGAGGCGGCCGTGGCCGCAGCCAATGACTCGATCTACGGCTTGGGTGCCGGCCTCTTCACCCGGGACCGGCGGCGGGGACGCGAGCTGGCCGGCCGCATCGACAGCGGTCTCGTGTTCGTGAACGAATTTGTCCGTTCCGATCCCACGCTCCCTTTCGGCGGGGTGAAGCAAAGCGGCCACGGCCGTGAACTCGGCTGCTGGGGCCTTCGCGCGTTCGTGAATGTTAAGACCGTGTGGGTAGGCTGAGCGGGTATCGTGCTGCCGAATGTCGGGGCGTCCCTCGGGGCTGCCCGGTTTGTGGCCGTGAAGTCGGGCGTCCACCAGGGACGCACCCAAGCCAGGGTAACAGACGGAACCCAAGCGCGGCGGCACAGTCGTTGCTTGCAACGGTTGGTGTTACATTTGCGCGACAGGAGATTTAAAATCTCGTTTTGACCTGCACGCCGCCTACTCTGCCCGACTCATTTTGCCGTCCGGTTCCCATGGCCAAACGCCCGCACAAATCACCCCCCCGCCCCCGGATTGCACCCGCGGTGGCCCGGGCCCCGCTGTTGGAGGATGTGCTCGCGCTCGACGGACGGTCCGACGCCACCCCGCCGGCGAAGTTCGCCTATTTCAACCGCGAACTGAGCTGGCTTGCCTTCAACCGCCGGGTGCTGGAGCAGGCCCAGGATTCGAATCACCCGCTGCTCGAGCGCGTGAAGTTCCTCGCCATTGTCAGCTCCAACCTCGACGAATTTTTCGAGATCCGTGTGGCCGGGCTCATCCAGCAGGTCGATTCGGGCGTGACGGAATCAAGCCTCGACGGATTGGGCGCGCGGGAGCAACTGCGCCGCATCCACCTCGTGGTCGCCTCGCTGATCGAGGACCAGTATCGCTGCTGGCACGAGCAGCTGGTGCCGGCCCTCGCCCTGGAAGGCATCGTCTTTAAAACCGCCCGGGAACTGGCGGGGGCCGAACTCAGCTGGGTGCGCAGCTATTTTCAGGAGCAGGTTTTCCCGGTGCTGACCCCGCTCGCCCTCGACCAATCCCATCCGTTTCCCCAACTGGGCAACAAGACGCTCAACATCGTCGTCTCCCTCGACAATCCCGCGACGCCGGAAGTTGAAAAGCTCGTGGCGATCCTGCCGGTCCCGCGCGTCCTGCCGCGCCTCGTGCGCATCGACCCCGCAGCCTCCGGCCAGCAGCGCTACATCTTCCTCACCGATATCATCAAGCTTTGCGCCGACGCGGTCTTCCCCGGCTATCGCCTGACTTCGGCCCACGCCTTTCGGGTCACGCGCAACAGCGATCTCTACATCGACGAGGAAGAGGTGGAAAACCTGCTCAAGAAAATCGAGGAGGAACTGCGCAACCTGCGCCGGGGATCCGCCGTGCGCCTGGAGATCGAGGAAGGCGTGGATGACGTCATCTTTGGCGAGCTCTGCGACAACCTCAGCCTGTCGCACGAATATGTTTTCCGCTTCACGGGTCCGCTCAATCTCCTGCGCCTGATGAGCCTGGCAGAAATCGACCGACCCGACCTGAAATATCCCCCGTTCACACCGGTCAATGCCTCGCCCTTGCGCGAGGCCAGCCGGGTATTCGAGATCCTGCGCGCCCAGGACCTGCTGCTGCATCATCCGTACGATTCCTTCACTCCCGTGGTGGAATTCGTGGAGCACGCCGCGCGCGACCCGCAGGTGTTCGCCCTCAAGCAGACGCTCTACCGCACCAGCGGGGACTCTCCCATCGTGCGCGCGCTCATCGAGGCATCCCGCAACGGCAAGCAGGTGACGGCGCTAGTGGAGTTGAAGGCGCGCTTTGACGAGGCCAACAACATCCAGTGGGCGCGCCAGCTGGAGGAAGCCGGCGTCCATGTCGTCTACGGACTCGTCGGCCACAAGACTCACTGCAAAATGTGCCTCGTCGTCCGGCGCGAGGGCCCGGGCATGCGGCACTACGCGCACCTCGGCACCGGCAACTACAATCCGCGGACCGCCAAGCTCTACACCGACCTGAGTTACTTCACCTCGCGGCCTGAGATCACCGCTGACATGGCGCTGCTGTTCAATTCCCTCACCGGCTTCAGCCGCGAGCCCCATTTTTCCCATTTGCTCGTCGCCCCCTTCGACCTGCATCGCCGCCTGCAGGAGCTCATCATCCGGGAAACGGAGCAGGCCGCCGCCGGCCACCCCGCCCGCATCGTGGCCAAGATGAACTCGCTGGTGGACAAGACCACGATGGACAACCTTTACGCTGCATCCCAGGCCGGGGTGCAGATCGAGCTGATCGTGCGCGGCATCTGCTGCCTCGTCCCAGGGGTCAAAGGGTTGAGTGAAAATATCCGAGTGCGCAGCCTGGTGGGCCGCTTCCTTGAGCATGCCCGGGTGTTCTATTTTGAAAATCACGGCGGGGAACCGGTGATTCTTGCCGGCAGCGCCGACTGGATGGCCCGCAATTTCTTTCGCCGGGTGGAGGTGCTGTTCCCCATTGAGGATCCGACCCTGCGCCGCTGGATCACGGATGAGCTCTTCCCAATGGAATTGCAGGACAATGTGAATGCCCGGGTACTGCACGCCAACGGCGCTTACCTGCCCCGGCCGCGCATGGCCAATGAACCGGCGTTTAACGTCCATGACTATTTCACCGCCGCCGCCGCCCAGCGGGCCCGGCCGGCGGTTTAGCGCAGGATGCCGGTCTGAAGCAGCTCATGCACCGTCCCCAGCATTGCCTCGATCCTAAAGGGCTTCGACAGAATGGCGTTGGCGTACGGATGCGGCTTTGACGCCTAGCCCTTGCCGCTGACCGCCAGGATTTTCACGGTTGGATTGATCCGGCTTGCGATCATGGCGAAAGCTGCGCCATCGAGGTTGGGCATGTTGATATCAGTGACAATCAGCCTGATCCCGGTGATCCGAGGGGCAAAAAGCGCCACGCCTCGTAAAGCTTCGCTAAGGGCGGGTTAGCCAGCAGGTAATGACCGTCAGGGTAGACTGAAAATGCCCTCGATGGCGTTTTGTACCTGCTGGTATCGTGCTCGGGAAAGTCGGCTACGACCCAGAATTCGCAGCCGAGGGAGAGTCGGCTCTTCAGCGGTTGAAGCCACTCTGCCGGGTCGTTGCAAAGGTCATGCCTATGCCTTGCACTTCGCTCCCAGACCATTGTCGATGAGATGAGCAGTCCTCGAGGGCTGCAGTTGACCCGCCCTCCGCTCTTGGAAAACTACCGGACGCAGGCCGTCTTGGTTCAGCGAAGGATGGCGGAGGGGGTGGGATTCGAACCCACGGTACCCTTTCGGGCACGCCTGATTTCGAGTCAGGTACGATAGACCACTCTGCCACCCCTCCGGCGCGGAAGGCGGAACGTAGGCGCCCGGAAACAAAACGGAAGCCGAAAGTTCCCGCGCCCGCTAGATGTTCCCGTCCTCCCCCCGCCGGGCCGCCTCCTGGTTGGCGGGGAGATGATGGGGGAAAAAAATGTAGTAGTTCATCAGCCACCAGCTGCGGGAAGAACGATAGAAAAGCGCGGGCACCGCGATGGAACCGAGGCCGGCCAGCACGACCGCCGCCGTGACGCCGATAACCTTGTAGTAGGCCAGCAGCATCACCGGAGTAAGAAAGCAGACCAGCGTCACGCCATAGTTGAGGGACATCGAACCGAGGAAAAAGCCCTCATCCCGCTCAATTTTCAGGCCACAAGCCGGACAGGCTTGGTTCACCTCAAAAAATGTGCCCGCCTTGAACAGCGTACGTCCACCACAATTGGGACAGCGGTTGGCGAGCCCGCGGGCGACGATCTGGAGGCGGGTAACTCTCATGGATAAAAAACAAAGGGCGCTTCACTGCGGTGTGCGAAGCGCCCTGAAATGCAAATGACTCCAGCGTCCCTCAGGTACCCAGCTGGTAGCGTGTGAAACGGCGAATTTGGATGTTTTCGCCGATTTTTGAAATCTTCTCGGACAGCATCTCCTTCACCGTTTTCTCCGGCAGCTTGACGAAGGGCTGATCCAGCAGGCAGACGGTGGAATAATGCTTGTCGAGCTTGCCCTCGACGATCTTTTGCACCGCGGCGGGTGGCTTACCCTGCACCTGCGCGGCAGCGATTTCGCGTTCCTTGGCCAACTCGGCTTCCGGCACTTCCTCGCGGGTGACATACAGCGGATTGGCCGCGGCGATCTGCAGGCAGACATCCCGGCAGAACGATTTGAACTCATCGTTGCGCGCAACGAAATCCGTCTCGCAGTTCACCTCCAGCAGCACGCCAACCTTGCCGCCGACATGGATGTAGCTCTCGATCAGGCCCTCCTTCGTGGCGCGGGTCGACAGCTTGTCCATTTTGCTACCGAGCTTTTTGCGCAGGATGACAATGGCCTCCTCCGCATTGCCCTTGGACTCGGTGAGGGCCTTCTTGCAGTCAAGCAATCCGGCGCCGGTTTTTTCGCGCAGAGCGCTGACCATTTGGGCGGAGATCGGGTTCGGATTGCCTTCGTTGGGAGTGGCAGCAGCAGTGCTCATCAGGTGAGAGTTGGGTTCAAAACAGGATTACTCGGCCTTCACGGGCGCTTTTTTGACCCGGACCAATTTCTTCTTCGGCGCAACGCCCTCGGTCTCGCCTTCCACCACGGCGGCAACACCGGCGGGCAATTCGACCTTCGACAGATCAATTTCCTCATCGATGCCCGCAGCCGCAGCCGCCGCAGCTGTCACGGCCTTGTAATCGGCCTGCGCACGCGCGGTCCGACGGGAGTCCCGCTGGCTCAAGCCACTCTGGACGGCGGCAACAATGGCCTCGACGATGATCCGAATTGATTTCACGGCATCGTCGTTGCCGGGGATGGGATACGTCAGCAGACTCGGATCGGAATTGGTGTCGGCCAGTCCAATCGTGGGGATGATGCAACGATTGCCTTCGGCAACGGCAATTTCCTCGTGGTTGATATCGACGATGAACATGGCCGAAGGAAGATCGCCCATGTCGGCAATGCCGTTAAAATTGCGCTGCATGCGGGTCATCTCCCGCTTGATCGCTGCCTCTTCTTTCGAGGGAAGCTTGGCCATCTCACCACTGGTTTCCATGGCCTGGTACTTCTTGTACTTGGCAATGGAGCGTTTGACGGTGCCGTAGTTGGTGAGGGTACCGCCCAGCCAGCGATCAACGCAGTACGGCATGTTCGTGGAAGTTGCGGCCTCGCGGATGATTTCCTTTGCCTGGCGCTTGGTCCCGACGAAAAGGAGGTTGCCTCCGTTGCCGACGGTTTCCTCGACAAACGCGCAGGCTTTTTCCAGCGCCGCATGCGTCTTGCCGAGATCAATGATGGTGATGCCTTGGCGGTGGTCGAAGATGTACGGCTTCGAACGGGGATTCCAGCGCTTGGTCTGATGCCCGAAATGCACGCCGGCATCGAGCAGGTCTTTTACGGTAACGCTAATACTCATATGGATCTATGTATCTTGGACACACAGGTCGGCCAATGGGCCGCCTTGCGATCGTGGATTCAGGTTGGTTGCAGTTTCTGGTTGATTCGTCTCTTCGGAAGAAACGGAGCGGTAGAAGACAGAGATCACCAGACCCGCTGGCAAGAGCGAAGTAAGGAAATTCACCCGACTCTCGTTGCAGCTGCCGGCGTCAGGACTGCATTTCGGCTGGATTCAAAGAAGGGCCAACCCGCCGAGCACAGCAGGAATAACCGACCACCTGGTCCCATTGCTTTATCCGCCATTCACACCGTCTGCGTTGCAGCGTCTCCCGTTTCGGAACCAAGGATATTTTTGCTCCTGCCAAAGTGACAGCCAAGCGTAGCTCGACGAGGATTCCAACCATGTCGGTCGTTGCTCGCGTAACACTGCTCAGTGCTGGTTGTGAGCCCTGAAAGAGCAGTTCTTGCCGTCGTCAAAAACATGTAAATTAATCGACCTTAAAACACCTTCTATCATCTGAAAACCGAGTATCATGGGAGGTTTCCAAATCTACGCTTTGTAATGGCACTGGATTCGAGCCCAGCCACGCAGGAACATTCTTTGTCTGATCTGCAGACTTCGAGCCGTCATATTATTTCAAGGCGCTCCATAACCCACTATGCTACAGTTTTTAATGCCATATTCATGCAACCGATACACATTAAATTCATGTTTTTATTTGGAAGAGTGGGTATTTATACCTATTGTTTTCTCGCCAATATTTAGCGTTATTTAAAAATCCGCGCACAAAAGTTGCTAACAGCTAGGTATTTTAACAAATACGACGATTTGCGGACCTGGAAATCCGCCAATAACTAACCCTTGACGCACAATTCCGCTCCGGACACAACTGGGGTCTAGACCCTATTTAGCCTAGTATGAAACGCCGCATTCAGAGCTCCATAAAAGCCTTCACCTTGATTGAGGTGATGATAGCGGCTAGGATCACGGCCCGAGTTCAGGGCATCCCGGTCTATCTCCGCATCCGGCGGATTTCCACCAACAGCGTCACGTTTGGGCTGAACGACTCCGAGCTCATTCAGCCTTTCTAGCTTGGCCACACCTCCCACTTGAGTTCGTTTTTCCACCGGGCAAATTCCCGTCGGGGAAAGGCGTTGACAGGGTAATCCTGCCCCAGCACGTTGGCCCTCCCGATTGTTGCAGGGTGGAGCAGCCTGGTAGCTCGTCAGGCTCATAACCTGAAGGTCGCTGGTTCAAATCCAGCCCCTGCACCCAATTTCCCGAAACCCTGCCCTTTCCCGGCAGGGTTTCCTTTTTATCCAAGTCCGTCCCGTTTCAGATCGGCCGCCTTCAACTCTGTTTACCCTGTCT
>CAIUWA010000039.1 GCA_903902745.1 uncultured Opitutia bacterium | reverse complement strand
TAGACTGCGAGTATGGCCCGCCTTCGCCCGGGGGCTCCGGCGAGGCAATTTTCGCAGTGCGAAAATTGGAGGCGCGGGCCGGAATTGAACCGGCGCATAGAGGTTTTGCAGACCTCGGCCTTACCACTTGGCTACCGCGCCCTATGCAAAAAGACAGAACGTAGACAGCTAGCTTTCAGGCGCAAAACGGCAAGGAGAAAGACACGAGTCGCGAGGCCGATGACGGATTTCAGATCCTGACCGGCTGGCATAACCGCGGTAAACCCGGTTCAGCCCCGTGCGATCCGCTCTGCTATCGAGGTCCACGATTCGCCGACGGCCAAATTCATGGCGGCGACGTAAAAACAGATTAGCCCGATATAACCCGCCGCAAACCACCGGTCAAACGACCTGGTCATGAGGGTTCGGATGATCAAGATGCCCGCCCCTAGGACGAAAGCGGGGCCGAATAAACCGATCCAGCCGTGAGTGCCAAACAACTGGCTGATGAAATGCGTTCGGACGGTCGCACCAGAGATTATGCTCAGCGTGGCCAGCAGCATCATTGACCGATGGATCCCCGGTCTTTTCCGGAAGTAAAGCCCTAGGGCAACCAAGACCGTGAAGGCGGTGATCTCGGCAAACATGGGCAGGATGAATTGGCGATAGGTCATGCCGGCGACGTGACGCCCGGGTTGGAGTCGAGGCCCGGCAATCGCCACCAGCGGTCCGCTTGCCGCGATTATGAGGGCCACCGACGCCGCAACCCAGCCGAGCTTCATGTGGAGCTGGCGATTCTTGGATGCAATCAAGAGCGACTGCACAAAGAAGAGCACAACCCAGATCGTAAGCGCCACACCGTGAATGATCACCAAGGTCAAAATGCTGTGCGGAACGTCGCTACCATTAGCCTCCTTGCCCTCTAAATAAAACTTCTGAAACCCGATTAGCATCAGCACCAGCAATACAAACGAGGTTAGGCTATAAAAATATCGGTCGTGTTTCATTGGTAGAAAATCTCCGGATCGGAAGATATACTAGGGGTAATACAGAGAAGAAGCAGGTGCCGGCTAGCATTTCTTTAGCAGCGGTCAGCTCATTTATGGTCAGATTATCGTCGTCGCGGCTTCAATGGAAAACCTCGGCGCAGGTATGATCAGGATCGAGCCAATTCCGGAAACTGAATTGGTCGCCGTAGCCGCAATAAAGGGATGCAATGTCATCGCCATGCGTTTAGCGCTTTTCGCCGCTCTATCCACAAGCAGGAACGTGTCGGTTTCCGACCATAACGAGTAATTCCCCCAGACATGCTAATCCAGCACTGCGGGATTGAGCCTCCAAGTCGCGAAGGCCAGCGCCGTGGCGAAGGTGACCCAGGCGAGGTATGGCAGGAGCAGCGCGCCCGCCAGGGCCCGGATCCGCCAGAAGGCCGCCAGGGTGCAGGCGATCAGCAGCCAGAGCACCAGGATCTCAATGCACGCCCAGAAGCCGAGGTGCCACGCAAAGAACAGCCAGCTCCAGAGCGCGTTCGCCCCCAACTGGACCAGGAACAGTCCGAGCGCCACCCTACCCCTCACGAAGCCGGCTTCCCGCCAAACCAGCCAAGCCGCAATTCCCATCAGGAGGTAAAGCCCGCTCCAGACCGGTCCGAACAGCCAGGCCGGCGGCGCCCACGGCGGGCGCGCGAGCTGTTGATAAAATTCCACCGCCCGTACCGAGGCGACCGCCCCCACGGCGGCGGTGCCAAACGCCAGCGCCAGCCAGCCCGCGAGTCCGGCGATCTGTTTCGGGAGGGAGAGTTTCGTCATGCACCCAAACATTGGCATGGTTTGGAGAAAAGCGAACGTGCTCGCATCCAGTCTCGTAGTGAAGAGCTGACGGGGAACGGTTTCACGCAGAGGCGCGGAGAGCGCAGAGAAAACGTGGGGAATCGGAAATGGGCGGATCAAAGACCCCGCCCACGCCGGACCAGTTTCAATAATTCCTTCCTCCGCGATCTCCGCGCCTCAGCGTGAAACCGGATTGGATCCGTTCTGTCGGATCACGACCTGACCCTGCGCTTGCGCTCGTGCGCACCGCACCCTTAGTCATGGGGCGTCTCCATGCCCACCACTGTCTTCACCATCGCCAACCAAAAGGGCGGCGTCGGCAAAACCACCACCGCCGTCAACCTCGCCGCTGCGCTGGCCGAGAAGAAAATCCACACGCTGCTCATCGACCTCGACCCGCAGGCCAACGCCACCAGCGCCGTCGGCATCGAGAAGCAGGAGGGCAAGAGCCTCTACGGCCCGCTCCGCGGCGAGGGCTCGGCCTTCGAGATGATCACGCCCACGCCCTACGAGCATCTCGCGCTCATCCCGAGCGAGGAGGACCTCGCCGCCGCCGAGATCGAGCTGCCCCAGACCGAGAATTTCCTCGCCCGCCTCCGCACTGTACTCGAGCCCGTCCGCGCCTCCCAGGGTTACCGGGCCATCATCATCGACTGCCCCCCCGCCCTCGGCATGCTCTCGATGAACAGCCTCGTCGCCGCCGACTACCTGCTGATCACGCTCCAGTGCGAGTACATGGCCCTTGAGGGCCTCGGCCAGATCCTCCGCAACGTCGACCGCCTCAAGGCCGCGCCCAACCACGCGCCCATCGAGCTCGGCGGCGTGGTGATGACGATGTTCGACTCGCGCACCAACCTCTCCAAGCAGGTCGTCGACGAGGTGAAGAAGCACCTGCCCGATAAAATCTTCCACACGGTCATCCCCCGCACGGTTCGCCTCAGCGAGGCGCCGAGCTTCGGCAAACCCATCTTCGCCTACGATGCCGACGGCACCGGCGCCACCGCCTACCGCGCCCTCGCGAAGGAAGTGATCGAGCGCTTCGGCCTGAAGGCCTGATTCCGGAGTTGGTTTCGCGCAGAGGCGCAGTGACGCAGGGAGGAGATCACCGATCTGCCGGAATTTCACACGGAGGCACGGAGGACACAGAGATCGGTCCCATGCTCTGTGTTCTCCGTGCCTCCGTGTGAAAATGATCGGACTCGGGGTTTGCTTCCGTGTGTTCCGTGTATTCCGTGGGCCACTCCGATGCTCACCTTCCTGAACAAGTACCGGCACGCCTTCCTGGTGGGGTTGCAGAGCAACATCGTGTACCGGTGGAATTTCCTGATCCGTGCGTTCTTCTCGCTCTTCCAGCTGGTGGTCGTGTTCATCCTCTGGGGGGCGGTTTTTTCCGGTACGGACCGCGTCGGTGGCTTCGACCTGCCTTCGACCATCACCTACTTCGTGACGCTGATCGTGCTGCAGTTCTTCATCGGCGCGTTCAACGAGGACTACCAGATCAGCGAGGAAATCCGCAACGGGCTGATCAACCAGTTCCTGCTCAAGCCGGTCAATTATTTCGCCTACCGCTTCAGCATCTTCACGTCCGCGCGGCTCGTCTCGGGCACCCTCATGCTGGTCCCGCTGCTCATCCTGCTGCCGCTGTACAAAAGCCAGCTGGCCCTGCCGCCTTTCGAGGCCTGGCGAATCCTGCTGGCCCTGCCCGCCATGGCGCTGGCGGCCCTGATCCAGTTCAGCATCGCCTACTGTTTTGGGATGCTCACGTTCTGGTTCCTGGAAATCCAGGGGTTCGTGATTCTCTCGATGGCGGTCGAGGCCCTGCTCGGCGGGCAGATGTTCCCCCTCGACCTCATGCCCCAGCGCCTCCTGCGGATCGCGGAGCTCCTGCCGTTTTATTACCAGATGTATTTCCCCGCGGCGATTTTCACGGGCCGCATCGACTACGCCCGCGCCACCAGCGGCCTCGTCATCCAGGCCGGCTGGGCCCTCGCGCTCCTCGCGCTTACCCAGCTCCTCTGGTCCCGCGGCCTGCGGCGGCACACCGCCGTCGGCGGCTGAGGTCCTCAACCTGTCACCCGGCATCCCGTCCCCTGTCACCTGACCCATGAGCTACCTCCGCATCTGGCTCGCCAGCGCCCGCTACTCGATCGTGCGGACCCTGATGTTCCGCTTCGATTTCTTCCTCTGGGCGATGGTGGAACTGTTCTGGATGAGCGTGAACCTCCTCCTCGTCACCGTCATCTACGACCACACCGCATCCGTCGCGGGCTGGAGCAAGTACGAGATGATCCTCCTCGTGGGCACCGCCATGCTCATCCAGCGGTACGTCATGGGATTTTTCTGGAGCAACCTTTTCGAGATGAGCCGCAACATCCGTTCCGGCACCTTCGACTTCTTCCTCGCGCAGCCGGGCAACCCCCTGTTCATGGTCGCAACGCGCAAACTCGATCCCGACGGCCTTTGCAATTCCTTCGTCGCGCTGGGCGTGGTCATCTACGCGGCCCACCGGCTCGGCCTGCATCCGGGCGCGGCGGATCTCGCGGCCTACGGCCTGATGATCCTCTGCGGGATCATCATTCATTTCAGCGTGCTCGTCATGTCAGCGTCGCTCACCTTCTGGACCACGGGCGGCGACAGCATCGTGACGAGTTATTTTTCGCTCTTCGAGTTTTCACGCCTGCCGCGCGCGGCGTTCAAGGGCGCCGCCAACGTCATCTTTGTCTGGCTGCTGCCCGTCGTGGTCGTGAGCAACGCCCCGGCGAGCACGCTGCTCCACGGCTTCCAGCCGAGCTACGCCGTCTGGCTCTTCGCAGTTGCCCTCGCCTGGCTTGCCGTCGCCATCTTCGTTTTCAACCGCGGCCTGCGCCGCTACGCCAGCGCGTCGTCTTAGCCGCCCGCGGACGCGGGCAAAAACCGATGGTCGGATGGTCCGATGATCGGATGGTCTGCTCCGATCATCGGATCATCCGAACATCGGACCATCCGGCCCTCCGGATTGGCATTTGGGGTTTGCACCTTTCCTTGGCGTTTGGAGCTTTGTGCTTTGGAATTTTCAAACCCGTTGTCCGACTCCGGCCCACATCCCCTGGATAGTTTACAGCAGCGGCTCGACTACTCGTTCCACGACGTCGGCCTGCTCGAATGCGCACTCACGCACCCGTCCTACCTGCAGGACCATCCCGAGGTGGCCGAGAGCAACCAGCGGCTGGAGTTCCTCGGCGATGCCGTGCTCCAGCTCGTGCTGACCGAGGCGCTGTTCCAGCTTTTCCCCGGCGATCGTGAGGGCCTGCTCAGCAAGCGGCGCGCGACCCTGACGAAGGGCACCTTCCTCGCCACTCTCGCCCGCGAGATCGGGATCGATGTCTGCCTGCGCCTCAGCCCGGGCGAGGAGGCCAGCGGCGGCCGCTTCCGGGCCGCCGCACTCGAGGACGCCTGCGAGGCGTTGTTTGGCGCGCTTTATCTGGACGGCGGCCTGCCGGTCGCGAAGCGCGTGGTACTCGGCCTCTACGGCCCCCTCTCCGACCGCCTGACGGGTGCCGTCGACGCCGACAATCCCAAGGGGCGCCTGCAGGAATACATCCAGCCCCAGCATGGCAATGATGCGCTGCGCTACGAGGTGAGCCAGATCGCGGGTGAAGACCACGCCCGCGAATACGAGGTCACCGTCTTCATCAACGGCCAGCCGGCCGGTTCCGGCCGCGGCAAGTCAAAGAAGCTCGCCGAGGAGGCCGCCGCGCAGGCGGCCCTTGAAACGCTGATGCCGGACAGCGGGGACTAATCGCGGAAGCGCGGAGGAGTGGAAGCAGGGAATTGTCTTTCCGCTCTTTCGCGCTTCCGTTCCTCCGCGTTTCCGCGATCAACATGCCTTCATCCCCTGCTCCGCGCCACAAGCTCACTGGCGTCTGCCCGCCGGCCCGCGGCGCAGTGATCGCCGGGCTCGTCCGCGCCCGGCCCGCGCCAGTCTGGCTGGTCGTCGCCGAGGACTTGAAGACCGCCGAGACGCTGGCCGAGGACATCGGCTTTTTCCACGCGGCCTCCGGCGGACCGGCGGCGGAACTGGCGGTGCTGGTTTTCCCGGAATCGATGCCAGACAGCCGCGACATGCGCGAGGCCTTCGCCGCCTCCAGCGACCGACTGACGGTGCTGTCCCGGCTGCGCGCGACCCGCCGGGCCGCCGCCACCAGCCATGTCCTGGTCATCCTCTCGACCCCGGCCGCCCTGCTCCAACCCGTGCCCGCGCTCGAGGCCTTCGCCACGCGCGAACTCGTGCTCACGCGCGGCCAGAAGCAGCCGTTCCACGGCCTGCTCGAACAGCTCCAAAAGCTGGACTACGATTCCGAGGCGGTCTGCGAGGCGCCCGGGCATTACGCGATCCGCGGCGGCATCATCGACGTGTATCCCGTGACGGCGAACCAGCCCTATCGCCTCGATTTTTTCGGCGATGAGATCGAGGAGATCCGGCTCTTCGATCCCGTGACGCAGCGCTCGGGCGACGCGGTCGAATCCATCTCCCTCGCCGCCTCGCCCCGCGTGAAGCTCGATCCCTCGAAGACGGGTATTGTTGATTATCTCTCGCCCCACACGCACCTCGTCTTCGTGGAACCCGCCTCGCTGGAAGAGGAGTTCAGCCTGTTCGGAGATGAATCGGCGGCGACGGACCTCGTGGAGCAGAAGCCGGGTGCGGACCCGGCGCCGAGCGCCCTGGCCGCCGACTTGTCCGCAATAGCTTTAGCGACGGCGGAAGCCTTGGCGAAGGAGGAAGTCCGCGCCCTACCCGACCTGCTGGCCAAATGCGCGGCGAGCTTCGGACTCAGCGACCTCGATGAGGCGTCGGCCCTGTTCGACGGCACGGAAAACGAAGTCACTTGGAACAGCGAAAGCCTGGTCCACCACCGCAGCTATCCCGACGAGGCGCTCGTGGCGCAGGAGCGGTTGCAGGTCGAGGAGGAGTCGCGGCACCGATTCCTCCGGCAGGCGGCGGCCTGGCAAAAGGAGGGATATGGCGTGGCGTTTGCGGTTTCAAAGGAGGGCGAGGAGCAGCGCGCCCGGGAAATCCTTGCCGAGGAACCAGCCTTGAAGGCGCTCAAGCCCGTCTTCCTGCGCGGCGCGCTGAACGAGGGTTTCCGCATCACCTTTGGATCCGCGCCGGCCACGCTGCATTGGACGACCCTGCCCAAGAAGGCGAAGGGCCTCGTCCTCGTCACCGAGACCGAAATTTTCGGCCGCCAGCGTGCCCGCCGCCCTTCCCTGAATCCGCGGGCCACAGCCCAGCGCGCGCAGATCGACCAGCTGCTCGATTTTGCCGAACTGGTCGAGGGCGACTTCGTCGTCCATCTCCAGCATGGCATCGCGCTCTATCGCGGGCTGACGAAGCTCGACACCAGCCAGGGTCTGCGCGAGGTCATCTCGCTGGAGTTCGACGACAAGGTGACGCTCCACGTGCCGCTGACCGAGTCGCACCTGATCAGCCGCTATGTCGGCCTGAGCAAGGCCAAGCCGCAGCTCGGACGCATCGGGTCGGGTCGCTGGGAAAAGGCGCGCCAGGCCGCGGAACGCGCGACCATCGACCTCGCGGGCGAGCTCCTGCGCATCCAGGCGGCGCGCGAGGCCCAGCCGGGGCACGGTTTCCCCGTGGACAACACCTGGCAGAAGGAATTCGAGGCGTCCTTTCCCTTCACCGAGACGCCCGACCAGCTCCGCGCCATCACCGAGACCAAGGCGGACCTCGAGCGCGCGCGCCCGATGGATCGGCTCATCTGCGGCGACGTGGGCTTCGGCAAGACCGAGGTCGCCATCCGCGCCGCGTTCAAGGCCGTGCAGGGCGGCCGGCAGGTGGCCATTCTCGTGCCCACGACCGTGCTGGCCCAGCAGCATCTCAATACGTTTCGCGAGCGCATGGCCGGCTACCCGATCGCGGTCGACATGGTCAGCCGCTTCCGCTCGCGCGCCGAGCAGAAGACCATTCTCGATGCGACGGCCGCTGGGCAGGTCGACATCCTGATCGGTACGCACCGCCTGCTCCAGTCCGATGTGCGGTTCAAGGAGCTCGGCCTCGTCGTGATCGACGAGGAGCAGCGCTTCGGCGTGAAGCATAAGGAGGTGTTCAAGCGGATGCGCGCCACGGTCGACGTGCTGTCAATGAGCGCCACGCCGATCCCGCGCACGCTCTACATGGCGCTCACCGGCGCGCGCGACATGAGCGTCATCGAGACGGCGCCGACCAACCGCCACCCCATCCAGACCATCGTGAAGACCTACGACGAAAAGATCGTCGTCGACGCGGTACGTCATGAGATCCGCCGCGGGGGACAGGTCTTCTATTTGCACAACCGCGTGATGACGATCGATCTCGTCGCCAGCCGCCTGCGCCAGCTCCTGCCCGACCTCAGCATCGGCGTCGGTCACGGCCAGATGGACGAAAAGGAACTCGAGCGGATGATGACGGACTTCGTCGCGGGCAAATACCAGGTGCTTGTCTGCACCACGATCATCGAGAGCGGCCTCGATATCCCGAACTGCAATACGATCATCATCGAGGGCGCGGACCGCTTTGGCCTCTCGCAACTTTATCAGCTGCGCGGGCGCGTCGGGCGCTTTCGACACCAAGCTTACGCGTACCTGCTGCTGCACCGCCACACCCGGCTGGTCGAGGTCGCCCGCCAGCGCCTCTCGGCCATGCGCACGCACAACCAACTGGGCGCCGGCTTCCGCATCGCGATGCGCGACCTCGAGCTGCGCGGCGCGGGCAACCTGCTCGGCGCCGAGCAGAGCGGCCACATCGCCGGCGTGGGCTTCGAACTCTACTGCCAGCTCCTCCGCCAGAGCGTGGCGCGGTTGCGCGGCGACAAGCATGCCGCGGCCGTGCGCGCCAGCGTGAAGCTCGACTTCGTCTCCATCGGCGAGGGCGCCGGAGGCGGCGAGGACGGCCGACGGCGCTATGCCGACAGCTACACAGCGGTGCGCGATGCCGAGCATGATGCCAGCGGGGCCGTCGAAGTGCCTGTTATCCGGGCGCTCATCCCCCACTCCTACTTGGGCGAAACCCGCCTGCGCATCGACTTCTACCGCAAGCTCGCGCTGGCCGACTCCACCGCACAACTCAAGCAGATCGAGGCCGACCTGCGCGACCGCTTCGGCAAGTTCGGCGACGAGGTGAAGGCTTTGCTGTTGGTGACGGAAATCCGGGTGCGGGCGGAACAAAAGGGGCTCGTTTCCGTCGAAACAGAGTCCAGCCGCCTCAAGTGCCTGCGCAATAGCGGCCGCCGCGACGACTGGGTGCAGGTTGGCACCCGGTTTCCAAGGTTGACCGCCCCAAAACCACTTCTACGTTTGCGAGAGATTATCGCCTTTTTGCACAACCTTCCATGACGTCCCGCCGCCTTGCCTCAGGCCTCGCCTGCCTTTTTGCCCTTTTGGCCTGCCGGCCCGCCAGTGCCCAGCTCAAGAAGGGCCCTTCGACGGCCCCCTCCGCCCCGGCCCCCGCCGCCGCTCCGACCCAGCCGGGCCCGGACAACCTCGACCTCCGCTTCGCCAACGGCATGGCCGCGCAAGTCGAGGATCGCATCATCACCGTCGATGACGTCCGCCACGAAATCGCCCCGCTCATCCCGCAGTTGCAGCGGCAGGCGCACAATGAAAAGGAATTCAACGACATGCTCGAGTCGCTGCAGGACGACACCATCCAAGGCCTCATCGACCGCGTCCTGATCGTGAAGGAATTCCGCAAGCCGAAGGGCGAGGACCAGGAGCCTCGACGCATCCCGGACAGCTACATCGACAGCGAAATTGCCCGGAAACAGCTGGAGGAATTCGACAACGACCGCTCCAAGTTCCTCGCCTACCTGCGCTCGATGGGAAAAACCCTCCGGGAATTCCGCCGCGACACCGAGGAGGACATCATCGTGCAGTACATGAAGTCCCAGCAGCGCAAGTCGACGAGCATCGTCAGCCCCGTGAAGATCGAGCAGTTCTACAACGAGAACAAGGAGCGCTTTTACCAGGAGGACAAGGTGCACCTGCGCCTGATCCAGTTCACCCGCGGCGAGGGCGAGACCGACGCCCAGCTCCTGGCCAAGGCCGCCGAAGTGACACGGCGCCTGATGAACGGCGAAAAGTTCGAGGACCTCGCCAAGCTCTTCAGCCAGGATCCCAAACGCAGCAAGGGCGGCGACTGGGGCTGGCAGAATTTGTCCGAGACCGAGATGCGGAAGGAATTCCGGACGGCCATCCTCAACGCCAAAAAGGGCGAAGTGCCCGATCCGGTCCTCATGACCGAAGGGTGCTTTCTGCTTTTCATCGAGGACCGGAAATATGCCGGCATCGAACCGTTGGACTCCGTGCGGCCCCAGATCGAGATGATCCTGACCCAGCAGATGGCGTCCATCAGCCAGCAACGCTGGCTGGAGCGCCTGCGGCGCGACGCCTACATCCGGCATTACTGAGGCGGGCGCCTTGTCTTATTGGTCTGGCTGGAATACGGACTTCCAAACCAGTTTCGCAGAGAGGCGCAGAGACGCGGAGTGGGCATGGGTTAAACCAAACCATGCGGCAGTCGCCATCCTCACCTCCATACCCTTAATCCTTGGGGATTCCTTTGCGCCTCCGCGCCTCTGCGCGAAATTGTCATCTCCGCTGAAAGAAGTGGATGGATCGCGACGTTTAAAGGGAAAGACCAAGTCTCCATGGACGAATCCCCCGAATACCCGTCGACCAACCGCCTGCGCGAGCTGACGGCCAGGGAACGTCCGCAGGAGCGGCTGGGCCGTCTGGGGCCGGGAGCCCTGAGTGACATTGAATTGCTTGCGATGCTGCTCCGCAGCGGTACCCGCGGCCATGATGTCCTCAGCCTCTCGGCCCAACTGATCGGTGAAGCGGGAACCCTGGCGGGCCTGCTGACGTGGAACGAGTCCGACTTCCGGCAACTCAAGGGAATCGGCGGCGTGAAGGCACTCCAGCTCATCGCCCTGATGGAACTCTCCCGCCGCGTGCTCGGGCAGCAAACAGGCGAGGCCCCCTTGCTCAACCGCGGCGACCTGATCGCGGCCTATTTCCAACCGGTCGTGCGGGGACTCCAGGTGGAAAAGTTCTGGGTGCTTTGCCTGAACCGGAAAAACCGGCTCCTCAAGCGCATCGAGGTGACGTCCGGCACCGCGACCGCGGCGCTCGCCCACCCGCGCGAGGTTTTCCGCGAGGCCGTGCGGGCCTCCGCCTCCGCGGTCGTCTGCGTGCACAACCACCCTAGCGGCGACCCGTCGCCCAGCACGGCCGACCTCCAGGTCACCCGCCAGCTGCGCGAGGCGGCCCGGACCCTTGATATCGAGCTGCTCGATCACGTGATCGTGGGCCAGGCCACGGCTGATCCGCTGGGACTGGGGTATTATAGTTTCCGCACGGCGGGGCTGTTGTGAAAAACACACGGTTCGCTGTAGGGGCGTCCCTACATGGAACCGACGATCGGTCAACGATCCAGCCGTTTCACAGCAACGGCGCGAGGAGCCGGCTGAGTTCCTCGACCACGTTGCCGAGGAGGCGGCCGCGGCTCGGGCGCTCGGGCTTGGGCTTCTGGCTGTGCTGCATCAGCTCCTCCGCCCAGGCCCGCATGGCGCGAACCTCGGGCTCCGAGTAAACGAGCAGGCCGATCTCGAAATTAACGAAGAGACTGCGCAGGTCGAAGTTCGCCGAGCCGATCAGGCCGATGCGGTCATCCACGATGAGGCCCTTGCTATGCATCATGCCCGGCCCGAACAGCAGCACCCGCGCGCCGGCGCGCTGCAGTTCACGCACATAGTAGCGGCGAGCAAAATCGGTGATCGGGTGGTTGGAGTGGGCGGGCAGGACGAGCGTCACGTCACACCCCGCGCGGGCCTTCACGATGAGGCTGCGCAGGAGCACCTCGTCCGGGATGAAGTAGGGCGTGACAATCCAGATGCTGCGCTCCGCCTCCTGGATCATCGAGATGATCGACTCATAAAGCGCGTCGCCACTGATGTCGGGCCCGCTCGGCACCACCTGCAGTTCACAGGTTCCCGCCCGCCGGGTGGCTTCCGGCCGCAACTCCTGGTACAACCCCTCCAGCGACTGGCCGCTCGCGAAGGCCCAGTCGGCGAGGCACACCTCGTAGAGCAGCATGGCGGCGGGACCCTGGACGACCGCGCCGAAGTCGCGCCAGCGCTTCCGGTAAGAACCGGGCCCCATGTATTCGCGGGCCAGATTGTGGCCGCCCAGGATTGCGGTGCGCTGGTCGAAAATCGCAATCTTGCGGTGATTGCGGAGATTGGCCGAGTGCCGGTGAGAGAAAAACGGCAGCACGGTCATGAAACGCCGCACCTCCCCTCCCGCCGCCCGGAGGGGATCGACAAACCCGCGGCTCGAAAGCACGCAGCCCACCGCGTCGAGCAGCAGGCGGACCTTGACGCCGGCTCGCGCGCGCTCGGCCAGCAGTTGCACGAGGCGTTTGCCCGTGTCATCGCGCCCCAGGATAAACGTGGTGATGTGGATGGAGTGCTGCGCGGCCCGGATGTGCTGCTCGAGCGCCTGGAAGGCCTCCTCCCCGTTGGTGAGGAGGTGGAGGGCATTGCCCCCGACCGGCGGGCTGGCGCCACCGGCCGTGGCCGTGTGGGCGGTGGGTGAGGCGGTCGTGGCGGCACGGACGGGGACGTTGCCGGGCAGCGAAGGGCAAAACGGCGCCTTGCGGGCGAGCAGGCGGCGGAGCTTCCGGCCGCCCAGCACGAGGTAGAGCGGCACGCCCACGTAAGGGATCAGGACGATCGCGAGCAGCCACGCGAGGGTGTTGCTGGGCTGGCGCCGCTCACTGATGATCCTCGCCACGGCGAACAGGGCGAGCACCACGCCACCCATGGTGAGGAGGTGTCCGATGAGCGGATGATCGAGCAGGGACTGCATGGAATTTTCGACGCGAAGGACCGAAAAAAACGTGACGCCCGGCGCGCGGCAGGCAAGGAGTGAAAAAAGCCTTGAACTCGGCGAAGCGACTCGTGAATTTGCGCGTTCGGCAATTTGGTGGGTTACTCAAGTGGCCAACGAGGGCGGACTGTAAATCCGCCGGCTTACGCCTTCGATGGTTCGAATCCATCACCCACCACCAGCCTTCGCCAAGGCTACGGCTTGGCAAGCCAGCCTAGCGTCCGCGATGACCGCGGGCAGGCGGTATAGGCCCAGTTGAAGGCTGCCACGCCGTAGCCCGCGTCCAGCGGGCGAAGGAGGGCCCTAATCGCATGAACAGGCTACGGCTCGGCAAGCCAGCCTCATGCCCGCGGTAACCTTGAGCAGGCGAGAGGGTTCATCCAGACAGCGGGCCTGCCACGCCGTAGCCCCAGGGGCGAAGGCCGGCCTCACCCCTGCATCAGCTTGTACTCCACCGACTCCCGCAGGGCTTCCCAGCTCGCGTCGATGATGTTGTCGCTCACGCCCACGGTGCCCCAGATGGACTTGCCGTCACCACTTTCGATCAGGACGCGCGTGCGCGCCCCGGCGCCGCTGCTGCTGTCGAGGATGCGCACCTTGTAGTCGCGGAGCGTCATGTCGCTCAGCTGCGGGTAAGTTTTTTCCAGCGCCCGGCGCAGCGCATGATCGAGCGCCCCCACTGGGCCGGCTTCCTCCGCCACGGTGTGCACCGACTCGCCGTTGATCTTCAGCTTCACGGTCGCCTCGGCCCAGAGCTCGGCGCCGTGGCGCTCGATGATGACACGATAGCTCTCGACCTCGAAAAATGTCTTCTTCTGCCCGAGCGAGCGTGCGACCAGCAACCTGAACGAGGCGTCGGCCGCCTCGTATTCGTAGCCGCGGAACTCCCGCTCCTTCAGCTCCTCGATCAGCCCCTTCATCTCCGGGCGCTTTTCGTCGAGTTCGAGGCCCAATTCCTTCGCCTTGAGGGTGAGGCTGCTGCGTCCGGCCATGTCGGACACGAGCACGCGTGTACGGTTACCGACGAGCGCCGGGTCGATGTGCTCGTAGCTGCGCGCGACCTTCTGCGCCGCGTTGGCATGCAGGCCGCCCTTGTGCGCAAAGGCCGACTGGCCGACAAAGGGCGCCTTCGCGTCGGGACGCAGGTTCGCCAGCTCGTCGAAGAACAGGGAAAGGTCGCGGATCTGCGCCAGGTTGGGCGCACAGTGCGCGGTGCGGCCCATCTTCAGGAAAAGGTTCGGCAGGATGGTCGTCATGTTGGCGTTGCCGACCCGCTCGCCGTAGCCATTGACCGTGCCCTGCACGAGCGTCGCCCCCGCAGTCACCCCGGCGAGCGAGAGCGCCACGCCGAGCCCGCTGTCATTGTGGCAGTGCACGCCGACCTTGTCGCCGCCGAATTCCTTCACCGCGCGGGCGACAATGTCCTTGAACTCATCCACCTGCGTGCCGCCGTTGGTGTCGCACAGGGTCAGGTTCGTCGCGCCCCCGCGCAGCACGGCGGCCAGCGTCTTGAGCGCGTAGTCGGGGTTGTCCTTGTAGCCGTCGAAGAAATGTTCGGCGTCATAGATGACCTCGCGGCCCTGCGCCACGAGGTAGCGCGCCGAGTCCTCGATCATCGCGAGGTTCTCCTCCAGCGTGGTGCGCAGAATCTCCGTGACATGCATGCCCCACGTCTTGCCCACGATGGTCATGACCGGCATGCCGCTATCGAGGAGCGTGCGGAGCTGGGCGTCCTCGGACGCCTTGACGCCGGCGCGGCGGGTGGACCCGAAGGCTGCAAGGCGGGCATGCTTCAGCTTCAGGCCCCTCGCCTCCTGGAAAAACGTGATGTCGCGCGGGTTGGAACCGGGAAAGCCGCCCTCGATGTAGTCGACGCCGAACTGGTCGAGCTTCTCCGCGATGCGCAGCTTGTCCGTCACGGAAAACGAAATGCCCTCGCCCTGCGTGCCATCACGGAGCGTGGTGTCGTAGATCTTGAGGGGGGATTGCGTGGGAGCTTTCATGGGAGGAAAAACAAAACCCCGGGTTTGAGGCCCGGGGTCATCAGTGGCTGGCGGCGTGGCGGCGGGCGCTTACGCCGAGTCTCCGGACCCGGGCTGGAGTTCGATAATAATCGCGATCGAGATGGACGGAAGCGGAGACATGTGACGGTGGCAAGCAAGCGAAGTTTTACGGGATGTCCATGCTGTTTTTTTGGGGCGGGTCGCCATGGTAGGGCGAGGTGTCCCCGCCGAGCCGCGGTCCCGGATCGTGAGCCTGTCGAACGGCTCACCGGGACGGTTCGCCCTACCTCGATTCACACGGCATGCGCCGTGATGAAGGCCTTGATCGCCGCCGGATCCGCCTTGAGCCGGTGTTTCACGACCGCGCGCGACTTCAATGCCTCCAGGCTCGGGTGCGTCGGCTCGACGCCGATGGCGGCCTTGATGGTGTCCGGGAACTTCGCGGGGCTGGCCGTCGCCAGCACGACGCTGACGCGGGCCGGGTTCAAATCCTTGAAGGCGCAGGCGGTGTGCGGATCGACGATGTACCTGTGCTCGCGGTAGACGCGCCCGATGATTCCGGAAATCTCGCCGTCGGTGCAGTGCGAGGCGGAGAAGGTGTCGCGGTTGAAGTTCTCGAAGCGATAAGCACCGGTCGTCTTGAAAGTCTGCATGACCTCACGGACCTTCGCCGCGTCGCGGCCGACGGTGTAGTAGATGAAGCGCTCGAAGTTGGACGCGACCTGGATGTCCATCGAGGGCGCGAGGCTCGGATGCACGGGGCCCATCCGGTATTCACCGGTCGTGAACAGGCGGTAGAGGATGTCGTTCTGGTTCGTCGCGACCTTGAAGCCGGCGATCGGCACGCCCATTTTCTGGAGAATCCAGCCGGCGAGCACGTTGCCGAAATTGCCCGTGGGCACGACGAACTCGACATTGCCGCGCTCCGCCGCCGGCAGCCGCAGCCAGGCATGAAGGTAGTAGACGCACTGCGGGAGGATGCGCGCGAGGTTGATCGAATTGACCGCCGACAACCGGTGGCGCAGGCGGAAAGGCTGGTCGCCCAGGATCTCTTTCAACGCGTTCTGCGCATCATCGAAGGTGCCGTCCACCGCCAGCGCGAAGACGTTGTCCGCCCCGGTGCACGCCATCTGGCGCTCCTGGAGTGGAGAGACCCGGCCGTCGGGATAGAGGATGAAGATCGCGGTCCGCGGCTTTTCCAGCAGGCCGTGGATGGCCGCCGCGCCGGTGTCGCCCGAGGTTGCGCCGAGGACGTTGATCGACTCATGCCGCACGCGGCACTGGCGCTCGTAGAGGTTGCCGAGGAGTTGCAGCGCGAAATCCTTGAAAGCCAGCGTCGGCCCGTGGAAAAGCTCAAGGACGTGGAGGTTTTTTCCCAGGCGCTTGAGCGGGGCGATCGCCGGATCCGAAAAATGGGTATAGCTGGCGTTGACGATGGCCCGCAGTTCGTCGGGCGGGATGTCCGTCGCGAAGATGCGCAGGAATTCGAAGCACAATTCCGGATAGCTGAGCTTTTCGAAGCGCCCGAGATCGCGGCTCAGGTCCGGCAGCTGCTCCGGCAGGAACAGGCCCCCATCCGGCGCAAGGCCGGTCGCCACGGCATCGGAAAAACCGAGCGGCGGGGTTTGTCCGCGGGTGGAGATGAATTTCATGATCGGAGATGAACAACCCCTTTAGCGCAAAGGCGCCATGGGCCGCCAAGAATCGCAAAGGAGTGAATTTTTGGCTTTGCGCATCTTTGCGTTCCTTGGCGCCTTTGCGCTTAACGCTTCCCGGCAGCTCGGATGATGGGTCAGACCTTGTCCAAGTCGAAGGCCTTGTGCGCGACGCGGGCGGCCTCGTCGGCCTTGTCCTTGGCGATCACGACGGAAATCTTGATCTCGGAGGTGCTGATGAGCTCCAGGTTGACGCCTGCCTTCGCCAGCGCCTCGAACAGCGTGGCTGCGACGCCGCTGTGCGTCTTCATCCCGACGCCGACCACGGAGAGCTTGGCGATGTTCTCGTCGAAGGCCGCCTCGCCGCCAACTTCCTTCAGCGCGGGGGCGAGCGCCTTCACGGCCTTGTCCTTTTCCGACAGCGGCACGGTGAACGTCAGATTGGCCAGGCCGGAGCGGCCCGCGTTCTGGACGATCATGTCCACGTTGATGTGGGCGTTGGCCAGGGCCTTGAAGACCTTGGCGGCCGAGCCGGGCTTGTCGGTAATGTCATTGATGGTGACCTTGGCCTGGTCCTTGTCCACGGCCACGCCGCGGACCACGACCTTTTCCATGTAGGCGACTTCTTGTTTCACGATGGTTCCTGGGTTCTGGTTAAAGGAGGAGCGGACCTCGAACACGACGTTGTACTTCGCCGCGAACTCGACCGAGCGGGACTGCATGACCTTGCTGCCGAGCGAGGCAAGCTCGAGCATTTCGTCGTAACTGATCTCCGAAAGCTTCCGGGCGTCCTTCACCACGCGCGGGTCGGCGGTGTAGACGCCGTCGACGTCGGTGTAGATCTCGCACTTGTCAGCCTGGATCGCCGCCGCCAGCGCGATCGCCGTCAGGTCAGAACCGCCGCGGCCGAGCGTCGTGATCTGCCCGTCGTCATTGATGCCCTGGAAGCCGGCGACG
Source organism: uncultured Opitutia bacterium (assembly GCA_903902745.1). Classification (GTDB taxonomy): domain Bacteria; phylum Verrucomicrobiota; class Verrucomicrobiia; order Opitutales; family Opitutaceae; genus CAIUWA01. The sequence continues at coordinate 13,536 of CAIUWA010000039.1, read as the reverse complement.
ATGATGACCTTGCCGGCGTTGAGATCCTTCTCCAGCGGCTTGGCGTTGATCGTGCGGATCTTCGCCTTGGTGTGGACCTTGTCCGTGAAGATGCCGGCCTGGGCCCCGGTGTAGCTGATGGCGTCGACGCCGATCCCATGCAGCGCCATCGCCGTCAGCGCAATGGTCTCCTGCTCGCCGACGGCAAGGAGCTGATCCATCTCGCGCTCACTCGGGTTCGCGCAGACTTCCTTGGCGCGGGCGATCAGCTCGTTCGTGACGCCGGCGCGGGCGGAAACCACCACGACGAGTTGGTGGCCCTGGTCACGGATGACCTTGATGCGGGCGGCGACGTTCTTGATGCGGGCGGGATCACCGACCGAGGTGCCGCCATATTTCTGGACGATGCGGGACATTGATGAGTTGAAAGTGAAAGGGAGAGTGAAAGGGAAAGTGGCAGGACGATCAGTCCGTAAACTCCCCGATGCGCAGGAGCAGGGGTTTTTCGAGGACGCTCTTCAGGCGGGCGAGGTCGGCCAGCGTGGAGCGGATGGCCCGCTCGTTGCTTTCGTGGGTGGTCAGGATGAGCGAGGCCGCGTCGGTCCGGCCCGCGGCGGTCTGGATGACACTGGCGATGCTCACGCGGTTGCGGGCGGTGATCTGCGCGATCTGCGCCAGCACGCCGGGCTGGTCCTTCACGGTCATGCGCAGGTAGTAGCGGCTGATGACATGCTCCAGCGGAGCGAGCCGCACGCGCGGCCCCTGCTCCGGCCGGCCGGCGGCCACGGCCTTGCCCGTGGTCAGGAGAGTGACGGCATCCGCAATATCGCTGATGACCGCGCTCGCAGTCGCATCCTGGCCGGCGCCGCGGCCGATATAGGTAGTGGTGCCGACGACATCCCCGGTCACGGCGATGCCGTTGAAGACGCCGTTGACGTTGGCGAGGACCTTGTCCTTCGGCAGCAGCGTGGGATGCACGCGGACGAAAAGCTCGTTGTTCTCAAAATCCCGGCCGATGACGGCCAGCAGCTTGATGCCATATCCGAGCGTGGCCGCGGTGCGGATATCAATCGGGCTAACGCGATCAATGCCCTCGACGATCATGCGGTCGGTCTTCACCCAAACCCCGTGCGCGAGGAAGGCTAGGATGCTGGCCTTGTGTGCGGTGTCCCAGCCCTCGACATCGAGCGACTCGTCGGCCTCGGCATAGCCGAGCTTTTTCGCCTCGGCGAGGATCGCGGCATAGGGCGCGCCCTCTAGGCTCATGCGGGTGAGGATGTAATTGCAGGTGCCGTTGAGGATGCCGTAGATCAGGCGGAAGCGGTTGGCCACGAGGCCCTCGCGCAGGGCCTTGATGATCGGGATACCGCCGGCAACGGAGGCCTCGAAGAAGAAATGTCCCCCGCCCTTGCGTGCCGCGGCGAAAATCTCCGCGCCGTGCGCGCACAGCAGCGCCTTGTTGGCCGAGACCACGACCTTACCGCGGGCCAGCGCCGCCAGCGTGACCCGACGCGCGAGGCCGGTGCCGCCGATCAGCTCGCAAACGATGTCGATCTTCGGGTCGGTGGCGACCGCAAGGGTATCGGTCGTGATCCGGCCCGCGGGAATCTTCACGGCGCGCTTCTTCCGCGGATCCTTCACCGCGGCGCGGTGAAGTTCGAGCTTCACCCCGAGCTGCGATTCCAGCCGGGCGCGGCTGGCGGAAAAATGCTTCCAGACGCCTTGGCCGACGGTGCCGAGGCCGCAGAGGCCGATCCTGATGGTGCGGGTTTTCATGGCTGGGCGGCGCGGCCGATTTTGTTTTCCGTGCCGGCGAGCAGGCGCGAAATGTTGGCGCGGTGGCGCACGACCACGAACACCGCCACCGCGGCGGAAACACCAATGATCAGTTTCGGCTGGTGCAGCAGCCAGGCCGAGACGGGCAGTGTCACGGCTCCGACCATCGATCCCAGCGAGACGTAGCGCGTGAGCGCAAGCACGAGTGCGAAGGCGGAGACGGCGATCAACGCCCCCCACGGGAACAGCACCGCGAATCCGCCGACGCCCGTGGCAACGCCCTTGCCGCCCCGAAACTTGGTGAAGCAGGAAAAGCTGTGGCCCACCAGCGCGCCAAACAACCCGGCGACGGCCATGGCAGCCACGGACTGGTAATCAAAAACGGTGAGATTACCGATGGCCATGGTGGTAATGGATGGACCAACTCCCATGTCCGAGCTCCACCCCCGGGCCACCGCCAACGGCCAGCCGGCGGCGAGGGCTCCCTTCACCGCATCCAGAAAAAACACCAGGTAGCCCGGCCCGTTGCCCAGCACCCGGCGGACATTGGTCGCACCGGAGCTCTTGCTGCCGACCTCGAAGATATTCACGCCCTTCGCGCGCGCCACCAGGTAGCCGAAGGGCAGCGAGCCCAACAGATAACCAATGGCGGCGGCGATCAGCAGTGGCGTGAACACGAGCGGGGTCAGAGCTGCACGAATTTCGCCAGCTTGATGGCGGCGTGGCTCTTGATGATCTTGCGCGCGGCCTCGCTGGGCTCGTGATCAACGCGCACGACCATGTAGGCCGTCGCCCCGGGCGTGAGCCGGCTGAGGGACATGTCGGCGATGTTGACCTTGTCCTTCCCGAGGATGGTGCCGACCTCGCCCACCATGCCGGGCTGGTCGATGTTCTCGAGCACGAGCAGCTGCCCCTCGGCCGCCACCTCGACCTCGCGGCCGTTGATGCTCACGATGCGCGGCTGGTTGCCCTTGCCGATCAGCGTGCCCGCGGCGGAGAAGACCGCGCCATCCGGCGCCACCGCCTCCACCTGGATCAGCTCGGTGTAGCCGGAATCACCCGCGGACTTTACCACCTCGGCGTGGATGCCGAGGCGCTGAAGCAGGAACGGGGCGTTGACGAAGTTGACGTCCTCGCCGCTGATGCGCCGCAGGAAACCGCGCTCGATCGAGCGCGTGATGGAATTGACGTCCAAGTCCGCAATCTTGCCCCAATAGGTGATGCGGAGGGTGGCGATCTGCGCGGGGGCGATCTGCTGCACCAGCGTGCCGAGCTTGGCGCCGAGGTCGAGGTACGGCCCGACGACCTTCAGCGCGGCGGCGTCGATGGAGGGAACGTTGACGGCGTTGCGGATGACGCCGCCGTTGAGCACGTCGGCGATCTGCTCGGCGATCTCGATGCCGACCGACTCCTGGGCCTCGGCGGTCGAGGCGCCGAGATGAGGGGTGAGCGTGACATTGGGCAGCTTGCGCAACTCGCTGTCGACGGCGAGCGGCTCGTCCTCGTAGACGTCGAGCCCGGCGGCCGCGACCTTGCCCGACTTGAGCGCGGCGATGAGGGCGGCTTCCTTGATGATGCCGCCGCGAGCGCAGTTGAAGATGCGCAGGCCCTTCTTGCACTTCTCGAACGCCGCCTCGTCGATCATGTACTTGGTGTCATCCGTGAGGGGCATGTGCACCGTGATGTAGTCCGACTGCTTGAGGAGTTCGTCGAGCGTCACACCCTCGACTTGGATCGCCTTGGCCTTGGCCGGAGCCAGATAGGGATCATAGGCCAGCACGCGCATGCCGAAGGCCTGGGCGCGCTTGGCGACCTCGCCGCCGATGCGGCCGAGACCGACGACCCCGAGGGTCTTGCGGAAAAGCTCGATGCCCGAGAAGCTCTTGCGGTCCCACTGGCCGGCCTTCATCGACGCCGCGGCCTGCGGCACGGGGCGCGCGCCGCAGAGCATGTGGGTGAAAGTCAGCTCGGCCGTGGCAATGGTATTGCCCGACGGAGTGTTCATCACGACGACCCCGCGCTCGGTGGCGGCATCGACATCGACGTTGTCCACGCCGACGCCGGCGCGGCCCACCACCTTGAGCAGCGGCGCAGCGGCAAACACCGCAGCGGTGATCTTGGTCTCCGAGCGGACCGCGATGGCATGGACATCCTTCACCAGCTCCAGGACTTTCTCGGGAGAGGACCCGTAAGCCTCAATGACTTCCAAGCCCGGCTGCTGACGCAGAAAGGCTACTCCCTTGGGTGATATTTTATCGGCAACGAGGACTTTCATAGGGAAAAATGCCCCCGAGGGAAAAGCCACGGCGCACAGCTAGCAAGGAAAAGGTTCTCTTTCCCTGACAGCAGGGCGTATTTTGCCCCGCACAGGGCCCGGAAGTGACGGCCGGGAGGCCCGGAATCCAACGTTCCCGTCACCAAAACGTCACGCTATGGACCAAGTGCCGAGGATGGATGTCCTTTTGATCTGCAGGATCCCCTGCATGATACCGCTCGCCGGAAAAACTCTTTTGCCTTACATCCGTCAATCCCACGACATACGTTCAGGACTCATTCCTTTCCCGTTCACCTGCCAATGACCGCCTCCCCCCCTGTCTCCCTTCCCCGCCGCCTGCCTGGCGGCACATTCGCGTTGGGCGCCCTGCTGATCCTCACTGGACTGGCCGGCTGCGCCGAGAAAGACGCCGCACCGGCCGCCCCCACTGGCGGCGGTGGCCGTCGGGGTGGTGGCGGTGGTGGGCCGGCCCCGGTCGTCGTCGGCAAGGTGGAGCACAAGATGATGCCCATCGCGCTCAACGCCATTGGGGCGGTCGAGCCGATCCGCACTGCGTCCGTGCGGTCGCAGGTCACCGGCGTCCTCCTGAAGCTCCACTTTCAGGAAGGCCAGGAGGTCAAGGAGGGCGATCTCCTGTTTGAGATCGACTCGCGCTCCTTCGTCAACGCCCTCCGGCAGGCGGAGGCCGACCTGCAGAAGGTCCGCGTCCAGCACGAGACCGCCCTCGCGGAGGTCACCCGTTACCGCAGCCTCAGTGAGCAGGGCATGGTTTCAAAGGAGCAATACCAGTCGATCCAGGACAACGAGCGGACGCTGTCGGCCGCCCTGGGCTCGACCGAGGCCGCGGTCGAAAACGACCGACTGCTGCTCGAATACTGCTCAATCCGCGCCCCCATTTCCGGGCGCACCGGCAGCGTGGGCGCGCACGAGGGCGACCTGGTCCGCGCCAGCGACACCACCGTTTCGCTCGTCGTCATCAACCAGCTGAGCCCGATTTATGTGACCTTCTCGGTGCCCCAGCAAAACCTCGCGGGCATCACCCGCTATCGCGCCGCCGGCACCATCAGCGTGATGTCCAAGCCGCCGGGGCAGAATGAAGCCCCGGAGAAGGGCGAACTGACCTTCATCGACAACACCATTGATGCCACGACCGGAACGTTGAAGCTCAAGGCCACGTTCCCCAACGAGGACCGGCGGCTTTGGCCGGGGCAGTTTGCGAGCATCGTCGTCACCCTCGATTCACCCCTGGCCCTCGTGGTGCCGGCCGCCGCGGTCCAGAATGGCCAGCGCGGCCAGTTCGTATTTGTCGTCAACCCCGACCAGACTGCCGAGGAACGCCTCGTGACGCTCGAGCGCACCACCGAGGAAGATGCGGTGGTGGCCACCGGCCTGAAAGAAGGGGAGACCGTGGTCGTGGACGGCCAGTTGCGCGTTCTCCCCGGCAAACCAGTCGCCGTCCGGGATTCAACCACGACCGCCGCCGCGGGCGCGGGTCGGGGAGCTAAAGGCAAGGGAAAGCCCAAGACATGAACATTCCGGAGCTCTTCATCCGCCGGCCGGTCATGACGACGCTCGTGATCACGGCCATCACCATTTTCGGCGTGGTCGCCTACGATTCGCTGCCGGTCAGCGACCTGCCGAACGTCGATTTCCCGACTATCCAGGTGTCCGCCAACCTGCCCGGGGCCAATCCCGAGACCATGGCCTCCTCGGTGGCCACGCCGCTGGAGCAGCAGTTTTCCACGATCGCGGGCATCGACTCGATGACGTCCTCGAGTTCGCTCGGCAGCACCCAGATCACCCTCCAGTTCAGCCTCGACCGCTCCATCGACGGGGCCGCGCAGGATGTGCAATCGGCCATCTCGGCCATCCAGCGCCGTCTGCCGCAGGACATGCCCAGCCCGCCTTCCTTCCGGAAGTCCAATCCGGCGGACGACCCGGTGCTGATGATCGCCCTCAGCTCGCCCACCCTGCCGCTCTCGGACGTGGACGAATACGCCGAAACTTTGCTGGCCCAGCGCATTTCGAGCGTCAGCGGCGTCGCCCTGGTCCAGGTCATGGGCGCGCAAAAATATGCCGTGCGGGTGCAGCTCAGCCCGCAGGCGCTGGCTTCGCGCGGCATCGGGATGGACGAGGTGAAGACCTCCCTCGCCGCCGGCAACGTCAACCAGCCCACCGGCTCGCTCAACGGTCGCACGCAGTCCCTCACCGTGCAGGCCACCGGCCAGCTCAAGAGTGCCGACGCCTACCGGCAGCTCATTGTCGCCTACCGCAATGGCGCCCCGGTCCGGCTCGCCGATCTCGGCCAGGTCATCGACAGCGTCCAGAACGAGAAGTCCGCCGGTTGGTTCAATGACGACCGCTCCATCATCCTGTTCGTGCAGCGCCAGCCGGGCACCAACACGATCGAGGTGGTCAACAACGTGAAGGCCATCCTGCCCGAGTTCACCTCGCAGCTGCCCGCCTCGGTCAAGCTCGACATCCTCATCGACCGCTCGGATGCCATCCGCGAATCCGTGTCCGATGTGAAGTTCACCCTGATCCTCGCCATCATGCTCGTGGTACTCGTGATCTTCCTGTTCCTCCGCTCGGTGTCCGCCACGCTCATCCCCAGCATCGCGATGCCCATCGCCGTGATCGGCACCTTCGCCGTGATGTATTTCTGCGGCTTCAGCATCGACAATCTCTCGCTGCTCGCCCTCACCCTCTCCGTCGGCTTCGTCGTGGACGACGCGATCGTGATGCTCGAGAACATCATCCGCCACATCGAGAAGGGCGAGCCGGTGATGACCGCCGCGCTCCGGGGCTCCCGGGAAATCGGCTTCACCATCATCTCGATGACCATTTCGCTGGTCGCCGTTTTCATCCCCGTGCTGTTCATGGGCGGGGTGCTCGGCCGGCTGCTGCACGAGTTCGCCGTGACCATCAGCGCCGCCATCCTCGTGTCCGGTTTCGTGTCGCTGACCCTCACGCCCATGCTGTGCAGCCGCTTCCTGCGACCGATCAAACACGACGCAAAGCACAACCGGCTCTACGAGGTCACCGAGCGGGTGTTCCAGGGCTCGCTGCATTTTTATGAGCGCACCCTCAAGATCGCGCTCGGCCACCGTGTGATCGTCATGGGCATCGCCGCCCTGACCATCATCCTCACCATCTACCTGCTCGTGATCATCCCCAAGGGCTTCATTCCCGTGGACGACTCGGGCCGCATGAACCTGACGATCGAGGCGGGACAAAACACCTCGTATGAGGCGATGGTGCGTTACCAGCGCACCGCCTCGGCGATCGTGTTGAAAAACCCGTACATCGCGGCCTTTTCCTCATCCGTGGGTGCGGGTGGTGGTGGCGGTGGCGGTGGCGGGGGTGGTGGCAACAACGGGCGCTTCAATATCCGCCTCGTTGACCGCAAGCTTCGTCCCTCGGCCAATCAGATCGCCACCATGTTGCGCTCCGAGCTGGCGGGTATTCCCGGGGTCCGGGCCATTCCGCAGGTGCCGCCCGCCATCCGCATCGGCGGCCGCCAGTCGTCCTCGGTCTATCAATTCACGCTCTATGGCACCGACCTGCAGGAACTTTTCCGGGTGACGCCTGATTTTCAGGAAAAAATCCGCGAAGTGCCGGGAATTGTCGATGTGACGTCTGACCTCCTGATCACCAGCCCGCAATTGCTGGTCGAAATCGACCGCGACCGGGCCGCCGCCCTCGGCATCACGGCCGCGCAGATCGAGGACACGCTCTACAGCGCTTTCGGCTCCCGGCAGGTCTCCACGATCTACACTTCGACCAACCAGTATTTCGTGATCCTCGAGGTTGAGCCGGCCTACCAGCGAGATCCGCAGGCGCTTTCCATGCTCTATCTCCGGAGCAACACCGGCAAACTCGTGCCGCTCGAGACCGTCGTCCATCTCAAGCCCACCGTCGGGCCGCTCACCGTCACCCACCTGGGCCAGCTGCCCTCCGTCACGATTTCTTTCAACCTCGCCACGGGCGTATCGCTGAGCGAAGTGACCGGCCGCATCGAGAAGCTCGCCCAGACCGAGCTGCCCACCTCGGTCAACTCCACCTTCCAGGGCACCGCGGCTGCCTTCACCAGTTCGCTGCAGGGCCTCGGGGTGCTGCTGATTGTCGCCGTGCTCGTCATCTACATCGTGCTCGGCGTCCTCTACGAGGACTTTGTCCATCCGGTCACGATCCTCTCGGGTCTGCCGGCCGCCACCTTCGGCGCCCTGGTCACGCTCCTGCTTTTCAACCAGGAGCTCAACATCTACGGCTATGTGGGCCTGATCATGCTCATCGGCATCGTGAAGAAGAATGCCATCATGATCATCGATTTCGCCATCGCGGCGCGGCGGCAGCACGACCGCTCGGCGGAGGACGCGATTTTCGAGGCCTGCATGGTACGATTCCGCCCGATCATGATGACAACGCTCGCGGCCCTCGCCGGCACCCTGCCCATTGCCCTCGGCTGGGGTTCGGGCGCGGAGTCGCGCCGGTCGCTGGGCCTGGCGGTGGTGGGCGGGTTAATGGTTTCGCAGCTGCTCACCCTCTACATTACCCCGGTGTTCTATCTCTTCATGGAGCGCTTCTCGAAATACGTCACGCCGGCGCCCGTCCCCGAGAATATCGAGTCCGGGCCGTCCGAGCCGATCATGGCGAAGTAGGCGCCGCCGCCGGCGGCGGATTTGGGAATTTGGAATTGGTAATTGGAAGTTGGGAATTGGGAATTGGTCCGGAAATGTCCTGTGATTCTGGTCCTCTTCTCCGCAACCAATTCCAAATTCCCAATTACCAATTACCGCCCGCCGCAACCAAGCCCCCCGGACGACTCGAACATTGCCCCGCCGCTGGTTCCTCGTTTTGGTCCCGCCATGAACGACTCCGCGGAACGCCTCGCCCGCCAGATCGAATTCATCGTCGAGGTGGACAAGCTGAAGGACATTTTCCGCCAGACCGTGAACACCCAAAGCCGGCGGGCGGAGAATGACGCCGAGCATTCCTGGCATCTCTGCCTGTGCGTCATCGTCCTGGCCGAGCACGCCAATTTCCCGCAGCTCGATGTCCTGCGGGTCCTCCGGATGCTCATCGTCCATGACTTGGTGGAAATCGACGCGGGCGACACCTTCGCCTATGACACCGCCCGCATGGCCGACCAGCATGCACGGGAGGCGGTCGCCGCGGACCGCGTCTTCGGCCTGTTGCCACCCGACCAGGCGCGGGAGTTTCGCGGGCTCTGGGACGAATTCGAGTCCAAGGAAACCCCCGAGTCCCGCTTCGCCTCCGCCGTCGACCGGTTTCAGCCCATGTTGCTCAACTGCCGCACCGAGGGCACGGCGTGGCGGAAGCATGGCGTGACCCAGGACCGGGTGCTGGCGCGCAACGCCCATGTCGCCGACGGCTCGCGCCTTCTCTGGGAATATGCCGCAGAGATGGTCCAGCAGGCCGTGAATGCCGGGCACCTCGACCCCAAGCCCGGCCCGTAGGGCACGGACGCCCGTCTTTACCCTTCTCAAACCGGGCGTCCACAAGGGACGCCCCTACAATTGGAGCCTGCGATCCGGAGTCGCCAAGGGCATCTTTTTCGCTCCATCTTCGTCATACCCAGACAGGCAAATTCAGTGCCTGCGGCAACCCCACCCCGATCGAAAGTTTACGTCATGAGAAAAACCATCCCCGTCGTCTCCCTGCTCGCCGCGTTGCTTGTCAGCGCCGGCCAGCTTTCCGCCACCGTCAAGCCCAACGCCTTGTTCAGCGACCACATGGTCCTGCAGAACGGCATGGCCGTCCCCGTCTGGGGCACCGCCGCCCCGGGTGAAAAAGTCTCCGTCGCCGTCGCCGGCCAACAAGCCGCCGCGACTGCCGGCGCCGATGGCCGCTGGCAGGCCAAGCTGTCGAATCTAAAGTCCGGCGGTCCGCTCGAGTTGACCATCACCGGCGACAAGACCCCGGAGCCGCTCGTCATCAAGGATGTGCTGGTCGGCGAGGTCTGGGTCGGCTCCGGCCAATCCAACATGGAGTTCACCGTGTCGAAGGCGAAGGCCGCCTTCGCCGGCCTGCTCAACGAGGAGCAGGAAATCGCCGCGGCCAACTTCCCGCAGATCCGCATGTTCACGGTCAAGGGACTGAAAACCTATGAGCCCCAGACCGACGTCACCGGCCAATGGCTGGTCTGCAGCCCTGCGACCGTCCCCGGTTTCTCCGCCGTCGGCTATCTTTTTGCCCGCGACCTCCAGAAGGAATTGAACGTCCCCGTGGGCATCATCACTTCCGCGGCCGGCGCCAGCTGCGCCGAAGCCTGGATCTCCCGCGAGGCCATGATGGCTCCGAAGCTCAAGTGGATGCTCGATTCCCTCGATGCCTCCGTGGCCTATTTCCGTCAGAAGCCCCAGGGTCCCGCGGCCAACGCGCCCATCCGGCCCACGCCCATCAACAAGCCGCGCCCCGCCGGTCCGGTCACCAGCCTGCGCGATCCCGTGCAGGACCAGCATTTCCCCACCGTGCTGTTCAACGGCATGATCAACCCGATCATCCCCTACGCGATCAAGGGCGCGATCTGGTACCAGGGCGAGTCGATCATCGGCGGCACCCCCGGGCTCAACCTCTACGGCGAGGTGCAAAAGGCCCTGATCACCGACTGGCGCAAGCGCTGGGGCGAGGGGAATTTCCCGTTCTACATCGTCCAGCTCCCGGGCCAGCAGAACATCAGCAATAATCCCCGCATCCGCGAGGAACAGCTGGCCGTGCTCTCCCTCCCGAACACCGGCGTGGCCGTCACCATCGACATCGGCGAGGCCAAGAACGTGCACCCGCACAACAAGGAGCCCCTCGGCGACCGCCTGACCCTCCTCGCCCTGGCCAACGCCTACGGCCGCAAGATCGAATCCTCCGGCCCGATGTATAGCTCGATGAAGGTCGTGAAGAACGCCATTCGCGTCAGCTTCACCCATGTCGGCGGCGGTCTCGTCGCCAAGGGCGGTACGCTCAAGGGTTTTCAGATCGCCGGAGCGGACCAGAAATTCGTCGAGGCCGAGGCGAAGCTCGACGGCGACAGCATCCTGGTGAGCAGTCCCCAGGTGGCCTCGCCGGTCGCGGTGCGTTACGCGTGGACCGACTATCCCGAGGGCCTGGGTTGCAATCTCTACAACGCGGCCAGCCTGCCTGCCTCGCCCTTCCGCACCGACAAGTGGGACTACCCAATCGAGGGCATCGTCGAAAACTGATCCGCCCATGCACCTTCTTGCTCGCCAGGTTCAATCCCATCTCCTCCCGCTGGTCGTCCTGTTTGCCGCCGTGCAACTAGCCGCTCCGGCCACACGGGCGGAAGTCAAGCCTGCCGCGTTGTTCAGCGACCACATGGTCTTGCAGCAGGGCATGGCCGTGCCCGTGTGGGGCTGGGCTGAACCGGGCGAGCAGGTCACGGTCACGTTCGGCGAGCAAAAGCAGTCGGCCACGGCCGCCGCCGATCGCAAGTGGATGGTGCGCCTGAATACGCTCAAGGCCGGCGGACCCTTCGCCATGACCATCGCGGGCCGGAACAGCATCACGATCAGCGATGTGCTGGTCGGCGAGGTCTGGCTGGGCTCCGGCCAGTCGAACATGCAGTTCCCGATGTCCGTCAAGCGCGCCGCGTACGCCGGCGTGGCCAACGAGGAGCAGGAAATCGCCGCCGCGAATTATCCGCAGCTCCGCATGTTCACCGGCAAGTCCGCCAAAACCTACGAGCCCCAGGCCGATCTCGCCGGCGAGTGGCTGATCTGCACGCCGGAAAACGTCCCCGGCTTTTCCGCAGTCGGCTACATGTTCGCCCGCGATCTGCAGCGGGACCTCAAGGTGCCCGTCGGCGTCCTCACCCTCGCCTTCGGGGCCAGCACGGCCGAGGCTTGGATTCGGCGCGAGACAATGGCTGCGGATCCGGAGTTGAAGCCGATGCTCGATCGCTTCGACGCCGCCGTGAAGACCTTCCGCAGCAATCCGGCGCCTGCCGTCGTGGCCCCGCCGCGCTCCGAGGATGTCTCGGCCAAGTCGACTCCGCCCGCCGCCGGCGCCGCCGGAGCGGCCAAGGCCGGCAAGCGCAACAATGCCGGGCCGCGCGATCCGGTGCAGGACCAGCACAATGCGACCGTATTGTTCAATGGCATGATCGCCCCCGCCATTCCCTACGCGATGCGGGGCGTGATCTGGTACCAGGGTGAATCCATTGTCGGCGGCGATCCCGGCCGCGCCCTTTATCCGCACGTTCAGGCCACGCTCGTCCAGGACTGGCGCAAGCTCTGGGGCCAGGGCGATTTCCCCTTCTACATCGTCCAACTCGCTGGTCAGGACGCCAACAGCAACAGCCCGGTGGTGCGCGAGGCTCAGGCCACCATCCTCAAGTTGGTGCCCAACTCGGGCATGGCCGTCACGGTCGACATCGGCGAGGAGAAGAACGTCCACCCGCACAACAAGCAGGATGTCGGCGACCGCCTGTCGCGCATCGCCCTCGCCAACGTTTACGGCCGCAAGCTCGAGTATTCCGGGCCGATGTATGAATCGATGAGCGTCGCCGGCAACGCCGCCCGCCTGAAGTTCTCGCACGCCACCGGCGGACTCGTCGCGAAGGGCGGCCCACTCAAGTGGTTCGTCATCGCCGGCGCCGACCAGAAATTTGTCCCCGCCGAGGCCCGGATCGACGGCGACACCCTCGTGGTGAGCAGCCCGGAGGTCGCCGCACCCGTCGCGGTGCGCTACGCCTGGGTCAACTTCCCCGACGGCTGCAATCTCTACAATACCGCCGGCCTGCCGAGCCCGTCCTTCCGCACGGACCGCTGGTAATCCATCTCCTTACCGCACCCGCCAGCCCTGCCCCCTCTAAAAAGAGAGGTGGAGCAACTTGTCCGCCGAAGCCTTGGCGAAGGTGGAAGCGCCGGGGTGTGTCGGTTCGATAGCCTCTCCCATTAACTCCAAAGCCCCATGAACCTCACCTCCCCCAAGTCCGCCCTCCTGCTGAGTCTCGCCTTGCTGGCGGGTCGGACCCTTGCCGCGGACTCCGCGTCCACGCAATTCCCCTCCGACTGGATCGATTCGGAAACCGGCCACCGCATCATCCGGCTGACCAATGAGCCGGGCAGCGCGAGTCTCTATTTTCATCAAAATCCCTTCACCCCCAAGGGCGACAAGATGATCATTATCACCCCCGGCGGACTCTCCACCGTCAATCTCAAGACCCGCGAGATCGAACTGGTGGCGCCCGGTGTGACTTACGGGATGGGCAGCAGCGCCGGCATCGAGGTCGGCCGCAAGACTCCCACGGTTTATTACCAGAAAAACATCGACGGCCACACGGTGCTCTATGCGACCAACGTGGACACCAAGGTGACCCGCGAGATCATCACCCTGCCCTTCACCGGTGAATTCGGCGGAGTCTCGGCCGATGAGACGATGATCGTCGGCAAGACAGGCGTGCCGGGAACGGGCGGAGCCGGCGGCCCGGCCCGCGGCCCGGGCGTCACACCGGCCCCGCCGCCCCCCGG
>CAIUWA010000038.1 GCA_903902745.1 uncultured Opitutia bacterium | reverse complement strand
CGCCGCGCTTGGTGACGAGGTTGAAGACGTTGTTGGCCCAGTTCTGGACGGTGATGTACTGGATCTTGGCGCCCTTGAGCGCGACGAGCTCGACGACGGCGCTGTGCAGCGTGGCGGTGGAGAACTTCGGGGCGGTGCAGCCCTCCATGTAGACGACCTCGGCGCCCTCGTCGGCGATGATGAGCGTGCGCTCGAACTGGCCGAAGTTCTCCGCATTGATGCGGAAGTAGGCCTGGAGCGGCTGGGCGACCTTGACGCCCTTTGGCACGTAGATGAACGAGCCGCCGGAGAACACGGCGCTGTTGAGCGCAGAGAACTTGTTGTCGCCGGTCGGGATGACCTTGCCGAAGAATTTTTTGAAAATCTCCGGGTGCTCGCGCAGGCCCTCGGTGGAATTGACGAAGATGACGCCCTGCTTCGAGACGAGGTCCTTGATGTTTGAGTAGGCGGCCTCGCTGTCGAACTGGGCCTCGACGCCGGCGAGGAACTTCCGCTCCTGCTCGGGGATGCCGAGGCGCTCGAAGGTCTTCTTGATGTCGTCGGGCACCTCGTCCCACGTCCGCTTGGGCTTCTGGCCCTGCGAAAGGTAATAGCGGATTTTGTCGAAATTGATGTTCTCGAGGTCCTTCGTCGCCCAGTGCGTGGGCATCGGCATGGCGAGGAACTTCTTCAGCGCATTGAGGCGGAACTCGAGGATCCACGGCGCCTCCTTCTTGACGGAGCTGATGTAGCGGACGGTGTCCTCGCTCAGGCCGGTGCCGGCGTCGAAGGCGTAGTCGACCTTGTAGCTGAAATTGCCGGCGGTCTGGTCGATGCCCGTGACGGGATTCTCCGTGGCGGTGGGAGCGGCTTCAAGTTCGGTGGGCGGTTTCATGGTACGGGAAGATTAAGTCAGGGCGGGCGCGGCTCAGGCCAGGGCCAGTTCCTTTTTGACCCAGTCATAGCCCTTGGCCTCGAGCTCGAGGGCGAGGGACTTGTCGCCGCTCTTCACGATCCGGCCGTCATACATCACGTGGACGAAGTCGGGCACGATGTAGTCGAGCAGGCGCTGGTAGTGGGTGATCATGAGGATGCCGAGGTTGGCGCCGCGCATGGCGGTGACGCCGTCGGCGACGATGCGGAGCGCATCGATGTCGAGGCCGGAGTCGGTCTCGTCCATCAGCGCGAACTTCGGCTCGAGCATGGCCATCTGGAGGATTTCGCAGCGCTTCTTCTCGCCGCCGGAAAAGCCCTCGTTGACGGAGCGGGAGGTGAACTTCCGGTCGATCTTCAGCAGGTCCATCTTTCCGTAGAGCCGCTTGTAGTAGGCGGTGGCGTCGAGTTCCTCGCCCTCGGCCAGGCGGGCCTGGACGGCGGCGCGGAGAAAGTTGGCGATGCTCACGCCCGGGATCTCGCTCGGATATTGGAAGGCGAGAAAGAGGCCAGCGCGGGCGCGCTCGTCGGCCTCCAATTCGAGGATGGACTTGCCGTCGAGCAGGACGTCGCCCCCCGTGATGGTGTAGTCAGGGTGGCCGGCGATCGCCTTGGCGAATGTGGACTTGCCGGTGCCGTTGGGCCCCATGACGGCGTGGACCTCGCCGCTGCGGATATTCAGCGAGAGACCCTTGACGATTTTCTTTTCGCCGATGGCGACGTGCAGATCTTTGATTTCGAGCGAGGACATGAGGGAGTGAAAGTGAGTGTGAGAGTGAAAGGGGTAGTCCCGTTCAGCGGGCGGCCTTCGCCTTGCCTTGTCCTTCGACCGGCTCGGGACGTGGCGAACCGGCCGCACCACGGAAGATGATCTCGACGGACTTGGCGTCGTAGTTGGGCGGCAGGATGGCGTGGACCTGTTCGAGCAGGACGGGTGGAAGCTCGATGTCGTGCGTGGCGCCGGATTGTTCGTCGTGAAAATGCGCGTGCGGGCGCAGATTGGGACAGTAGCGGGTGGGGCCGCGCTCGAAATTGACCGCGCGGACGAGGTCGCACTGCACGAGCGTCTCAAGGCAGTTGTAGACGGTGGCGAGTGAGATGGTGGGCAGCTCGGTTTTCACGCGCACAAAAACCTCGTCGGCCGTGGGGTGGTCGCGCTTCTTGAGGAGCACGTCGTAAACGACTTCGCGTTGGGGCGTGGAGCGCAGCCCGCTGTCGGCGAGCCGTTGCGCCAGGGCATCAGGGGTAGTGGGGGTGGCGATGGACATGGTTGGGAGGAGAGAACGAATTGGAATGGTTCTAAGTAGCAAGTGAGAATTGGAACTATTCCAAATAAGCGATCTAGGGTGGCGGAAGATTGCGCGCTAACCCAGTGGCAGCGAGGTCGCTTAAGTGGCTTCCGAGGCAATCAGCTCGGAGGTTAGGACGGGGTAGCCCACCCGTCCGAGGACACGGGTGGGTGTGATAAACCAAAAGACTGATCGGACGGGCGGGCCGCCCGTCCCTACCTTCGGCGCTCATAGAGCGCCGCTTAATCTCACTGATCGTAACTCTGATAGAACGGCTGCTGCACAATCGCGGGCTGGCTGGGCTGACCGAACCACTGCGTGAGCTGGGTCGGCCAGGCCGTGTCCAGCGGCAGGAGCGTGAATTTCCCGGTGATCTGCTTGACCGTGGCGGAGTTGACCGACGACTCCGGATTGCCGCCCTTGTTGCCGCGGCCGGAGATCAGCGCGTTGTGGCTGAGAATCACGCCGTTGGCGGAATTTTCCACGGCGAGGTCGAGGCGCTCGCCCGCCAGCGCGATCCCGGCACCGGCGGCGGACGACAGCACGGCCAGTTCGACCTCGCGGCGGTTGCCCTGGAAGTTGAGGTCCTCGCGGTTGAGATGATGAAGGCCGAACTCGTTCAACTGGTCCTTGCCGGGATAGCCGGCATACGGTCCCTGTCCGACCCAGCGGAACTCCGAGGCCGCGGGAAGGACCAACGAAAGTCCCGCCTCGAGGAAAGTGCCGGTCGCCTTGGCGGGCGTGTAATCATAGGTGACCTCGATCGCGCCGCGGTTGGTGATGAAGAGGGAGAATCCGCCGTTGAGGGACTGGTCGGGGGCCGCTGGGCGGGAGTATTTTCCGCGGACGGTCAGGGTCACGCCCTCGGCCGCGCGGGCGACGCGCACCTCGGTCTCGGACGGGTTCTGGAGGAAGGAGCCTTGCCAGATCGAAAGCGGGGTGGGCTTGGCGCGCAGTTCCTCGGCCATCGTGTATTTCCGGCCGACATGAGGATAAAGACCCTCAGCGAGCAACCGGCCCTGGCGGTCGCGAATCGCCACGGCCCCGGTCAGCCGGCTGGCACGCACCTCGAAGCGCTCATGGGTGATGCGGATTTCGGGGCCCTCCTCGCTGACGGTCAGGGCGGTCGCCGGTAGTGCGGCCGCGAGCTGGGCGGCGCGGCTGCCGGCGGGACCATTTTCGAGGCGGATGCTTCTTTCGAAGAATTGCCGGCCGGTTTCGTCCACGCAGCGGGTATCGAGCGCGTAGACGTCGCTGCCGGCGCCGTCCGGCAGCGTGAGGCCGATGGTCACCGCTTCCGTCGCGTGCGATGCCGCCGTGAGCGGCTGTACGCCGCTTTGCTGGACCACGCCGTTTTTCTGGAGCGACCACAGTAGATTGATGCCGGTGAGTGCGCGGAAGTCGTGGCGGTTCTCCACGTGCAGCGTGATCTGCTGCACACCCGGGTGGATGGGCTGACTCCGCTCGGCAATCTGCACCGGCGAGTAGACCTTGCGCACTTCCCAGTAATCCACCTGGGGCGTCCGGTCGGAATAGACGATGCCGTCGACACCATCCATGTCCGACGTGTCGTAGTAATGTCGTGAATCAACCCAGACGTAATGGGTCGGCGTCGAACGATCGTAGGGGACATCGGAAGTCCGGAGGATGCCCTGGTCCTGAAACATCCAGACGGCACCGCCGGCGTAGCGCGGGCTGGTCTGCATGATGTCCCATTCCTCTTGGATGCGGTCGGAGGCGAGGCCGAGCGCATGGGCGTATTCGGTCGAGATGATCGGGCGCGTGAGCCGCTTCGCGTAGTCGCGCATGGTGCTGGCGACGGCGTAGTGCGGCGCGTAGATGTCCACGAAATCGGGCAGCTCGGCGAAGGTCCGCCCGAAGTAGGAGCCGACCTGCGGGAAGCAGATGGGCCGGGTCGGGTCGAGGCGCTTCACTTCGCGACCGGTGGCGAAGGTCAGCGGGGTGTTGGGATTCTCGTTACCCACGCTCCAGGCAATGACGGAGGCGCGGTTCTTGTCGCGCAGCACGGTGGCCCGCGCGCGGGTGAGGAGGATGTCCTGATAGGTCGGGTCGGTAAGATGCTCGTCGCCGAAGCCGAACGGCACCTCGCACAGGACGTAGATGCCCAACTCGTCGCACAGCTCGATGAACCGGGGGTGCGACGGATAGTGTGAGGTGCGGATGAAATTCATGTTGGCCGCCTTGATCAGCTCGAGGTCCTTGCGCATATGCTCCTCGGTGAGGGCGCGGCCGACGTCGGGGGAAATGTCGTGGTGGTCGGCGCCCCGCAGCTTGATGGGCCGGCCGTTGAGCTGCAGCACGCCGTCGGCTATGGTGACCTCCCGCAGGCCGATCTTTTCCGTGATGCGCTGGCCGGAGGAGAGTGCCAGTTCCAGAGTATAGAGCGCGGGCGTCTCGGCCGTCCAGAGCTGGGGGCGGGCCACGTTGATCGCGGCCTTGGCCGCGGTCGGGTTGTCCGACGTGAAGGCGAGGTCCGCCACCGGCTGGCCGTCGGGCGCGAGCAGGCGGCCGCTGACCGTCGCGGCCGCGCTCGTCAGCGTGTCGACGCTCAGTGTGGCGGAGCCGTCGGGGTTGAGCTTCGTGCGGGTCGTGTAGTCCTGGAAGTGCGCGGCCGGGACGGAGAACAGCGTGACACCGCGATAAATGCCGGAGAGCGACCAGCAGTCATTGGTATCGAACTCCCAGCCCTTGCTGCGGGTGGTGACCTGCACCGCGAGCACGTTGTCCTCGTCGGGTTTCAGCGCCTCGGTGACATCGAAGGTCACGGGATTGTAGCTGCTGGCCCACGAGCCGATCTTCACGCCGTTCACCCAGGCGTCGAAGCCATAGAGCACGCCGTCGAAAAGCAGGAAGACACGGCGGCCGGTCCAGTCCGCGGGGACGCGAAATTTCGTGCGATAGAGGCCGAGGCCGGCCTCGAGCAGCTTGCCGTATTTCGGCTCGGCGAAACCCTGCAGCTCCCAGTGGCTGGGGACGGGAATGTTTTTCCAGCTGCTGGTGCCCGCGAACGCCGGGTCGCTGAAGGCGGCATCGGCACCGGGCTCGGAGCCGGCGAGGTATTTGAACTGCCAGAGGCCGTTCAGCGACTGTGCCGCCGGGCCGCTGCGCACGGAAGAAACCATCTGCGGCTGGGCGAAGGCAGCCAGCGCGAGGCTGGCGCCAAGGACGGACACGAATAGACCGCGGATAAAACGGGAGGGGTGCATGGGAGTATCATGCTCGGCGCCGGCCCTTTGCCCCGTCAATTCAAACCGGGTTTCGCGCCGCCTTCTTTGCCAAGACTACGCAAGACAAGGAGGCGCAATGGCGCCGTGCGAGCCAATGAATAGGGATCAATCCCCTCTCACGGTTTAGGTGCATGGAGCCCGAATTTCCTGTCTTCCTCTGCGTCACCGCGGCTCTGCGCGAAAATATCCGGGATCGGGTCCGGCATCAGTAACTGGCCTTGAGCCGGAGAAAGCAGGCGAAAGCATCGGCCTGCGCGGTGCTGCCGCCGGGATGGCGGATGTATTGCACGTCGGGCTGAAGCGTGAAGTGCGGGGAGAGCGCGGCGCTGTAGCTGGCCTCGATGACCTGCTCGAAATCCGGTGCGGCCATGGATGGGGCGGCGAGGCGGGCGTTGCCGACGAAGCGTGAACTGAAGGCGGCATGGGCGAGGCCAAGGGCCGCGATGTCCGCCGGCCGGCCCGGCAGCAGGCCCGTGGCGGCAATGCCGGTGTCGAGCGCCCAGGACAGGGTGTTGCGATCCGCCGGGGAGAAACCGGCGCGAACGTAGGTGGTCAAATAGCCGGCCTCGCCGGATTTTCCCGCGAGGGTGTGCTCGGCCAGGACGTAAGCGCCGTAATTCGACCCATGTTGGCGCGGCGCGGCGCCCGTGCTGACGAAGGGCCGGCCGGTGGCGTCGTCCCGCACATCGGCAAACGTGGCGGTGTGCAGCCAGGCTCCGGCCTTGAAACGGGTCGGGCTTCCGGCGGGGGTGAGACTGGCCTCGCCAATCACAAACCAGCCCTGGTCGCCGCCGAGCCGATAATGCCAGCCGTTGCGGTTCACGTGCGGATCGCCGGCGGCCGAGTCGAAGGTGTCGCCGTCATAGACCCCGAGGCGCAGCGCGGCCGTGTCGCCGAGCCGGTGCTCAAGCCTGAGTCCGGGGGCAGCGACGAAGAAGGCGGGGCCGGTGTTGACGGTGTTGGCGGAGATGAAGGCGGGCCACCCGAAGGCGCTGTTGAAGAAATTTCCGCCGGTTTCCGTGCCGGTGAATTCCTCGTCGGCGAGAAGGGCGCCGGCGCGCAGCGACCAGTCGCCGCGGTGCGCCTCGACCCACCAGGTGTACAACCGGGTGCTGTCATAGGCCTCGATGTTGCTGGCCGCGAGAAAGTCACCGAGGAAACGCTCCGTTGGACCCCGGCCGGCGAGGGCAAGCACGCTGGCATACGCGTGCAGATGGAGCCGCTGGTCTGAGGGCTCGGCCGGCACCCACGCGACATGGCCCAACGCCAGCCCATTAATCGTCTCGCCGCGCTGGGCGCCGCCGTGCAGGCCGGCGCTGGCTTCGAGCGTGACATCGAGCCCGCCAGCCCAAGTGCCGTCGGCGACCGCGGCGGGTTGCGCCAAGGCTGCCGCCAGGGCGGCGAGAAAAAGAACGCGGAGGAAACGTGGGGGCATCCGGATCGTTTAGAGGATGGGCCGAGACCGATGCAATCCTCGGTTCAGCTGTACCTGAGGCCGATTCTTAAAAATGCAGGCCCGGTAGTGCGTGGACTCCGCTCCGCGCCGGGCTAGACGTCCAGTTCCAAGGCCGTGTTTTCCTCGATCTCCTCGATGGTCGTCAGGCCGAGCAGCACCTTCTTCAGGCCGTCGTAGCGCAGGGACTTGTAGCCGACGCGGGCGGCGGCGCGGGTGATTTCCTGCGCGCTTCGGCCCTCGCTGATGAGGGTGCGGATTTCCTCGGTGATGAGCACGAGCTCGTGGAAGGCGATGCGGCCCTTGTAGCCGGTGCCGCGGCAGGCCGGGCAGCCGCGTCCGCGGAAGAACGGGACGTCGGCCATGTCCTCGTCGCTGAAATATTTCTCGAGGGTGGCGCGTGGAGGATAATAGGCCTCCTTGCAGTTGTCGCAGATGCGGGCGGCGAGGCGCTGGGCGAGCACGCCGATGATGGAGGGCGCGACCATGTAGGGGGCGACGCCGATCTCGATCAGCCGGACGATGGCCTGGGCGGCGGTGTTGGTGTGCAGCGTGGCGAACACGACATGGCCCGTCAGCGCGGCCTCGGTGGCGATCTTTGCGGTCTCGAGGTCGCGGATTTCGCCGATGAGGATCACGTCGGGATCCTGCCGCAGCAGGGCGCGGAGGACGGTGGCGAACTTGAGATCGATGTGGGCGTTGGTCTGGCTCTGGTTGATGCCCTCGAGCTGCATCTCGATCGGGTCCTCGATGGTGGAGATGTTGACCCCCGGCGTGTTGATCTCGTGAAGTGCGGCGTAAAGGGTCGTGGTCTTGCCCGAGCCGGTGGGGCCGGTGACGAAGATGATGCCGCTCGGGTTCTTGATCAGCCGCTTGAACGGCTGCAGCACCGTCTGGGAGATCATCATCTTTTCCAGGGTCTGGATCGTCTTCTTGCCGGACATCGCGAGGATGCGGATGACGATCTTCTCGCCGTAGGCGGAGGGGATGGTGGAGACGCGGAAATTGGCGGTCTGGTGTCCGACCGGCAGGGAGAAGCGGCCGTCCTGCGGAAAGCGCATCTCGGCAATGTTGAGCTCGCTGAGGATTTTCACCCGCGAGATCAGGGCGCGGTGGATCTTGCGCGGATAGGTGAGGATTTCCCGGTGGTTGCCGTCGATCCGGAAGCGGATGCGGGACTGCTTTTCCTGCGCCTCGATGTGGATGTCGGTCGCCCGCTCGCGGAGGCCGAAGAAGATGATGTCGTCGAGGAGCTGGGCGAGCGCGTTGTTCTCGGCCAGCACGGCGAGCTTGTCGGCGGCCTGGTCGGGCAGGTCGAAGAGGCTGGAGCGCCCGAGTTCAACCATGCTCTCCTCCAGGTTCTTGTCGGTGCAGTAGTGGATGGCGATCGCGTCCTCGATTTCCTTCGGCAGGGCAAACACCGGGCTGACCGGGATCCCGGTGATCTGGCCGAGGCGCTTGATGAGGCCGGTGTCGCCCGGTTCGGCCATGGCCACGGTGAGCACGTCGTTGATCTCATAGAGCCCGATGACACGGGTTTTCCGGGCGATCTCGGCCGGGATTTTCTGGACGGCCTCGTCGGTGATGATGGAGGCAAAGGGATCCACGTAGGCCACGCCCAGGGAGTCGGCCCAGTGGCGGCAGGCGTCTTCCTTGGGCAGGATTTTTTCGTCGATCACCGCCTGGACCAGGTCGAGTCCGTCGCCGTGCTTTTCCGCGAAACGGGCGAGATCCTCCTGGGCGCGAAAGCCGGGCAGCCGCAGGACGCGGTCGACGAAGCTCCTATTTTTGACGCTTGGCATGGCGTGGGGCGCGGGCCTTGAACAGCTTGTTGATCTCGGACTGGCTGAATTTCTCCATGGCGAAGGTGCTGGCAGAGCGCTCGACCTTGAGTTCCTCCAGCATGGCCGTGAGGGAGTAGCGGACCTCGGCGATGACCGCCGCGGCGGGGGGGTGGCCGGGGTTGGTTTCGGCGTTCATGGCGCGGGTTCGGCGGGATTGGCGGCCTCGCAGCAGCGCGCGATGATTTCGGTAAGGGTGGCGAGGATCTCGTCCTTGGGCGTATCCTTTCGGATGTAGCCGGCCGCGCCGAGGGCGAGGGCCTCCTCGACCATCTGGCGGCTGGCGAGGGAACTCAGCATGACGACGATGCATTCCGGTTCGGCGGCCCGGAGCTGGCCGAGCGTCTCGATCCCGGTCAGTCCCGGCATGTTGATGTCGAGGAGGATGAGGTCCGGGCGTTCGCGCTGGTGCATCTCCAGCGCCTCCTCGCCGCTGCCGGCCTCGAAGAGTAGGGGGGTGCCGGTCCGGCGGAGCAGATGGCCGATGAACTGGCGGATGTGGGGCTCGTCGTCGACGAGCAGGATGGTGCCGGTGAAGTTCAAGAGAGGAGGGGCAGGGCGACGCGGAATTCGCAGCCACGGTCGGGCAGGTTTTCCGCCGTAATGGTGCCTTTGTGGGCCTCGACAATCCGGCGGCAGATGGCGAGGCCGAGGCCGGTGCTTTTTTCCCCGCCGGTGGGCTTGACCGACAGGCGGCCAAAATTACTGAAGAGGCGGGCGCGCTCATTCTCGGGAATGCCCGGTCCCTGGTCCTGGACGGCAAAGCCGCAGTGGCGCCGGTCACCGTGGATGACCACGGTCACCGTGGAACCGTGCGGGGAGTATTTCACCGCGTTGCTGAGCAGGTTGTCGACGACCTGCTGCATCTTGGCGGGGTCGATGGTGACGCGGAGGCGCGGGCGGGGGCTCGGCAGGACGATGCGCGTCCGCTTCTTGGTCGCATCGACGGTGCGTTGGCCGGCGCATTTTTCGATGAGTTCGGACAGGTTGCAGGGCTTCGGCTCCAGCCGCAGTTCCCCGGACTCGATCACCGAGAGGTCGAGGAGTTCGTTGACCAGATTCAGCAGGGAATGGCTGGTGTCATGGATGCCATTGAGAAGCTCGAGGTCCTCAGGCGCGATCCGACTGGCCGGGCTTTCGCGGATGAGCTCGGACAGGCCGCGGATGGTGGCGAGGGGATTGCGCAGGTCGTGGGCCGCCATGCCGAGGAACCGGTTCTTCGCGGCGTCCGCCGTGCTGAGCTGCTCGACCAGCAGCTTTTGCTGCTCGGACAGAATCTGGTTCTGGAGGTGGGTGCGGATGCGGGCGAGAACCTGCCGGGCCTTGAAAGGCTTGGGCAGGTAGTCAACGCCACCGGCGGCCAGTCCGGTGACGACATCCTCCGACTCGTTGCGGGCCGTGATGAAGATGACGGTGGCGCAATGGTCACCATAAAGTTGCTTGAGGCGGCGGCAGGTCTCAAACCCGTCGATACCGGGCAGCATGACGTCGAGCAGGACCAAGTCGGGCCGGAATTTTTCGTACACCGCCAGCCCTTCCTCTCCGGCGCCGGCTTCGGCCAGGAGATAGCCCTCGTTCTTCAGGATGCCTCCGAGGATGCGGATATTCAGCCGGTCATCATCGATTATCAGGATCTTTCGGCTGCGTTGCTCCGTGGCGGGGAGCTCGTGGGCGGGAGGCATGGGACGGGGACGGACGGAAAATCACCCGGGGATTACCCCTGGGACCGAGGGGCCGGGACAGGGCACCGCCCCGGTCCGCCGCCGGAGTGAGCGGAGAAAGGCTGGAATGCTGTGGCGGTGGTGGGAGAGGAGGATCACCTCCCCTCCTATCGGCCGCATTGCGGGCAATTTAAGCCCGGAATGGAACGCCCGGCCCTTTCCTTCGTGTGTCCCTCAGGCGCTGCTGCCCGTCCCGGGTCGAGCCAAGGTTTCCGACGATCTTCCGCCATGTCTCGGAATCCTGGAGGGCCGGGGATTGGCGCAGGCGCGGGCGCGCAGGGAAAATGCCGGCCGGGGCCTTGATGAGGCAACCCGCCAGTGGGCGGGGCTGGACCGTTCAGCGGGCCTCGTGTCCGGCCAGCCAGCGCTCGGCCTCGATCGCGGCGGCGCAGCCCATGCCGGCGGCGGTGATCGCCTGGCGGTACACATGGTCAGCGCAGTCGCCGGCAACGTAAACGCCCGGGATCTTCGTCCGGATGTGCGAGCCATGGTCGGGCTTGAAATAGCCGTTGTGGTCAACCTCGAGTGGAGGGGCGAACGCCTTCGTGTTCGGCACATGGCCGATGGCCACGAAGATGCCCTTCACGGGGAGCACGGATTCGGCGTTGGTCTTCAGGTTCTGGATTTTGAGCCCGCTGACGGCGCCTTCCTTCACGCCCTCGACGGCGAGGGGCACGCTGTCCCACACACATTGGATTTTTTCGTGCGACATCGCGCGGTCGGCCATGATCTTCGAGGCGCGCAGCGAGTCGCGGCGATGGACGAGATAGACCTTGCTCGCGAAACGCGTGAGGAAGAGCGCCTCCTCGGCGGCGCTGTCGCCGCCGCCGATGACGGCGACGTCCATCTTGCGATAGAACGCGCCGTCGCAAGTCGCGCAGGTGGTCACGCCCTTGCCGCCGTAGAGTTCCTTTTCACCGGGGATGCCGGTCATGCGCGGCGAGGCGCCGGTCGCGATGATGACGGACTTGGCGAGAATCGTGCGGTCGCCCGCGATGAGCTGGCGTGGCATCGTGTTGAAATCGACCCGGTCCACCAGCGCCTGCTCGAAGCGCGTGCCGAACTTGGTGGCCTGCTTGCGCAGGTTGTCCATCAGTTGGAAGCCGTCGACGCCCTCGGGGAATCCGGGAAAATTTTCCACCTCGCTGGTTGTCGTAAGCTGGCCGCCGGGGAGGGGACCCTCCAGCACGAGCGGGTTGAGGTTGGCCCGGCCGGTGTAGATGGCCGCGGTCAGTCCGGCGCAGCCGGTGCCAATGATGACGACGTTTTCAACGGTGGGGCTGGACATGGTGGTTAAGTTCAGCGGCAAGATAGCACACTTGGGAAGGGGAAAGTAGGGGCTGGACGCGTTTTATGCGGCAATCCCTGCAGCGGAGAAGTTTCGCGCAGAGGCACGAAGGCGCAGAGGGCTATCCAATACCTGGGAATTGGTAGGATCGGTTCCTGATCGGCGTGATTGCGCCTCTGCGCGAAACTCCACCATAATTATGGGGCGAACGACCGGGCGCTTTCGCTCAGGATGGCGCGCGGGTCTTTGCGGTAACGCTTTTCGAGCAGCCAGGCGGCCGCGGTGTCCCGCCAGGTCTTGTGCACCTTGATCACGGCGAGAAAGCCGATCGGGTTGTCGTCGGGAAAACGCTCGGCCGAGTCGACGAGCTCCCAGTTGAAGCGCTGGGGAAACCGCTGCTTCAAGGTCGACACCAGTTCAATGACCGAGGGCGGCTCGAAGACGTGGAAGTGGATGTTGATCTCGATGCCCTGCTGCGCGGCGTTGTGGTAGCCCGCCTTGGCCTCGGCCTTTTTCACCGGCACGAGCTCCGGCGGCGTGGTTGGGCTGAAGGTCGTCCAATCCACGTTGTCCACGAAGTCGTCGATGTGCGTGGCGTCGGCCGCGGTGGTTTTCCGGGCGTAATCCTCCAGCAGGTGAGCGACCGGCGTGGTCGCGCGATGGTGATCCCAGGTGTAGCGCTTGTCCGGCACGACGAGATAAATGATGCCGCCGGGCCGCAGGACGCGGCACCATTCCTCGAGGGCGAGCACGGGATTGCCCACATGCTCAAGGACGTGCGACGAGGCCACGTAGTTCAGCGAATTGTCGCGGAAGGGCAGGGCGGTGGCCTCGCCGTAATAGTCGGCGAGGCATTTCTCGTGCGCGAACTCGGCGAACTTGTCGACGTAGACTGGCTTGATGCCGGGGATCGGGGTCTTGAACGCGCCGATCTCAACGCCCGGATCGCGGAGCCACTGGCGGGCCTTGTCGAGGTGGTTCATGGCTGGCCGGGTGGGAACATGGGCAAGTTTGGTATCCGGCAATGTGACCGCTGGCCGCCCGACAAGAAAGGGAAATTTATTTCGGAGTGGTTCACGCGAAACCGCGAAGGGCGCGAAGAATTTCTTCCGAACCTAAAACAAAAATCCGATTCTTCTTCGCAAACCTCGCGCCTTTGCGTGAAACTTCCGCTCGGTTCGGGGATTTACCGCGGTGGCGGCGGCCCGCGCCGCCCGCCCGGGCCACCGGGACCACCCGGTCCGCCGCGCTGCGCAAAGCTTTTGTCCGGCGTGCCACGGAAGGCGCGCGGCACAAAGGGAAAGTCGGACGTCAGCACATAGTAGAAAGTGCCCGCGGGAAATTCCGGCGTGACGCCGAAGCGGCCGCTGCATTCGTCGAGATCGCCGCTGCCGGCGATGTATTCGAAGTCCTCGACGAAGCTGCCGTCGTACGCGCCGCCCGGCTGGCCGTTGCTGGTGGGACGCATGCCTTTCTTCAGGCGGAAACTGGTCTTGAGCGTCACCAGTTCGCTCGCGGCGTCCGGGCCGGTGCGGTGGCCCCACGCCCCGTAGATGGGAAAGCCGTCAGCGGCCCAGCCGAGCAGCGTCATGGCGGGCTGGCCCTTGGTCAGCCGGGCCAGCAGGGCGGTCGGGATGCCGTGGTAATGATACGCGCCGTTGGGCTGCACATGCGCATTGTTGGCGTCGAGTCCGAGGGAGAAGGCGTCGCCCTTGGCATCGTAGTGCCAGCCGGAGCCACGGTCGTCCTGCCAGTACTCGGCGGTGCCGGGATCGAAGAGCACGCCATTGATGGCGATGCCGAACGGCTGCATCCGCAGCGGCGTGGAGCGGACCTCGGCCACTGGCTTCGCCGGCATCGTGAAGCGGTAACTCTGGGCGCTGATACGGTTGGGGTTGTCGGCGTTGGGAAAACGTCCGGTGGTGTGGTCCGGCAGGCCGTTCGACACGATCACGCGCAGGTCGCCCTCGATCGTGATGCTGACCTGGTTCGGTCCCGGCGGCGCCTCGGTGGCGGGCACCGGCGTGACCTCGATGCGGTGGGTCGCGTTGTAATCCGGATGGGCGCCGAGCGGAGCGGCCAGCGCCGCGAGGATGAAGGGAAGGAAAGCTGACTGGAGGGGCTTCATGATTGGTTGAGACGCCCGCGTTGGTCGGGCGATTACGCTATTCTGATTATGAATGTTCACGCGAAGCCGCGAAGAGCGCGAAGAAGAATCTGATTTTTTTAGTCCGGGGAAACCCCATCGCGAGCTTCGCGGCTTCGCGTGAACCATTCCGATCCGGGGCCCTATTTGGTCGCGAGCCGGGCGGTGAAATATTTCTCGAAGTCCTTCATCGTCGCGTCGAGCCCGATGAAATAGCGGGCGATGGCGCGGAAGAGCGGGGGCTGAATGAAGCCGTCCTCGGTCAGGGTCACGCGCGTGACGCCGTTCTCCTCGGCCAGCTCGTAGGTCCAGATTCCACCGAAGGGCAGGTTGTCACCGGTGATCTCGCGCACGAGCCTGGCCGGCGCCTGCTCTTCCCTGGTGCGGAAGCCGATCTCGCGGCCATGGCTGTCCTTGTTCCAGGTGATGACCTCGCCGGTGGGTTTCTTTTCCATTCGCACGGCCTTCACGGCCGGCCACCACTGCGGCATCGCAGCGTAATCGGTGAGCACCGCCCAGACCGCGGCGCGCGGCTGCGGCACGGTGAACGTGCGGCGGGCGGTGTGCCGCTCGGGCTGGCCGCGGCCGATGAAATAGAGCACGAGGCCGGCGAGCACGATCAGGCCGACGAGGACGGCGATGACAATCAGGGCGGTTTTCATGGGATGAAGCTGATGATGCCCGGGATTCTTTGCTCACAAGCCGAATCCAACGCGGCTCGGATTGGAACGGAGCTTTATCCGTTTGACATCGTCCGGACCCCTCCAAGGGGGGAAGGCTTCACGCGAAGCCGCAAATTACGCGAAGAAGGAAACGGATTTGATTTGGTTCGGAAGACCTTCGCGAACTTCGCGGCTTCGCGTGAAGCACTCCGACCCGATCGGAAATGGGCTACGGCAGGGTGTAGGCCACGTAAATTCCGCCGGTCCGCCCGCGGAACTGGCCGCCGCCGCCGATTCCTCCTGTCGCAATGAGGACGTACTGCTTCCCCTTCACCACGTAAGTCGAGGGGGTCGCGAGGCCGGGCAGCGGCAGCTCGCTTTCCCAGAGCTGCTTGCCGTCTCGGCTGTCGAAGGCGCGGAATTTCCGGTCATAGGCCGTGGCGGCGATGAGGACCAGGCCGCCGCCGGTCACCAGCGGCCCGCCGTAGTTCAGGCTCCCGGTATTGGTCAGGCCTTTCGCGGCCAGTTCCGGATAATAGCCCAGCGGGATCTTCCACAAATATTCCCCTGTGTTCATGTCGATCGCGCTGAGCGTGCCCCAGGGCGGCGTGATGCCGGGGTAGCCCTCCGGATCGTTAAAGAAGCCCTTGGAGGATTTGTAGCGCGAGCCCTCGGACGCTCCGCCGTCGCCATCCTCGGCGTCGGCGGCCGGAGGCGCTTTTTTCGTGTTGGCTGCGGCGGTGCTTTGCGCGGGCAGGACTTTCAGATAACGGATCACAGCCTGCAGCGAGATCGCATCGATGTCGGTGGCCGGCGGCATCCGGCCTTTCCCCTGGTGGACCAGTTCCTCGATTTTTTGGTCGGTCAGCGCGGGATTGAGCGGCACAAGGCCGGGGATGTCCGGCGGGGCGCCCGCCCCGGTGAGGCCGTGACACGCGCTGCATCTTTGCTGATAGACCCGTTCCCCGGCGCTCGCCGGCGCACGCGGGAGAACGAGCCCGATGAGCCGCGGCGTTTCGTTGGCGTTCACGTAGAGGACGCCGTTGGTGGGATCGACCGCCGGTCCGCCCCATTCGCCACCGCCGTTGGTGCCGGGGAGCGCGGCCATGAGTTTGTCGAGGCGCGGCGGGACGAATTGCCCGCCGCCTCCGCCCGCCAGGGTCCGAAATTTCTGGACCGCCCACGCGTGCGCCCCGGGAGTCCGCGTGGTCAAGATGTCCTCGGTCACGCCTTGTCGCGTGAACGGCAGGGGCAGCGTTGGCAGTGGCTGGGTGGGGGAAGTCGCTTCACCCGGCACGGTGCTGGCGGGATAGTTGGATTCCTTGATCGGAAAGAGCGGCTGGCCGGTGACCCGGTCGAAGAGAAAGACATGGCCCGACTTGGTGGTCTGCGCCACGGCATCGACGCGTTTGCCGCCGCTCGTGACCGTCAGCAGCACCGGCGGCGCCGGAAAATCGAAGTCCCACAAATCATGATGCACCGCCTGAAAATGCCAGAGGCGCTTTCCGGTCGCCGCTTCGAGGGCGAGCAGGCTGTTGGCAAACAGATTGTCGCCCACGCGGTCGCCACCGTACCAGTCGGGCACGGCCGAGCCGGTGGGCGCGTAGACAATGCCGCGCTCCACATCCACCACCATGCCGGCCCAGTTGTTGGCGGAGCCGGCGTTGGTCCAGGCGCCCTTCGGCCAGGTGCCGTCGCCGAATTCACCGGGATGCGGGATCGTGTGAAACGTCCAGCGCAGCGCCCCGGTCCGCACGTCGTAGGCCCGGATATCACCGGGCGGCGCGGGATGGTCTTCCGGCTCGCGGCCGCCGACGATGATGAGGTCCTTATAAATTACTCCCGGGCTGGTCAGCGTAATCGATTGCGTGCGGTAGTCCCGGCCGAGGTCCTTGCGCAGATCGATCCGGCCGCCTTCGCCAAACTGCGCGACGGGCTTTCCATCGGCCGCGTCGAGCGCGTAGAGGAAATTGTTCACCCCGGCGAAAATCCGGCGCTCACGGCCGTCCGTCCAGTAGGTCACGGCCCGGACTGGGCCGACCCCAGGGACGCCGGAATCGAATTTCCAGAGCAGCCGGCCGGAAACGGCATCGAGTGCGACGACCTTGCGGCTGGGCGTGTTGGCGTAGACCACGCCGGCAATGACGAGCGGGTTGGTCTCCAGGCCGCCCTCCTCCCCGGTGTCGAAGGTCCACGCGACCCGCAGCCCGGCGACGTTCTGGCGGTCAATCTGCGCCAGCGGGGAATAATGGTCGCCGCTGGCATTGCCGTTCCAGACCGGCCAATCGCGCGACTCCGGGGACTCCGTCGCGGCGGCCGCGAAAGGCATTGCCAGCAGCCAGGCTGCGGCGGCCAGGGTAAGTAAGGTCGCTGGGTTTTTTTGCGTGCTTAGCCGTGGAGAAAACACAGATCCCATGGAAGCTGGCTAGCGGAGGTTGGATTCGTAGTCGAGTGGAGTCCTTGGAGGCCGATGACCTTCGGAAAGATTTAACGCGAAGCCGGAGACGGATTGATCCCGGCTCCGAAACCCTTCGCGCCCTTCGCGGCTTCGCGTGAACCACTCCGATTTTCAGGCCCCGGCAAATTGGGAACTGGCCTCCGGGCCCAGCTTCGCTAAACCGTGGCCTGTCTTTCTTATGATTACCTACGTCTATGAGACCCTGCCGCGCGCCGGAAAGGCCGTGCGGCGTTTTGAAATCCTCCAGTCCATCAAGGATGCGCCGCTGACGAAGCATCCCAAGACGGGCGAGCCGATCCGCCGCGTCATTATCCTGGGCGCGGACCCCTTCGTGCGCGCCGCCACCATCGAGCTGCCGGAACGGCGGCCGCCGAAGCGTTCGCGCCGGCAGCAGCGGGAGCACGACCATCACCACGATCACGACCACCACCATTGACCCGCCTACGCCAAGGCTACGGCGAGGCTTGGCCCGCCTTCGCTAAAACTACGGCGCGGCGAGGTCCGCCAAGAGTTGAAGGTCGGATTGACCAGCCAAGGGTCAGGACGTGAGGTGCACGGAGTGGCGCCGCGCTCAGTCAAATGCGGCGAGGAATTTGCTCACGTTCGCGATATGGTCGTCGAGCGTGACGCCGAGATGTTCGCAGCCGGTGGTGATCGTGGCGCGGTCCACCTTCGCGGCGAACGCGGGGTCCTTCACCTTCTTCTTGATCGAGCTGGCCTTCATTTCGCCGTAGCGCACGGGATTCAGCTTTCGGTAGGCGTAAAAGATGCCGCACAGTTCGTCGGTGGCGAGGAGCGCCGCGGCGAGCTTGGTGCGCGGCAGTGTCGTGAATCCGTTGTAGCCGTGGGCGTGGGCTTCGACGGCATGGATCAGATCCTCGGGGTAATCCCAGGACTGGAACCAGCCCAGTGACTCGCGCGGATGGGTGCCGGGGTGCTTTTCGAAATCGATATCGTGCAGCAAGCCGGTGATGAACCAGAGATGCGGGTCGCCCTGAAAGAGTGACGCGTAGCCCTCCAGCGCGGTGGCGACCATGCGCGCGTGGTAGCGCTGGTAGTCATCAGCGACATGCTGCTCGAGGAGCTGGAGCGCTTCATCCTTGGCCGGCAGGGGCATGACGAACTGGGATAACCGCCGTGCGCCCGGAGTCGATGCTAGTCGAGCCGGTAGTTCCAGTAACCGGGTGTGCGGTGGAGGTGAAGTACAGCGAGGATCCAGAGGCCGTCGGGGCGCTCGACGTAGATGATGCCATCGGGGAATTCGCGGGTGAAATGGAGCGGGCGGGCTTGCGGATAAAGCGGAAAGTGGCGGGTGGCTGATGAACACGTAAGATCAGGATTCTGGACGGTAGATTCGGGTTTGTCCCGAATCCCGACCTGACGTCATTGATCGGTGTAGTTCTGGTGGCCTGCTCCCTCGGCTCGACCGGCCGATCTACTAGTTTGACCGCAGGTTGAGTCGGGATAATTAATATCAATTCCCCGAGGGGATAATATTTTCCCATGATATGCCCGACTCAAATTCAAGGTAGGCGGACGGCCATCCTCGGAGGATTCACCCACGGCCTCCTGTCACAGTTGATTATGTTTTCTGCGTTGCTGGGCAGTGGGCTCGCGGCGGAGACCCCGCCGGTCAATTTATTGGATGGAAACTGGAAAGTGATCGTCGAGCGCGTGGTCATGCCGGGCAAACCGGCGATAACTTCGGCGGATGAATTCTGGCAGGTCCGGGGTGGAGCCATGACGGTGACCAATCTTTTTCTCACCCGGGAGTTCGATCTGCAGGAGAACGGGGATTTTCTGACTCATTTCGCCACACATGCCAGTCTGCCCAACCAGGTTGCCATCAGCGTATTGTCCGATGGCCGGGTGAAACTAACGGATCCCCGGCATCCCGATTTTGATCCGGATTTTTTCAGTGTGGAAAAGGCGCCGGACGGTTTTCTGCTCCGGGGTGAGAGCATCGTCTACAAGTTAGGCAAGCCTTCCACCGCGGACTATGAGCACCTCATGCTCGCCAAGGAACAGCAGGCGATTATCGCCAACTTAAGACAACTCATCGCCGCTGCTGACCAGTACTATCTGGAATATGGAACGAACCACGCGAAGCTCGCCGACCTCGTGGAGCATCGCATCGTCAAATCCCCTCCTGAATCGGTGGCCGGCGAGGATTACCGCACCATCCGTTTCGAGCAGGGCCTCCCGCTGCTAGTGAAGACGACTGATGGACGGGTCTTTCGTGTGTCAAATTGAGCCGCCGATCGATCCATGGGCCCAAGCCTCTGGCATTTAATTGGGAATCGCATGCTTCGGGTTTACCACCCGTAGCTGCGCTTGATCTTCAGCTGTTGGTACAGGTCGGGATCCAGTTCGGTGAGGAAGCGGCTGGGGGTTTGGAGCATCGTGGGGCCGCCCTTGGTGTTGACCTTGGGGAAGCAGAGGTAGAGCTCGTCGCGAGCGCGTGTGACTGCCACGTAGAAGAGGCGGCGTTCCTCCTCGATGTCGCCGCTCTCGATCGTGCGGCGGAGAGGGAACATGCCGTCGGCGAGGCCGATGAGGAAGACGACGGCGTATTCGAGGCCTTTCGCCTGGTGCACGGTCGTGAGCCGGAGGGCGTCGGCGTCGGGATCGACGGAGCGGTCGCTGGTCTCGCTGTTGAGGAGCATGATCTGCGCGAGCATTTCCTGCATATCCTCGTAGCGGCTCGCGAAGCCGGTCAGCGACTTGAGGTCGTCGAGGCGCGAGACGTAGTTGGCGTAGGCGCCCTTGAGGTAGTCGCCATACCAGCCCTCGATCGCGATATCGACGGCGTTGTGCGGCTTCAGCGTGCGCATCGTCTCGGCGACCTGCACGAGCGACGCGGTGAATTTCGGCCACTCCTCCTTCGCGTCCTTTGGCACCTTCGAGCGGACGTCGTCGGTGTCGAGGACGTCGATCAGGTTTTTCTGCATGAGCCGCGCGTGGTCGAGGGCGGCGCTGTGGAGCTTCTGGGCGTTTTTGTCGCCGACCTTCGGGAGTAGCACCGCGATGCGGTTCCATGCGGCGGTGTCGGACGGGTTGTAGACGAAGCGGAGCAGCGCCACGAGGTCGCGGATGTGGGCCTGCTCGAAGAAGCGCACGCCGCTCGTGATCTGGTAGGGGATCTGGAGGCGCGAGAGCTCGAGCTGGATGTCGAGCGCCTGGAAGTGCGCGCGGTAGAGGATGCCGATGTCGGCGAGCGCGCAGCCCTCGTCCACGAGGCCGCGGAGGCGCTGGACGATGAACTGCGCCTGCTCGCGGCTGTCCATCGACTGCACGAAGTAGGGCTTCTCGCTGTTGGAGCGGTGGGCCTTGAGGACCTTCTCGAAGTGGCGGCCCTTGGGCTGGGCCTCGAGCACGCCGTTGGCGAGGGCGAGGATTTGCGGGGTCGAGCGGTAGTTGGTCTCGATGCGGTGGATGACCGTGCCCGGGTGGCGGTCGGGGAACGTGAGGATGTTCTCGAAGTTCGCGCCGCGCCACGAGTAGATGCACTGCGCGTCGTCGCCCACGGCCATTACCTGGTGGTGCGAGCCGATGAGGTCGACGATCTGCGACTGGAGCGTGTTGGTGTCCTGGTACTCGTCGACCAGCACGTGGCGGAAGCGGTGGGCGAAGTAGGCGGCGGTCTCGGGGGATTTCTTCAGGAGCTCGAGCCAGAACTCGAGCAGGTCGTCGTAGTCGACGACGTTGGCGGCGCGCTTGGCCGCGGCGTATTTCTGAGCGAAGAGCGGAGCGCGGTCGATGATGGCCTCATGCTGCGGGAAGAAGCGCGTGATGGTCTCGGTGAGCGGCAGCTGGGTGTTGCGCGCCATCGAGAGCAGGGAATGCAGCGGGCCGGGACGCGGGTGGGTCTTGTCCTTGAAGAATGTCTTGTCGCTGGCCTCGACGGCGTCGCGCAGGACGCCCTCCGACTCCTCGGCGTCGAGGATGGTGAACGTGCGCGGGAGCCCGATGACCTCGCCGTGCATCCGCAGGGCGCGGTGGCCGATGGAATGAAACGTGCCGCCCCAGAAACGTCCGGGCTCGACGCCGGTGAGATCGTGCACGCGGTGGAGCATTTCCTTGGCGGCCTTGTTGGTAAACGTGAGCAGGAGGATCTCACCGGGCCGGGCGCCCTGGGAAAGCAGGTAGGCGACGCGGTAGGTGAGCGTGCGGGTCTTGCCGGAGCCGGCGCCGGCGAGCACGAGCAGCGGCCCGGGCGGGGCGGTGACGGCGGCGAACTGCTCGTCGTTGAGCTCCGCGCGGAAGTCGATGGCCGGCACGGACGGCGGCAGGTGCGGGTGATCGAGCGAGAAATCCATGCGATGGTTAAAAGCTCACGCAATGGGGCGAAGGCGCAAAGAAATTCGCCAATCCAATGATGTCGACGGGGACATGGTTTCGCGCAGAGACGCAGGGGCGCAGAGCGATCCGATGAACTGAGGAATCAGGAGGCAGTCATGGATCCTCATCTGAACATTAATTTAATATTCCCGGTCCCTGCTTTGCGTCACTGCGCCTCTGCGCGAAACTGGCTTGGACTGACCTATCGCATATGGTGCCCTCGCGAGGAGAGCTAAGAAATTCCCGGCTCGCCCGTTTGTATCACCAGCACAATCCTCCCACCTGCCATGAAACTCCTCCGTCTTTCCTTCCTGGCCGCGGCTGTCGCCGCGACCGTGCTTTCCGCCGGCGCCGAGCCGGCGCTGACCATCTATAACCAGAACTTCGCCGTGGTGCGCGAGCGCGTGCCACTCGACTTGAAGGCGGGGGACAACCTCGTCACCTGCTCGGGCGTGACGGTGCACCTCGAGCCGGATTCCGTCGTGCTGCGCGACCCGACGGGCAAGGTGCCGTTGCGGATCGTCGAGCAAAACTACCGCTCGGACACCATTTCGCAAGGGCTGCTGCTCTCGCTCTACGAAGGCAAGGAGCTCGAGTTCCTCGTGCGGGCGCGTGACGCGAACACGAAGGATTACACGGTGAAGGGGAAGATCATCCGCAGCGGCTATGTGCCGAACGTCAGCGGCGGGCAGCGGTACGGGCAGAACTTCTACCAGCAACAACAGATGATGCAGGCCGCCGCGGGCCAGCCCATCGTGGAGGTGGACGGCAAGCTGCGCTTCTCGCTCCCGGGCGAGCCGATATTTCCGGCGCTGGCGGACGACACCATCCTCAAGCCCATGCTCACCTGGAAATTCAACGTCACCCAGCCGGTGAAAGTCGATGCCGAGCTGAGCTACATCACGGGCGGCATGCGGTGGGAGGCGTCATACAACCTGATCGCGCCGGAGAAGGGCGACACGCTCGACCTCATCGGCTGGGTGACGATCGACAACCAGACCGGCAAGACCTTCGACAACGCCACGATCAAGCTGATGGCGGGCGACGTGAGCAAACTGCAGCCGGGGGAGGCGGACGGCCGCATGCTTATGGCCGCGAAAGCCATGGCAATGGACGAGACGGGTGCCGCGGTGACGGAGAAGGCGTTCGACGAATTCCACCTCTACGCGCTGGCGCGGCCGGCGACGCTGCACGACCGCGAGACAAAGCAGGTCGAGTTCATCCACGCCACCGGGATGAAGGCGAAGACCCTCTACATCTATAACGGCGCCGCGATCGGCCAGCAGTACCGCGGTTGGAACACCGAGATGATCCGCAACAACCGGGACTACGGCACGCAGTCGAACCCGAAGGTCTGGGTGTACCGGGAATTCGAGAACACCGAGGCGAACGGCCTCGGCCAGCCTCTGCCGAAGGGCCGCACGCGATTCTACCGGCGGGACGACGCGGACGGCCGGCTGGAGTTCACGGGCGAGAACGCGATCGACCACACGCCGCGGAACGAGACCGTGCGGATCTACACCGGCGACGCCTTTGACATCGTCGGCGAGCGCCGGCGCACCGACTTCACGCTGACCAACCGCGAGAGCCAGGTGGAGGAGGCGTTCGAGATCCACGTGCGCAACCGCAAGTCCGAGACGGCCGAGGTACGCGTGGCCGAGCGGCTGTACCGCTGGGTGAACTGGGACATCGTGCAGAAGTCCCATGATTTCACGAAGACGGATTCGCAGAACATCGAGTTTCGCGTGAACGTGCCGGCCAACGGCGAGACCGTCGTGACCTATCGCGTGCGGTACAACTGGCAGTGAGCGTGCGGGCGCGCGTGCGGGCGCTATTTTAACTGTAGGAGCGGCTTTACGCCGCGATGGCTTGCAAGGCAGGTCAATCTTCGCGGCGTAAAGCCGCTCCTACAGTTTCGAACTGAATTGCGAGGGAGTCGCGGATCCTACAGCAGCACCAGGTCGTTGCGGTGGACGACCTCGAGATGCTTGCGGGCGGGGAACAGGGTCTGCAGCTCGGCGCCCTTCAGGCCGGCGATGACCGCGATCTCGGCGCGACCGAAGGCGGTCTTGCCGCGGGCGAAGACGATGCCGTCGGGGCCGGCGATGTTGACGATGTCGCCGGCCGCGAATTCGCCGGCCGCATCCGTCACGCCGACGGCGAGGAGGCTGCGGCCCTGGCCCCGGAGCACGGGCACGGCGCAGGGGTTGACGAGGATCGTGCCAGCGGGACGGTGGAAGTAGGCGAGCCAGCGCTTCTTCGCCTCGAGCGGCAGGCCGCTGGGCACGAAGAAGGTGCCGGGGCCGCGGCCGCAGAAAAGCTTGGCGAGGATCTCGGACTCGCCGCCGCTGGCGATGAAGACGCCGCAGCCGGCGCGGGTCGCGAGCTTGGCGGCTGAAATCTTGCTGATCATGCCGCCGGTGGCGGTCTCGCTCGTGGTACCGCCGGCCATCGCCTCGATCTCCGGCGTGATTTTCTCGACGACCGGCACGACCTGGCCCGTGCCCTTGAGGTCGATCAGGCCCGGGGCGGTGGAGAGGATGACGAGGAATTGCGCACCGACGAGGCTGGCGACCATCGCGGAAAGTGTGTCGTTGTCGCCGAACTTCAGCATCGCGTGGATTTCGTCGGCGCTGACGGTGTCGTTCTCATTGATGACCGGGATGGTCTTGTAGGCGATGAGTTCGCGGAGGGTTTCCTTCACGCCGAGGTAGCGGCTGCGGACGGTGAGGTCGTCGCGCGTGAGGAGCACCTGGGCGACGGTGAGGCCGTGCGGGGCGAAGCCAGCCTGCCACGTCTGCATCAGCAGGCTCTGGCCGACGGCGGCGCAGGCCTGCTTCCGGGCGATTTCCTTCGGCTTCTTGTCGAGGCCGAGCCGGCCCATGCCGAGGCCGACGGCGCCGGAGGAGACAACGATGACCTCGGTGCCGCGGGCGCGCAGCGCGGCGATCTCGCCGCAGACGCAGGCGATGCGCGCGGTGTCGAGCTCGCCGATGCCGGAGGTGATCACGCCCGTGCCGAGCTTGATGACCACGCGCTTCGGCGCGGCGCCGGAATTATTTTTTAACGAGGACACCGGGCAAAAAACTTCAAATTCCATCCTCCAAGCTTCAATGAAAATTCAAACTTCAATCTTCCAGCTTCAATGATGGGTGATTCATTGGTGCTTGGAGGTTGGAATTTGGAGTTTGCGAGCCGTCTCAGACGGCGAGCAGTTCCTTTTCCTTGTGGGCGAGGTGGTCGGCGATGTCCTTGATGGACTTGTCGGTCACGGTCTGGATGTCCTTTTCGAGGCGCTTGGCCTCGTCCTCCGGGAGCTTCGCCTTCTTGACGGCCTCGAGGACATCACGGCGGACATTGCGCACGTGGACGCGGCCGTCCTCGGCGAGCTTGTGGGCGGTCTTGACGAATTCCTGGCGGCGTTCGCGGCTCATGTCGGGCAGCGGGATGCGGACGAGCTTGCCGTCGACGATGGGATTGAAGCCGAGGTTGGCGGCCTGGATGGCCTTCTCGACGGCCTTCACGAGGCTGGCGTCCCACGGCTGGACCTGGATGAGGCGCGGGTCGGGCGTGCTGATGGCGGCGCACTCCTTGAGGCGCATCATCGAGCCATAGGCCTCGACCATCACGCCCTCGACCATGGCCGGCGTGGCCTTGCCGGTGTGGA
The DNA here is from genome assembly GCA_903902745.1 of uncultured Opitutia bacterium. GTDB lineage: Bacteria > Verrucomicrobiota > Verrucomicrobiia > Opitutales > Opitutaceae > CAIUWA01. The sequence continues at coordinate 16,368 of CAIUWA010000038.1, read as the reverse complement.
TGGAGCTGAACTCGTGCAGCGTGTAGTCGACGGCCTTCTTCATCTTGGCCTGCGTGTCGGTAAGGATGGGGTGGCTCATGGGGAAAAAACTGAAATGTTGGAACGCTGAAAGCTGAAATGCTGAAGGGTAACCGCCGCAACGTCAGTTGCGGACCAGCGTGCCGACCTTCTTGCCGAGGACGGCGCTCTTGATGGCGTGCTCGTCGTTGAGATCGAACACGAGGATGGGGACGTTGTTGTCGAGACAGAGGGAGAACGCGGTCGAGTCCATCACGTTGAGGCGCTGCTTGAGGGCGTCGATGAACGTGATCTCGTCGTATTTGACGGCGTCGGCGTGCTTCTTCGGGTCCTTGTCGTAGATGCCGTCGACCTTGGTGGCCTTGAGGATGATGTCGGCGTGCAGCTCGCTGGCGCGGAGGGCGGCGGTGGTGTCGGTGGAGAAGTAGGGATTGCCGGTGCCGGCGACGAAGATGACGACGCGGCCCTTCTCGAGGTGGCGCATGGCACGGCGGAGGATGAACGGCTCGGCGATCTGGTTCATCGGGATGGCGCTCTGGACGCGGGTCGTGACGCCCATCTTCTCGAGGCAGTCCATGAGGGCGAGGCCGTTGATGACGGTGGCGAGCATGCCCATGTAGTCGCCGGTGGTGCGGTCGACGCCGCGCTTCTCGCCGTTGAGGCCGCGGAAGATGTTGCCGCCGCCGATGACGACGCAGATCTGGACGCCGAGGTCGTGGATTTCCTTCACCTGCGCGCAGGTGCGCTCGAGGGTGGGGGCGTCGATCGGGTCGCCGGACTTGCCGCCGCGCAGCACCTCACCTGAAAGCTTCAGGATGATGCGCTGGTATTTCACTCCCGGGTTCGGGATCGCCGCCTTGGGTGCATGCATGACGAACAGGAAACGGGCGGGCAAAATCGGCGTCAATTCCCGAGATGGGTCCCGGCAAAGATATCGTCGAGAGTCCAGAGCTGAGCGTCGAGAGCCAGAAGGCCGGGAGGCCAGCCCAAGTATTTGGCGTCCACGCTCTCGACTCTTCACTCCCCCCGATTCCCCTCAGCCCAGCTGGAAGTCACTGGACTGGCGGATGACAAGCTTCGGCTCGATGGTGCGGAGGATGGGCTTGGAGCGCGGCGGCTGGCCGATCTGGCCGAGCAGCACTTCGGCGCCGACCCGGATGGTCTCCTCGATCTGTTGGTCCACGCTGGTGAGGGTGGGGCGGGTCATGGCGCAGATCTCCTGGTTGTTGAAGCCGGTGACGGCGGCCTCGCCGGGGATGTCGAGGCCCGCGGCCTGCAGCCCGTGCATGGTGCCGATGGCGATCGCGTCGTTGAGGGCGAGGTAGGCGGTGGGGCGGTCCTTGAGCGTGGCGAAGCTCGCGGCAAGGGTGCGACCGAACTCAAAGTCGTTTTCGCGCTTGTGGAGGTGGTCGAGCGAGCGCGTGCACTGGGCGAAGGGCAGGCGGTGCGCGGCGAGGGCCTGGATGATGCCGTGCATGCGGCCGAGCTTGCCATGGAGCCAGGCGGAGATGCCGAGCAGGCCGAAACTGCGGTGGCCGCGGGCGACGAGGTGGTTGACGACATCGACCATGCCTCCGGCGCGGTCGAGGGTGACGCTGTGGGCGTTGGGGATGCCGACATGGTCGATCACGACATGGGGGGTGCCGTGGCCGTTGAGCTCGGCGATGCGCTGGGCGAGTTCCTCCGGGGGAAAATGCCCGATGAAGACGATGCCCTCGACGCGCATGGAAAGGAAATGCCGCACCAGCCGCTGGCTCTGGCCGGGCTCGAGCACCTCGATGAGCGAGGTGTAATGCCGGGAGCGGAGGAGGCGCTGGAGGGCCGACAGCTTCTTGACGGCGGTCGGTGTGAGCAGGTCCTCCATGCAGATGCCAATGGTGGACGTGCTCTTGCCCTTGAGATGCACCGCGTACGCGTTGGGGGTGAAACCCGTCTCATCCATCGCGCGCTGCACGCGCTCGATGGTGTTGGATTTCAGTCCCGGCTGGCGGTTGAGCACCCGCGAGACCGTGGTGCGCGCCAGACCCACGTAGCGGGCGAATTCCGCCGTGGACGTGATGGGGCGGCGGGCGGAAGGTTTCTTTTTCACGGCGGGCGCGGACGGAAGGCGTGGTTGATAGGGAGGGCGGGTGCGGGGTGTCAAACCCGCAGCGGCGAGGGCACAATAACACTTGACGCGGACACGTGTCCTCACGTGTCCTAACGTCCCCACTTTTCCCCATGACCTCGCGTGCCCCCACCGCCCTGCTGTGTCTCTGTCTCCTGGCCCTGACCGCGCGGGGGGCGACGCCCCAGGTCTTCAACGCGCAGGACTATGGCGCGGTCCCCGACGGCCGGACGATGAACACCGCCGCGTTTGCCCGGGCCGTGGCCGCCTGCGCGGCGGCCGGCGGCGGCACGCTCGTCGTGCCCGCGGGCAAGTATCTCACCGGCTCGATCGCGCTGGAAAGCAACCTCACGCTCCGGATCGAGGCCGGCGCCGAGCTGCTGTACAGCGGCGACCCCGCCGACTCCCCGATCGTCGCCTCGCGCTGGGAGTGCACCAATGTCTTCACCCACGCGCCGCTGATCTACGCCGATGGCAAGCAGAACATCTCCATCACCGGCCGCGGCACGCTCAACGGCCAGGGCTGGAACTGGTGGTGGCGCGCCGGCCGGGGCACGCCGCCGGCGGGCGTCGATCCGGCGGTGGCGCGCACCGCGTGGCGCAATATCTACACCCGCGTCGAAGCCGGCGAAAAACTGGCCGCCGCGGATTTCAAGCTCGCCGCCGAGTTCCTCCGGCCCTCGCTGGTCGGGCTCTACAATTGCAAGAACGTCCTCGTCGAGGACGTCACGCTCTTCAAGTCGCCGATGTGGATGCTGCACCCCGTCTACTCGGATGACATCGTGATCCGGGGTGTGCGGTTTGTCTCGGCCGACCCCGACGGCCACCCCTCCGCCGTGGGCACCGGCCCCAACGGCGACGGCATTGACGTCGACTCCTGCCGCAACGTCCGCATTTCCGACTGCTTCTTCAACACCAGCGACGACTGCATCGTCATCAAGTCCGGCCGCGACAACGACGGCCTCCGGACCGCGCGGCCGACCGAGTACGTGACCATCACCAACTGCGTGATGTACCAGGGTCACGGCGCCGTGGTCATCGGCAGCGAGACCTCGGGCGGCATCCGCAACGTCACGGCGAGCAACATTGTCTCGAAGGGCACCGACTGCGGCGTCCGCATCAAGAGCATGCGCGGCCGCGGCGGCGTGCTGGAGAACTTCCGCTTCGACAACTGGGTGATCGAGGACACGCAGAAGCAGGCGTTTGAGATCACGATGGAATACGCGCCGACCGAGCCCGAGCCGCTCTCCGGGCGCACGCCGCTCTTCCGCAACTTCGCCTTCAGCAACATCACGATCATCAACGCCAAGGTGGTGGCGAGCATCGTGGGGCTGCCGGAACGCTCGATCCAGCAACTCCGCTTCACCGACATCAACGCCACCGGGGCCGCGGGTTTCATCGTGGACCACACCACCGACCTCGAACTCCACCACGTGCGGGTCGATGCGGCAGACAAGAGCGCGCTGGCCTTTGACCAGGTGCGCGACGTGGTGCTGGACGACGTGACCTCGCGGGCACCGTCGAAGGGCGCGCCGGTGATCCACTTCAAGGACAGTGACGGCATCTGGCTGCACGCCTCACGCGCGGCAGCCGGCACGGGCACGTTCGTACGATTTGACGGAGCCAAGCCCGCGCAGCTCAGGCTGAGCGAAAACGATTTCTCGGCTGCGGCCACACCGGTCGTGCCGGCGGGGCTGTAGTCCTGAACGAGGCCGGACTTCGGGTCGTGTCCGGTATCGGTAGGGCGGCGACTCCGCTCGCCGCCGGGCGTGTCCTTTGGCCCGGCGCGGAACGGAGTCCGCGCCCTACCACGCGTGCGTTCTTAAAATCAGGTACCTGCCTCAACGCTCCGCCGCCCAGGCGGCGGGCTGGGTCAGGCGGGCTTGTCCAGCTCGACCATCTCAAACTTCGGCGCGAGCAGGTGCTGCAGCACGAAGGCGAGGAGGTACGCGCTGGCACAGATGCCAAACAGGATCGCATAGCCACCAGAGACGTTGTCCTTGGCCTTGAAGATATCGAGGAGATGACCGGCGTAGATGGGGAAGATCATCCCGATCACCGACCCGGCCATGCCGCCGAGGCCCACCACGGAGGCCACGGCGCGCTTTGGAAACATGTCGGAAGCGGTGGTGAACAAATTGGCCGACCAGGACTGATGTGCGGCGCAGGCGAGGCCGATGAGCCATACCGCCTGCCAGTCGCCGACGTCCTTCACGAGGATGATCGGGATGACGGCGCAGGCAAAAATGAACATGCCGGTCTTGCGCGCCCGCGTGACGGACCAGCCGGAGCGCACGAGCCGGCCGATGATCCAGCTGCTGCCAATGCTGAGCACGGTCGCGAGGCCGTAGATGGTCGCCAGCATGTAACCGCTGTTCTTGATATCGAGATGCCGGGTCGACTTGAAGAAATCAGGCAGCCAGGTCAGGAAAAACCACCACACCGGGTCGGTGAGGCCCTTGGCGACCACGAAGGCCCAGGTCTGCCGATAGCCCAGCAGCCCGAGCCAGGAGATCCTCTCGCCATCGCGGCTGGTGTCGTCGCGATCGCTTTGGATCAAGTCCAACTCCGCCGCGTTCACGGCCTTGATTTTCTCCGGGACGTTGTAGAAGGGGATCCAGAAGAAGAGCCATACAATGCCGGCGATGCCGGCGAAAATGAAGGCCCAATGCCAGCCGAGCGCGAGGGCGATGGGCGGGACGGCGAGGGGGGCAATGATCGCACCCACATTGGTACCCGAGTTGAAGATCGCGGTGCAGGTCGCGCGCTCGCGCTTGGGGAACCACAGGGCGACGGCCTTGATGGCGGACGGGAAATTGCCGCCTTCACCGAGGCCCAGGGCGATGCGGGCCATATAAAATCCGCTGATGCTGAAAACCATGGCGTGGCTGATGGCCGCGACGCTCCACGCGAAGATGGAAACCGCATAGCCGCGCTTGGTGCCGATGCGGTCCACCAGCCAGCCGAACCCCAGCAGACTGACCGCATACGCGCCCTGGAAGAAGGAGTTGGTCAGGCCGTACTGCTCATTCGTCCAGTGCAGCTGCTCATCGAGGATCGGCTTGATCAGCGCGAGGATCTGCCGGTCGATGTAGTTGATCGTGGTGGCGAAAAACAAAAGCGCGCAGACCACCCAGCGGTAGCGGCTGACGATGGCACTGGCGGAGGAGGACGGAGGGGTTGTCGTCATGGAGGGGGTGGGGAACTTGCCCCTACAGGAAACCTGATTCGTCCATCGCGGGGCGAGGTTTTATTTTTCAACGGGCAAAGGTGACCGATCCGCGAAGCCGCTTGTCAGGAGGTAGAGAGCGCCTTTCCCTTGGCCGCGCATGAAACCCCTCTTGCCGTGTGTGCTGCTGGCGCTTGGCACCGCGCTTGATTTATCCTTCGGTGCCTCTGCTGTGACCCCCTCTGCGCCATGGAACCCCGACCTCGGTGATGGCACCTACCGGAATCCGGTGCTGTATGCCGATTACTCGGATCCTGATGCCGTCCGCGTTGGCGATGATTTCTACCTCGTCGCCTCGAGCTTCCATCATGCGCCGGGCCTGCCCGTCCTCCATTCGAGCGACCTCGTCAACTGGTCGCTGATCGGCCATGCGCTGCCCGTGCTGCTGCCGGCGGATCATTTTGCGACGGTGCGCCCGGGCGAGGGGGTCTGGGCGCCGGCGATCCGCCATCACGACGGGAAATTCCTGATCTATTATCCCGACCCGGATTTCGGCATCTATGTGGTGACGGCCACCGATCCCGCCGGGGTCTGGTCCGCGCCCGTGCTGGTAAAGGGCGGCAAAGGGCTGATCGATCCGTGCCCGCTGTGGGATGACGGCGGCCGCGTTTACCTCGTGCACGGCTGGGCCAAGAGCCGCGCGGGCAAAAACAATCTGGTCACGCTCAATGAACTCTCAGCCGACGGCACACGGGTGCTCGACGGCGAAGGCACGGTGGTCATCGATGAGAACTCCTCGGGCCGCGGCTGGAACACCCTGGAAGGCCCGAAGCTCTACCGGCATGGCGGCTACTATTGGATCTTTGCGCCGGTCGGCGGCGTGACCGGCGGCTCGCAGGCGGTTTACCGGGCGAAGGACATTCGCGGGCCGTACGAGGCCCGCATCGTGCTGGAGCAGGGCAAGACTTCGGTCAACGGCCCGCACCAAGGCGCGTGGGTCGACACGCCCGGCGGCGAAAACTGGTTCCTCCATTTCCAGGATCTCGGCCCATATGGGCGCGTCGTTCATCTCGAGCCCATGGCGTGGCGCAGCGACGGCTGGCCCGTGATGGGCGACGATCCCGATGGCGACGGCAAGGGCGAGCCCGTGCTGGTGTACAAAAAGCCCGCGGTGAAGTCGTCGCCGGTGGCGAAGCCCGCCCCGGGCAAAGGCGAAGGGTCTACCCTGAGCCAAGTCGAAGGGCCTGCCACTTCGGACGAGTTCAATACACCCGTGCTCGGCCAGCAGTGGCAATGGCAGGCGAACAGTTACCTGCGTTGGGCCTCGCTGACGGCGCAGCCCGGCTCGCTCCGCCTCGCCTGCGTGCCGGCGCTGAGCCGGTTCGAGGGCGGTCCGGCGCCGGTGGCCGACAGCCTGTGGCTCGTGCCAAATCTATTGATGCAGAAATTTCCCGCACCTGCCTTCACCGCCACGACTGCGCTGCGGTTTGCGCCCTCGGATCCTGGCGACTTCGCGGGCCTGGTGGTATTTGGTTCCGACTATGCCTGGCTGGGTCTGCGCCGCATCGCGACGGGCCTGCGTCTCGTCCAAACCGTCTGCCTTGACGCCAACAACAAGGGCCAGGAGCGCGAAATCGCCGGCGTGGATTTGCCCGCGGGAGCGCCGGGCACGGTCTGGCTGCGTGTGGCGGTTCAGACCGGGGCCAAATGCCATTTTGCCTACAGCCTGGATGGCCGCACGTTCCTCCCGCTCGGCGCGGAGTTCACCGCCAAGGCCAGTCGCTGGGTCGGCGCCAAGGTGGGGCTTTTCGCGCTGAGTGCACCCGCTGTGACCTCGACAGGTCAGGCGGATTTCGATTGGTTTCACCTCTCTCCCTGAAGCTTACTCCCATGAAAACCCGCCTGCTTGCCCCCCTTGCCCTGATTGCCCTGCTATCGTCCGCCGCGGTCGCCGCGGACAAAATGACGATCACCGTCACGAACGATCTCACCAGCGCCCGTCCATCCGAGATGATCAGCCTGCCTTGGAAAGAGGTCGAAAAGGCGATGCCCGGCGCCTTGCTCCAGAAGATCGCGGTCAAGGATGCCGCGGGCCACGTCCTCCCGTATCAGGTCATCAATCTCGACGGCGAGGCGAAGGATCCGCGCAGCCAGGGCGTCGCCTACGGCGATCTTCTCTTCCAGCATGATTTCGCCGCCGGCGAAAAATCGGCCACGTTCACGATCGAGCGCACCACCACCGTTTCCGCGCCTTTCCCCGTCAAAACCTTTGCGCGCTTTGTCCCCGAGCGCCTCGACGATTTTGCCTGGGAAAACGACAAGATCGCCCACCGCACCTACGGTCCGGCGCTGGCCGCGCCCGATGAGCCCAAGCGCGGCAAGGAAGTTCTCATCACGAGCGGCCTCGACATCTGGTGCAAGCGCGTGACCTACCCCATTGTGGACCGCTGGTACAACAAAGGCCATGACCACTACCATAAGGACGAGGGCGAAGGCATCGACATGTACAATGTCGGCACCTCGCAGGGCTGCGGCGGCACCGGTGTCTGGGTGGGCGGCAAGCTTTACGTCGGCCGCAACTATAAGACCTGGAAGATTCTGGCCAACGGCCCGATTCGCTCGGTCTTCGAACTCGCCTACGACGCGTGGGACGCCAACGGCCAGAAGGTTTCCGAGGTGAAGCGCTTTACCACTGACGCCGGCCGCAACCTCGACCTGATCGAGAGCACGTTCACCGTCGAGGGCGGCGCGAAGGACATCATCATCGGCATCGGCATCAACAAGAACAGCAGCGACCGCGGCCAGAACTCCAAGTCCGAGGTCACCAAGAGCGAGGCTGAAGGCTGGTTCACGCAGTGGGAAGTGCAGGCGACCAACGGCTCGCTCGGCGAGGGCGTGATTGTCCCGACGGCGTTCGCCGGCTTTGCCCAGGACGCCGTCAACGAGCTCGTCCTCGCGAAGGCCACGTCGGGCCAGCCGCTGCGCTACTATGTTGGCGCCGGATGGACTTTCGGCGGCGATTTCGCCTCGAAGGACGATTGGACCAAGTACATCGCCAACGAGACCGCGCGCGCCAAGTCACCCGTGAAGGTCACGGTCTCCGCTCCCTGAACATGAAACTCCACTACTTCCCCAGTCCCGAGGAAACCAACTCGCTCGGCACCGATGAACTGCGCTCGCGCTTCCTGATCGGCGGGCTTTTCCAGCCCGGCGCGGTCACCGCGCACTACACGGACCTCGACCGCATGATCGTCGGCGCCGCCGTGCCGGCGGGCGCGCCGCTCGGCCTGCCGACGGACAGGGAACTCGGCACCTCGTTCTTCCTCGAGCGCCGCGAGATCGGCATCCTGAACCTCGGCGCGGCGGGCACCGTGCGTGTCGGTGGCACCAAGTACGATCTCGGTACGCTCGACTGCCTGTACATCGGGTTGGGCGAGAAGGAAGTGAGCTTTGAGAACGGCGCCGCCGGCCAGGCGCAGTTTTATTTCGTCAGCACCCCGGCGCACGCAAAGCACCCGACCGCGGTGGCGCGCCGGGCCGACCTCAAGACCGATCCGATCGGCGACGTGACGAAGGCGAATCGCCGCCGCATCAACAAGTGCATCCATCTCGACGGCATCAAGAGCTGCCAGCTCGTGCTGGGCTTTACGGAGTTCGAGCCGGGCAGCATCTGGAACACGATGCCGCCGCACACTCACAGCCGCCGCACGGAGGTTTACCTCTATTTCGATGTCGGTGACCAGATGGTGGTCCACCTCATGGGTGAGCCGCAGAAGACGCGCCACCTCATCGTCCGCGACCGCGAGGCCGTGCTATCCCCCGCGTGGTCCGTCCACTGCGGCGTCGGCACGAGCAGCTACCGCTTCGTCTGGGCGATGGGCGGGGACAACCAGGTTTTCGCCGACATGGATCCGGCGCCGATCGCGACGCTGAAATAACGCATGTCCTCCTATCTCGAACAAAAATTCGGCCTGCGCGGCAAGGTCGCGCTCGTCACCGGTTCCTCGCAGGGCCTCGGCCAAGCCATGGCCCGTGCGCTGGCGCAGGCCGGCGCTGATGTGATCGTCAATGGCCGCGTGGCTTCGAAGCTCACGCCCATCGTGAAGGAAATCGAGGCGCTCGGCGGCAAGGCCACGGCCATCGCCGCCGACCTCGGCGACCGCGCGTCCGTCCAGCGGCTGATCGAGCAGTCGATCGCCTGGCAGGGGCACCTCGACATCCTCGTCAACAACGCCGGCACCATCAAGCGCGCGCCCGCGGCGGACTACTCCGACGCCGACTGGGATCTCGTGCTCAACGTCAATCTCACTGGCGTGTTCACCGCTTGCCGCGCCGCGGGCCGGCACATGATCGCGCGTGGCTCGGGCAAGATCATCAACATCGCCTCGATGCTCACCTTCTTCGGTGGATTCACCGTTCCCGCCTATGCCGCCAGCAAGGGCGGGGTCGGCCAGCTCACGAAGGCGTTCTCCAACGAGTGGGCGAGCAAGGGCGTGCAGGTCAATGCCATCGCCCCCGGCTACATGCGCACGGAAAACACCGCCGCGCTCCAAGCCGATCCCGTGCGCACGAAGGAAATCATGAGCCGCATCCCCGCCAACCGCTGGGGTGAGCCGTCCGATCTCGAGGGCGCGATTGTGTTCCTCTCGTCCTCCGCCTCCGACTATCTTTCCGGCCACATCATGGCCGTCGACGGCGGCTGGTGCGGGCGGTGATTTTCAGGTTACAGGATGACAGGCTGACGGGAGACAGGGGCGGCTGGTGCGGGCGATTGCTGGTAGGGCGCGGACTCCGCTCCGCGCCGGGAATGTCTCCGGAACCGATACGCAGCCTTACGATAAAGTGCACGCAGGCCCTATTCGTTTGCCCGGCGCGGACGGAGTCCGCGCCCTACCGGGAAACATCCCGCCTCCGGCCGCTACGGTTGCGATTGATAATTCGTCGCGCCGCCGGCCTTTGGGACGTAGTGGTACGTACGGAGCTTCACCTGGATGTCGATGGCGGGATTCGTCAGCAGCTTGATCATCTCGGCGCCGGCGAGGAGGGTGGGGCCGTAGCCGTGCAGCGCGTCCACGCTGGTGGGACGGTTGTAATAATAGACTGGGTCGCTCGCGAACGTCGTGCCGACGCAGGTGCCCTCGACCTGGCCCTTCGCATTGATGCGCGTGGACACACCGATCCAGCCGGCCTGCGCGATGGAGCCGTAGGTCGACGGGCTGATCCATCCCTGGTTGATGGCGTGGGCGTAGCCGTAGGTGAACATCGCCGAGGCGGAGGTCTCGAGGTACGAATCGTTGCGGTCGAGCAATTGGTGCCAGAGTCCGAGGCCCGACTGGTACTGCGCCACGCCGCGCAGCGTCAGGCGCAACTGCGCCAGCACCGGGCCGTAGCCGGGATGATCCTTCGGCAGGACGTCGAGGAGGTCGCACATCGCCACCACGGCCCACCCGTTCGCGCGCGCCCAATAGAACTGCGGGGCGTCGGGGTTGTTCGCATTCCAACCGTGGGTGTAGATGCTCAGCCGCGGATTGAACAGGTAGCCAGACATCTGCCGCACGTTTTTTACGGCGTCGTCGAACCACGCGCGCTCGCCGGTCATGCGCCCCATCTGCGCGAGGGCGGGCACGCTCATGTAGAAATCATCGGCCCAGAGCGACTGGGCCTGCGGCCGCTGGCGGGCGAGGGTGCCGTCGGGCAGGCGGAACTGCTTGTGCGCGATGTAGTCGCTCCAAGTTTGGATAACCGGCAGGAGATCGGGGCCGATCTTCGCCAGCCGCGCGCGGACGAACGCGGCGCACATCGAGCCGCTGTCGTCGAGCGCGAGCGGCTCGATCAGCCCGGCGAAGCTGTTGGCCCGGCCGAGGTGGAATTTCTGCTCCTGCGCCCGGAAGTACGGCGCGCGGTCGGCGATGAACTGCAGCTGCCGCACGGATGAAGCGGTGAAGGCCGCGTCGCCGGTGGCCTCGGCGGCCCGGAGCAGGCCGGCATGGACCACGCCCATTTCGTACGCGAGCACGCTGAAATTGGCCTCGCTGCGCGCCGCGACGGCGGTGGCGACGGGGGTGGTGAAGTCGGTGATTTCCTTCCCGGTCTTCGAATCGACCACACGCAGCGGAACGGCGGCATCAAGGTACGTCCGGACGCGCGTCAGCGCCTCCGTGATCTCCACGACGGTGGGCAGCTGATAAGGGATCGGATAAGTCCCCTCGGCAGGATCGGTGGCCGCGCTCTTGTTATCGCGATTGCGGAACGGCCCCTCGGCGCGCAGCGCCGGCGCCGCGCACGCGAGGGCGAGGGTGGCGAAGGCGAGGGGCGAGGGACGGAAGCGTGGCATCACGGATAACCGAGACGGAGATCAACGGATCTTCCGCCTCTGACGGGATATCACTTTCTGGACGGCGCCTTCAGCTTGTCGATCAGGTAGTCGGCGATCTGCGGGTGCTTCACGTCGGGGGCGCCGGGATAAACCAGCTCGCAGTCGACTCCGATCTCGCGGGCGTGTTCCTGGAGCTTGACGCCGAAATTCGCGGTGTGGGTCGGGTCCGGCGCCGGTTTGCCGAGGGCGGGAGGCGCGGGATAGAAAAGATAAACGGGCGGATCGTCGCGCGTCACATGCTCGTAGGGGGAGTATTCCTTGATCCACGGGAGCACCTTTTCCCGGTTTGCCAGGAATTCGGCGAACGCGGTGTCGCGGGTCTTGAGGTCCTTCGGATCGGGAAAGAAGCCGAAGGCATGGCCGCCATAGCGGCTGTTCGGCGTCCACTCGATCATCTGCGCCGGATCGAGTGAAGTCTGGGCGACGTTCACGGCGGCGCACCAAAGCCGGCTCGACTGCCGGGCGACCGGATCGCTGCTGGCGGGATCGGCCCGGTCGTTATGAAACGCCAGGTAGAGGCTCGAGCACGCGCCGGCCGACTGGCCGGTCGCGCCGATCCGCACCGGGTCGATGTTCCACTCGCGGGCCTTGCTGCGCACAAACTGCAGGGCGCGCACCGCGTCATCGATCGGCCATTTGACCGGGGGCTTGATGTCCGCCTCGATCGCCTGGGTAATGTACCGGTAGTTGATGGACACCACGGAAATGCCGGCGGCGAGATACCGCTCCAAGTCCGGCACCCGGGCCTTGTCGCCCGTCACCCAGCCGCCGCCGTGCATCCAAAAAACGAGGGGCGTCGGTCCGCTGGATTTCGCCTGCCAGAAATCGAGCACCTCGCGCGGATGCGTGCCATAGGCCACATCGGCCATGGTCGGTGCCGGTTGCGGCGGGAGAGGGGCCTTGGCAGCGGCGCCGGACTTGCCCGCCGCATCGGGTGCGGTCGGGGCGTCAGCGGCGAGGGACAGACTCGTGAACAGACAAACCGTGGAGAGCAGAACGAGGGATTTCATGGGGGAGTGAGTAGGAAAACAACCAGTCGGTAACAGTACGACAGGGGGTGATCCGCAGAAGGGCGGAAGACGGATGCTTTTTCAACTGAGTTCCTCGCAGGCCGGCGCGCTTCGGCTCCCAATGGGTTCATGCAACCCGAGCATGCCGGCCGCACGCCATGAGTAAGCGGAGCATCGCACCACGCGTCGAATGGCTGCCCGGTCGGAGCCAAACCGAGAACTTTTTGAAGCGAATCAGCCTGTTTTCGAGGGGAACTCCCTCTGAGGGTGGAGAGACGGGGCAAAGTCTTGAAGCGAATGGGTGCCAGCTCAAACCCGATTTGAGCGGCGGATTCGCTTCATTCGCTTCAAACTGACCCCATTGTGCCCCCGCCGGCAGTCGGGAGCATCGATTTCCGGGCTCGATTTGACAGGCGTGATACACTGCCGGCGTTCTTTTCAGTAGTGCATCGTTAGAGTGGCGTCTCTGTGAGGCGCCCGCCAACCGAGCCTTTCTTTTCCGCTTAGCGTTAAAGTGTGGTCGCGGTGGTCCATTGATGTGGGACGCCCTCTGCGGTGTCCAAAAGCCTCGAACTTTTGTCTCGATGCACTACTGGCCGGAACAACCCGCCAGCCCATGAAATCAAATCGTCTCGCGCTGACCTTGACAGAGGATCCGCGTACCAATGCTTCGGCCGTGGAGATTGCCTCCGGCCTGCTCCATTCATTTGAACAGTTCGGCATCGTTCGCGATGCCGCCTTCGCAAAACGCTCCTCGGTCATTGCCTTCACCAATGCTGTGGTGCTGGCCAAAGGGAAACCGGATGAAACCGCGAGATTGTTCGCCATTGTGGCGCCCTCCGAAATCGACCGGGATGTCATCCGCACCGCCGCCGTCGCCCTAGCAACGGTCGTGTCAGACGACGACGCCTGGGTGGGCAATCTGCGGGAGTGCCTGTCATTGCACTGGTCGCAAAGTTGCGGGGCGAATCAGGCCGACACGGTGCGCCAGGAAACCATCTTTGGCCTGGCAGTTGGTCTTGAGGTGGCCGCAAGCCATGCCGAGTTGGCGGAATTGATCTTCAAGCGGACCTGTCTGCTGGGAGATGAAAACCGGTTTCTCGCTGCCCGGCTTGTGAATTGGACGGGCAACGGCTTCAGGCCCCGGGTTGCCCCTTTCATAGAATTCCTGTCCGGCCTCTACCTCAACCAGCCGATTGAGCGGGACGTTATCTGCCCGGAGGCGGAGGAAGCCTTGGCTTGCGCGCAGTTGCTGCCCGATCCCTGGCGCTTGGCCTTTTGGGTCGAGCAGGCTTGGACCCGCGGCAGGCGTTTTTCGCAGAAGCATCCCGAGGTATTGCGGCAGATGCTGATCGAAGCCCCGCAAGCCAACCGGGAATTTACCCTCAAACTCTACCGCGCGCTGGTGTTAAACGCAGCGGACGCCAACGGGCGGGTCGACATTGAGCGGGCGACGCTGGCGTTTTTCGGCCGAAGCGAAGGCGGAAGATGCGCCGTGGAGTATTGCACCGGAGACCAACCGAGAAAGCTCGCCCGACTGGCCTTTGATTTCGCCTTCTGGATGGGAATCCTCTCGGCGATTCCACTCCCCGAGCAATGCCTGGCCACCCCGCCCACCGCCCCCAACGCCTGACCTCTTGGAGCTGAATTTCCAAAAACCACAATATTTCATGAGCACCGATTTCATCTTCTCATCGGAGAGCGTTACCGAGGGTCACCCGGACAAGACCGGACGGACGATCATGCCGTGGCGGCGGGCGTCCTGGACCAGGGTTGATGGCGAATAGAATCCCATCGGCTGCGCATTGAGCAGCCCGACGTAGAATTCGGCCGGGCGGTGCACCTTCAAATAGGCTGCCGCAGTAATTGCCCAACTCCGCAAGCCGGGAGCGAAGCCGATTCATGGGCCGACCCATGAAAACTGAGATTTCGACCGAGAAGGCAGCCGCGGCAATGCGGCACTTCAAATGGATTTCCGTCGCCTCGCCGCGGCAGTTTAATGCCGATGCTCCACCGGAGAGGCCGGTCCCCAGGTATAGCCTCAACGGCGTGCCAGTCTGCACGCCGGGCAACCTGACCGCCATCACAGCGCCGATCAAGTCGGGCAAATCCGCCGCGGTGGGCGCGATGTTGGCTGCGCCGATCGCTGCCGAGGCCGGGCTTGTTGACCGTGACCTGTTGGGTTTCTCTGCCTCTCCACCGGCCGGCAAGAAGCTCATCCACCTCGACACCGAGCAGTCACACTTCGATGCCGACGCGAACGTCCGCCGGGCGTCAATGCGGGCGGGAGTCGAGCGCGTGCCGGACTGGTGCTGGTCCTATTTCGTCGCCGGCTTCCCGCCTGGCAACCTGATGGAAATTCTCCGGGCCCTGCTGTGGCTGGCCTCACTCGAAGGCGGAACGTATGCGGTCCTGATTGACGGCATCGGTGACATGGTGGCCGACGTCAACGACGCCGAGGAATGCAACGCGGTCGTTTCTGAGCTGCACGCCTTGGCCATTGAACACGACTGCGTCATTGTCGGGGTGATCCACTTTAACCCCGGCTCAGAGAAGTCGCGCGGCCATCTCGGCTCGCAACTGGAGCGCAAGGCGGAATCCAACCTGGCGCTCGAGAAGGATGGCGACGGCGTTGTCACACTGTACGGCATCAAGCAGCGCGGTGCACCCATCGCCAAGAATGACGGGCCTCGGTTTGCTTGGTCCACTGAACACGGAATGCACATGAGCACCGGTACGGCTGGTGAGGTACGCGAAGACGTCAAACGCACTGAGCTCCGCGAGCTTTTCAGCGAGGTGTTCGAGACCCGATCCAGCATGAAATTCGCCGACATGTCGGTGGGCATCGTCAAGGCCCGTGACTGCACCAAGCGCACTGCCTTTTACATAACTTCGATGAAGAACATTATCCAAAACGGAGATGGCGTTTGCCGATCCTTTATTATCTGCTCGGACAACTCATGAATAAAAAGAAGCACCGCGCCACCTTCTGGAAGCTGTCCCTTTGGATGTACCTGTTTGCAACGGGAACCAGCTTCGCGCTACCGGCCAACACCGTGACCGTCCTGACTTTCGAGGGTGTGGGTGACTACAACCCGGTGGGCAACTATTACAACGGCGGCTCGGCGGAGGACTACGGCATTTATTTTAGCAACAATACCCTCGCCCTCGTAAGTATGTATTATGGCGGCCACGGCAATTTCGCCAACTCAGCCTCCATGCCCACGCTCCTGTTCTTCACGGGTGGCAGTGAGTCCATCATGGACGTGGTCGGGGGCTTCGACACCGGCTTCTCCTTCTATTATACCTCCGGCACGAGCAACGCCTTCTACTCCGTGTATTCCGGACTGGACGGATCCGGCACATTGCTCGCGAACGGATCCTTGGCTAACACCTATTATTCCGATGGAGGTTTCGATACCAGTCAGAATCAAGTGGGTGTAACTTTTTCGGGTCGTGCCCTGTCCGTATTCTTTGGCGGTGCGGCCAACGAGGTCGGATTTGATAACATCACCCTGGGTTCCTCCCACGCGGTGTTTGGCGCCGCCCTGCCGCCGGCCAGCACGGATATCGATCTCGCCAATCCCCAGTATCTGGCCAGCAACCTTGGCGCCTCCGTTAACCCCGTGTTTGCCGGCGGCACGCTGCTGGTTGATCTACCGGGCACTTATGCGGACAACTTCACCGT
>CAIUWA010000037.1 GCA_903902745.1 uncultured Opitutia bacterium | reverse complement strand
TGAGGTGGACCCCGAAAGTTGGACAGGTCGGATCGTTAACCCAAAGTCAGAAGAACGATCCCAATGTCCAAAAAACGCCGTCAGCACAGTGCCCAGTTCAAAGCCCAAGTTGGTCTTGATGCCCTGAAGGGCATCGACCCGATCCACGCGATCGCCGCCAAACACGGCGTGCATCCGGTCCAAGTCAGCGCGTGGAAAAAGGAAATCGCCGTGCGCCTGCCGGAGGTTTTCGCCGGCAAGCCCGATGCCGATGCCGCCGCGGCCAAGGAGCGCGAAAGAGAGCTCTTCGAGCAGGTCGGCCGGCTGAAGATGGAGCTGGAGTGGCTCAAAAAAAAAGCTGGCGAGCTCGAGCGTTGAGGAGCGCCGCCGCATGATTGAACCCCAACATCCCCAGCTGCCGATCGTCCGGCAGTGCGAGCTGCTCGGCCTGGCCCGGGCGAGCTATTACCATCAGCCCGAGCCGGAGCCGGACGAGAACCTGCGCCTGATGCGGGTGATCGACGAGACGTACCTCGCGCATCCGGAGTTCGGATCGCGGCAGATGACCCGCTGGCTGCGCAGGCAGGGCCACAAAGTGAATCGCAAACGGGTGCGGCGGCTGATGCAGCTGATGAGCCTGGAGGCGATCTACCAGAAGCCCAACACGTCGCGCCGCAACCCGGAGCACCGGGCCTACCGGTACCTGTTGCGCCACCTCCAGATCACGCGGCCCAATCAGGTCTGGGCCGCCGACATCACCTACGTCCCGATCAAGGGCGGCTTCCTCTATCTCTTCGCTGTGATCGACTGGTACAGCCGCGCGATCTTGGCGTGGGAACTCTCGAACACGCTCGATGCCGGCTTCTGCGTCCGGGCGGTCCAGCGGGCGATCCAGGAGCACGGCGTGCCGGAGATCTTCAACACCGACCAAGGCTGCCAGTTCACCTCGGCCGAGTTCACCCAGCCGCTGCTCGCCCTGGGCGTGCAGCTCTCGATGGACGGCAAGGGCCGGTGCCTCGACAACGTCTTCGTCGAGCGGCTCTGGCGGACCGTCAAATACGACGAGATCTACCTCAAGAGCTACCAGTCTCAGATCGAAGCGCACACCAACCTCGAAGGCTTCTTCCGCTTCTACAACGACCAGCGCCCCCACAGCGCCTTCGGCAATGCCAATCCGATGACCCCGATGGAAGTCTACCGCCGGGACCAACCCAACGCACTCAGCGCTTGAACCGTGAGCGGCAGCCAACCAACTCAATCCGGTCGGGGGAGGAGCTTCGCCCCTCCCCCGAACCCCCTCCCTTAATCATAACTTAATTTACCCGATCCGCTGTCCAACGGACGGGGTCCACCTCATCTGGCCATCGCCACGTGTGCTCGGAGAGAAACCCCCTTCTGGACCAAAAGCCCACCAAGCCCAATCCATCAGGAATACCGTGTACCGTCATCTGGTAGTTCAAAATCGGAGATTGGCTAGGCTTGCCGAAACTCGGTGGACCGACCCTGATCCGGTCAACGCTGATTGAAATCTTATCCTCCACCGCAGACTGCAGCGCGGCGGGCGTGGACTCGATTTTGAATAGATCCCACGGCCACAGGATAACAATTAGCGTAGCGAGGGCGAATCCCGATCCACTGATGATAAACGATCGGACCGTTCGGCGCGTGAGGAATTGATGGCACACGACGAT
Source organism: uncultured Opitutia bacterium (assembly GCA_903902745.1). Lineage (GTDB taxonomy): Bacteria > Verrucomicrobiota > Verrucomicrobiia > Opitutales > Opitutaceae > CAIUWA01. The sequence goes on along the minus strand of CAIUWA010000037.1, from coordinate 40,709 downwards.
GATGGCCACCCCCATCGCCGCAGCCAACAATGTCAGCCCAGGACGGGTCTCCGTGAGCCCCGGTGCCGCCACTGACCAACGCTGGGGTATCGTCAGCGACGCGCCCAAAAATGCGCTGGCGAGAACCAGCATCAGGATCGCAGCCAGGGTCCACGTCAGATACCGGCTGAAATTTGCGGTGAGCGCTGCAAGAAGTAAGGCAGGAATGATCACGACCCATTTCAAGACCAGCGTCTCAAACATTGCTGCCGCGACCTCATGCCAGCCATAGCCCGAAGCCAGCCACCACGGCAGCCAGATCGCGACCGGCAGGGCCCCGAACATCAGGACGGCTCCGAGTGATTTCGCCGCAAGAAGCCGGCCGCCGGAGATCGGCCGCGTCAGCCAGAATTCCTGCGACCCGGTCAGCGAGTCTTCATGAATGAGCATGGCTACGAGCACATAGCTCACGACCAAATCCAGAGCGAAGAACAGATAACCGTAAAGGCTCATGCGGCCGAACCACTCCAAGTTGTCGCCGTCGCCATGGAGCAAGCGCACCCCGATGAGGATCTGGGCCACCAGCAGAAGCGCCCAAAGCACCAGCGGAACCTGGAGGCGGCGAAAATCTTTTTTAACGATATGGCAGGTCAGGTTCATGGGATGTTTTCGCAGCGTGGTGCGTTGATCATGGCTGCACTTCAAAACGGTCGACCTTCAGTTCACGGCTGAAGCGGGCCACTTCGCGGGCGGTGACTCTCACCAGTTTTGCCTTTTCGAACCAACCCGGCTGCGGCACCCAATGATTATCGGCACTCCAATCCCGGGGCGCGTTGAATTGCAGGACCCGCCGGGTTATCTCGACGGTCCCGACCCGGACCGAAGGATATTGCTCGGTCCAGACATCAGCCCGGTTGCCTCGATCGCGATTGATCAAATAGTAGCTACTCCGGCCAGTCCGGAAACTACGTTCGTTCTGCTCATGCAGCCCTTGAAAAGGAGACAGCCGGTCCAAGCCATCCGCGTACGAGGTGGGCCGGCTTTCGAGCACGGCCACCCGCATGGTCGTTGTCGCGACGGCCCGATTCACCACAATTTGCTCTACCTCGACCGCGCGCAAACTTGTTCGGTCCACCCTGCGCCGTTCAGCCGAATGCAATGGCAGCTCTGTTTTTTCGTCATACTGGATAAGCCCGAATTGGGCATTCAGGACGTAAGACGGTGGCTCGGCTCGGACCCGGGCTACTTCTGCGCGGGTCAATTCGGCGTGGGCTCCCAAGCCCATCACCCCGTTGCGGGCTATCACGATTTCATAATAGGGCGAAGGCATCATTCCTAGTGATGGCCGCCGAGCCTCAAGCGAATTCAACCAATTCAAATCCATTTTCCTCGGCGGTAACCCGAGGACAGCTTGAAGCCCACCGGTTGAACCGGTCAGTCCACGAGTGCGGGTGCGGACGACTGTGCCATCTGGCCATCGCCAAGTTTGATCTGCAAACTGACCATACGCCTCCATTCCTTGTGGGATCCCTTGCATGAGCAAACCCACCGCAACCGGCGATCGACGTTTCTCGCCAGTCGCTTCATCCGGATTGTGCCATAGTCTTGCCTGGTCGAAGGCCAGCGTCACACCGCTGACCTGCGACTGAGCTTGTTCAAACGGCGGCAATTCGTCGTCCGGCAGCCAGAGGAGGGAAAAATCCCATGGATAGTGTGTGCAAACCAGCGTGGCCAAGCCGAACCCCGCCAGCACCTGCGCGAAGACCCAAGCCGGACGCCGGGCCATGAATTGCTGGATCACGGCGATCACGATCACCGCCATCAGGACGGTGAAAGCCATCACGGCACGTGACTCAGTCAGCGCAGCTCGCGCGTTCGCCTCTTCTATGCCAATCATTGTCGTCGGCTGCGACGACGATGCGAGCGCCAGAACCAAGGTGGCTAGGGTGATGGCGAGCATGATGGTCCACCCGAGGAAACGCCCAAGATTATCCGTCAGCACAGCCACCAGCAGCGCAGCCATGACCGCCACGGCATGCATGCCGAGAATCTCCGGCACCGCCCCCGCTATTTCCCGCCACCCGTAATTGCAGGTCAGCCACCACGGGAGCCAGATCAGCACGGGGAGTGCACCGAACATGATCGCGGCTCCCATCAGCTTCGCCCCCAGCAGCCGGCCGCCGGAGATGGGACGTGTCCGCCAGAAGACCGTCGTACCGACCAGCGAATCCTCGTGCAGGAGTGCCGACACCAGCACGTAGGCGAACAACAGGTCGAGGGAGACCAAGACGTAATTGTAACCTATCATCCGCTGGAACCAGAGCCCGTCAGCGCTGCCCTGCCCAAAAAGCAGGTTCACTCCGACGCCAACCTGGGCCACCACCAGCAAAGCCCAGAGCGCCAGGGGCGCCCAGAGGCTCCGGAGGTCTTTTTTGACGATGTGCCAGGTGAGGTTCATGCCATGGCCATTTTCGTGTCGCCCCGGCCGGACCGTGCGAAGGAGAGGAAGATTTCACGCAACGACATCGGGTACGCCGTGATGGACGCCCCGGCAAAGCGCTCGCGCCAGGCGCGCTCGGTCGCCTCGCCGGCATATGCGATCTCGATGAAGCGGGTCAGGCCGCCCGCCTGCTCCCATTCGATCACACCCGGCGGAGGGGCCGCGCCCGCCGGTGCGCCGGTCACTTCGACTCGGCGGAAACGGCCCTGCAACGTCTCGGTTGACTCGCTCAGCCGCAGCCGTCCGGCGTCGAGCAGCGCGATGTTATCCGCCAGCCGCTCGACCTCCTCGATGTCATGCGAGGAGACGAGCACCGTCCAGTTGCCCAGCGCCGACACCTCGAGGATGCCGCGCACAAACTCGTCGCGCATCAGCGCGTCGAGCCCGCTGAAGGGTTCATCGAGCACGAGCAGCTTCGGGCGATATGGCAGCACCGACAGCAACACGGCCTTCATCAACATGCCGCGCGAGAGATGCTTCAATTTGCGATCCAACGGCAGCTGGAGCTTCGCCAGCAGCGCCCGCTCGAGTTCGCGGTCCCAGGTCGGGTAAAACGGCCGGCAGTAGTCCAGGAGTTGTCCCACGGTCATCCACAGCGGCTGCTGCTGGTTTTCCGAGACATAGCCGATCTGGGCAAACTCCCGCGGCCCGAGCTTGCGCGAATCGACCCCCAACACCCGCGCCTCGCCCGCCGTGGGCGTGAGCAGGTTCATCAGCATCTGGATCGTGGTGGACTTGCCGGCGCCGTTGGCCCCGAGCAGCGCGGTCACGCTGCCCTCCGGCACCGCGAGATCGAGCCCGTGCACCGCCTCCGTCTTCCAGAACCGCCGCGTGAGATTATGCGTTTCGATGATGTTCATGGGATAAATTAAAACCGTCTGATTTCTTAACACAGAGGGCTCAGAGCATACCGGGAGGCGGATTTGGTGTCCGATCCCTCTCCGAGTTCTCTGCGCTCTCTGTGTTTAAATTCCGTCTTCATTCTCCTATTTGCCGCCGAGTTTCTTCCAGTGCGCAGCCAGGCCGGCCTCCACTTCGTCGAGCGCGAGCCCGAGCTTCTTTGCCTCCACCACCAGCCGTTCCAGCTCCGCGCCGAGCAGCTCCGCGCGCTCCTTGCGGCCGCCCAGCGCCCGCTCCGCGATGATGCTGCCGACGGCCGGGGTCGTCACGAGCACGCCTTCGTTCACCAGCGCGGCGATGACCTTGTGCGCGGTGTTGGGATTGACCCGCAATTCCTGGCTCAGCACGCGCACCGACGGGAACTTGTCCCCCGGCCGCAGCTGCCCCGCCACCACCGCCTTCTTCACCGCAAACAGGATCTGCTCCGCTACGGGCAGGCCGGACTTCAGTTCGATGGAAAAAGGGAGCACACTGTTCTACTCGAACTAGTACGGATGGGACGGCAAGCCTAATTTTGAGAAATGATACGCGGGCCAGATCATCCATGCCACTTCATGCCGTTCGGAAGGGATCGTTTCACGCAGAGGCGCAGTGACCGCAGAGGTTCGGAAATCAAAACAAGGATCGATCTCTGCGTTCTCTGCGCCTCTGTGTGAAACCTGATCGGTTTCGTGTAATTTTGTGGCCAAATAATTCCGTGGTTTGTTGCTGACTCAAAAAAGCCTTCCCATGGCCTCGCCCGGCCGTCACAAACGGGATTCGTGGCCAAGCCCAAGACCATCGGATCGGGGGAGATTCACGCTGCGATTGAGCGGCTGGCGGCGGCCATTTCCCAGCGCCATCCGGCCCCGGAAAAGCTCCTCCTCCTCGGCGTCGCCAACGGCGGCGTCGAACTCGCCAAGCGCCTTGCCTCACGCCTCACGCCTCACGCCTCAGACCGCCACGCCGCGTGCGGCGTGCTCGACATCTCCTTTCACCGCGACGACATCGGCCGCCACCCCATCCCCAAGGAGTTTGTCCCGGCCCACATCCCCGCCGACGTCCATGGCGCAACGGTGATCATCGTCGATGACGTGCTGTTCTCCGGCCGCACCATCAAGGCCGCCCTCGACGAACTTTTTGACCACGGCCGGCCCGCCAAGGTCGAGCTCGCCATCCTGGTCGACCGCGGCGGCCGCCGCCTCCCTTTCTCGCCCGATTACTGCGGGATCACCCTCAAGGCGGGTGAAAAGGAAAAAGTCGTCGTCCGCCTCGATCCCACCCACCCTGGCAAGGATACCCTCACCATCCGCTCCGCCTAGCTCCTCCCCTTTCACTTTCACTTCGACCCCATGCCCTGGACCCGCCGCCATCTTCTCACCATCGAGGAACTCTCGCTCGCCGAGATCGAGCAGATCCACGCGACCGCCGCCGCCTTCAAACAGATCCTCGGCCGCAGCGTGAAGAAGGTTCCCGCCCTGCGCGGCAAGACCATTGTGAACCTGTTCCTTGAGCCGAGCACGCGCACGCGCATGGCCTTCGACATGGCCGCCAAGCGGCTCAGCGCCGATGTCATCTCGGTTGATGCCGTCAGCTCCAGCACCACCAAGGGCGAGACGCTCCGCGACACCGCGCAGAACATCCAGGCACTGCAGGCCGACATGATTGTCATCCGTCACTCGGCCGCCGGCTCCCCGCTCTACCTCTCGCGGCTCCTCGACATCCCCGTCATCAATGCCGGCGACGGCGCCCACGAGCATCCTACCCAAGGCCTCCTCGACACCTTCACAATGAAGGAGCATCTCGGCCGCCTGAAGGGCCGCAAGGTCGTCATCCTCGGCGACATCCTGTTCAGCCGCGTCGCCCGCTCCAATATCCATGCCCTCACGAAAATGGGCGCCAATGTTACGCTCGTCGGCCCGTCCACCCTCGTGCCGGAGTGGTTCACCGCCCTCGGCGTGAAGGTCACGCACGACCTCAAGTCCGCGCTGGCTGACGCCGAGGTCGTCATGCTGCTGCGCATCCAGCACGAGCGACAGGCCAGCAGCCACTTTCCCTCGCTCGGCGAATACACGAGCATGTTCGGCCTCAACAAGACGCGCGCCGGCTGGCTCAATCCCAAGGCCATCATCATGCATCCCGGCCCCATCAACCGCGGTGTCGAGATCGACAGCGAACTGGCCGACGGCGAACGCAGCGTGATCCTCGAGCAGGTCACCAACGGCATCGCGATCCGCATGGCCGTGCTGTACCTCTGCGCCGGAGGGCAACCCGAACATGTAATACCGGCGGCGTGAAACGCCGCCAAGTAACAAGGATCAAGAACCAAGTAACAAGATGGCACTGCCACCTTCCCACCGCACTCACTTGATACCTGTTACTTGATCCTTGTTACTTCCCCCCCTCCTCTCATGCCCAGCCTTTGGATTAAAAACGCCCGCATCATCGACCCTGCCGCCAAGCGCGACAAGGTCGGCGACCTTTTCATCGTCAACGGCCGGATCGCCGCGTCGCTCTCCGCCGCGGAGAAGAAGCGCGCGCAGAAGATCGACGCCCGCGGCCTGATCGCCTGTCCGGGGCTGGTCGACATCCACGTGCATTTCCGCGAGCCCGGGCAGACGCACAAGGAAACCATCGCCACCGGCTCGTACTGCGCCGCCGCGGGCGGTTTCACGACCGTCGTGTGCATGCCGAACACCGTGCCGCCCGCCGACAACGCCGGCACCATCCAGTATATCAACGACGCCATCCGCCGGGACGCCGTCGTGAAGGTCTATCCGACCGGCTGCATCACCGTCGGCATGAAGGGCACGGCCCTCGCCCCCATCGGCTCGCTCAAGCGCGCCGGCGTCGTCGCCATCACCGACGACGGCGACTGCGTCCAGAGCAACGAGCTCATGCGTCGTGCGAGCGAGTACGCCAAGATGTTCGATCTGCCGATCATGGACCACTGCCAGGACGCATCGATGACGCAGGGCGCCGTGATGAACGAGGGCGTCATGTCCACCCGCCTCGGCCTGCGCGGCTGGCCCAATGCCGCCGAGGATCTGATCGTCGCGCGCAACGTCGTCCTGTCCGAATACACCGGTGCGCACATCCACCTGCAGCACATCTCCTCGAAGTTCTCGATCGACATCATCCGCCGCGGCAAGTCCCGCGGCGCCCGCATCACGGCCGAGGCCACGCCCCATCACATCGCGCTGACCGACGACTGCCTCGCGGGCTACGACACCAACTTCAAGATGAACCCGCCGCTGCGCACCGAGGCCGACCGCCGCGCGATCATCGCCGGCCTGCGTGACGGCACGCTCGACTGCATCTGCACCGACCATGCCCCGCACACGGACTACGAGAAGGACAAGGAGTTCGACTATGCGCCCAACGGCATCCTCGGCCTCGAGACCTCGCTCGCCGTCACCCTCGACGTGCTGGTGCGGCAAAACAAGTTCAAGCTCCCGCACGTCATCGACCTGATGACGCGCCAGCCCGCGAAGATCCTCAACCTGGAGGCCGGCACCCTCGCGCCGGGCGCGCCGGCCGATGTCTGCCTTTTCTCCCTGACGGAGAAGTGGAAGTACGAGGCCAAGGCCGGCTTCAGCAAATCGAGCAATTCCCCCTGGAACGGCCAGACCCTCACCGGCCGCGTGAAGACCACCATCGTGGACGGCCGCGTGGTCTACGCTGACGGAAAAATCTCCGGCAAGTAGGGTGCGTTTTCCCTCACGCGCCGCTCTGGTCCGTCATGCCTTCCCCCTCCGCCATCGCGGTCGCCTTTGAGGCTGTCCTGATCCTCGCCGGACTGGCCGTGCTCTGGCGCATGGCGCTCAGCCCGACGGCGCGGACGCGACCCGTCATGCCGCTCCTACCCAAGTGGGAAATCCCGCCCCTCAATTTCCTGTTTTTCCTGTGGGGAATTTATGCCGGCGGCTTCCTGGTGCAATTCATCGTCTTCCAACTGCTCGCATCCGTTGCCAGCCTGACCCCGGAAATGCGGCTGATCATGGCCAGTGCCGGAACGGACGCCGGCATGATCATCGCGTGGCTGCTCGCAAAACCGCGGCTCGATCCCCGGCCGGTGGCCACGCCCGCGCCGGTGCGAGGAAAAATTCCCTGGCTCTCCGGCGCGCTCACCTTTCTCGCGGTCTGGCCGTTGGTCATCCTCGTGATGCTCGTCTGGCAGAACGGCCTCGGGGCGCTGGGCATTCCGCTGGAGAAGCAGGAGGCCATCGACATTTTTGCCAACGCGCGGGATCCCCTCTGGCTGGGCTTTCTCATCAGCTTCGCCGTGGTGCTGGCACCGTTCACCGAGGAACTGGTCCATCGCGGCGCCATCTTCCGCTTCGCCCGCGGGTGGCTGCCCCACTGGCTGGCCCTGCTGGGACCCGCGTGCATTTTCGCGGCGCTGCATTGGAACCTCGCCAGCTTCGCCCCCCTCGTCGCCCTCGCCGTGGTTTTCTCGCTCGTCTACGAGCGCACCGGAGACATACGCGTGACGATGATCGCCCACGGCCTGTTCAACCTCAACACGGCCGTGCTGATATTCGCGGGCATCGGCATGTGAGGGGATGGTTTCCGACCGGTAGGGCGCGGACTCCGCTCCGCGCCGGGCACAAGGACAGAGCCCATCCGATGGCGAATGACTCCGGCTGGATTCAAGAGACATTCCCGGCGGTGAGCGGAGTCACCGCCCTACCGAACTGGCAACACCCCGACCAGCAGGGATGATTTGTCTTCCCGGGCCGGCCCGGCGTAACTCCGCGGGACAAGTGTCCCCTTTCACCAAAATTTTCCGGGAATCCGTTTCCGCTCTCGGCGAGGAAAAGCTCATCGCCTGCATCCGGCGCTGGCTGGGATCGGCGTCGCCGCGCTCGCCCTTCGGCATCGGGGATGATTGTGCCGTCCTGCCGGCCGCGCACGGCCGGCAGCTCATCACGGTCGATCCCGTCATCTACGGCCGGCACTTTGACGCCGCGGTGCCACCCCGCGCCGCCGGCGCGAAACTATTGAAGCGCAACCTCAGCGATCTCGCGGCCATGGGCGGGCGGCCCACCGCGGCCGTGCTCGCGCTCACCCTCGATGGGCGCGTCAGCCGGAAATGGCTGGAGCAGTTTTATCGCGGCCTTGCCACCTGTGCCCGGCGCTACGGCGTGGCCATCGTCGGCGGCGATGTCGCCCAGGCCGACGGCGTGGTCGCCGCCAGCCTCACGCTGCTCGGCCGCGCCGCCGGCACCCGGGTGGTGGCCCGCACCGGCGCGCGCCAGGGCGACTGGATTTATGTCACCGGCCGGCTCGGTGGCAGCCGGCGCAGCGGACATCATTTTAAATTCGTACCTCGCCTGGCGGAAGGGGCCTGGCTCGCGCGCCAGGCCGCGGTTCGCGCGATGATGGATGTCAGTGACGGCCTCGCCAAGGACCTGCACGCCCTGACACCGCGCGGGACCCGGCCCGCCCTCGATTCCGCCGGGATTCCGCGTCGGGCGGGCGCGACGCTCGCCGCCGCGCTCGGCGAGGGGGAGGATTACGAACTGGTCTTCGCCGTGGCCCGCTCGACCGACCGCAGCGCGTTTGCGCGGGCATGGCGGAAGTCCTTTCCCCGCACCCGGCTCAGCTGCATTGGATGCTTTGTTGCCACCGCTGCCTGGCCGGTGGGCGCGCTCAATCCCGACGATTATCGTGGCTACGAACATTTACGATAAGCTGCGCGCCGGAGTGGACACGGCGTCCGCCGAGGAAATGCAGGAGCTGGCCGCTGAGCTCGCGGCCGTTCTGCCAGCCGACGCGGTGCTGGCCCTTCATGGCGACCTTGGCGTCGGCAAAACCACCTTCGTGCAGGGACTCGCCCGGGCCTTCGGTATTACGGAGCCGGTCACAAGCCCCACGTTTACACTCTACTCCCTGCATCGCGGGCCCGGACGCCTGCTGGCCCACCTTGATGCCTACCGGCTCGTGAACGCCGCCCAGCTCGACTCCCTGATGCTGGAGGATTTCCTCGTTTCGCCCTATTGCCTGGCCATCGAATGGCCCGACAACATCGCCGCCTGGCTGCCCGCCGGCACACTGCATCTCGATCTCGGCATCACGGCGGACGGTCGGCACCCGATCCGCCTGCGGTGAGTAACGCGCCCTTTCAGCTGTAGGCCACCTCGCTGAGGTGCGCCGGTTCAACCTTGTAGGGCCCGAGCTTGCTCGCTGCCTCTTCGCTTAGTCATACGGCAACGTCGTCGTTCAAACCAGCCGCGACCAAGGTCGGGCCCTACGAGGAAACAAACCGGGCGCACACGAGGTGCGCCCCTACATTACGAGGCAGGCGGCGGCTCGGACGGCGGTTCCGCAACGGGCACGGGTGCTTCGACGACGGGCTCCGGCGTTTCGCTCACGACCGGGGAATCTGCCGGAGGCGGTGAATCCGCGCGGACCGGCCTGGATTCCACGCTGGCGGGCGCCTCGGGGAAATTCTCGGGATCAACTTCAGTCGCCTCGATTTCCTTCTTGCGGGATTCCACCATGGGCGGAGCGGCAAAGAGACGGCCGTCGATGAACTCCGTCACGTAGCCCTCGTGTACCAGCCACGCGAGGTCGCCCTGCATGCGGTTGAGCTGGGTGCGCTGCTCGATGGTCAGCACCGGAGCGGGAACGGGAGCAGGAGTCGCGGCCTCACCGGCAGCCGGAGCCGCCGGGGCGGCGGGCGTGAAGCCGAGGAATTTGACGGGCAGCTCGCTCGCCTTGCCCATCGGGTTGGCCTCGATGAACGAGATGAGCGCGCCGATGCTGTCGGCGAAGACCTGGCCGGGGACGCGGAATTTCCGCTTCACGGCGCAGACATAGCTGATGCCCTTCGAGCCCTTCTTGAAAATGGTGAAGCCCTCGCGCCGCAGGCGGCCGCGGAGCGCGTTGGCGGTGTCGAGCGGGAAACGACCCTGGCGGTCCAGCGTGCTTTCGACGGCGCGGCGGATTTCACCCGGCGGGAGCACTTCGATGATCTTGCCGTGAAAGCGCGCGTTCTCGGCGAGGCGCACGACTTTTTCGCGGGCGTTGGTCAACAAATGGGTGCGGGCCTCCTCCAGCGTGTCGAACGCCAGCGCAGCCGGAGCCGCCGGGGCGGATTCGGCCGCGGGAGCCGGAGCTGCCACCGGAGCTTCCGGAGCGGCGGCCTGGGGTGCCACATCGGCAGGAGTCGGAGCGGACTCCGCAGCCGGTGCAGCAACGGGCTGGGCCGCTGCCGTCTCAGGCACGGCGGTGTTGTCCGTCACAGCTTCGGGGGCGGCGGCCGGCTTGGCCGGGGCCGGCTTGGCGGAAGTTTTCCACGTGTAGCGCGTGGCCTTTTTCATCTTCGCTAGCCACTGGTTGATGACCTCGGGATCGCGGATCGTCTCAATCTTCGCGCGGAAGGACTCGAACGACATGCGGGCCAGCTGCGTGGCATGATGCTGCTGGATGATCTGGCTGTAGCGGTGGTAGTTGGGCGGCGCGAGCAATTCGCCGGTGACCCCGCACTTGTTGACGACTTGGAAATTCCCCTTGGGCGGCTCCACCTCGACCTCGGCCGTGTCAAAAAACACCCCGAGGTGCTTGCTCAGGACATGGGCGATCGCCTGTTCCTCGCTCTCGAAGGGAATCCCATCGGGCGCCGAAATGTAGAAAGGCGCGGGTTTGGCCGGCTCAGCCGCAGCCGAGGCGCCGGCCGCCGGCTTGCGCTGGACCACCACGACAAACCGGTCGGGCTTGCCGATCACGGTCCGCGCGATGTCGAAAAGTTCGAACGTGCGGCAGGAGGCGCGAATGGTTTTTGCGAGGGTAGCGAAACTGGTGTCCTCGGGATAAAATGTGGCTGCGAAATAAGGGCTCTCATACGGCATGGCGCGCTCGTACGGCTGTCCGCCCCGTGGGGCAAAGCGGCCGCCACCCTCGCCGCCCGGGCCGTCCCGGCGCGGGCCACCGCGGAATTCACCCTGATCCCGCCGCGGACCGCCGGGGCCGGCATAGTCACGGCGCGGGGGCCGGGCGTCACCGCCGGGACCCGCCGGGGCGGGCGCGCCACCCGGGGCCGGGGCGTCACCCGCCGGCTTGCGAAAGGCCCGCCGGTCGCGGCGGTCGGGCGCCCCGCGATCGTCGCGACGGTCGGGCACGCCTTCACGGCGGTCCGGCCGGGCTTCACGGGCATTTTTGTCCTGCGTCCATTGCGTCCCAAAGCTGAAGCTTTGGAGTTGGGTCAGGTCGATCTTGTTGAAATCCGGCGGCGGATTTTCCTGCGGAGCATTTTCGTCCATGTAATCAGCGGAAAGCGGGCCTGAGCCCACGTGGTTGCTTGGTCAGAGCGGGTCGGTGTTGACAGTCGGTCGATAGTCTTCACGCGGCGGGAGTGAAGCAAGAGATTTGTCGAACCCGCCCGCGGGACGCGAGCGGGGGGAGTTGGTAGTTAGTAATTGGTAATTTGGAATTGGGAATTAGGCCGGCTGGAAACCGCCGCTCCCGGCCGGGTAACACAACGTGTCAGACAGCCCCTCACTGCCAGCAAACCGATCCCCACCAATTACTAATTCCCAATTACCAATTCCCCGCCCCTCAGCGGTAGGCGGCTAGCCGCTTACCGCCGAGGGTGCGTTGCAACCACGCCGTCATTTTGGCGGCGTAGTCCGGATCAAACTTGTCCCATGTGAGCAGTCCGTGGGGTGCGCCGGGGATGATGAGCAGCTCGCACGGCACCCCGCTGGCACGCAACTTCGCCTGGAAATTGCGCGACTGTTCCAGCGGCACGGTTTTGTCGCCATCGCCGTGCAGGAGGAGAAACGGCGGCAGGCCAGCCTGCACGTGGTTGATCGGCGAGGTTTCACGCAACAGCGCGAGCGCCCCGGGCGTCATCTCTTTCGGCCGGTTGTGCAAATTCTGCAGCGAGGGACTCAGCCCGCCGCGGACCGGCAATTCCTGTTCGAAGTCGGTCACCGGGGCGAAGCCAACGACGGCCTGCACCCGCGTGTCGTCCGCCGCCAGTACGGCCGCGAGGCACACCAAGTGTCCCCCCGCCGAATGGCCCACGAGCACGATCCGCCGTGGATCGCCCTTGAACTCGGCGGCGTGCACCTTGACCCAGCGAATGGCGGTCTGCACGTCCTCCAGACAGGCCGGCCAGCGGTTTTGCGGGGCCAACCGGTAGTTGATCGAAAACCAGGTGAAGCCCGCCGCGGTCAGCGGCGCAAACCATGGCGAGATGTCGGCGCCGTCACCGGGATGGTTGCTGCCCGCCTTGTCGCCTCCGCTCCAGCCGCCACCGTGCACCAGAATCGCGACCGGGAACGGGCCCGCACCCGCGGGCACGCTGGCATCGAGGAGCAACCGTTCCCCTCCCGCCTGGCCGTACTCGACGTCCTTCCGCAGTTCGGCCCCGTCAAGGACCGCCACGACCCACAAGCCGGCCGCGACCCAACCAATCGCCGACATTACCGGGTTTTTCATGGGGAGGGATGCAGAGTGATGGATTGAATCAAACGCAAAGCCGCCAAAACTTCACGGTAATTTTCCCGCCACCGGGCACCGCGCCGCTGCCGCAGACTAAACCGCCGCGAGGACCGGTTCCAACGTCTCGGAGACAATGACCGGGGCGGCGAGTTCGGCGGCCGGCTTCCCGATGCCAAAGGCCCGGAAACCCAGCGCCCGCAGTTTTTCGAGCGGCAGAAGGTTGCGCCCGTCGAACACAAAGGCCGGCCGCTGCATCCGCGCGAGGATCCGCGCAAAGTCGATCGTGGCAAATTCGTCCCATTCCGTCACCACCACCAGCGCGTGCGCGCCCTCGGCGGCCGCTTCCGCGGAGACGGCCACCGTCAGCCGCTCGCTCTCGCTGCCGGGCCCCAGGACATCCTTGACGATCTGCCGTTCCGGGACCTGCGGGTCGTAGATCACCACGCGCGCATTCTCGGCCAGCAGGTCGCGCACCACGCTGATGGCCGGCGATTCCCGCGTGTCGTCCGTGTCCTTCTTGAAGGCGAAGCCCAGCACCGCGATGCGCTTGTCGGCGACCGTGTTGAACAGCTGCTCCACAATCCGCTGCGCGAAGCGCTGTTTCTGCCAGTCGTTGATGGAAACCACGGACTCCCAGTAGGCGGCGACCTCGGGGCAGCCATAGGTTTCGCATAGATAGACGAGATTGAGAATGTCCTTTTGAAAACACGAGCCGCCGAAGCCCACCGAGGCCTTGAGGAATTTCGGCCCGATGCGGGAATCCCGCCCGATGGCCCCGGCCACCTCGTCAATGTCGGCGCCGGTCGCCTCGCAGAGCGCGGAGATCGCATTGATCGAGGAAATGCGCTGGGCGAGAAAGGCGTTCGCCACGAGCTTGGACAGCTCGGCCGACCAGAGATTCGTCGTGATGATCCTCTCGCGCGGCACCCAGCGCGCGTAGACCGCGGCCAGCGCCTCCACCGCCCGCGCCCCGGCGGGCGTGCGCTCGCCGCCGATCAGGACCCGGTCCGGGGCCAGCAGGTCGGCGACCGCGGTGCCCTCCGCAAGGAACTCCGGATTCGACAGCACCTGATGGTCCAAGGCCCGGCCGCCGGCCGCGAGGATCGTCTTGATCGTTTCCGCCGTCCGGACCGGGATCGTGGACTTCTCGATGATGATCTTGGGGGTCTCGGCCACCTCGGCGATCGTGCGGGCCACGGATTCGATGAAGCGCAGGTCGGCGGCCCGGCCCGCACCGAGGCCGTAGGTCTTGGTCGGCGTGTTCACCGCCACAAAGATCAGGTCGGCCTCCCGGATCGCCTCCTTGACATGGGTGGAGAAAAAAAGATTCCGCCCGCGGCAGGCCTTCACCACCGCGTCCAGCCCCGGCTCGTAGATGGGCAGTTCGGCCGAATTCCAAGCCGCGATGCGCGCGGCGTTCATGTCGACAACCGTCACGGTGATGTCGGGCGCCTTGAACGCGATCATCGCCATGGTGGGGCCGCCGACATAGCCGGCACCGATGCAGCAGATTTTGGTCATTTTAAGAGGGGTCGCCTGAGCGGCAGGTTTGCAGCCGGGAAAAACGCATGGGGGAAGGCAATGGGCATGGCGGTCAGTAAGCCGAGCGTGGTGGCGCCACGACCTGCCGGACGGTGTTGACCAGGATCCTCAGGTCCAGCCCGAGCGACCAGCTGGCGACGTACAGCTCGTCATAGTGGACGCGGTTCGCGAGGTCGCTGGTGGCCAGCAGTTCGCCGCGAAAGCCCATGCTCTGCGCGAGGCCGGTGATACCCGGCTTCACAAAATGCCGTTTGAAATATGAGTGCTCCAGGCGGGCGAACTGTTCGTCGTGCTCCAGCAGATGGGGTCGCGGCCCGCTGACGCTCATGGATCCGAGGATCACGTTCAGGAACTGCGGGATCTCATCCAGGCTGCTGCGCCGGAGGAACCGGCCGAAGGGAAACACCCGGACATCGCCGGCGGTGGCCTGCTGGGCGCACAACCGGGCGTTGCCCGCCTTCATGCTGCGGAATTTAAAAATGGAGAAACGCTCGCGATTCAGCCCGGAGCGCTGCTGGCGGTAAAAAATCGGGCCCGGCGACTGCCGGCGTTGCATCAACCACACCACCAGCGTGAGGGGCGGCAGGACGAACAGCACGATCGGCAGCGCGACCACGATGTCGAGCAGGCGCTTGAGCACGCGGTTGAGCGGGTTCTCCAGGGGTTCAGCCGTGGCCGTGGCAAAGGCATAATGCTCGTTGTGCTCGATTTTTTCCGGACCGCCCTCGAAGACGGACTGCATGTTCACGAAAAACCGCACCCGGCAGTGCGCCTCCTCCACCGTGCCGATGATGCCAGCGAGCCGGTCGCGCGCAAATTCGGACTGGGCGAAAACCACCTGGTCCACCGCCGACCGGGCAATGATGGCGGGCAAATCCGCGAGACAGCCCAGCCGCATCGCGTCATCGCCGGCTTCCTCCGCGTCCGGCGTCACGTAGCCGACCGCGTCAATCCCGAGATGGCCGCGGGGAGCCAGCCACGTCTGCAGCAGCCGGGCTTCATGCCGCGAGGCCACGATGACCGTGCGGAGCCGCTGGCGGCGGAAAAAAACCGCCGCGAGCATCGGGGCCAGAAAATAATTGGCGGAAAACATCAGCCCCGCCGCCACCAGCAGGAAGCTGCCCAGGAAGGCCCGCGAGACCTCCACATCCTTCATGACGAAGGCCAGGGTGAAGAGGACCACCATCAGGCGGACCGTCTGCTGGGCCGTCAGCCGCAGCGCCTCGCGCATCGTCAACACGCCCAGCCGGTCGCCGGCGCCGCGCAGGCTGTAATGGATCCAGGCCATCGCCACGACGACGCCCACGAGATAAAGCCCCCAGTTGACCTCGAGGTTGAAATGAATCCAGTCCCGGGCTTCCACGAGCAAAAGCGAGCCGAGAAAGGCCGCCGCCACCATCATGAGTAGAACCGTGCCGTGAAGGCCGATCAGTCCGTCTTGTCGATTTTTAAGCATTTGATTGATTCTCCTGTGCGGGGTGAGAGGAGAATACATTGTTTGGCGGCCGGACGTAATCAGGCGGTCGCTGGCCCACACCCCCGTTCACCGGTCTGCGGACTATCAGGGAATCCCTGATCGTGGGCTTCCGAGGGGGTTACCACTTGCCAACGTTCCCCTCCGGGCGGAAGCCTGCTAGACGTCATGTTTGCCGCACCGCTCAGCTCCCTCGCCCCGCTGGCCTCCCCGCCCAGCACGGCGCCCCGCACGGAAGTATTCCGTTCGCTCCTGGATGCCTGCGGCCTTGGTTGGTTCTGCCTCCGGGCGGAGGGACGGCGTGAACACGTGGCGGCGCTCAACCTCACGCGGCACGGCGAGGTCGAGGCGTTTGCGCCCCGCATCCGTCTCCGGCGGGAAGGCCGCGCCGGGGGCGTGCAGAATGTCACCGAGGCCCTTTTTCCCGGTTATCTCTTCGCCCGCTTCCGCTATCCCGAGCAGGTCCGCCGCGTGGTGAGCACGACCGGCGTCCTCGGGCTGGTGGCGTTCGGCGGTCCGCCTCCGCGGCTGGATGACGGCACCATTGCCCATCTGCGCCTGCATGCGGAGCCCGCCATCACCGCGGCGCCGGTGTCCCCCGTCTTCGAGGAAGGCGACTGGGTCCGCGTCGCCGCCGGCTGCCTCCGCGGCAGCGAGGGGCGCGTCCGCCAAGCGGCCGGCAGTCATGAGCGCGTTTGCGTTCTCCTCAGTCTTTTGGGTCACGACGTCGAGATCAGTGTCCCGGCCGACCAGCTCATCAGCCGCCACGGGCGTTCGCAGCCCATGCCGGCCGGGCTGCGTGCACCGCAGGGGTTCTGTTCGGAGCGCCGGCCCTGATCCTATTCGGATCAGGACTTGGCGGCCGGCTTCCTCGGAAACGAGGCCAAGGGCGGCAGCCCGCCCGTCCTTCGACTTCCCGTCTTTTTCCCCACCACCGGAACTTGAAAACGGAAACCGCGGCGCCGCCGTCCTCCACTCCCTGCCCGTCCTCCCCGCTCCGGGGAAAACCTGAAATCATCATGAAGACCATCATCCTTGCCGCCGTCCTCACCGTCACCGCGGGCTTTGCCCGGGCCAGCCTTCCGCTCGGGCGCGGAGAAGTCTCGGCGAGCCTGGCCGGGACGGCGACCTATGACTCCAATGTTTTGGGCGCGCATGACGCCACCGCCGATTACTTCGGCACGCTCGCCCCGCGCCTGATGTATGTCCGGAAAGCCGGCGAGATCGAGGCCAGCGCCAATGCCGGGATCTCGCTGATCCGGTATCTGGACCAGACCCAGCTCAATGCGGACAACGTGCAGGCCGACGCCACCCTGCGGATTGATGAATCCAACATCCGCAACTACACCGGCCTGCTCTCCGCCGCCTATCTCGAGGACTCGACGATCGATCCCGATCTCAACACCCGGATCAATTCGAAGACCGCGAGCTTCATCGGGCGGACGGCCTTGGTCACCGGACCGCGCAGCGACATGGCCCTGAGCGGCACCTATACGGATGCCCGCCACTCCGTGGGTAGCAACCAGCAGATCCTCACGACGGAGGCGCTGTATGACTACAAGAATTTCTTCATGGGCAATTCCCTGCGCCTGGTCGGCGCCTATGACACGCTGCACAGCTCGGGGGAGAATTCGCTCGGGGTGCCGCTCGATCAGCGTTCCTACATGCTGTCCACCGGACTCGGCCGGGCCGTCTTCCACGATACCGTCCGCGCCGGCATCAGCTACGGCTACCGCATCCTCGAGCGCTCCGCGGCGGAAACCTCCAACGGCCAGGTCCGGCAGGATGGAGCGGTGGTCTCCGCGACCCTGGAAGGCCCATTCCTGCCGGAACAATATTTTCCCAAGGTCAAATCGTCCTTCGCCCTCATCTACCAGCAGGCGAATACCCCCGGCATCAACGACGTCGGCGGCACCACCGAGCTGACCGGCAAGCTGGGCCTGGCCTGGGACGCGCGGACCAACACCAAGGTCACGTTCACCGCCGAGCGCAACCAGCGGCTGTCGGTGAATGACCTGTCGGTCGTCTCGACCAACGTGCAACTCGGCCTCCAGCAAGTCCTGCGTCACAATCTCACCGGCCGGCTCAACGCCGGCTACGAATGGTCGTCCTACCGCCCCCTCTCGCGGCGGGACGAGATCGCGACCTTCGGCGCCCGGCTGGAATATCATTTCTCCCGTTCCTGGGACACTGACCTTTCCTATGTGCTCACCTCCGCGACTTCCACGGTCCGCCAGTCGGTCTTCGACCGGCACGTGGCGAGCCTGACCGTGACCTATCTCTTTTGATCACTCCCATGACCCGCTCCTCCGGTTTCCTCACCGCCTGCTGTCTGGTGGCCTCGGTCCTGCGGGCCGTGGCGGCCGAGCCCATTTCCGTCCCGGTCGGCGCGCCCGTCGCCACCGATCCCAGCTACCACCTGAGCTCGGGCGATACCATTGCCATTTCCATCTACGGCGAAACCGACCTCTCCACCACGCAAACCATCGCCCGCTCGGGCGAGGTGCGCCTGGCCCTGATCGGCGAAATCATCGTGATGGGCAAAAGCGTCCGCGAAGCTGAGACCGCCATCGAGAACACCTACAAGCAACGCCAGTTCCTGCGGTCACCGGTGGTGACCTTGGCGGTCACCTCCTATTTTCCCCGGGAGATTTCGGTCCTCGGCGCGGTCCGCACGCCAGGCACGGTGGTCTTCCCGCGCGATGTCACCAGCCTCGACATCGTCGAGGTGATCACGCGCGTGGGCGGCTTTCTGCCGGTTTCCAAATCGGATGCCGTGACGATCACGCACCGCGACGCCACCGGCAAGGAGACCGTCACCACGGTGGACCTGGAAAACACCATCACTGGCCGGTACCGGGCCGGCCGGGAGCGCGCCGACCGGCCGATCTATCCCGGTGACCGCATCTGGGTCCCGGAGCGGCTGTTTTGATTTCTTCCGGGCCTCAGTTGGCCCTGCGTCCTTCCGGCGATTCCCGGCCGCCGGTCAGCACCTTCCGCTTCCACGCCAGCATTCTCCCGCCATTCCGACTTCTCCCGACTGTGCCATGATTAAATCCGAACCGACTGCCTCCAGCCCCGTCCCGACGCCGAGGACGCACTCCGGCGCCATCCGCCGCACACCACGCGACTTCCTCGACATGTTTGTCGAGCGCTGGTGGATCGGCGCCCTGGTCGGAACCGCCGCGGCCGCCCTGATCGTGGTCTTCCGTCCGCACTTTGAGCCCATCTACACGACTGAGGTTTCCCTGCTGTTCGAGGCGCGCAAGGACCGCGTCCTGAACATCCAGGAAGTGGTCGACACCAGCCTGCAGACGGCGAGCGAGCTCAACACCCACATGGAGCAGCTGCGCAGCAAGACGTTTGCCGACTACGTGCTCGCCTCGTTCAGCCCCGCGGAGACGGAACTGATCCAGAAGGCCTACACGGACCCCCTGAAGCCGGGCGCCACGACCCTTTCGCTGGCCAGCATCATCCGGCCGAACGTCACGGTCTTCGCGCGCCGCGGCGCCCCCATCCTGGGCATCCAGGTTTCCAACCGCTCGCCGGAGGCCGCCGCGCTCATCGCCAACCGCTATGCGCGCAAGTATATCGACTACAATCTCGACAGCGCCAACACCCGCACGAACTCGGCCATCGTCTTCCTGCGCAACCAGGCCGAGGAAACCCGGGCCCAGGTCGATGCCGCCGAAAGCGCCATGCAAAGCTACCGGGCGAAGAACAACCTCGCCGCCATCGGCGAGACGCAGAACGTCGTCCTCCAGAAGATGGCCTCGCTCGGCACAGCCGTCGTCAAGGCCACGCTCGACCAGATCGACGCCAAATCCCTCATCGACAAGATCGAGGAATACCAGCGCAGCCACCGCAACCTGCTGGAGATCCCGCAGATTCTCGCCTCCGGGCAGGTTTCCTCCCTGAACAGCAACCTGAACTCGCTGCTCTCGCAGCACACCATCCTCAGCGAGCACTACCTGCCGGAGCATCCGAAAATCAAGCAGAACGAGATCGAGTCCCGCGAAGCCCGGCGGATGTTGACCGAGGCCATCGACAAGGCGATCGCCGACCTCCGGGCGCGCTATGAGGTTTCCGCCCAGTACCTGCAGCGCCTGCAGCTCGAGACCACCGGCTCCGAGGCGCAGGTGCGGGAACTCGACAAGATCTCCGTCGATTACAAGTTCCTCGACACGGACGCGAACGCCAAGCGCGCGACCTATGCCCGCATCGTGGACCGGCTGACGGAGGCGACCATCACGAGCCAGATGGCGAACACGAACATCGCGATCTTCGACCCCGCCTGGACTCCGGACCGGCCGTCCGACACCGGTGCGATGGAAATCGCCGTCAAGGCGGGCACCACCGGCCTCGGCCTGCTCTTCCTGCTCCCCCTGGCCCTCGGCCTGGTCGATTCGCGCATCCGCACCCCGGCGCAAGTGGAGGATTCCCTGCAGGAGCCGCTACTCGGAGTGGTGAAACGGATGCGCAAGCTGGACGAGGCCGAGCGCGCCCAGGTTTTCCGCCTGCAAAAAAACCGCGACCTCGCGGAGGCCTACCGCGGCATCTTCAGCGAGATCGAGGTCCGCTCACAACTGGGCTTCCCCAAGGCGCTGCTCGTCACCAGTAGCGTGCCCGCCGAGGGGAAAAGCCTGCTCTGCAGCAACCTCGCGGCCGTCTTTGCCTCGCATCACCGCCGCACCCTCCTGGTCGATTGCGATCTGCGCCGCCCCACCCTGCACCGCTACTTCGGGCTCAAGCCGAAGTCCGGCTGGGTCGACTGGCTGCAGACCCCGCCCGCCGACCGCGCCGCCGATGTTCAGCAGACGGCGGACGTTCGCGAGCATCTCAACGAGGAAGAAGGGTTTTCTCATGGCCACGCCCGGCGAGAGCAGGCTCTCAAGCTCCTCTTCCTCCCACGGCATGTTGCCCGACATCAGGATGACCGGGACCGGAAGCGGACTCCGCCGGATCCGCCGCAGTAGGTTCAACCCGGTGAGCCGCGGCATTTCGTGATCAGTGATCACCAGGTCAAAGCGGCCCAGGCAGAGTGCCTTCCAGCCGGCTTCGCCATCGGTCGCGCAACGGATGCGATACGTGGCGCGGCGCAAACCTGCCGTCAGGAGATTTCTCAGCGTGTCATCGTCATCGACCACCAGGATGCGGCGGGAAGCCACGGGGACTTGGGGAGCCGCCACGGCAGGCAACGATGCTCCGGTCTCGATCTGCCGAATAAGATTCATCCCGGGAGTATAGCGTCCGGGGAACGCCCGCGCCATCGGGCCATCCCCGCTCGCTCCATCGGGATTTTCCGCGCACACATGCAGGCATAAGCCGGATGACATCCCCATGGATGAGAGCTCGAACGAAAGTCCGCCGCACGGAGGATGGCTTCCGCCGTCGCTGAAGTTTACGCGCCTCCGGCGTCGCCGAAGGCGACCAGGGCTATGGCGGACATGTCGGCGTGGCAGTCTTCTCTATCGCTGTCGCGATGAGCGAAGACTGGCTCGCCAAGCCGTAGCCCATGGCTAGCAACGTCGCCCACCTTCGCCCGCTGAACGCGGGCTACGGCGTGGCAGCCTTCTACATCGCTGACGCGATGGGCGAAGGCTGGTGCCCGGGACAGGACTCGAACCTGCACGCCTTACGGCACACGCCCCTCAAACGTGTGTGTCTACCAATTCCACCACCCGGGCAATTTCCTAGCGAGGAAGGCGCACTAAGAGGAATCGCTTTGGGGCTGTAAAGCCCCAAAAAGGATCGGGCGAAATTGGGTTTTGACCCGCTCCCCCGCTTGGCAAACTCTCGCGCCGCCTGCGCCCGGACATGCAACACGATGCCATCAAAGCCGCCCTGCTCGCCTCCTACGAGGCGGACGGCGGCATCAATCACCTCGACGGGGTCAACCTCCCCTCGCAGGAGTCGGTGAACGCGCTCGCCCGTGATGTGATGCACCTGCTCTTTCCCGGTTATTTCGAGGAAACCGGCTTCGCGAAAAAGGATGTGCCCGCGATGGTCACGCGCCTGCTCGGGGTGATCGACCAGCGCCTCGGCTCGGAGATCGAGAAATGCCTGCGTTTCGCCCGTCACGCCGATCCGGCCGGGCAGGCCCGCGCGATCACCATGAATGTGCTCGGCCGGTTCCCCCAGTTGCGAAAGCTGGTCCAGACCGATGTCACCGCGGCCTTCCATGGCGACCCCGCCGCGCGCAGCGTCGAGGAGATCATTCTCGCCTACCCCTGCGTGCTCGTGATCTCGCTCCAGCGCTTTGCCCACGAGCTGTACCTGCTCGGCGTGCCGCTGCTGCCGCGCATGATCTCGGAGTATGCCCATGAGCGCACGGGCGCGGACCTCCACCCCGGGGCCGAGATCGGCACGCATTTTTTCATCGACCATTGCACCGGGGTCGTGGTCGGCGAGACCGCGCGGCTGGGCGACCATGTCAAACTTTACCAGGGTGTGACCCTCGGCGCGAAATCGTTCGAGGTCGATGGGGCCGGCAACCCGGTGAAAGGCGTGAAGCGCCACCCGGACATCGGGGCCCATGTGACCATCTATGCCCATGCCACCATCCTGGGCGGCGACACGCACATTGGCCCGCACTCGGTCATCGGCGGCAACGTCTGGCTGCTCGAATCAATCCCCGAGAACAGCATCACCTACTACAAGGGTGACGATCTCATCATCCGCCCGCGCCAGAAGAAGGAAAGCATGGTCGCGGAAGCCAGCGACTGGATGATCTGATGGCGGGCGGATTCGATGGAGCGGCGCTCTAACTAACCCGCTGCCGATCAGCCAATGCCAGCGCGACGGCGCGGGCGAAAAACGGTCCGCGATAAATCATGCCGGTGTAAACCTGCACCAGCGTGGCGCCCGCATCGATCTTTTCGCCCGCACTCGCCGCATCGGTGATGCCACCGACCCCGATGATGGGCAGGCGGCCGCCGGTGGCGCGGGAAATGTAATTGATGATGTCGGTCGACGTCCGGCGCAGGGGTGCGCCGCTCAGTCCGCCGGCTTCGTTCACTCGCGCAAACCATCCGGGCCGGGCGAGGGTCGTGTTGGTCGCGATGATGCCGTCCAAGCCAAATTCGGCGATGACGGTCAGCACCACGTCGATCTGCGGGAAGGTGAGATCGGGCGCGATCTTCAGCAGCAACGGCACACGGCGCCCGCCCGCCTGCGCGGCCCGGGCGCGATTCGCGGCGGTCACGGCGCCGAGGAGCTCGCGCAGGCGCGTCTCGTCCTGCAGCTGGCGCAGGCCGGGGGTGTTCGGGCTCGAGACGTTGAGCACGAGATAATCGGCATGACCGGCGAGGCGGGCAAAGCTGGAGAGGTAATCCTCGGTGGCGCGCCCGATGTCGGTGACCTTTGATTTTCCCAGGTTAACGCCCAGCGGGATGCGGCGGTGGCCGGGGCCGGGCTGGCGGGCGAGGCGCGCGGCGACGGCCTCGGCTCCGTCATTGTTGAAACCCATCCGGTTGATCACGGCCTCCTGCGCCGGATAACGAAACATGCGCGGCCGGTCGTTGCCGCCCTGGGCCAGGGCCGTCACCGTGCCGATCTCGACATGCCCGAAGCCCAGCGCCGCGGCGGCGGGCCAGGCGCGGGCGTTCTTGTCGAAACCCGCGGCGAGTCCGACCGCATTGGGAAATTTCAGGCCAAAGGCCTCGATGGGGCGGGTCTGCGCCACCGGCAGCCGGGTCCACGCCTCCAGCGCGCGGCAGACCGGCGACAGCGCGCCCAACAGCGCCATGGCGCTGACGCCCCGTTCGTGCGCGTGTTCGGAATCGAGCCGGAAAAGCGCGGGACGAATCATTCTCTCATACAACAGACCCATGCGCGCGACAGTGGGACGGGGCCGGCGGAAATCAAGGACGGCGGCTTTAAAATCACCGCGCCAAAGCGGTTTTTTATAGGTCAAACACCTACCCTTTTTTGTGCTTGTTTTTTACACCTCCACTAGCACGCTGCGCTCACTTTTACCGTCCGTGGCTCCAAGGCGGGGACAAACTAAGAAAGTCGTCAGAAAGTTGCTTTCCGCAGTTTGACTCCATCCGGTTGCGGGTTTCCTCCTTCCTCGTAATTAATCTCTCATGGCCAAAGTTTCCACTTCCCTCGATTGGTGTATCGTACGCCTCGGCGAAGATCATAATTGGTGGGTCGCTGAAGTCAGCGATCCCGTGCGCTGGGATGTCGATGGCCTCAGCATCATCGACCCGCGCCAGGTGGCCCACCTGATCGAGCTCGTCGATCCGCTGCGCGATTACGGCTTCAACCAGGATATTTTTGAGGCCGCCTTCATCTCCTTCCGCATCGAGAAGGATCTCGGCGCAGGCAAGGTGCGCCTCAAGCGGGTGAAGGATTCGCTCTTCGAGTCCGAGGAGAAGCTCTTCGTGCTGCCGGACTCGCTCGACGAGGAAAACGGCCCCTACGCCGACCTGCTCGACCATCTGACCCGCTGCCGCGTGAAGATGCTCAACGACCTGTTCAACTTCGAGGCCAAGCTCACGGTCGACGAGGTTGAGGACGAGATCCGCGAGGACCAGAACACCAATTTCATCGAGGGCAAGGCCATCCACGCCTTCGAGGAAGTGACCACCATCCTCGACTACGTGCCCGCCGGCTACGACACTGACAAGGAGGAGGCCGAAAAGCCCACCGACGCCGAGGATGAGGATGAGGATGACGACCTGCCGGAGCTCGACGCCGCCGAGGAGGAAAAACTCAAGAACGACGAATCCCTGAAGTGGGATGAGGATGAAAAGGACGGCGACGAGGACGACGACGCCAAGAAGAAGGACGGCGACGAGGACGACGACGAGGAAAAGGAAGATGCCGACGAGGACGAAAAGCCCAAGCGCGGCTCCAAGGGCAAACGGTGACGTTGCTTTCGGGCGGGCTTTGCGCCACTACCCGGTCTGCATGGTTTTCGTCACCCGTTTAAGTCTGCTCGCCTCCCTCCTTCTCGGCCTGTGTGTCACCACCGGCTGCAACACGCCCGGCGGGCCGAGCGGCGTCAATCCGCACATCCCTGAAACCGCCTCCAGCGCCGTTTTGCGCCCGGGCGACAGCCTGACTGTCACGCTGCAGGGCGTGCCCGATCCCAGCGCGAACACCGTCCAGATCGATGAACAGGGCCTCATTTCCCTGCCCTACATCGGCGCCGTCACCGCCGCCGGGGTCAGCACCGCCGGACTTTCCCAGCGCATTCGCGACACCTATGTCGCGCGGAAGATCTATATGGCGCTGGACGTCTCGGTAAGTGTCACGGAACGCTATGTCTATGTCGGCGGCGAAGTGGCCCATCCCGGCCGCATCACCTGGTCACCGGACCTGACCGTGGCGAAGGCCGTGCAGGCCGCGGGCGGCTTCACCCTCTACGCCAAGGAAACCGCGGTGAACCTCACGCGGGACAACGGCGCCTTTATTCTCGACGTGAAACTCGCGCAGAAAAATCCGGCCCAGGATCCGCGCCTGATGCCCGGCGACTCGCTTCAGGTGCCGCGCTCGCCGTTCTGAGCCGGCTCATCGCCGCCGTCCCGCGGCAGATGGTAGACCACCGCTGCGATCACGCCGCAAACCACGGTGTAAACCAGCGCCCAGATCGTGAGCGCCTTGAAGTTGGCGTCCCCCTCCACGACATGCCTCATCCACTTGTAGGCGGACTGGAGACAGCGGAGAAAAAATGCGATGCTCAGCAGGCCGAAACCGATGGCGATGGTCCACTGGACGGGCCCGCGGGAAGCGGATTGATCGGGGTTGCTCATGGAAATTGTGGCCAGTAAATCAGGCGAGGATCCGGGCCATGTCCTTGGCGAAATACGTGAGAATCATGTCGGCCCCGGCGCGCTTGATCGCCAGCAGCGACTCATGGCGCGTGCGGGCGAGATCGAGCCAGCCGAGTTTCGCCGCGGCGTGAAGCTGGGCGTATTCGCCGGAAACCTGATAGGCCGCCACGGGCTTGCTCGTCGCGTTGCGCACCTCGCGGATGATGTCGAGGTATGGGCCGGCGGGCTTCACCATCAGGATGTCCGCCCCCTCGGCGTCGTCGAGCGCGAGCTCGATCATCGCCTCGCGGCGGTTGGCGGGATTGAGCTGGTAGGTCTGCTTGCCCAGCAAATGCGTGCCGGCGGCCTTTGCACTGCCCACCGCATCGCGAAACGGTCCGTAGTAGGCCGACGCAAATTTCACGGAGTACGCCATGATGCCAGTCGAGGTGAAACCCGCCGAATCGAGCGTCCTGCGGATCGCCCCCACGCGGCCGTCCATCATGTCGCTCGGCGCGACGAGGTCCACGCCGGCCCGCGCATGGAGCACGGCCATCTTAACGAGAATTCCCACGGTGCGGTCGTTGGCCACGTCATCCCGCGCGGGAGTCAGCACGCCGTCGTGGCCGTGGTTCGTGTAGGGATCGAGCGCGATGTCGGCGACCACCGTGATTTCCGGCACGGCCTTTTTCACGGCGCGCACCGTCCGCAGAATCAGGGAGTCCTCATCCAGCGCGGCAGTCCCTTCCTCGTTCTTCAGGCGGGACTCGAGTTTGGGAAACAAGGCGACAGCTGGCACGCCGAGCTTTGCGAGCGCCCGGCATTCCTTCACCAGATCGGCCACATTGTAACGGAACACCCCCGGCATCGAGGCAATCGCCTCGGGCGCTCCCCTGCCCTCCACCACAAAAAGCGGGGCGATGAAATTCTGCGGCCGCAGCACGGTTTCCTCGACGAGGGCGCGCAGGCTGGCCGTGCGGCGCAGGCGGCGCGGGCGCTGGGTCAAATCGAGCTGGAAGGGGTCGGACATGGATCGGCGGAAGTAAGCTGTCAGAGTTAGCGGCTAATTCTCGCCATTTCACGCTAAACTTTAAAAAAGATGTGGAAAGACCTGCGCTTATTGCTGCCAATAGCCGAAGATTAGCGGTCTTCTTTCCCGTTCATGCCCATCCGACTGCACGACTCCCTCTCCCGCGAGCTGCGCGAACTCCGCCGGCCCGATCCCCTCAATCCGCAGGATGTCTTCAGTTTCTACAACTGCGGCCCGACAGTCTATGCTCCCGCGCACATCGGCAACTTCCGCACCTTCGTCGTCAACGACGTCCTCCGCCGCCTCCTCGAACTCGAGTTCGGGCCGGACAAGGTGAAGCACGTCCGCAACCTGACCGACGTCGATGACCGCACCATCGGACAATCGAAAAAGGAAGGGCACCCGCTCGGCGAGATCACGAAAAAGTGGACGAACCTGTTCCACGCCGACTGCGATGCGCTCAACTGCCTGCGGCCGCACGTCGAGCCCACGGCTACCGGCCACATCCGCGAGCAAGTCGACATGATCGAGGTGCTGATGCGGAAAGGTAATGCCTACCGCGCGGCCGACGGCTCCGTGTATTTCAAGATCAGCTCATTCCCCGGCTATGGCGCGCTCTCGCGCATCAAGGAGCGGGAGCTGAAGGTCACGAACAGCGCCTTCGACTCGGATCACAAGAACGACATCGGCGACTTCGCGCTCTGGAAGGCCTTCAAACCAGAGGATGATGGCGACGTGAAATGGTCCGGCCCCGACGGCGCCGCCGCCGGTCGGCCCGGCTGGCACATCGAGTGCAGCGCGATGATCAAGAAGCATCTCGGCGAAACCATTGACCTGCACACCGGCGGCGTGGATCTGCTCTTCCCCCACCACGAAAACGAGATTGCCCAGAGCCAGTGCTGCAACGGCACCACCTTCGCCCGCCACTGGTACCACAGCGAACACCTGCTCGTGGAAGGCACGACGATGAGCAAGAGCAAGGGCAACTACTACACGCTCGGTGACCTCGTGGCCAAAGGCTACTCGCCGATGGCCGTGCGCTACGCGCTGCTCATGGGTCATCCGCGCAAGCAGCTCAACTTTACCCTGGATACGGTGCATGCCGCGGAAAAAGCCCTCGCCTCGCTGCGCGCCCACCGCGCGGCACTCGCGCCGGCCGCGGCCGTGCATGAGGCTTTCGCTCCCGTCATCGCCGCGCTCCAGGACGATCTCAACACCCCCGCGGCGCTGGGAGCGCTGTTCACAATCATCAACCGGAAGGAAGGGCAGCCCGACGCGACTTCCTTCGATCGCGCCATGTTTGCCCTCGGCCTTGACCTGACGGCGCCCACCACATCAGCCAAGGCCGAGACCCCCGGTGCGGTTACCGTCCTCGCCGAAAAACGCTGGGCCGCCAAACAGTCCAAGGATTTCGCCGCCGCCGACGCCCTCCGCAAGGAGCTCGCCGCTGCCGGCTGGTCGATGCTCGATGGCAAGGACGGCTACAAGCTCGAGCCGCTCAAGAAGTAGGGCTACGCTGCGCGCTTCTTTTTGTGCGCCCGGATCCTGGCAACCTGGCAAGGCAGGATCATTTCAAAAAGATCCGGGCCGTCTTCGGGGAAATAAATAATCCGGTCCATCTTTCTCGAGAAGAGCACGTAGTCCGGATGGAGTATCCGGATTTTGTCCCCACTCGTCAGTGTCAGTTCAACCGGAAATACTTCCGGGTTGGTGAGGATCTTGTGGAGATCATCCTGCATAAGTTTGTATTTGTTTGATTCCCTGTAACGCTTCAAGCACCCAGTTTCTTTCAGAAAATCTCTCATTGTCTCCCGTCGTCCCGTCTCCCTTTCCGTCATGCCGATGACTCCCCTCGAAGAACTCCGCCACTCGGCGTCGCATATCATGGCGACGGCCATCCTCCGCCTTTTTCCCGAGGCGAAGCTCGACATCGGGCCGCCGACGGACACCGGGTTCTACTACGACATTGATCTCGACCACAAGCTGACCGCGGACGACCTCGTCAAAATCGAGGCCGAGATGAAGAAGGTCGCCGACGAGAACCAGCCTTTCTACCGGAAAGAAGTCTCCCGCGAGGAAGCCGCCGAGATCATCAAGTCCCGCGGCCAGGAGCGCTACAAACTCGGCCGGCTCGCGGACATACCCGAGGGCGAGAAAATTTCATTCTACCAGAACGGCGAATTCATGGACCTGTGCGCCGGCACCCACGTCCGCTACTCGTCAAAGCTGAAGGCGTTCAAGCTGCTCTCCATCGCCGGCGCCTACCACCGCGGCGACGAGAAGAATAAACAACTCCAGCGCATCTATGGGACCGCCTTCCCGACGAAGGACGAACTCGCCGCCTACCTCGAGCAGCAGGAGCAGGCCAAGGCGCGCGATCACCGCAAGCTCGGCAAGGACCTGAAGCTCTTCGTCATCGACGAGGACGTCGGTCAGGGGCTCATCCTCTGGACGCCCAACGGCTCCATCATCCGCCAGGAACTGCAGGACTTCATCGGCGGCGAGCTGCGCAAGCAGGGCTACTCCCAGGTCTTCACCCCGCACATCGGCAAGCTCGAGCTCTACAAAACCTCCGGCCATTTCCCTTATTACAAGGAGTCGCAGTTCACGCCCGTGATTGAAAACGAGTCGCTCGCGAAGCTCCTCCACGAAGGCTGCTCGTGCGCCGAGATGGTCGTGCGCCTCGAGGCGGTCTCCGCCCATCTCGCCGCCCAGATCAACCAGCGCACCGGCAAGGAAACCATCACGCCTGATCGCGTGAAACCCGATGCCCAGCTCCTCGACGGCTTCATGCTGAAGCCGATGAACTGCCCGCATCACATCAAGATCTTCGCCTCGCAGCCGCACTCCTATCGCGACCTGCCCGTGCGGCTCGCGGAATTCGGCACCGTTTACCGGTGGGAACAGTCCGGCGAACTGAACGGAATGACACGTGTCCGCGGATTCACCCAGGATGACGCCCACCTCTTCTGCACCGAGGAACAGGTCGCCGCGGAACTCCTCGGCTGCCTCGCCCTCGTGAAGATCGTGCTCACCACGCTCGGCATGGCCGATTACCGCGTGCGCGTCGGCCTGCGCGATCCCGACTCCAAGAAATACACGGGCGATGCCGCCAATTGGGACAAGGCCGAGGCCGCCTGCCGCGCCGCGGCGCAAACGCTGGGCGTGCCCTTCACCGAGGAGCCGGGCGAGGCCGCATTCTACGGGCCGAAGATCGATTTCGTGATCAAGGACGTCATCGGCCGCGAATGGCAGCTCGGCACCGTGCAGGTGGACTACAGTCTGCCCGTCCGCTTCGACCTGTCCTACATCGGCGCCGACAACCAGCCCCACCGGCCCGTGATGATCCACCGCGCCCCCTTCGGCTCGATGGAGCGTTTCTGCGGGGTGTTGATCGAACATTTTGGCGGCGACTTCCCCGCCTGGCTCGCGCCGGAGCAGGTCCGCCTCGTGCCGATCAGCGACAAGCAGCTCGACTACGGGCGCGACCTCCTTGCCCAGCTCAAGGCCGCGGGGGTGCGTGCGACCATCGACGAGCACAATGACAAGCTTGGGGCCAAGATCCGCCGCGGGGAACTCGACAAGGTGCCCTACACGCTCGTGCTCGGCGGCAAGGAGGCGGAGGCCCGGAGCGTCTCGGTGCGCAGCCGCGCCCGCGGCGACGAGGGCGTGCAGCCTTTTGCGCAGTTTCTCGAGCGCCTGAAGGGCGAGATCGCCGCACGCGCGCTGCCCGCAAAAAAGCAGGGCTGACCTCCATCCCGGAGCGCCGCCGGCCGCGATCCGTTTAAATTTCTTGCATTGGCACTTCTTTTTTCAAAACTAGGACACGTGTCCCAAATTAGTCCACCCCGGGACTAAAGACCCGACCCCCAGGAGCATTCTCATGAACCCAAGCAAAACCCTACCCTCAGTCCTACGCCGTCTGTTCGTCCTGCCTGCCGCGCTGTTGACGATCGCCGCGCCGTATTCCCACGCCCAATCGGCGGCGACCGCCGCCCCCAGTGCCGCCACCCTGGCGAAATATGACCGCAACCAGAACGGCCGCCTCGATCCCGAGGAAATCGCCGCGATGCAGGCCGATCAGGGCCGGTCGGTGCCGGTCGAAACCCAAGGGACGAACGACAAGGTTGTCGAACTCTCCCCCTTCGAGGTCGTTTCCCAAACCAAGGGATATTATTCCTCGAACACGATGTCCGGCACGCGCTTCAACTCCAAGCTCGATGACCTCGCCTCTTCCATCACGATCGTGACCAAGGAGCAGATGTCGGATTTCGCGATGCTCGATATCAATGACATCTTCCTCTACACCGCCGGCACCGAGGGAACGGGCACGTACACCGACTACACGCTCGACCGCAACGGCAGCCTCTCCGACAACGTGCAGATCAACCCGGCGCAGGCGAATCGCGTGCGCGGCCTGGCCTCAGCCAACATTT
The DNA here is from genome assembly GCA_903902745.1 of uncultured Opitutia bacterium. Lineage (GTDB taxonomy): Bacteria > Verrucomicrobiota > Verrucomicrobiia > Opitutales > Opitutaceae > CAIUWA01. The sequence goes on along the minus strand of CAIUWA010000037.1, from coordinate 9,655 downwards.
CCCTCGGCAACATCGAGACGATGGCCCGCGTTCCGCTCGATCCCATCGCGGTTGACGCGGTCGAGATCAGCCGCGGCGCCAACGCCAACGTCTTCGGCCTCGGCAATCCGTCCGGCACGGTCAACCAGGTGCCGGCCGCGGCCAACCTGACGACCAACCGCACGCGGACCGAGCTGCGCGGCGACAATTATGACGGTTACCGCGCCAGCCTCGACGTGAACCGCACCCTGATCACCGGCAAACTGGCAGTCCGTGGGAGCGCCGTTTTCGAGCATGAGGGATTTCAGCGCGAACCGTCCGGCGTCGATACCGAGCGGTACAACGGCATGATCAAATACCAGCCCTTCCGGAACACGACGATCAGCGCTTCGATGATGTATTATCACTCGTACGGCAACCGCCCCAATTCCCTGCCGCCCCGCGACAATCTTTCCTACTGGATCGCCAGCGGCCGGCCCACCTGGGATCCCATCACGCAGCAGATCCATATCGCCGGCGCCACCGTGGCCACCGTGACGGCCGCCACCTACAACGGCCCTGACTATTTCTCGGTCGCCTATCTCGGCAACGACCGCAACCAGATGTTCATCGACCGCAGTGGCCTCTCCTACTGGGCCGCCCCGCGCGGGACCACCAGCACGGCCGGCCCCAGCCTCGCTACGCTGCAGGCGGCCCGCTTTGTACAGCCGACCGCCGCCGCGGGCGCCGTTTTTTCGGGCACCGCGCCACGCCCTTTCGCCCAGCCATTGTTCAACACGACGCCCACGATCAGCGACAAGGGGGTCTACGACTGGTCATCCATCAATCTTTCGGCGCCCAACCGCTTCGTCGACCGCACGGTCACGTCGAACCTCCAGCTCGACCAGATGATCTTCAGCCGGCCGAACCAGACGCTCGCCGCGCAGGTCGCCTTCATGCGCGAGGATTCCACGCGCTTTACGCGCAACCTCGTCGGCATCGCCAATGACAACGGCCAGTCCGGCCAGCTCACGGTCGATGTCAACGAGCGCCTGCTCGATGGCACGCCGAACCCGTTTTTTCTCCGGCCCTACCTGAGCGTGGACAAGCCCAGGCTGGCTTCCCAGCCGGCAAAATGGGACACCACGCGGGCCCAGCTCGCCTACCGCCTCGATCTCACCTCGCACGAGAATCCTTTCATCAAGCAACTCGGCTGGTTCCAGCTCACGGGTTACGACGAGTACAAATACCGCGTCAATCGCCAGTACTCCTATCGTGAGGCCATTTCGTCCGACGCCTCTTGGATTCCCGCGGGCACGTATCGCGGCTTCCAATCGGCGCCGTCCGGGACCCCCGCCATCATCAACCTGACGCAAGGGCTCTATCGTTACTATGTCGGCGATGCCAGCGGCGCCAACGTGGACTACGCCCCGGGTGACTTAAAATACGGCGCCTATCCGTTTGTCTGGGGCAACGCGGCCACCGGCGCGTTCACCCGGGATAATCTCACGATCTCGGCGGTCGGGGCTGACAAAACGGGCGGCACCTTCAACAGCAAGGTCGTCATCAAGACGCAGGGCGCTGTCATCCAGAATCACCTCCTCGGCGACCGGCTGGTGACGACCCTCGGCATCCGCCACGACAGCACCTACACGAAGTTTGGCAATCCGGGCTCCCCTACCACCAACACCTATCTCAATCCCGACGGAATCACGTTCAACAACAGCATCACCGACGGTTGGGCTAACGGCGACTACTTCCGCAATGGCGGGCAGACGAGCAATGTGCAGTTTGTGGCCCGGCCCTTTGCCAACACGCCCGTGCTGGGCTATCTCGCACGGGAAGGCGGCAGCGGTGGCAAATTTTTCGGCGATGCCCTCGGCGGCCTCTCGCTGAACTACAACAGCTCGCGGAGCTTTCTGCCGACCAACCCGGCGCAGGATCTCTTCAAGCACCTGCTGCCGAATCCCACCGGCAGCGACAAGACCTGGGGCGCCTCCCTGAACCTGTTCGACGGCAAGCTGGTCATCCGCGCCAGCCACTTCGACGACTATCAGCGCAACGCCCAAACCACCGATATGAGCACGATCGCCGGCCGTGTTCTCCGCATCGACTTCCAGACCACCGGGGCCGGCAATCCCACGCCGTTCGTCAACCTGCACGATAACGCCGTGCACTGGGTCCAGATTGCGAACCCGGCCTTTACCACCGATCAGGTCAATGCCGAGGTCGAGCGCCTCACGAAATTCAGCGCCGCGGACACCGCCTTCTATACCAACGCCGTACCGCCGATCGGTGCCACGACCGACGTCCATTCCAAGGGCACTGAAATTGAGATCAACCTCAACCCCACCCGCTACTGGACCGTCGCGGCCTCGGTAACTGATACCAAGGCGGCGAACGTCAATGTCTCCTCCGCCCTCGTCACTTGGATCAACCAGCGCATGCCGATCTGGACGACCCTCGTTGATCCTTCGATCACCGATGCCAACGCCGCCGCCGAGGGCAACCCGGGCAAGCTTTGGTGGATGCATCGTTATTCCACCGCGCCTGCCGCCGGTGCTGCCGCCTCGTTCGCCGCCACTGCCCAGACCCCGCAGGAAAATTACCAGGCCTTCGTCAGCGCGCCTTTCGGCATCATCAAGGCGCAGGAAGGCAAATCGAATCCCCAGATACGCCGCTACGCCTTCAAGGCCAGCACCGCTTACCAGCTCGCGGGCCTCAGCAGCAACAAGGTGCTCCGGCAGATGGGAGTCGGCGGGGCGCTGCGCTGGGAGGACAAGGGTGCGATCGGCTACTATGGCCTCCAGACCCTGCCGGCCACCATCACGGATCTCGATCCGAACCGCCCCATCTACGACAAGGCCCACACCTACGTGGACCTGTTCGTCAGCTACAAGACGAAGCTCTGGAGCGACAAGGTCGTGGCGACGCTCAAGCTCAACGTCCGCAATCTCGGCGAGCACGGCCGGCTGCAGCCGATCGGAGTTTTCCCCGATGGGACGGTCAACACGTACCGCATCGTGGATCCCCAGCAGTTCATCCTGACGGCGGGCTTCGATCTCTGATCGACGGGTAACGATTGTTTTTCGAGGGGCGGGCTTCCCAGCCCGCCCCTTTTTCGTATCCTGCACGCATTGATGAAAGGCCCGCCCCGCCCCGCCAACCGTCTTCCGCCGACGCCGTCTTCCGCCGTGCGAGGTCAAGCTTGGAGCCTTCCTCCCGCGGCGATTTATGCCCTGTTGTTGGGTCTGGGGATCATCGTTTATTTCCCAGCGCTCGGCGGGCAGCTGCTGTGGGACGATTCGGGACATGTTACCCGCCCCGACCTGCGCTCGCTGGCGGGACTCGGCCGCATCTGGTTCGAGTTCGGCGCCACCCAGCAATACTACCCCGTCCTGCATTCCGCCTTCTGGTTGGAACATCTGCTCTGGGGGGATGCCACCCTGGCTTATCACCTGGCGAATGTGGCACTGCACGCCGCCGTCGCGTTCCTATTTGGCCTCACCCTCCGCCGTCTGACGCTGCCATGCGCCTGGCTCGCCGCCGCGCTTTTCCTGCTCCACCCGGTGTGCGTCGAATCGGTGGCGTGGATCTCCGAGCAAAAAAACACTCTGTCAGCCGTTTTCTACCTGGGTGCGGCGCTCGTCTATTTGCGCTTCGATCGCGACCGCCGGCCCGCGCTGTATGCCGCGGCCACCATGCTTTTCCTGCTCGCGCTCCTGACCAAGACCGTGACCGCCAGCCTGCCCGCCGCGCTGCTCGTCGTTTTTTGGTGGCAGCGGGGAAAACTCGACTGGCGGCGCGATGTTCTGCCGCTGGTGCCCTGGCTTCTCGCCGGCGCCGGCATGGGCTGGATCACCGCCCATTTCGAGCGTGTGCTCATTGGGGCGCAGGGTGCCGACTTCACGCTCGATTTCGCGAGCCGGGTGATGCTGGCCGGGCGGGTTGTGTGGTTTTACGTCGGGAAGCTGCTCTGGCCGGCGCCACTCCTCTTCGTCTATCCCCGCTGGACGCCGGACGCCTCCGTCGCGTGGCAATGGCTCTATCCGGCGGCGGCGCTGCTCGCCTTGGGAATTCTTCTCGGGACGAGCCGGCGGCAGCGAGGGTCCCTGGCGGCCACCCTGCTGTTTGTCGGCACGCTTTTCCCGGTCCTCGGATTCTTCAACGTCTTTCCCTTCGTATTTTCCTACGTCGCCGATCATTTTCAATACTTGGCGAGTCTCAGCTTTTTCGCGGTGGTCGCCGCGGGCGCCGGACGGGCGGGCCGGCATTTTCCCCGTGCCACGCGCGTGGCCGCGCTGCTGATTCTCGTGCTTCTCGGCGGGCTGACCTGGCGGCAAAGCCGGATCTATCGCAGCGCGACGACTCTCTATGAGGCGACCCTGCAGGAAAATCCCCAGGCATGGCTGGCGCATCACAATCTCGCAATCATCCTGGCGAATTCCGGCCACGCCGACGCGGCTATCCTCCACCTCGAGACGGTGCTGCAACTGCGGCCGAACTACGCCCCGGCGGAAAACAACCTCGGCGACGACCTCCTGCGCCTCGACCGGGCGGCGGACGCGATCCCGCACTTCCGTCGCGCCCTGGAGTTGCAGCCGGACTACGCGGTGGCGCGCTGCAATCTCGGAGTAGCCCTCGCGGCGCTCGGCCGCACCGAGGAGGCCCTCCCGCATTTCGAGGCCGCGGCGCGACTCAACCCCACCTATGGTGAAGCTGAACTCAATTGGGGCCTCGCCTTGATGCTGACCCGCCGTTTCCCCGAGGCCGTGCCCCATTTTGAGCGAGCCATCCGGCTGGAACCGGCCTCCGTCTATTTCCAGCTCATGTACGGACGCGCCCTGGCCAACGCCGGCCAACCGGGTGGGGCCATTCCGCATTTCGAGACGGCGATACGGCTGGACCCGAACTCGGTGGAAGCCGAAACCGAACTCGCCTCCGTGCTGGCTCGACTCGGCCGCAGTAATGAATCGGCCGTTCATGCCCGGCGGGCGCGCGAGCTGCCCGGCTCAGGTCGCTGACAGCGCTTGATCGAATTCCGGTTAGCTCGGGGCCGGACGGACAAAAAAAGACCGGCTTCGCGAGGAAGCCGGTCCAAAGGGGATCCGAGGGAATAAATTTATCCGAATGCTCAGACGGCTGATTCGCCGCGCTCGTCTGTACGGATGCGGATCGCATCCTCGATCGACAGCACGAAGACCTTGCCGTCGCCAATCTTGCCGGTCTTGGCCGCTTTCACGATGGCGTCGACCGTCTTGCCCGCGACCTCATCGGAAACGGCAATCTCGATCTTCACCTTCGGGAGAAAGTCGACCGTGTATTCACTACCCCGATAAATCTCGGTATGACCCTTCTGGCGGCCGAAGCCTTTAACTTCGGTCACAGTCATACCTTCGATGCCGATCTCGGCGAGGGCTTCTTTGACTTCCTCCAGCTTGAACGGCTTGATAATGGCGATGATGAGTTTCATGCGGGATGTAGATGGTTATTGGAGGTTCGTCGGGCAGATACTGGCGAAGGAGATCTAAGGCGCAAGCAATCGTTCCTGCGCCTAAGTCGTCCGCCACACTGCATGTCAGAACATACTCCTCGATTAGCAGGGGCTATGCCAAGGAGTAACCGCCTTTCACATCCCGGGCCACCGCAGGGGATAATCTTGGGCTCGTCCCCATTCCCCCCCACGGGGTCAAAACTGGGTCATCCGCCTAGGCCTCGGGGATGACCGTCTGGATGTGCAATTCCTTGAGCTGGCGGGCGGTGACGGGAGTCGGGCTCTGGGCCATGAGGTCCTGGCCCCGCTGCGTCTTCGGAAAGGCGATGACGTCGCGAATGCTCGTCGTTCCGCAAAGCAAGGCGACCATGCGATCCAGGCCGAAGGCAATGCCTCCGTGCGGCGGCGCACCAAAGGTGAAGGCCTTGAGCATGTAGCCAAAGCGGCTCTCGACCACGTCGGCCGGGATCTTCAGCACGTCCTCGAAAACCTTCTTTTGCAGGGCCGGCTGATGGATGCGGATCGAACCGCCGCCCAGCTCCATGCCGTTGAGCACGACATCGTAATGCTGCCCGCGAACTTTCTTCGGATTGCTGTCGAGCAGCGACGCATCCTCGGGCACGGGGGCCGTGAACGGATGGTGGGTGGCCACATAGCGGTTTTCCGCCTCGTCGTGCATCATCAGCGGAAAATCGATGACCCAGAGAAATTTCCAGTCATCCGCGCGGATGGCCAGCTTGCCGCGCTTCTGGAGCAACGCGGCCGCCTCGAGGCGGATGCGGCCCAGGATGGCGCAGGCTTTCTCCCAGGACGCCGCGGCAAAGAACGCCACGTCGCCGTCGGCCAGGCCGAGCTGCGCCGTGAGCGCGGCTTTCTCCGCCTCGGAAAAAAACTTCACGATCGGTGATTTCCACTCGCCGCCCTCGACCTTGATGAAGGCGAGGCCCTTTGCCCCGAGCGACTTCGCGATATCCTCCAGGCCTTTCAGCTCGCCCTGGGTCAGATCCGCGAGGCCCTTCGCGTTCAGCGCCTTGATGACCCCGCCGCCGGTCACGGTCGACTGGAAGACCTTGAAGCTGGAACTCCTGAAGGTTTCGGTGAAATCGACGAGCTCGAGGCCGAAGCGCACATCGGGCTTGTCCACCCCATAGCGGTTCATGGCGTCCACAAACGCCATGCGCGGAAACGGCGTCGGCAGGTCCGCACCGAGCACGTCCTTCCAGAGTTTCTTCAGCATCCCCTCGAAGAGGGCGTAGATCCCCTCGCGGTCGATGAACGATGCCTCGACGTCCACCTGGGTGAACTCCATCTGGCGGTCGGACCGCAGGTCCTCGTCGCGGAAGCAGCGCGCGATTTGGAAATATTTTTCCACGCCCGCCACCATCAGGATCTGCTTGAACTGCTGCGGCGACTGCGAAAGCGCGTAGAACTGTCCGGGATGAATCCGCGACGGCACCAGATACTCGCGCGCCCCCTCGGGCGTGCTCTTGAACAGCGCGGGCGTCTCCACCTCGATGAATTCCTGGGCGTCAAAATAATCACGGATCGACTTGGTCGCCTTGTGGCGGACCTGCAGGTTTTTCCGCATCTTCGGCCGGCGCAGGTCGAGATAGCGGTAGGTCAGGCGCAGGTCCTCGTTGACCTTGTCGCCCCCGGCGTCGTCGAGCGGGAACGGCGGCGTGTCGGACAGGTTGTGAATCGTGAGCTCGGTCGCATCGACCTCGATCTCACCGGTGGGCAGCGAGGCGTTGACGGTTCCTTCCGGGCGCGGCACGACCTTGCCCGTGACCCCAATGACCGACTCCGGCTTCAGTTGCGCCGCCTGCGCGGCCAGTTCCTTGTTCACCTGCGGGTCGAACTTCACCTGGGTGATGCCCTTCCGGTCGCGCAGGTCGACAAAGAGGATACCGCCGTGGTCGCGGAGCGAATCCACCCAGCCAAGCAGCGAGACGGTCGCCCCGAGGTTGGACTTGGTGAGCTGGGCACAGTGATGGGTGCGCTTCATGGGCAGATTTGAGGATGCAAACGACCAGCTAAGCGGAGCGCAGCGGCCTCCGGCAAACAGATTTTACCGATGGGAGGCAGCGCGTGTCTCTGACCCGCCCTACTTCGCGATCAAACTCTCGCCCGTCATCTCCACCGGTTTCGGCAGGCCCATGAGCTGGAGCACCGTCGGCGCAATGTCAGCCAGGCGGCCGCCCTGGCGCATCTTGGTTTTGCCGGCAGCGTAGGCCTCTCCCACGACGAAGACCTCGACAAGATTCAGCGTGTGCGAGGTGTGAGGCACATTATTGACCGTGTCCCACATCTGCTCGCAGTTGCCGTGATCGGCAAGGATCACCGCCTGGCCGCCCATCGTGTCGAGCGCGGCCAGCAGTTCCCCCAGCCCGCGGTCCGTCGCCTCGCACGCCTTGATCGCCGCCGGCAGCGAGCCGGTGTGGCCGACCATGTCGGGATTGGCGTAATTCACGACGATGAAGCCGTACTTGCCGGAGAGGATCGCGGCCTTTGCCGCCTTCGTGACCTCGGCGGCGGACATCTCGGGCTGCAGGTCGTAGGTCGGCACCTTCGGGCTCGGCGGACACGCGCGCTCTTCGCCCGGAAACGGCTCCACGCGGTAGTTGTTGAAGAAAAACGTCACGTGCGGATTCTTCTCCGTCTCGGCGCACCGGAACTGCGGAATCCCGGCGTCGGCCACGACCTGTCCCAGGATGTTCTTCAACTGCTCCGGCTTGGGTGAAATCACCTTCACGGGCAGGCCGGCCTCGTATTCGGTCATGGTCGCATAATAGAGGTCGAGCTTCGGGCCGCGGTCGAAGCCCTTGAAATCATCCATGACAAACGCCCGCGTGATCTCACGCGGGCGGTCCCCGCGGTAATTGTAGAAGAGCACCGCGTCTCCATTGCCGATCGTCGCCACGGGCTTGCCGTCCGCGCCCGTGATCCACGTCGCCGCGACAAACTCGTCGCCGTGCTGCGTCGGGCTGAGCGGCTTGTCGTAATATTGCTGCACCGCCGCCTCCGCGTTCGGCGCGGTCGCCACGGCCTTGCGCCCCGTGAGCAAATCGTAGGCCTGCTTTACGCGTTCCCAGCGGTTGTCCCGGTCCATGGCCCAGAAACGGCCGCAAACCGTCGCAATTTTTCCCACGCCGATTTTTTTGCACTGCTCGTCCACCTCGCGCACATAGCGCAACGCGCTCGTCGGCGGTGTGTCGCGACCATCTGTGAAGGCGTGAATGTAGACCTGCTTGATCCCGTCCTCCTTCGCCTGGCGCAGGATGCCATATAGGTGCTCGAGCATGCCATGCACGCCCGCATCGCTGACGATCCCCATGAGATGCAGGCGTGAGCCGCGCGACTTCACCCGTTCCACCACGCCCCGCCACACGGGATTGGCCGCGAGCCGCTTCTCGGAAAAGAGCTTGTTCAACCGCACGAGTTCCTGGTCCACGATCCTCCCGGCCCCGATGTTCTCATGGCCGACCTCGCTGTTGCCCATGATGCCGTCGGGCAGCCCCACATCGAGGCCCGACGCCTTGATCTGGGTGACGGGATATTTCGCATGCAGCATGTCATCACAGGGCTTTTGGGCCAGGAAGGTGGCATTGAACTTGTTCTGGGATGGATCGGGATTCTTGCCCCAGCCATCACGGATGACGAGAAGAACGGGTTTGCGCGGAGTGCTCATGAGGATTCAACAGACCACGGATGACGCGGTTAGACACGGAGAAAAGGCAGAATTCATTCCAACCCGCCCGGAATTTCCCCGCAGATTACGCGAATGCGCATGGATGATGAGCCCGATCCGAAACAATCCGCGGCAATCGGCGTAATCCGCGGGGAAAATTCGGCGTTGTGCCGCGGTTGGCAGTAGTATTGCTATAGCAGCAAGCGCTCGATGACCCTCATCATCCGGGATCAGCTGGTGAATCCGCCCACATGGTTCGCATCCTTCCGCGACCTGACGCTCTACTGTCACGTTTTTTTGCACGACGACATCGTGATCGAGTCGGCCGACCCCGATCCCTACTTCCGCTGGATGCGCCCGCGTGGCGGCATGGACTTTGTGCTACCAACCTAATGGCGGGCGTATTTTAGCGGTAAATTGGGTAACACTTTTTGGTTTATAGAGACGGTGATCAGACCCTGGCAGCGAAGCCAGGCTTCCGCCGCGTGACGCCAGGCGGCGTTTAAGCGGCGGTG
>CAIUWA010000036.1 GCA_903902745.1 uncultured Opitutia bacterium | reverse complement strand
CTCTTCAAAGCTGTATCGCTTCGGGTGGGAGCCGATTCGGCTCCCACGTTCCCTGACCTTTTGGACTGACTCTTTCTCTTCCATGGTAACACTCCTTTTTTCAATGGAGTGTCACCCAATTTCCCGGCTATTCCGGTCCCATCATCTGGTAGTTAGCACAAGAGGTCCTGCACCGCATGCACGAAGAGCTGCCGGCCCCGCTGGTCCCGGCCGCGCTCCGTCGCATCGATCGCCCACGCAAGGTTGGGCTCCTTCAACGCCACACGCTTGAAGATCTGCCGGCGGGTCTTGTTCCGCTGGTTCCGTTCCTCAGCCACAAGGCCCGAGAGGGCCCGGCGCGACAGCACCGACTCGTAGAGCGCCCGCAACGCGAGCGTGCCGCGGCTGCGCTTGCGTCCATGCCGCAGCTGCTCGATCTCGGCCCACACCTCCGCGAGGGGCAGCGGCCCGGTCGTTTTGGGACCGGGCCGGGCGAGCACCGGCTCGCCTTGCCGCACGCGCTAGCGCCAGCGCAGGAGGAGATGATAGCTGACCCGAATCGCCTCGCTCATACGATTCGCCCCTCGAACTCCAACAATTCAGATGACGCAGCCTAGGCTTGACTCAAAGAGCGGCGTATCTACGGTATATACATGATGACCACCACCGCCAAAGTCTTTCGATCCGGCAACTCTCAAGCCCTGCGCCTACCCAAGGCGTTTCGGTTATCCTCTGACACGGTCACGCTGGTCAAGGTGCCGGACGGATTTATCGCCCGGGACGAGAAAGCCCATGCCCGGCGGCTAAAGGCGTTTGCTGCCCTCGCCGGCAGCTGCCCTGGCTTCCCCTCGATCCCGGCCAATGCGGCAACGAATATTAAGCGCGACTGGGAATGATCTACCTGCCGGACACGAATGCGTTTTCAGCCTACCTGGCAGGTCGATCCCGGTCACTCACCGCGCGCATGACCGCGGCCTTTGCCGCAGGCAACCTTAGGCTTTCGGTTATGGTTCTGTCAGAGCTCGAGTTTGGCGCGGAAAAAGCGCGCCAACAACTGGGCGAGACCAAATTCATCGGGCGCATCCGCGAGTTGAAAAAACAGCTTCCCGTCGTGCCACTGGGCACTGCATTCCCCGAGTTCTATGCTCGGGTTAGAACGACCCTCGAAGGCGCCGGACAGAAAATTGGCGACCGGGATACCATCATTGCCGCCCATGCGCTATCGCTGGGCGCTGTGCTGGTGACCGCCAACGTTGACGAATTCTCGCGCGTGGTCGGTTTGTCCGTCGAAAACTGGTTGGTTGAACCACCAAGCCAGATTGGACGCGTGAAGTAGCACTAGGAAATCCGACGGGTGACCCGGGTGTGTGAGACGCTTGGATCAAGGCTCACGAACGGCCGGCTCGGTTTTCTTGCCGTGAGTTTGAGGATTACGGCGTCGGTTTTGGCTACTCTGCTATGTTGCTTTCCGTGCGATCGCTGCAGCCGTCTTTGGCGTGATGGTCCAATAGACCTTGCCCTGCTCTTGTGTGGCGTTGCCGTTGTATCGCGCCCAGAGCATCCCTTGATTGCGGTGGCAGAGGATGGTGGCGGTCAGGCCCGGATTTTTGAATGCGGCGACGTGGTACGTACAGAATGAGTGACGGAGGCAATTGTGCGGATGCGCAACCTTCGCATCGGTAAACAGCTGGCTCTTCTCCTTCATGTATTCCGCGGGAGTCAGGCTCCAGCAGGCATCGTTCGTTGCCTCGAGCCACGACCACAAGCCGTCGGGCAAACCGTCGATGTAATGCCGACGCTTCGTCTTGATCTTGTGTTTGGGCAGTAGCAGGCCCCGGTCCTGAAAATTGATGTCTGCTTTCTCGAGCCGATAAGCCGAAGCAAATCGAAGCCCAGCAAAAGCCTCCAACGCCAAGCGGCCGACCAGATGGCGTCGGTTGTTGGTGAGGGCATACGCAAATAATTTTGCCGTCTGTACCGGAGTCAGGATGCCAACGTGCTCGGTGGCATCGCTCCGCGTGCGGATGTCGTCGCAGGGGTTTTGACGAATCTGTTTCCGATGCTGGTCGAAAAACGTCCGGATGTGCTTCCGCCAGTTGTTGAAAGTATGGGGATTTTGATAGCCGAGATCGCTCTCGATCCAGTCCTCAATGTCGTCGCCGGTTATTTCGGTAAGGCGATTGCTGCCGAACGTGACGGCAAATGCCTCCACTTTCTGGCGCTTCTGGCGCACGGTATCGGCAGAGAGCTGGCCTTCGGCTTCCAGGGTTTCGATCTCCTTTACGTAAGTTTCCACCGCTTCCTTAACGGTTAATGAGCTGGGCACGGTGCCAGACGCCTTCAGATGAGCCTTCCATCCCTCCACGACGTCCTGCCACGGGGTATCCCCGATAGTCGTCTTGAACGCCTGCCATTCGGCCTGTTCAGCCCGCTGGGGTACCTGGACCAAGACACCCTTGGTGCGGGCGCGAGCGAGCTCCCCTGCCCGCTTGTCCCGATCCTTGGCTTCCTTGAAGTATTCGCTCTTCACCTGGCCATCGACCCGCCACTGGACGCAGAAGGGACTGGGTCGTCCGGGCCGGCTAAAGCGCCTGATGCCCCGGATCCCGTTTTCCTCTGGACCCGAGGTCGCGTTTGGATCGCGTTCTGGATCGTTTTTGGATCGCGTTTTCACGATCCAAAGCGATACATTGCGATACATCCCGATCAAGCTTTTACCTCTGTAAACAACAATCCCCGCCGAAAGGCGGGGATAGATGGTGGACCCTAGCGGGTTCGAACCGCTGACCTCCTCAATGCCATTGAGGCGCTCTACCAACTGAGCTAAGAGCCCATTGCCAACTGCAAGAGTGGAGGAAAATCAAAGTTCTGCCCTCGAACGCAAGGACTTTTTCAGCCGTTGCTGACGTCGCGGAGCCGGATTTGGAACTGCACCGACTCGCTCCGGCCGTTCGGATGGGCCGGCATGCGCATCCGCCCGATGGCCGCGAGGACCGCCTGGTCGAATTCCGGGCTGCCTGACGAAGTGGCGATCCGCGGCCCGGACAATGCGCCCGTGGCCGAAATGGTCACGACCACCTCCGCCACCAGCGAATCACTCAAACCCGGGGGCGGCTGAAGCTCCAGCTGCAGGCGCTGCTTGAACAAGGCATAATAGGCCGCCAGCTCATCTCCGTTTTCCCGGACCAGCGCCTTTCCCCCCGCCCCGCCGGTCGTGTTGGCGGTCGAGCCGCCAGCCACGCCCTTCAGAATGCCTGCGCCCTCAACCTTGGGGATTTTCGCGGAGGCCACGGCCTTGGTGGTGACGGGCGCCTTGCCCTTGTTCTGCTGGTCAAACTGTTCCTTGGTCAGCGGGGCGGCGCGGGCTTCCTCCTTGGCCTTTTTCTGCGCATCCGCGCGAATCTTGTCGGTGTTCTGCCGGTCCTTGCGCTCGATGGTTCTCACCACCTGGGCGATCTTGCTGGCCGGATCGACCGGCTTGGTCACCGGCGCCGGCACCGCTTCAAGCGGAGCGGGCGCCACAGTCGCGGGTTCAGGCTTCGCCGGCTCGGGGACATCCACCTTGATCGCGCCAGGCGTGCCTGCCGCGGGCGCCACGGTGGCCGCGAAATTGTCGCCTTCGCCCTGCACCAGTTCAATGATGGGTGAAGCTTCCGACACATGCCGCCGCACAACATACGTCAGGAGCAAAAGCACCGCGATCACCGCGCCATGCATCAGCGTGGAGAACAGTACGGCACTCGGATAACGATTGTCCACCGTGGCGGTCATCAAGGGTACTACGCGCGAGAAGGCCAAAACTTGGGCCCGGTCATTTCACCTGGGTGTCGATGCTGATGCGGGAGAGGTTGTGCTTCTGCAGCTCGGCGACGACGGAAAGGTACTGCTGGGCGGTGGAAGTGGCGTCCATGCGGAAGCGAAAGACGGGCTGCTCCGGCTTGGGACGGGCTCCGAAAACCGCGAGTTCGCGGGAAAGCTGGGCGAGGGACAGCACCCGGGTGCCCAGCAGATAGGTGCCATCGGCCTTGATCGTGATGTTCTCGAACTTGGTCGTCGGATCAGGTTTCGCCTGCGGGCTTTGCGAGGTGACGGGCAGGTTCACCGGGATGGTCTGCTCCTGGTTGATGCTCGCCGTCGCGATCATGAAGATGATCAGGAGCGTGAACCCGAGATCGATGAGGTTGGTCACATTCAGTTCCGCGATGGGCTGGGCGGTGCGCTGTCTGCGAAATGTCCGGGCCATGGCGTCGTCCTCGGTTACTTTTTGCTCTCGAGCTCGATCCGGTCGGCCAGCGCGCTGGCGTAATTTTCCAGTTCAGTGATCAGGCGCTTGGTGTTGGCGAAAAGATAATTGTAGCCGAAGACCGACGGGATGGCAACGAGGAGGCCGGCGATCGTGGTCAACAGGGCGGCGGTGACGCCGGGAGCCAGATCCTTGATGCCGCCCGCGCCGCTCTGCACCGCTTCGCTGAAGGCCGTCATCACGCCCCAGACCGTGCCGAGGAGGCCGAGGAAGGGCGCGCCCGAGACGATCGAAGCCAGAAAAACCATGCTCGACTCGTAGCGCAGCGTCTGTCGGCCCAGCGCACGCTGGAGCGCGTTCTCCGCATGCTCGAGGCGGGCCCGCAGCGTGTCCTCGCCCTTCTCTTTGCCGATGGCCGCCGCGCGCCAGTAGGCCTCGACCGCGTCCGCGAACAGGTCCGCATAAGGTATCGCGCGCTGGCTGCGGATCGACTCCGGCTGGTCGAGCACCGAGCGCTCGCCGCGCAGCTGCGTTTCGAACCGGAGATTGAGGCGGCGGAGCTCCTTCAGGTCGCGATGCTTGCCCCACATGATGGCCCACGCGATGATGCTGAACACGCCGAGGAGCGCGGTGATCACCTGGCCGACCGGATCGCAGCGAATGAAGACCTCGATGATGTTGACGACGGCAAAAACCGGCGAAGGCAGAAACGGCACGGGCATGGCGATGAGAGTTGGCGGGTTTGGCGGGGGCGTTCAACGGAAATTCCCGCCTGGGCGAACGGATTGTCGCGGTGGCTGTGAAACTTTTCTCGCCAAGCGCGTCGATTCCGCACGAAATCAGGCCCGTCACCATGCCTCTCAAGTCCAAATCCACCGGCAAACTCATTTCCTTCGAAGGCTCCGAGGGCAGCGGCAAATCCACGCAGATCGCCCGCCTCGCCGCCCATTTCCAGCAGACCCACCACGAGGTGCTTTCCGTGCGCGAGCCCGGCGGCACCGAGATCGGGGAGCAGATCCGCAACATCATCGTCCATAATTCCAAGGGCGACGAGATGTGCGCCGAGACGGAGCTCCTGCTGTTCGCCGCCGCCCGTGCCCAGCTGGTCCGCGAGATCATCGCGCCGGCGCTCGCCCGCGGGGCGATCGTGCTCAGCGACCGCTTCCTCGACTCCTCCACGGTTTACCAGGGCATAGCCCGCAATCTCGCCGCCGATCCCGTCGCGCAGATCAACCGCTTCGCCGTCGGCAATGTCATGCCTAACGTCACCATCGTCCTCGATGTGCCGACGAAGGTCAGCCTGGCGCGCCTGAAGCAGCGCGCCTCCGACCTGCCCGACCGCATGGAGCGCGAGAACGTCGATTTCTATGACAAGGTGCGCGAGGGCTACCTGCTGCTCGCGAAGGGCATGCCCGAGCGCTTCATCGTCGTGGACGGCACCAAGAGTGAGGACGCGGTAGCCAAGAAAATCTGGGCCGCGGTGCAAACCCGCCTCAAGTAAGCGGCCTGCGGGCGTGCCGCTCCTGCCCATGAACGCCGCCCTGCCCTGGCCCCCCGTCCTCGCCGGCACCCCGGCGGTCGCGGTCATCGAACAGGCCATCACGCGCCAGCGGCTCTCGCACAGCCTGCTGCTGCAAGGCGATGATCCCGCCCTGCTGCTCGGTATCGCCTACGCCATCGCGGACCGGTTGCTGAATGCCAAGGGCGCCTCGGCTCATTTTCCACCCGACCAGCATCCCGACTGTTTTGCCCTGCGCCCTTCCGGCAAGATGCGGTTCATCACCGCCGAGAGCACCCGCGAGCTGATCAACAAGGTCCAGGTCTCGGCCGCCGTCGCCCCGCGCAAGGTCGCCATCATCCACGAGGCCGACCGGATGAACACCGCCGCGGCGAATATTTTCCTCAAGACCCTCGAGGAGCCGCCCCGCAACACCACCCTGCTGCTCCTCACCACCCGGCCCTACGCCCTGCTGCCCACGATCCGCAGCCGCGTGCTGCACTTCCGCTTTCCGTCCCCGGCCACGGCGCTGGCCGTCGACGGCTGGCCGGCCTGGCTCGAGGATTACGGCGCCTGGCTGGCCCGGCTCTCCGGCGGCACCCCGGACAAGCGCGGCGTGGCCGACCATGTCTTCACGCTCTACGGGCTCGTCGCGCGCTTCAGCGCGGTGCTCGATTTTGCGACCGGTGAAATCTGGAAGCAGCAGAAGGAAAAACTGCCGCCGGATCTGGATGACGACGAGCAGGTCGCCATCGAGACCGGCATCGCCAACGGCCTCCGCGACCGGCTCTTCGCCGAGATCGAGCAGGCCACCCGCGCCTTTGCCCTGTCCGTTTTCAAGTCGGATAATCCCACCCAGCGCCAGTCGGCCGCCCAAGCCCTCGTCGCGGCCATCGAAAAGCTGGAGCACAACGCCGGACTTCTCCGCCTCAACCTCAACGAGGCCGCCGCGCTCGAGGACTTCCTGCTCGCTTCACTGCGGATCTGGTCACGGCGCTCCTAGCACGGCCCGGACAAACTGCTCCCGCGTTTCCATGTGCGGGTTGTGGCCCGAGTCGGCAATGGTCTCAATCTTGGCCGCGGGAAAATGCCGCAGGATGCTCCCGGCGTCCTCCGCTTTCACGTAGCGGGATTTGCCCCCGATGATGAACTGCGTCGGTCCGGCAAAGCGGTCCGCGGGTGCAAGGGAGTCGTTTTCCAGCGCACCTAGATTGGCCGTGAGCACGGGCAGATTGATCTGCCACCGCCAGCCGCCCTCCTCGGTGCGCTCCAGGTTGGTCAGGTGAAATTTCCGCATCGCCCAGTCAGTCACGCTGGGTTCCAGCAGCCGCTCGGCCTCGGCGCGGGACGCCAAGTGCGTGAGATCGAGCCCGTTCAGGGCGTCGAACTCGGTGCGGCGCTCCGGCCAGTGATAGTCCTTGGGCGCAATGTCCACGACGATGAGGCGCTCGACGCGCTCGGGATGCCGGCAGGCAAGCAGCATGGCCACCTTGCCGCCCATGCTGTGGCCCATGAGTACCACGCGGGCGAGTCCCTGCCCATCGAGCCAGGCCAGGACATCCGACATCATCGCCGCGTAGGTCATCTCGTCGGCGTGGGGCGAGCTTCCGTGGTTGCGCAGGTCGAGGGCGAACACCTGGAATTTTTCCGCGAGGTCGCGCCCCGCCGTCTGCCAGTTGCGCGACGACCCGAGGAAGCCGTGCAGGATGACGAGCGGCGGTTTTCCCGCCCCGCCGAGGTCGCGATGAAAAAGAATCACAGTGGCCAGATGCCAGAAGCCGGCGGCCGGAGGCCAGTCATTTCTCCGCGTGCTGGCTTGCCTCGCCGGCTTCCGGCCTCTGGCATCTGGTTCCCGCCGATGCCCGACGCCAAGCTCACGCCCATGATGCAGCAGTACTTTGAGGTGAAGCGCGGCCTGCCGCGCGACACCCTGCTGCTGTTCCGGCTCGGTGATTTCTTCGAGATGTTTTTCGACGACGCCGTGCTCGCGTCGCGCTTGCTCGGGCTGACGCTCACGAAGCGGCAGGACCACCCGATGGCTGGCATCCCCGCGCATTCCTGTGACAATTACGTGACCAAGCTGCTCGCCGCCGGCAAAAAAGTCGCCATCTGCGACCAGGCCGAGCCGGCGCAGGCAGGCAAGCTGGTGAAGCGCCAGCTCACCCGCATCCTCAGCCCCGGCACCACCCTCGCCGCCAACCAGCTCGACGCGGCGCGCAACCACTACCTGTGCGCACTCGCGCTCGATGCCCGCGGGCTCCACGCCGCGTGGCTCGATCTTTCGACCGGCGAGTTCAAGGTCGCAACCGACGCGCACATCGCGAACCTTCTCCCCGTCCTCACCGCCCTCGACCCGGCGGAGCTGCTCATCACCGAGGGCGAACTCGCCCGCTGGCAGGCCGCACCCCACGAGCAGACCGCGGTGCACGCGCTGCATGCCTTTTGCACCGGCCGACTCTGCACGGAGCAGCCGGGCTACCAGTTCGACACCGCCACGGGCGCGAAGACGGTCATCGATACGCTCGGTGTGTTGAACCTGCAGGGGTTTGGTCTCGCGCATTCACATCCGGCCCTCGGGCCGGCGGGGGCACTCGTCTACTACGCCACCGAAAATCTCTGCGCCAAGCCCGAGAACCTCCGCGGCCTGCAGGAATACCGCAGTGCCCGCACGCTGCTGCTCGACCCGGCGACGCTGCGTAATCTCGAGATCTTCTCTTCCAGCCGGGGCACGCGCGACGGCTCGCTGCTCGGCGCGATCAACCGCACCGCCACGTCCGCTGGCGCCCGCCTGCTCGAACGCTGGCTCGCCTCACCCACACTCGACCTGGCCGAGATCAACCGGCGCCAGGCCTTCGTCGGCGACCTGCTGGCCCAGCCGGCCCGCCTCGGGGCCTTGCGCGACCTGCTCGCCCAGGTCCGCGATATCCCGCGCATCCTGGGCCGCCTGCAAAACCGCCTCCGCAATCCACGCGAGCTCGGCGGAGTGAAGGACACGCTCGCCCAGCTGCCGGCCCTGCACACTGAGTTGGCCGGATTCGGCGGGCCGCTCGCTGCCGACTTCCAGCCGCGCCTCGCCCAGCTTCCGGGACTGCGTGATCTCCTGGCGAACGCCCTCGCCGATGAACTGCCAGCGGATCTGAACGACGGGAATTTCATCCGTGCCGGTTATGATCCCGCCCTCGACCGGCTGCGCGGACTCACCAGCGGCAACAAAACCTGGCTGTCCGACCTCGAGCGCACTGAGCAGGAACGCACCGGCATCCGGAGCCTGAAGGTCAGGTTCACGAACAATTTCGGGTATTACATCGAGATCACCAAGGCCAACCTCCACCTCGTGCCCGCCGACTACGTCCGTCGGCAGACCACCGTGGGCGGCGAGCGCTACGTGACCGAGGCGCTCAAGCTGAAGGAGAAGGAGATCTTCCACGCCGAGGAAAACGCCCTGGCCCGCGAACTCGAGCTGTTCAACGCGCTCCTTGCCGCCGTGCTCGACGAATCCGTGTCCCTCAGCCAGACCGCCGATGCCCTCGCGGAGCTGGACGTGCTCGCCGGCTGGGCGGTGCTGGCGCGCGAGTGGGACTACCACCGCCCCCTCCTCGACGAGGGTAGCGTGCTGGAAATCACCGAGGGACGTCACCCGGTGGTCGAGCAGATGCTCAAGTCACCCGACGCCACCACCGCGCGCGGCGCGGGCCATGCCTTCGTGCCGAACGACACGCTCCTCGGCTGCGAGGACGCCCAGATCGCGCTTATCACGGGGCCGAACATGGCCGGCAAATCAACCTACATCCGGCAGGTCGCGCTCATCACGCTGCTCGCGCAGATCGGCTGCTGGGTGCCCGCCAAGGGCTGCCGGGTCGGCTTGGTGGACCGCATTTTCTCCCGCGTGGGCGCGAGCGACGACCTCGCCCGGGGAAACTCGACCTTCATGGTCGAGATGAACGAGACGGCCAACATCCTCAACAACGCGACCGACCGCTCGCTGATCATCCTCGACGAGATCGGCCGCGGCACCTCGACCTACGACGGCCTCAGCATCGCCTGGGCGGTGGTCGAGCATCTGCACCGCGACGCCGAGCGCGGGCCACGTACGCTGTTTGCGACTCATTACCAGGAACTCACCCAGCTGGAGAAACACTTGCCGCGTCTGCGCAACCTGTCCGTCGCCGTAAAGGAATGGAACGATGACATCGTCTTCGTGCGCCGCGTGGTCCCCGGCGCCGCCGACCGCAGCTACGGCATCCAGGTCGCACGTCTCGCCGGCTTGCCGCCGGCCGTGATCGAGCGCGCCAAGGTCATCCTCGCGAAACTCGAGAGCGATGACACCAACGTCTCCGTGCCCGCGCCCCAGGCCCGGCCGAAGAAAAAGATCACGGTTACCGCCGCGGACGATTCGCAGCTGAACCTGCTTTAACACGCACTCTCAAGTGAGCGATGGAAGTTGTAGCGGCGGTCTATGACCGCCGTCTGAGAGGATCGGCGCTCATAGAGCGCCGCTACACCAAACCCCCTAATCAACTCACTTGGCTTTGTGCCGAAGTTTCCAGATCTGCCGGGCCTGCGCGATGGTCTCCGCCAGCACGGCGGGCGTGAGCGCCTGCTTCGGGTCGTCGCCGATGCCGTGGTTGGGGCTGACGTGGGCCTCGATGCACAATCCGTCGGCGCCGTAGGCGACCGCGGCCAGGGCGCAGGCGGGCACGTAGGCGGCCTTGCCCACCGAGTGAGAGGGATCGACGACGACCGGCGCCCAGGTTTTTTCCTTCAACAGGGGCGTAATGCTCTCATCGGGATGATTGCGATAGCCGTCGAGCGTGGGTGCGGTCCCGCGCGGGCACAGGATGATGTTCGGGTTGCCAAACGCGGCAATGTACTCGGCGGCCGAAATAAATTCGCTGAGTGCACCCATGTGCAGGCTGCGCTTGAGGAGCACCACGGTCTTCCGCTCGGCCACCGCGCGCCCGATGGCGCGGAGCAGCGAATAGTTCAGGGCGTTGCGCGCGCCGACCTGAAGCATGTGCACACCGGCATCGAGCGCGAGCTGCAGCTGCTGCTCGTCCATCACCTCGGCGTCGACCGGCAGCCCCGTGCGCCGGTGGCCTTCCATAAGGATGTCGAGCGACTTCGTGTCGCCCTGGAACGTGTAGGGATTGGTGCGCGGCTTCCAGACGCCGCCGCGGATGAGATGGGCCCCGGCCTCCTTCACGGCGGCCGCGGTCTCGTAGAAATAATTCGGGTTCTTCGGGTCGATGGTGCACTGGCCCGCGATGACAAACAGCTCATCACCCAGTGTTACCCCGCCCAGCGTGACGCGATGGGTGGCGAGGTCGGAGCGGCGGTCCATCAGCTTGAACGGCGACTGGATGCGGTCGATGCGGTCAACGTAGTCCAGCCCTTCCAGCCGGTTGATCATCAGCTCTTCACGCTCGTCGCCGACGATGGCGTAGATCGTCCGCACGGTACCGACAATGGGCTGAATCTTGCAGCCGAACTCCGCGACGATCGCCGTGACTTCGCTGAGCTGTTCAGGGGTGAGCCGGTTGGACTTGGGGAGAATCATGAGAACAGAGATTTAGACTGAATGGACGAACGGAGACAGAATTTAATGCAAGGGTATCTTGTTTGCGTTCCAAGGTAGGGCGAACCGTCCCGGTGAGCCGTTAGACAGGCTCACGAGGGACCGCGGCTCCACCTTCGCCAAGGCTACGGCGGACAAGTCCGCAGGGACGCCTCGCCCTACCAATGGGCAAATCGCCGGCCCGGCTAAAGGTACGCCTCGAACTCCGGCGGCAACGGCGCCTTCGCGGCGAAGGTAAATTTCCGACCGCCCCGCTCGTAGACGAAATCCGTCTCCAGCGAATGTAGGAAGAGCCGCTTGGTCCCGGTGCGCTTCGCGAACTCGCGGTTGCGCGGAAAATCGCCGTACGTCTGGTCGCCCGCGATCGGGTGATGGTGCCGGGCGCACTGGACCCGGAGCTGATGACTCCGGCCCGTGCGCGGTTCGAGGCGGAGGAGCGCCACGCCCGACTCCTTGCTTCCCGTCCGCAATACGCTCACCTCGCATTCGGCGGGCACGTGGCCGTCCGCGCTGGTCCGGATTTTGGCGCCCTTCTTTTCCACGGCGAGCCGGTCGCGCCACACTTGCCGGGCTTGCGAGGGCCGGCCGAAGACGAGCGCGAGATAAACCTTCCGCACCTGCTTGCGTTTGAATTGGGCGCGGATCTCCCGCGCCAAGATTTCATCCGCCGCCGCCAGGATCACGCCGGAGGTGGCCGAGTCGAGGCGGTTGAGCAGATGCAACTGGCGCTTCACCCCACCGGCATCGCTCCACTCATAGGCTTCGCGCTCCAGGTCGTAGCGGACGGTCAGGAGCGAGCGGGGCTCGTCCTTGGGCGTGTTGGGATGCGACAGCACGCCGTCGGGCTTGGCGAAGGCGGCGACACCGTTGGCATCGCGGGTGATGAGCTGCACGCCCCGGCCCAGCGGCAATGTGGCCCAGAAGTTCTCCCCCGCCCCGTTCACCGATAAAGAAAGGTGAACGTGAGCTCCTGCTTGTCGCCGAAGACCGCGAGCATGTCGCTGGTCCATTCGCCATAGCTGAACTCCGCGCTGGGGCTGATGGCGGTCACGCACCAGTTGGTGGCGAGCTCGCCTGCGTCACCATCGACCGTCCGGATGCTGGCGATGCGCCCCTGGGAATTGAGGACAAACGTCACGGTCACCCGGCTGCCCGGCTGCGGGTAATGTTTGCTGGCGCTGACCAGATACTGCCAGCGCGCATCGATCGCATCGATCAGCTTATGCAGGTAGGCGCCGTAGCTGCTCCACTTCGCGTTGTAGGCGGTGAGGCCAATGTTCGAGGTGCCCAGTTTGTTTTCCTGAAAGATCGCCGCGCGCACATTCTTGACGAGCTGGGGTCTCGGCTGGGGAGTGCGGGGATCGATGTTGATCGTCTTGCTGGTGGCTCCGACGACCAGGGGCGCGTCCCTCGTCCCCTCAACCTTCTCCGGCACGTCCTCGGCATGCGCCGTGGCCGGGGCAATGTTGCTGCCGACACCTTCCTTGTTTTCACCCACGGTCTTGTCGAAGCCGGCCAACGGATCCTGCGCCCGCTTGGCCGCCTCCACGGCCTCGGTGGCCACCGGCGTCTGCATGGGTGGCACGACTTCCTGCGGGACGACCGGGTCGCTCTTGCGGCCGTCGACGATTTGCGTGGACTGGATTTCCGTCTGGCCCTCGATCGCGGGGCGGTCGCTTTTGCCATCGGGCGTGGGCTTCTCCTGGGCGACCTGCTGGTTCTGCGCGCCAAAGTTTTCGGTCTTGTCCGGGACATTTTCCGGGGCATCCGGGTTGGTCTCGACGAACTTGAACGGGGCGGGCGGCTTGGTCTGGGTGAAGGTTTCGGGGGCGAGCTCGATGTTGAACTGCGGCTTGGCCGCCGCCGGCCGGATGATGCCCTTCATGTCGTTCCGGAACATCGCGGGGAAAAGCAACAGGAGCAGCAGGTGGATGATCACCGTGGCCACCACGCCGACCTGGACCGACCGCACCTCCGGGTCGCTGGAAAACCGCGGCACCGCCAGGCGGCGGGCCGGGCGTTCAGGAGGAGCGGATAAAGTGGAACTCATGCGGGCGATTGAGGCGCCTAGTTAACCCATCAGACCCGCACGCGTCAAAATTTGTTTCGTGGTTTCGAGCGGCAGGCCCATAATATTCGTATACGAGCCGGTCCGGCCCGCCACGAGGAGCTCCGCGTGCTCCTGGATGCCGTAGGCGCCGGCCTTGTCCAGCACGTGGACCCGGGCGAGATAGTCCGTGATCACCGCCTCATCGAGCGGCTTGAAGGTCACGTCGCTCGCCACGCCTTCATCGGCCTGCCAGCCATCCCGGGCCCGGCGCAGGGCGAGGCCCGTGAAGACGGTGTGGGTGCGCCCGCTCAGCCGGCGGAGCATGCTGCGGGCATCGGCGAGGTCGCGCGGCTTGTTGAGCACCACCCCGTCGATGAACACGGTCGTGTCCGCGCCCAGCACCAGCGCGTCTGGATGCCGCGCGGCCACCCAGTCAGCCTTTAACGCGGAATTGTGCGCGACCATGAGGCGCGGATCGGACGAGGGATCCTCGTGCTCGACGACCTCGGCGGGAATGACGTCAAAAACCACCCCGAGCTCCGCGAGCAGTTCGCGCCGGCGGGGCGAGGCGGACGCAAGGATCAGGCGCGGTGCTGCGCTCATTCCTGCTTCTCGGCGAGAATCCCGCGCACCTCGCCCTTTGCGCGGGCCAGTTCGACCCGGCTCAGGTTGTACTGGTAGATGGCCTCGTTGAAGTTGTCGCTGGCGAGCGCCAGGGTGTTCTGCGCCTCGATGACCTCGCGGTTGTCCGCCACGCCCTGCTCGAAGCGCACGCGGGCCAGCCGCAACTCCTCCTCGCCCAGCTTCAGTCCGGTCTCGGCAACATCGATCTGGCGGAAGCGCGAGGCGGCATTCTGGACCGCCAGCCGGATCTCCGCCGCAATCTGCAGCTCGAGATCACGCAGGCGGAATTCCCCGGCCCGCTGGCGCGACAGCGCCAGGCGCCGGTCGGCATTGCTCCTCAGTCCGTCAAACACGGGTACCGACACGATGGCTCCGGCAAACCAGCCGGCCTTCTTGCCGCCGTCGTCAAACTCGGCGGCTGAATAACCGTACTGCCCGGACAGCGCGAGGACCGGCAGCCGCTCAAAGCTCGCGGTGCGCACGTCGAGTTTGGTTCGGTCCAGCGACTTTTGCGCCGACAGCCAGTCCGGCCGCTGCGCGAAGGCGGCGTGTTCCTCGGCGGCGCTGAAATCGCTGCCGGCCAGGCGGCGGACCGTGAAATCGGCCAGTTGCACCGGCTTGCCGCCCTCCAGGTTCAACAGGCGCTTCAGCAGCAGGTCGCTCTGGTAAACGACGGTGTCCTGCTGGAGCCTAGCCTGCTGGGCCTGGGCCAGCAGGGAGCGGGCGCGGGTGACGTCGATCTGCGTGGCCACCCCGACGGAAAACTGGTTGGTCGCGAGCTCGAGGAGCTGGCGCGCGCGCTCGACATTGGCGTCGAGCACCGCGATGCGATGCACATTCCGGAGATGCGTGAAGTAGGTCTGCGCGACATCCGCCAGTGCGCCCTGCACGCTGGCGCGATAGCTGAAGTCGGCCGCCTCCACCCCGGTGCGCGCGGCCCGCAGCGCGGAGAACTGCTGGGGATTGAGCACACTGAAGCTGCCGGTGAGGTTGGCGTCGAAACGATTGTTCGGCGATCCCTCCGTGGCCACGCCGTTGCTGACGGAGACGCTGGAGGTGCGCCGCTGTTGCGCACTCAGGGTGACGTCGGGCAGCAAGCCCGCACGGACCTGGCCGGCCTGGGCCTGCGCCTGGTTCACGCCCTCGCGTCCGAGCAGCACGTCTACGTTGATCTGCTCGGCGGAGCGCAAGGCGTCATCCAGCGTGAGGGTGGCGGTGTCGGCGGCGGCCAGCCCGGTCGCGGCGAGCGCGGCGGCCAGTCCGAGGCAACCGGAAGGGAACAGTTTCAAATGCATGGCGGGATGACAGCAAATCGTGCGGGTTGGTGCCAGTGCAAGCCTTGCGAGTTGTCAGCCCGCGGAAAGCCGTTCACGTTTGCCGGTTCACTTTCATGCGCATCGGCCTCGCCCAGCTCAACCCGACCGTCGGTGACCTCGCCGGCAACCAGCGGCAGATCCTCCGCGCCTACTCCGCCCTCGTGACGCAGGGCGCCGAACTCGTGGTTTTCCCGGAGCTGATCGTCTGCGGCTACCCGCCGCGCGACCTGCTGTTCAAGCGGCGGTTCGTGCCCGACGTTGAGGACTCACTCACCGCCATCGCCGCCGCGATCGGTGAGGTGCCGGCCCTCGTGGGCACCGTTGTCGCCAACGTCACGGGCCAAGGCCGGCCTTACTCGAATGCTGCCGCCTTCTGCCATCGCGGGCGCGTGGTCTCGGTCGCCTGCAAGTGCCTGTTGCCGACCTATGATGTCTTTGACGAGGACCGCTATTTCGAGCCCGCCCCCCAGCCGTCGGTCATCGTGCACGGCGGCCTGCGGATCGGCGTGACGATCTGCGAGGATATCTGGACCCACCCGATGATCAGCACCCGCCGGCTGTACCACGGGCTCGACCCGGTGAAGCAGCTCGCCGCCCAGAAATGCGACCTCGTGGTCAATCTCTCCGCCAGCCCATGGCACAATGACAAGGGCGGCGTCCGCCAGACCCTCGTGACCGATGCGGCGAAGGCTCTCGGTTGTCCGCTGGTGTACGTCAATGCCGTGGGCGGCAATGACGAGCTGGTCTTTGACGGTCGCTCGCTGGTCAGCGATGCGACCGGCCGCATCACCGCCGGGCTCGCGGCCTTTGCCGAGGAGTTGCGCGTGGTCGAAGTGGCCTGCGGCCGGGCGGCGACTAATCCGCCGGGCGCTGCAAAACCTGCGACGCCACCGGCCAACCGGCCGGATGCCCTCGCGCCGACCTTCGATCAGCCGGAAATGGCCGACATCTTTGCCGCGCTCACGCTCGGCTTGCGCGACTACGCGCACAAGAGCGGCTTCAAGCGCGCGCTGATCGCGCTTTCCGGCGGCATCGATTCCGCCGTCGTGGGCGTGATCGCCGCCGCGGCGTTCGGGCCGGAAAACGTCATCGGCGTCTCCCTGCCCTCGCAGATCTCGTCGCAGCACTCACGGGATGATGCGCGAATCCTCGCCGCAAACCTTGGCGTCCAGTTTGAAACGATTGCCATCGCCGATGCCGTCACCGCATGCGAAGCCGCCCTCGGCCCGATCTTCACCGGCCGCCCGCGCGACGTGACCGAGGAAAACATCCAGGCCCGCGTGCGCGGGGTCGTCATGATGGCGCTCTCCAACAAGTTCAACGCCCTCCTCCTTACGACTGGAAACAAGAGCGAGATCGCCGTCGGCTACTGCACGCTCTACGGCGACATGGCGGGCGGCCTGGCGGTCATCTCGGATCTCTTCAAGACGCAGGTCTACGCGTTGTCCAACTGGATCAATGCCGACGCCCGCCGCGCCGGGCGCACGCCGCCCATCCCGCAGTCGAGCATCGAAAAACCGCCGAGCGCCGAGCTGCGGCCTGACCAGACGGACCAGGACAGCCTCCCGCCCTACGACGTGCTCGACGCCCTCCTCAAGGGCTACGTGGAGGAAGGCCTGCCCACGCGCGATCTCATCGCGCAGGGATTCACCGAGGCCGTGGTCCGGGACGTCGTCCGCAAGGTCGACCTCAACGAATACAAGCGAAAGCAGGCCGCCCCCGGCCTGAAGATCACCCCCCTCGCCTTCGGCGTCGGCCGCCGCATCCCGATCGTCCAAAAATACGTGAGCTGAACCGCGCGTATTGCCACTGGTTGTGATATGGATGATGCCTTTCCATAGGTCTTATTTTTCCTATAGGACTTATTAGTCTCATGTCTTCCTCTTCCGATCTTTTTGCCCGCGCCCTCCAGCTCATCCCCGGCGGCGTGAACTCGCCTGTGCGCGCCTTCCGCTCTGTCGGTGGCACGCCCTTTTTCACCAAGGAGGCGCGCGGCGCGACCCTCATCACGGCCGATGGCCGTGAGCTGATCGACTTCGTCGGCACGTGGGGCCCCGCCATCCACGGGCACAATCATCCACGCATCAAGGCCGCCATCGCCGCCGCGCTCGAGCACGGGACGTCGTTCGGCACGCCCAATCCCTACGAGGTCGAGATGGCCGAGCTCATCGTGCGCTTCGTGCCTTCCATCAAAAAAGTGCGCATGTGCAACAGCGGGACCGAGGCGACCATGTCCGCCATCCGGCTCGCCCGCGGCTTCACGAAGCGCGACAAGATCATCAAGTTCTCCGGCTGCTATCACGGACACTCGGACTCGCTGCTCATCAAGGCCGGGTCCGGTGCACTCACCCACGGGAATCCCGACAGCGCCGGCGTGCCCGTCGCGTTCGCGCAGGAAACCGTGGTGCTGCCCTACAACGATGTCCCGGCGCTCACCGCCGCGTTTGCCGCGAATCCCGGGAAGATAGCCTGCGTCATCGTCGAGCCGTACTGCGGCAACGTGGGCTTCATCATGCCCGATGCCGGCTATCTTGCCCAGTTGCGCGCCGCGTGCACGGCGAACGGCGCCCTGCTCATCTTCGATGAGGTCATGACCGGCTTCCGCATCGCCAAGGGCGGCGTGCAGGAACGGGAAAACATCGTCCCCGACCTCACCTGCCTCGGAAAGATCATCGGCGGCGGCCTGCCCGTCGGGGCCTTTGGCGGTCGCGCGGACGTCATGGATTACCTCGCGCCGCTCGGCCCGGTCTACCAGGCGGGCACACTCAGCGGCAACCCGCTCGCGATGGCCGCCGGCATCGCCAGCCTGCGGCTGCTGGAGGAACTCAACCCCTACGCCCGCCTCGATCAGTTGGGCCGCCAACTCAGTGCGGCGGTGCTGGCCGCGGCCAAGGCCAAAGGTCTGCCCGCGCAGGTACCGCAGTGCGGCTCCATGTTCAGCATCTTCTTCACCGCCACGCCGGTGCGCGACTATGCCACCGCCCTCACCGGCGATGCGAAGCTCTTCGCCCGCTTCTTCCACGCCTGCTTGGCGCAGGGCGTCTATCTCGCGCCGAGCGCTTACGAAGCCGGTTTTATCAGCACCGCCCATGAAGGCGCGGCCATCGACCGTGCTTGCGAGGTGCTGGCAAATGGCATAAAAGGATTGTGATGCTTTTAACACGGAGATCGCAGAGAGCACGGAGGATGATTTTTTTCTCCATTCGGTTTTTCTGCCTCCTCTCGGTTTTCTCTGCGGCCTCTGCGTTAAAATCCGCCGAACAACCCGTTGACGCGACGCTCCTGCCCCTCTCCGAGCTCAAGCCCGGCATGAAGGGAGAGGTCTGGACGGTATTTCGCGGCATGCAGCCCGAGCCGTTCTCTGTCGAGGTCACCGGGGTGGTGCAGAATGCGATCGGCCCGGGCAAGGCCATGATCATCTGCGAGCTCACCGATCCGCGCGTCCAGAACATGGGCGCCGTCGCGGGCATGAGCGGCAGCCCGCTCTACATCGGCGGCAAACTCGCGGGCGCGTTGAGCTATCAGGTCCAGCGCTTCGAGACCGTACACTACGCGGGGTTTACGCCCGCGGCGGATCTCGCGGAGGTGCAATCGCGGATCGGATCCGTCCCGCTGCGGGCGACAACCACAGCCGCGCTTCCGTCCACCTCAACCTATCAGGCCCTCCAGCCGGTCTTCACCTTCAGCGGTCTCAGCCCCGCGGTCGCGGAATTGTTCGCTCCGCGCTTCGCCACGCTCGGGCTGGGTACGAGTGCCCTTGGCGGCAGCAGCACGGGAGGCGCAAGTCTGTCGGCGTCCGGCTCTGCCCTGGTCCCTGGCTCGGCCGTTTCCGTGGCTCTCTCCACCGGTGACATCACCCTCGCTGGCACCGGCACGGTTTCGCGCGTCGAAGGCCAACGCGTGACAGCCTTCGGCCATCCCCTGCTTTCCCTCGGTGATGTCGAGCTGCCGATGTGCGAGGCGGAGATCATCACCATCCTGCCGTCCAACATGCAGTCGATCAAGGTCGCCAACACCGGCGCGGTCATCGGCACCATCGCGCAGGATCGCTTGTCCGCGATCGCGGGCACCCTCGGGCCAGGGCCCGCGCTGATTCCCGTGGAGGTCGTCGTGCAGCCACAGCACGGCGAGCCGCATTCGCTGCATTTTTCCGTCGTGCGCCAGGCCCAGCTCACGCCCGCCGTCGTCGCCGCGGGCGTCACCCAAGCCATCCTCAGCTCGAACGACGCCGGCCTGTCGGAGGGATTCCGTCTGACCAGTGACGTCAACTTTGCCGCCGGCCAGGCCCTCGCCAGCAAGACGCTCTATGCCGGCCCGCAGGCGTTTGCCCAGGGCTTGGGCGAATTCGTGCAGCGCCTCACCGCCAACCTCCAGAATCCCTACGAGAAGACCTTCCCCGACCACGTGAAGTTCACCGTCGAGGCGCTGGAGCAGAATCCCTCCGCGGTGCTGGATGTTTTCCAGCTTTCCCGCTCGACCGCCCGCGCCGGCGAGACGGTCCAGGCGACCGTCGCCTGGCGCGACTGGCAGGGCGAAACGCATCGCGAGGTGCTGGGCATCGCGATCGATCCCAGCTGGATCGGCCGGAACCTCGATGTCGTCCTGTTGCCCGGGCGCATCATGGATGAACTGACCGGACATCCGCGCAGCATTCCGGCCGCGCAATTGCGCAGCTTTGACGCCTACCTGGCCGCAATGAGCGACGACCGCCGCAGCGACGGCCTCTATCTCGCCGTGGTCGAGAAGGCGCCGGTCTTCACGGATCAAACCACCGCCACGCTGGAGCTGCCGGGAACCTTCGAGCGCATCGCCCGCGGCGCGGACGAGACGCGCTACCAGAAGCGCGACACGTTTGTGCCGCTGTGGGAGCGTCATTTGCTTCCCGGCAAACTCCTCCCGGCCCAGGTCACGCGCACGATTCAGGTCGTGGAGTGACCGCGTCCCGCGATGGGAGCAACGACCCGCCCTCTTCATCTTATGCCATTTCTCCCCGTGCGGTGGAAGCGCCTGTGCCCAGTCATTCTTTTCGCCGGCTGCGCGGGCCTGCTCCACGCAGATCCGCTGTCGAAAAAATTTGAAATCGATTTCTATCGCGACGTGCCGAGCCGCAATCTCAAGGGGCTGGCCACCCGCGCCGACGGACGGCTCGTCTCGGGACCGGTCCTGACTGAACTGGGCGGAGTGCCGCCTGCGGACTTGCTCTGGTGCCTGGAGCCTTCCACCGCGGCCGGCAAATGGCTGGTGGGCACGGGCCCGGACGGCCGGATCTTCGAGGTTA
The DNA here is from genome assembly GCA_903902745.1 of uncultured Opitutia bacterium. GTDB lineage: Bacteria > Verrucomicrobiota > Verrucomicrobiia > Opitutales > Opitutaceae > CAIUWA01. Next base: position 48,321 of record CAIUWA010000036.1, on the reverse strand, counting down.
CGCTCGATCCCGCCCAGCCCTCCTACACGACGCGGGAGTTCGCGAAGCTCGATGATCCGCACGTGTTCACCGTGCGCCGCCTGGCCGACGGCTCGGTCCTCGCCGGCACATCGCCGAAGGGCGCGCTCTACCTGCTGCGCGACGGCCAGACCGTGGCGCGGGCGGAGCTGCCGGTTGATTCCATTTTCGACCTGCTACCGCTCGATGACCGGACCTTGCTGGTGGCCACCGGCAATCCCGGCCGGCTCTACCGCGTTGACCTGGCGAAATTTTCCGCCGGCGGCATGGCGGCGGGCAAGCTCACCGATGCCAAGCTGCTCGCCGAGCACGGCCTCACGGTCTTTGGCGAGATCCGCGACCGCAATGTCCGGCGGGTCGTCCGCCTCGCGGACGGGCGCGTGGTCGCCGGCTCCGCACCCAAGGGCAACCTCTATGCCTTTCCGGCCGACGGCGGCGCCCCGACGATCCTGCAGGAGAACCGCGATGCCGAGGTGACAGACCTCCTGCCCCAGCCCAATGGCGATCTCTACGCCACGCTGGTCTACGCGGGATCTCCGGGCGAGTCGCGCATCAACCGGCCGAAGCCGGCGGGCAGTTCGTCCTCCGCATCCTCTCCGGCGCCAGCCTCGCCGTCCGAGCCGCCGATGGAGCTGCTCGTGGCACCGCTGGCGCCCGACCGGTTTTCCGGGCGCAGCACACTGGTGTGGTTTCCGGCGAACGGGTTTCCCGAGACGCTGGTCACGCGCAGCAACCTCGCGTTCTACCGCGTGACGCGCCGCGGCGACACCCTGCTGCTCGCCGGGGGAGATTCGGGCGATGTGCTCGGCTATGACCTGCAGACTCGCACCAGTCTCACTTTCGCCGGCAGCATCGCGTCGCAGCTCAACGGCATCGCGGCGATTCCGGGTGCGACCGGGCGCTTCCTGCTGCTGAAGAACAATGCCCCGGGTTTTGCGCTGCTCGATTTTGCCGCGAACGGCCCGCGCGAGGCCGAAACCCGCCGGCTCGACCTCGGCGTGCCGGCTACGCTGGGCGCGATCCACTTCAACCGGCTTCGCGCCCTGGACCCCGCGCAGCTCACGCTGTCGCTGCGGACCAATTTTGGCAGCGACGATGTCGAGGGCTGGTCGAACTGGATTCCCTTGAAGGAGGACAGCGGCGGATGGCACGGTGACGCGTTGCGCGGCCGTTACGCCAAGCTGCGCGTGCAGCTGCCGGCGGCGGCCACCGGCTCCGTCGAACTCGACAAGGCCACGCTGTTCCATCTGCCCCAGAACCGACGGCCGCTGCTCGTGGACTTCCGGGTCGTCTCGCCCAACTATGCGCTCATCCCCGCCGCTGAGCCACCGTCCTCCGCGGTCGTGTCGCTGGTCCAATTGCTGGGCCGGGGCGCATCGGCGGGTGCCACGAGTGACAGCAGCGATGACAAGAAGAAGGTCGCATTTCTCAGCAGCCAGGTCGTGCCTCAGACCGGGATGCAGCTCGTGCTCTGGACGGTCAACGATGCGGATGGCGACAACCTCGACTTCACCTTTTCCATCCGGCACGACGGTGACCCGGCATGGACCGACCTCGTGGTGGCTTCGCACGATTCCTACGCGCAATTCGACACGTCCCATCTCGCCGAGGGCCTCTACTTCACGCGGCTCATCGCCAGCGAACAGGCGCCTCGCCTGGTCGCGGAAAGACTGACCACCACCTTTGAGACTGACGACCTCATGGTCGATCGCACCCCGCCCGTGATCCTCGAGGCCACGGCACAGCGCAACGGCGACACCCTGCGCCTGACCGTGCACGGTCGCGACGCGCTCTCGCTGCTCGACGGCGCGGAGTTCTCCTTCAACAACGGAGTTCGCGAAACTGTCGAGCAGCCGGTCGACGGCATTCTCGACTCACGGGAGGAATCCTTCGTCCTCGAAGTCCCGTTGGCACGGGTGTCAAACGCGACCTCGGTCGAAATCCTGCTCTACGACGCCGCCGGCAATAACTCGGCCCGCCGGATCAGCTGGTGAGTCGTTGATCGACTTAGGGGCGTACCTCGTGTGCGCCCCTACCCTGGAATCCGATCCATCACGCCCGCGGGTGGGCCTTGTTATAAATATCCTTCAACCGCGCCACGCTCACGTGGGTGTAGATCTGGGTGGTCGAAAGGCTGGCATGGCCGAGGAGTTCCTGGACGAGGCGTAGGTCGGCGCCGGCGTTGAGCAGATGGGTGGCGTAGCTGTGACGGAGCTTGTGCGGCGTGAGGTCGAGCGGCAGGTCGGCCAGCGCGAGGTAGCGCTTGAGCATGAGCTGGACGGCGCGAACCGTCATCCGCGTCTTGTCGGGATTGATGACCACAGGGCTGCGCGGGCCGGCCTCGCGGGCGAATTCATCGCGGAATTTCTTCAGGACCGCTGCCGCCACCGTGCCCAGCGGGCACAGCCGCTCCTTGCGGCCCTTGCCGAGCACGCGAGCCACGCCCGTGGCGGGATCGATGTCGCCATGGTTCAGGTTCACCAGTTCGCTCACGCGCAGCCCGCCGCCATAGAGCAATTCCATTACGAGCCGATCGCGCCACGCGGTGAAGGCGTCGATGCCCTGGTTGTCGAGCAGCCGCTGCGGCCCGGTCAGGAGGGCCTTCATCTGGTCCTCGGTGAGAAACTGTGGGAGACGTTTCTCCAGTTTCGGCAGCGGCACGCCGGTGAGCGGATTGTGCCGCACCCGTCCCTGCCGGGCCCAGTGCTTGAAAAAAGCCCGGAGGGCCGAGGCGTGGTTGTGCAGCGTGCGCCGGTCGAGCCGCGGCAGGCCATCGAGGCCGCGCTGCCGCTCGATCACCCAGTCGCGCAGGTCGCGTGGAGTGAGGGCGTCGAAGCCGCGCTCCCATGCGCCGCGGGCCTTCAGCCAGCGGTAAAAGTCCCCGAACGCCTGACGATAGTTGCGCACGGTGTAGGCGGAGTAACGTCGCTCCTTCGCCAGGAAATCGGCGAAGGGCGTCCACCACGCCGCGATCACGGCGTCAGGCAGAGGCGCCGGTGGGGCTGCTTTGGACGCGTTGCTCGACATGGCGCATCAGCTTGGTGGCATGGAGCCGCAGCGCCGCCTCGGGATCGAGCCCCCGGGCGCGGGAGGCGGCGACGATCTCAAACAGCATGCGGCCGAGGGATTCCTCCGTGAGATGCTGGCCCAGGGCGCTCACCTGCGCCGTGTCGGCCAGGCCTGCGACCGGAAGTTTTTTCTTTTCGATCTGCTTCCAGATGGCCTCGGCAAACATCAGCGCCGGTAGCCGCGGGGGCAGCTCTTTGAACACTCCTGGCGTGGCGCTCGCCTGGCCGGCCTTGGCCTTTTCGACCGCTTTGATCTGCTCCCACTGCACCAGCACCTGCTCCGAGGTGTCCAGTTTCCCGTCGCCGAAGACGTGCGGGTGCCGGCGGATGAGCTTCTCATTCACCTCGCGGGCGACGTCCTCCAGATTGAACCGCCCGGCTTCCTCGGCGAGCTGGGCATGAAAAACGACCTGGATCAGCACGTCGCCCAGCTCCTCGCGCATGTGCGGCAGGTCCAGCCGGTCGATGGTGTCGATGAGCTCGCTGACCTCGTCGATCAGGCAGCGCACGAGCGTGGCGTGGGTCTGTTCCTGGTCCCAGGGACAGCCCCCGGGCCCGCGCAGGCGGGCAATGGTCTGTCGCAGTTCTTCGATTGCGCTCATTGAAAACGTAAGTTGTCCACGGAAGACACGGAACACACGGAAATTTTTGGGACCGGCAAAATTTTGACCATGGTTTTCGGCTTTGTCTTCCGTGTCTTCCGTGTCTTCCGTGGGCACCAATGTCCGACAAGTTAACCGAGATCATGGCCTGGAAGCGGCAGGAGATCGCCCCGCTGGTCCGTCCCGTCTCGGAGGCGGAGCTGGCCCGGGTCGACGCATCGCTGCCGCGGCCGCCGTCCTTTGCCGCCGCGCTCCGCCGGGCCGATGGCCGGTTGGCCGTCATCGGCGAGATCAAGCGGCGCTCACCTTCAGCAGGAGCCATCAAGTCGGGCGCGTCCGCCGTGGACCAGGCTCGGCGCTACCAGACGGCTGGCGTCGATGCGATTTCAGTCCTTACGGACGCCAAATATTTCGAAGGCACCCTCGATGACCTGCGCGCCGTGACCGCCCACTTTCGCACCCGTCCGCCACCTGGGGTGAGCCTGTCGAATCCCCCTGGGGTGAGCCTGTCGAACCCCAAGCCTTGTTTACGCAAGGATTTCTTCGTGCACCCGATCCAGGTGCTCCAGGCGCGCGAGGCCGGCGCGAGTGCCATTCTCATCATCGTGCGGGCGCTGACCGACGATGAAATCAAGTCACTGCACGCCGCCGCCACTGCCGCCGGTCTGGCGGCGCTGTTCGAAATCCATACCGAGGCCGAAATCGGCCGGGCGCTTGGGCACGGAGCCAAGCTCATCGGGGTGAACAATCGTGATCTGGCCATTTTCAAGACCGACCTCGCCCTAAGCGAGCGCCTGATTCCGCAGTTTGCGCAGCAGGCCACCGCGGTCAGCGAAAGCGGTATCTTCACCGGCGCCGATGCCGCGCGCGTCCGGGCCGCGGGCGCGCATGCCGTGCTTGTTGGCGAGGCGCTCATGCGCGCCGCAGATCCCACCGTGTTGATCGCAGATTTTCGCGGCGCCTGATTTTCACCCATGAAGAAACGACCGGTCAGCGCTTACACCAAGGTCGGCGGCATGTATTTTTTTGCCCGCACGCTCGACAAGATCCGGCTCCATGCGCGCGGCGAGCTGCATGAGGACCATCACGAATACCTCGGCAAGGCCTATGACGGCCGGCTCTGCCACTTTCTGCAGGTCGAGTATGAGGCGCTCAAGGCCCGCGTGCTAGCCGGCGGCACGGACGAGGAGATTTTTGCGTGGTGTCAGGAAAACGGCCGCGGCGTCGACGAGACCGACCTGCTCATCTGGAACGGCTTCGCGTCGAAGCGCGGCTGGCGGGACGAGGCCACCGCGTCACTCGAGAAGAACAAGGCCGGCAGCGGACTCGCCCACCGGACGGACCTTGTGACATTTTTCGACTACTACGAGGTCGATGAGGGCCGCGCGCCCTGAACCATGCCGCTCTCCCCCACGGCCACGCGCGATCTCCTTGCGCAGCTCGGGCACCAGCCGAAGCGGTTCCTCGGCCAGAATTTCCTCGTCGATGGCAACATCGTCCGCAAGTCGCTGGAGCTGGCCGCCGTGGCCCCGGGCGACACCGTGGTCGAGGTCGGCCCGGGACTGGGAACCCTGACCACGGCGCTGCTGGGAGCGGGTGCGGAAGTCTGGGCCGTAGAGAAGGACCGGGTGTTGCATGAGCATATCGCCGCCACGCTCGGAATTCAATTTCCGGGCCGGCTGCATTTGCTGGAGGCCGACGCGATGGATTATCCGCTGGCGGGTCTGGTCGCGCGGCCCGGCCTGGATTTCAAGATCGTGGCGAACCTGCCCTATGCCATTTCCACCCCGTGGATGGACGCCGTCCTCAGCGGTCCCCTGCCCGCCCGCATGGTGCTGATGCTCCAGCAGGAGGCGGCGCAGCGCTACGTGGCGAAGCCGGGCACGAAGCTCTTCGGCGCCATCTCCATTTTTATCCAGGGAGCCTACGACCTCGCCCCCGGGCACAAGGTGGGGGCGTCCTGCTTTTTTCCGCGACCCGACATCGAGTCCTACCTGCTGCACCTGGTACGCAAGCCGGAGCCATTCGTGTTCTCCGCCGCGACGAAAAAAGTCATCCGCGCCTGCTTCCAGCAAAGGCGCAAGCAGATCGGCGCCCTGTTGCGCGGGCAGCTGCCCGACCAGGGCGCGGCCTGGCTGGCGGAGTTGTCGGCGCTGGGGCTTTCAAGCCGCAGCCGCCCGGAGGAGATCCCGGCCGCCTGCTGGACCAAATTGACCACAACGCCGAAACCCGCGGCTTGAAAGCCGGTCACACGAAGGTAAGAAATTTTCCCATGCTCCGGCCGTCCTCTTATTTCCTCTGCCTGCTGGCCGCTTCGGCCCTGTCCGCGGCGGAACCGCCCGCGGATCCGCCGCTGTTGGGCAAGGTGGTGGGCGGCAGTTATATTTCACCCACCGGAACGTTCAAGGTGACGGTCCCCATCCTGCCGGAACTGGGCGGATCCATCACTGACACGGCGAATGTCGTCACCTTCGAGGATGACTTCAGCATCCACCTCAGCATTGCGGCCTTTCCGCAGGATGCGACGCAGCGCTGGGAGCTGACCACGCGCGGGCCGAAGGACTACCTGATTTATTTCTTCACGAGTTTCGTCATGCCCGACTTCCTGCACCGGTATGAAGGTTCGACGGTCGAGAGCGCGCGGTTCCTGCCCACGCTGAACGACGGGACGCTCCTGACCTACACCCTGCTCCCCGGCGGCTCGATGTTCGCCGACCGGGCCGCGATTCCCGGCGCCGACCCCAAGACCCTGGTGGCCAAGCGAGGTAATCTACTGTTAGTCAAGGCCGGTCACATTTTCGTCATCAGCACCGAGTTGGCCGAGCACGTACTCGAGCGTTCCGCCAACAAACGGACCCCCGCCGAAGAGGACGAAAAGCTCCGGGAGCGCCTCCTCAATCTCCTGGGCAAAATGGAATTCCCGCAGCCAGTCGAGCCCGCCTCCAAGAAGTAAGTCAGCGGCACCGACGGTAGCTACACATACCCGGCCGGCTCATTGAGTTTCATAAGGTGGACCTATCCCTGCTTCCTCGCCCGGTTGCCCTCTGGAGTTGGTTGGCCCTCTTTTCACTTAAGGAATGGCGAAATGAGTCCTCGCTCAGTGGCGAAGCGAGTCAACCTCTCGCTCAGCTTGTCCGGGTCCTTCCAAAACGCTTTGCCTAGTCCATCAAGAGCCTCATCGCGCCTCTTGTCTTCACGCGCTCTCAACAGCGCGCGTCGCTCCTCCCAATCTGCGGGTGGCTGCTCTTCGGGAAATGCTACCTGCTTGGCATTCGAGAGGAGCTCCAAAGCCTGATATGCGCCCAGAATCTCGAGACCTGAAATGGCCTCATGAAAATACCCACCCGAACTATTCCAAAAGAGCTGGTCGAAGCCGCCATTGTAGACCTCACCCTCGAGAACCCCTACCGCGTAATATAGCTTCTCATCAGCGCTGAGACCCTGAAATCCTGCGTCGGTCTTGTGGACGCGGGTGACCAGTGACTTCCAGAGCTCTCGGTGCGGATCGTACTTCTTCTGCTCTTCGTGACGCTTCTTCGACGCCTCCAGATTCTTTCGGTAGCCACTTTTACAGGGCATGCACAATCCGCCGTTATGCTCGGCCGTCGCCGGCAGGATCATCGCACCACATTGAGGACATGGAACTTTTACGCTCATCTTCAGGCCAACGTCAGCGGTCAGCCATGCGCGAAGCGCGTTGTACTGTAGTGCTCTGGTTAGGACTCTTCTTTTGAATCCCGAGCGCAGCTTTCAAGGCCGGTGAAATCTTCAGGACAGGCTTCTGCTTCCTGATCGTGGGAATCTCCCACGTAGTGCCGGTCCGCACGCCATCCTCGATCTTCTTCCAGGCTCGGACATCTTCCTTCTTCGGGGCGCGGAACTTGTAACCCATGTAGGTCATGTCGGCACCGCAGTCAGGACAGGGATAAGCCGGAGCTTTCTTGTCTCGGTCCTTCGCGTAAGGCGACGGATAGAAATGCGGTTTTTTAAAAACCTTATGGCAATCAAAGCAAACGTGCTGACTGAGCGTGGGCATGTTTTTGCCTAACAGTGTTATTCGCTGCACCCGGTGCAGCCATATTGATTTCGACATTGAGGTCTGGTGAAGGCTTCGGCCGGGATGAAAATATTCCCAGGTGCATGAAGGACTGAAGGATCGGGCGGAAGTGAACCTAAATTGCAATCTTAGGGTGCTTCAATCGATCCCGGCCAAAGGCGGCACCCGTGATTTTGAAGTGCGAAGTGAGCTCGCTGATTTCAAATCTTCTTTTGCGCATTCGTCCGGCCTGATCCGTCGTCCAAGTCTGGATCCAGCGCACGCGGGCCTTGAGCGGGCACAGGAGCCGCCGCGGACCCCGGCCAGAGTTTTGCCAGTTGATCTGGTGAGAGCGTCACGGTGGGGCGGAATTTGGCGGAGGCGGCGTAGTCGAGTAAGGAGCGACGCAACGTCTGCACGCCTGGGGTGGCGTTCGGGGCATCCAGGTTGATGGCGGAGACGAGGAGGCTGCCGGGGCCGACCTTGCACTCGAAGATCACGCCGAGGCGCCAGTTGCGGTTCCAATCGTCAATCGCCGCCACGATGGGCTTCAGCTCGCGCGGGGCGGTGCTGAGATTGATCGATCTCACGTCATGGATTAGCGGTGTCCACTGCCAGTCGCAGTTGCGGTCGGTGGGGAAGCCCGCGAGGGCCGGATGCTTCGGATCGCAGAGGAGCCCGAGCATCGCATCAAACCGCGGCGTGCGATTTGCCGGCGGCCGGACGGTCATCTGGATGTTCCAGAAGACCGGCACGTTCTTCATCGGCGGGCTCTTCGCGGCGTCGAGATCGGCGGCGCGGGGCGTGAACAACACTTTCCCGCCAGCCGCGAGGCGCGTCGTGGCCACGGCCCAGTCGTTCGTCACCAATACGTTGGCCGGAGCTGGTGCGTCCGCCTGCGCGGGATAAAGCCAGAAATTCCAGTCGTTCTCCACGGCGGTATTCCTGATGCCGACCACCAGCTTGTAGGCGCCCGGCGCGGCGAGCTTCGACAGGTCCGTCGCGACCTGCCCGAGCGGGATATTTTTGCCGATGGGAATGTCGCGCGCCGCCCATTGGCCCTGGGCCACCGTCTTGCCCGCGGCATCGGTGATTTTCCAGTAGGGCGTCGCCTGCGTGATCGGTTTCTCGGCGAAGTGGTAGATCTCGATGTCCGTGCTGAAACTGTCGCCGGTGGTGAAGATGCGCTTGCCCAAGCGCGCCAGCGGCACGGTGGCGCTGTTGAAACGGCGGAATTCCGCGGCGGTCACATAGCTCTTCGGCTTCCAAAACGCGTCCACGAGGCCGATGAGCGCCGTGCCCTGTCCGAGGTAGTCATGCAGGTCGAGCAACTGGTAGCCGGCGAGGTCGGGCGTGCGCAGGTTGGCCTCGATCTCCTCCTTGTAACACATGAGCTGGAAACGTCCCGAGGCCCAGGCGAAGGCGTGGTTCTGGTCGAGAACTCCCTCCTGCTCGGCGATGTACTTGAAAATGTCGTAGTTGCTCGGCCGGAGATAGCCGGTGAACTCCTTGATCACATCGAAATCAGGATAGGCGCACCACTGCCCCACTTCGTGCGCGAGAATTGGGATGTGTGAAGTCTGGACCGCCGTGCGGAAATCCTTCCCGAACCAGCCGGAGGTATTCCGCAACTCCCCGCCATTGAAACGCACCAGCGTGGCGAACTGGGCGCCGCCGGTGACCTGCGGCGGCCGGTCCCAGCCCGTGCCGGCCGAGTAAAGCCGGCGCGCGTCCTTTGTATACCAGGTCGCCGCCCATTGGGGCGTCACTTGGACATAGTTGCCCGCTGGCTCATTGCTCGGTGACAGGAGGATGAACGACGGGTGATTGCCGAACGCCTTGAGCAGCCGGGCGGTTTCGTCCTCGAGGAAACGGGTATAAACGCTGCCGGGATTGAACGGGCTCCACATGCCGCACTCGGGCTGCAGGTAGAAACCCATCTCGTCGGCCGCGGTGAAGGCCGCGTCCGGCGGGCACCAGGAATGAAAGCGAATCCCGTTCAGGCCGTAGTCCTGGCAGACCCGGATGATTTTTTTCCAGGAGGCCACATCGGTCGCCGGATAACCCGTGAGTGGAAAATCTCCACCGGAATGTGTGGTGCGGAGGTTAACGGCGCGGCCATTGACCAGGAGCGTCCGATCATCATGCGTGACCTCGCGCAACCCGAACGTGAGCGACTTCGCATCGTCACTGCCGCCACCTTTGAGCGTGACCGTGAGGTGCTGGAGGTCGGGGTGAAATTCATCCCAGGTCTTGGCGTCTGCCCCCAACGGTATCTCGAGTTCCGCAGTGCCACCGTCGGTCGCCCAGTTTACTGCGACAGAACTGCGGCCCACTGCCAGTGTGCCTGAGCCGGGCTGGCCCGTGGCGTTGCCAATCTTCACCCGGATGAGGGCGGATTTCTTGGCGACGCTGGGAAACACCTGGGCGTCGTCGATCCACACCGGAGTCGTCGCACTCAAGTCGATTCGGCCCGCGATGCCGTTCCAAGTTGCACCCAGGGAGTCGGAGACGCTGTGGGAGTCGACGCCATGGCCGTCATTGGCGGGATCGCGCACGATCTGACGGTTGTCGATGCGGATGCTCAAGCGGTGCCTGCCCGGCGTGAGCACGCCAAGGTCGGAGACATGCGGAGCGACCAGGCTGTTGTTTGGCGAGTAGGACTTGTCATCAATCCAGACAGTGGTCTCCCAGTGCGCCCGCTCGAGAAACAGGACGACATGGCGGCCCTGCCATCCAGCCGGGACATTGATGTCACGCTGATACCATGCGGCGCCGAGGTAATGTCGCGGTGGCTGAGAGATGAAAGGCACCTCGACCTTCCCTGGCTGCGAAAAGTGGTCGCGCAGCGCAGGAGACTGGATTTTCCACCACGCATCACCGAGCGTTGTCACCCATGGCGTCGTGGGACTGATTTCATCGCCGTAGCCCTGACCCTGCAGGATGCCGGGGAGCTTGATCTTGTCGGTCAGATCGCGGCTGAACCACTGCTCCTTCACCCCGACGTCTGTGCGGTCGAGGGAGAATCGCCAATCGCCGGCGAGCGAGAGCGGGGCGTTCTGCGCGAAGGCGGAAATCGCGGTGAGGATGAAGACGAGCAGTGAGCCGCAGTGGCGTGGAAGGAGTTTGGCGGGGGTCATGATAAGAGGGGTAAGGGCGAGGGTTTCGCTAAATTAAATTCCGGGGCCGACGACTCGATCACAATCACTGATTCCCTCGCTGAGGGTTCATGACGGCGAGCAGATCAGCCGCCAAGGCATGATTGGGATCGCGGGTGAGCACGCTGCGCAGGAGCTTTCTCGCGGTGGCCACCTCGCCCAAGCCCAGCCGGGCCTGCGCGGTCAGGAAAGTGGCTGAGATATTCTGGCGCCGCTGCAGGTCCTCATTAAAAACGAGCATCGTCGGCAGCGACGTGGCGAAGTAGTCGATCCGGGCTGTCGTGTGGGCCAGTTTGCGCGCATGGCCCAGCAAATCCCGCAGAAGCTTTCTTGACGCCGCCTTGCGGCCCAGCCGGGCGAGTGAGAGGGTTGAATAGTAGGTCATCTCCGAAAACGCCCGGACGCTCATTTCGGCGAAGTCGCCCTTGAAGGTGGCTGCGGTGCTCCAGTGGAGTCGCGCAGCGTCCATGTCGCCCAAGGCGGCGCAGGCCTCTCCGAGCCAATAGTGAACGTCGCTATCGTTGGAGAGCGGATGCCGCGCCTCGCCCAAGTTCTCCGGCGAGGTGAGCGCCGTCTCGAACTGTTGGCGGGCGGCGGCGATTGCGCTGCGCTGCAACGCCGCCCGCCCAAGAGCGAGATGGGTGCGGACGTGCTGGGCCAGGGCGACACCCTCGCCGCCCTCCCAAGGCTGGAATTTGCGGTTGGAAATGATCGGCAGCGCCTTTTCCGGGTGTCCCGTCTGGTTGTAAAGCATGCAGAGCTCCAGGGAGAGATCATCGCGCCGTTGCACCAGGGGAAGGTGGCGTTCCAGTTCACGAAGCCGCACAGCCGGCTTCTCGCCAAGGCGCTTCCAAAGCTGGTCGCGCTCATAAAGCAGGCGGGCATCGCGTGGATTCGCGCGCAGGCCGCGCTCGTAGGCGGCACGGGCCTTGGCAGGTTTTCCGGCGACATTGAAATAGCCGATGCCGAGATTGCGCCATACGATCGAAAACGAAGCGTCGAGGCGGGCTGACTTCTCCCAGAGCTTGATCGCCTCCACATGACGCCTGCGGTCATACAGCAGATTGCCCAGATAATAGGGCGCCCGTGCATCCCTGGAATTGTTCGCGATGGCGTGCTCGAGGATGGCGATCTCCTCCAGCCGCGAGGGAAAGCAATAATCCGGACTCGCCTTAGCCGCCGCCACGAGGTGCCGGCGCCCGGCGGTCTTGTCACCCAATAGGTGACAAAACCACGCACGGTAATATTCCAGCATGGGTGCTGTACCGGATGCAGCCTGGGGTGTGGCGCCTTCGAGGACATTGAGGGCGGCCGGGTAGAATCCCGCGCGGGCGTAATCGAGGGCGAGGTCCAGTTTCACCTGGGTGTCACACGCCAGCGGCTGTCCGAGCAAATGCCGCGCCCACCAGTCGAGCGGATCGAGCGCGACGGTCTCGCGCAATTGCGCTTCGGCCTCGGCGTCGCGGCCAAGCTGGCGCAGCACGAGGGCCTGGAGATTGCGCGCCCGGAGGTTGTCGGTGTTGGCCCGCAGGGCGCGGGCCAGATGGTCGAGGGCCGCGGGCCAGTCGCGTCGACGGCAGTCGATCTCGGCGAGCGCGTGATAACCCGCCGCCTGCCAGGCATGGTTCCAGGTGGCCTTGTAGAATGCATCGTATGCCTCGTCGTCGCGTTGCAGTTGGCGCAGGGTGAGGCCGAAGTTGTAATGCGGTTCCCCGTCGTATGGGTTCGGATTCCGGCTCGTGATGCGTCCGATGGCGGCGCGGAAATGGTCTTCGGCGGCAGAAAATTCCCCGCGGTACAGATGCCAGCGGCCCAGCGCATTGTGGCAGCGGGCATCGCCGGAATCGCGCCGCAAGGCCTCGCGCCAATAAGTCTCCGGCAGTCGCGTGGCGTGCCGGTATTGTTCGAGGTGCAGGCCGATGAGATAGAGTTCATCGCTGCTCGTGACATCAGCCGGCGACGGCGGCTCCGTGGCGGGCGGCGGCACACGGTGCTTCGCGGGTGGCGCCGGTTGCCAGGCGATGATTTCCCGGCCCGTGGTGTCTTGCACGGAGAGACGCAAATCGCGCTCTGTGATTCGCGGGGTGAGATCAATTTCTTCAACGAAGGAATTTCCCGGCGCGAGATCGCGGGTCCACTCCTTCAGCACGCGGCCGCGGTTCGTCAGCCGGATCAAGGCTGACTCGAATCGCGCCGAGACGGACACCCCCACCCGCGCCTTGCGTTGGTTCACGCGCAGGCTGAGCGCCGCGTCGAGATTGGCCTTTTGGGCCGGGCCGATGCGCTGGATCGGATACCAGGATTGGCTCCAGGTCTTGGTTTCACCCGGCATGAGAAAGGAAAAGTCCGGCTGGTTGTCGGTGAAGACGCCGGCCATCAGCTCGATGTAGGGCGCGCATTCACCCTTCTCGTCCACATCGGTGAGGTTGCGGTCCCACGCGTAGCCGAACCCGTGGTTGCCCCAGGTCCACTGCTTTTTGCCCGGAGCCACATGGTGGTTCGCAATATGGACCAGGCCCGCGTCGTGGTGGTGGTCATACCCGCCGAAGAAATCCTCGCGTGAGCCCATCGCCATGTAGGAACACGGTGTGGAAATGTTGGCGTACCAGGACAGATCGTTGGTCGCATAGGGCGCCGGTGAATCGCCCGACGTGGGCGGAACGTATTTCGGCGGACGCTGCGAGGCCGGCACGCCCTCGCGGCTGCGGCGCCGGTAATCCACGCCATAATAGGATCCCTGGCAGAGCGGATACTCACTCATCGCCCGCTTCGCATGGTCGGCGACGTGATGGACGTCGGGCGGGAAAAAGGACTGGTAGCCCTCGTGGACGCGCATGGCGACATTTGCCCACCAGAGGAACGTCTCGGTCCGTGGCGTCCGGTTGTAGACGCGGACCTTGAGTTCGAGCCGGGCCTTGTCCGGATGCAGGCAGATGCCGTGCATGCCCTTCATGCGCGCCATCGGATCGTGATCGCTGCACCAGACTGTGCGCGAACCGTCGGCATGCTCCTCGATACTGTAGTCCACCGGCATGAAGGTCGCGGGTCGGTGATGCTGCGGCCAGTTGAACTCGATGCCGCCGCTGATCCACGGCCCGGCGAGGCCCACCAGCGCGGGCTTGATCACGGCCTGCCGGTAGATCGCATCGTAGCCGTTGGTCTTGTCCTGCAGCACATGGATGCGTCCGCCGATCTCGGGCAGCACAAGGACGCGGAGAAAATCATTCTCGAGCCAGACGCCGTGCCACTTCCGGTCGATCTTCTGTGCGGCAATGCGGTCGGTGAACGGCAGCGGGTAGATCTTGCCGCTGCTGCCCTGATACACGCGTTTCTCGACGAACAGCGGGTTCTTGTCGGGCTCGCACGGTAGATAGGTGGGGATCACCAGGTCTTCAGACCAGACGCGGACGGGGGCGGGCGCTTGCATGGGGCGGAGGCGGCAGCACGCCAGAACGGGGTGGCGGCGTCAATCAACGGTGCGCCTTGGGGGCTTTCGGGCGGATGGGACCTATATGACGCATAGGTCTCATGGGACATATACTCTTGGAAACCCGCCTTACTTTTTGTCGTCGGACGGCAGCCAGCGGCCGGCGAGCTCGAGGGTGCCGATGATGTTGAGGGCCCATTGCGAGAGATGGCCGGTGGCCATGTCGCCGAAAACTTCGTCCACGGGCAGCGGCACGTCCGCCGCCGGCGCCACGGCGGGACGGGCGGGAAAACGTTCGCGGCCGGTGCCGTCGCCGGGCTTGAACATCAGCTCCCAGGCGCGACGGCCCAGCGCGGGATCATTCCGCGTAAATGCGGCGAAGCCCGCCGCCCGCGGACCGGCCATGTCGCCGGCGCCGGTCTTCGCCCACTCGTCGCAAAGATCGAGCCACGCCTTGTTCCACTCGGGCACATCGAGGAGTGTGCCCAGCTCGAAGGCGGTTTCGGCTCCGCCGAAAATCATGATGAACTGGCCGCTCTTCTGGCGGTCGGGCACATCGTACAGGTGGCCGGTTTTGGGATCGTAACCGAAGCTCAGCGACGTCCGCAGACCGCCGGGCATGGCGGCGAGATCCTTCAGGCCGGTGACGATCTTGTCGCGCCACTGCGAGTCTCCGGTGCGCTCCCATTCCGTCATCCAGTTGCCGGCGCATGCCAGCCAGTCGGGGCCACTGCGCGCATGCGTGGGGTATTGGGTCTTGGGGAGGATCTTGCGCAGGGGATCAACCTCCACGAGTGCGTAGTCTGCGTTGGTCACCTCGTGCATGAGATCGCCGGTGCGCTCGTCGGTGGTGAGATAGTAATAGAACCGCTTGAGCGTGGCCTGGCTAATGCGCACCTCCTTGGAACCGTCGCCCCAGTGCCGCACATTGTGACGGGAGCCGAGCCCGGCAAAGCGGCCGAGGTGATACACATTCACCTCTTGGGTCTTCCGCGTCATCGCCTCCGCCATGCGAAAGATGTCCGCCCGGCCGGTGCGCAGGAAACTGTACCACAGCCACATGTCGGGCGCCTCCTCCGAGTTCATCCAGGCATAGCCGCCGACGTCATATTTCCAAACGTGGCGCACAGGATCGTAGGTGTGCATCACGTCGCCGTAATCCCAGAAGCCGTACCACCGCCGCTGCTCCACCTGGCCGTGATAAAAGGCGAACATCCGGTCGAGCTGGTCTTCGAGCGCTCTCGCCGTCGGGTTGGTGCGGTTCGGCAGGCTCCAGAAGCCGAAGACGCCGGCCGTATGATAGTACTCGGGCGTGCAAACCATGTGGGGCGGCGAGGCCAGGCTTCCGGCGAGTCGCACGAGCGTGGCATTTTCCGGCACGGCGGCGAAGGCCTGCAGCGTCAACTCGTTGGTCCGCGCCACGCCTGTGGCGGTGCTGAAGCTCGGGTCGTCGATGTCCTCGTAGGCCGCCTGCAGGCCGTGCGTCGCGATGTCGTAGTGGCGGAGGTCCATGGCGGGTGCATCCGGTGACCAGAGCCACGCGGTGAGTTCCGCGGTGTCGGTCGTGGCCTTTTCAATTTCCATTTCCCGCGGGGCCATCTGCCAGAAATTTTTCAACCCGAGCGCCAGGCCACCCGTCGTGTCGCCGACAAAGGCCAGGCCCGGGGAACGCCGGCCCGCGGTGGCGCTGATCCAGCTGCTGCGCGGATTCGTGCGCTTCTGGATGCTAAAGCCATCGGGCGAATCCTGCACGAGCTTGAAGGCGTCCCACGTGGCGAGCTGGGCCACCATCGCCTTTTCGGGTAGGTCCTTCAACTCCGGCACATGCCGCCCCGCAATCTGGCTGGTGTACAGGGTCGCATCCCGCGGCTCGCGTCCTGTGATAAGGCGGACGGGTTCGGCAAAGACTCCGGTCTCCTCCCCCATCAGCCGCACATGCCGGTTGTGGGCCTCCTCCTTCAGCGGGACGGCAAAGCGCACGCCGAGTCCGCGGATGAAGTCCTTCTCCTGGTCACCGTCGAAGACAAACGTGTGCACGAGGCGGACCGAGTCGGACCCCGCATAAAAATAAAGCCGCAGCGTAAACGGCAGCCAGGCGCGCGCGGACTGGTCCGCTTGGTGCATCCCCTCGATCTTGACGACGGCACGGACCGGCCCGGATTGTTCGAGCGTGATGGATTTGATCGCGCTGGTGAAGTGCTCGACCCGCGAGACGACGGCATCACCCTCCCCGCTCCGGTCCTCCCGCAAAGCGACGAGCACGCCGCTTTGCGCCACGATGCGGCCACCGATTTTCAGCGCGGTGAGGAAGGCCGGGCCCGTATTCGGGATGCGGCACTGAATTGCCCCGGTGTCGATTTCGATCCCTGCCGCGTCCTGCTCGGCCCGGACGGCCGTGCCCGGTGCGACGGAAGCGGCCGGCACCAATGAAAACTGACCGGTCGTGGCAGCTGGCGTGCTGGCGGCATGGCCGGTCCATTTGATTGAGCCATCCGGCCAGTACGCGAGCGGCCAGGTTTGCACCGGCAGCGTCCGGCCATCCGCGGTCTTCAGCGCAAACGCTTGTTCCTTTTGCACCGTGCCACGCGGCCATGGCACGCCCCAGCTGACTCCGGCGGCGGACGGCGAAGCAGCTTCGTCCAGCCAGTGAAGAGCCACCGGATTGGGTGCAACCGCGGCGATCGCCGGCCAGGCGGCCAATGCGAGGAGCGAGGCAAGGAGCGGACGCATTTCGGCGAACCTCGAATTAATGGTCATCATTTAACGGAGGCGTGGGTTAAAAGTAGGGCGAGGTCTTTGACCCGCCCTACTCTCGAAAAGTTGGCGCTGCTTGGTTTGGCAGGGCCGGCTGTGTGAGGGAGACGTGTGCTTTACTTCGTCGCGGGAGGATTGTTCGGCACCGGTATCGGCGGGCCGCCCTGCGCGCGACCGCCACGATTGCCACCGCGCGCGCCTTCATCGGGCGGAAGCGGGTTGGCGGGCAGCTGGTCCTTGCACAGCTCGAGGATTTCAATCGCGGTCAGCGAGGACTGCGCCGCGTCGTTGGTGCTGGCGCCGGCGACCTCGTCCACCGGGTTGATTGACTCGGCGCCCTCGATCCGGTGCAGCGTGTAATTGCGGATGTTAGACACCGCGCGGATGGCCCGGGGGGCGTACGCAGCGTTCCTGGTCTTGTAATAGGCATAGGCCGAAAGCCGCGGCGTGCCCTGGCTGCCGCTTCCGCCCTGCTCACCCACCAGAGAGCCGTCGGCACCCTCGGTGCCGGTTTCCTTGTCCTTGATCAAGATCTCCGGCGAGGCCGAGCCCAAGCGGCAGTATTGCAGCCAGAGCTTGTTCCACACCGGACTGTCGAGCAGCTCGGTCAATTCAAAGGCCACCTCGGCGCCGCCCTGGATGGTCGGGAGGTTGTAGGAGCCGGCCTGGTCGTTGACCTGGTAGAGTTTTCCGGTCGCAGGGTCGTAGCCCATGACGAGGTTCTTGCCGGTGCGCATCCAGTACGGCATTTCGGCCATCGAGTTGACGCCCGCCATGATCTTGTCGCGCCACTTGGTGTCGCCGGTGCGCTCCCACTCGGTCATCCAGTTGCCGATGAAGACGAGCCAGTCCGGGCCGACGCGAACGCGGCCGGGATATTTCTTCTCCTCGTCGTTTCGCGGCTGGGCCTTGCGCATCATGTCCACCTCGGCAGTGACGGCGTCGACATTTGTCTCCTCGTGGATGAGGTCGCCCATCCGCTCGTCGGTGGTGAAATAATAAAAGAACCGGGCGTGGGTCGACTGGCTGATGCGCGGCTCCTTGGAGCTGTCGCCCCAGTGCACGACATTGTGGCGGGAGCCGAGCCCGGCGAAGCGGCCGAAGTGGGCGGTGTCGACCTCGCTGGTGTGGCGGATCATCGCCTCCGCCATGCGGAAGATGTCGGCGCGGCCCGTGCGGACGTAGCTGTACCAAAGCCACAGGACGGAGCCGAGCTCGCTGTTGTCCCAGGCGTAGCCACCGACATCGTAGCGCCACTCGTGCCGCTGCGCGTCGTAGCCGTGGCGGACATCGCCGAAATTCCAGTAGCCGTACCAGTGGTGCTGGTCGATCGCCCGCTGGTAATAGTCGATGGCGCTGTCGAGCCGGTCCTCGATGTCCTTTTTGAAGGGCGTCGAGCGATCCTGCAGGCTCCAGAGGCCGAAGGCCCCGACCGAGTGCAGGTATTGCGGAGAAACGACCAGCAGCGGCGGGAGCGTGCTGGCCTGCGCCTGCTTTACCGTCTCGTCACGGGTGGGCACGTTGCCGCTGGGGAAGAGCGTCAGTTCGCTCGTCCGACCCACGCCGGTGGGCTCGGAATAACCCGGCTCGTAATCCTCATAGCTGCCGGAGCCGCCGTTGACGGGGCCGTGGCCGCGGACGTCGTAATGCCGCATGTCCATCGCCGGGCCGTCGGGCGACCAGAACCAGACCTGCAGCTGTGCGGCGGCGCCGGTGGCGCCCTGCACCTCGAGGGCCGCGGGATAGGACTGCCAGAAATTCTTTACGCCAACGGCGAGGCCGCCGCTGACATCGCCCACGAAAACCAGGCCCGAGGCGCGCTGGCCCTCGGCGACGCCCACCCAGGAGCTCTTTGGATTCGTCCGCTTGATGAGCGTGAAGCCCTCGGAGCTGAGCTGGGTCAGCTTGAAGGCGTCCCATTGGGCGAGTTCGCTGGTGGTCGGCCCCATCTTCTGGCCGTCGAGCTGGTTGACCACCGGGCCGGCCGGGCCGCCCGCGCCGCGACCGCCGCCTGCAGGCAGCAGGACCGGCTCGGCCCAGAGCCCGCCGTTGCTGTTGGAGAAGCGCACATGGCGGTTCTGCGGCAGCTCGCGGAACGGCACTTCGAACACGAGCCCGAGCCCGCGGATGAATTCCTTCTCCTTGTCGCCATCATACATGATCGTGTGGACCATGCGCACGGGCTCCTGGCCGGCGTAGAAATACAGGCGGACGATGAACGGCAGCCACTCGCGGGTGCCCTGCGCGGCGCGGTGCATGCCCTCGATCTTCACCACGGCGCGAACCGGGCCGGATTGCTCGACCGTCACCTTCTTGATCTCACCCAGATATTTTTCGCGGGGCGCGGGCGTGAGATAATCCGTTTCCGGGGCGGTCTGGAGAATGCAGTCCAACTGTCCGTTGCGCGCGACCTCGCGGCCGTCGATGGCAAGGGAGGCGATAAGCACGGGGCCCTGTTTCAGGATGCGGGCCTTGAGCTTGCCCGTATCGATATCAATCGCATCCGCTGTCTGCGTAACCTGGATGGCGCCATCCGTGAACGCCGCGCCGGGGGCGACGGTGATCGGGGCAACGGCGCCGGCGACGGTCGCAATGCCGCTCCACTTGACCGAGCCATCCGGCCAGTAGGCCAGCGGCCAGCTCTGCACGGGCAGTTTTTTTCCATCCGCCCCGGTGAGGGCGAGGGTCTGGCCGCTTTTCACCGCGCCGCGCGGCCACGGCACACCAAAGCTGACTCCGGTGCCCGTGACGGGGGCTTTTGACTCCAGCCAGTTGACCGTGGCGGAGGTCGCCATGGGCTGGGCGGAAAGGAAGGCGGGCATGAAGCCAAGACCGAGCAGCAACAGGCGGCCGGGCCGGACAAACAAGGGGAGGTTTTTCATGAGTAAGAGACGATGAGGTTGGAAATCGGAGACCATGGGCCGAGGTCTGGCACGGTCTGGTACGGGTGAGGGGTGCTGGCCTGACGGGCAAAAAGGCGTTCCGTTGCCGGACAATTGGCGTCCATCGGTGGGCGGGGGAAAGTAAAGCATTGGCCCGGATCGACGTGATGCAATCCGTCAATTTGAACCGGAGAATCTCCTTTGCCTTGCGGCCGAATCTCCCTAGACCGCCCTTTCGCAGTCAATGACCCACGCCCCAACCCCCGCTTCACCCGACATCAGGCCCATCAAAAAATTGATGGCCGCCAACCGCAGCGAGATCGCCGTGCGCATTTTCCGGGCGGGGACCGAGCTGGATCTCCGGACGGTCGCCATCTACGCGCAGGAAGACCGACTCAGCATCCACCGCTACAAGGCGGACGAGGCCTACCAGGTCGGCCTCGGCAAGGGCCCCGTGGCGGCCTACCTCGATATCGAGGGCATCGTCGGCATCGCGAAGGAGCACGGGGTCGATGCCATCCACCCGGGCTACGGCTTCCTCTCGGAAAACGCCAATTTCGCCCGGGCCTGCCAGAAGGCCGGCATCATTTTCGTCGGCCCGCGTCCTGAACTGCTCGACATGATGGGCGACAAGACCGCCGCCCGCGCCCTCGCGCAAAAAATCAACGTCCCCACCCTGCCCGGCACCGAGGAGCCCGTCACCGACCGGGCCGAGGCGTTGAAGGTCGCCAAGTCGATCGGCTTTCCGCTCATCATCAAGGCGGCCTTCGGCGGCGGCGGCCGCGGTATGCGCATCGTGCACAAGCCGGGCGACCTCTCGGACCTCCTCGACGAGGCCCAGGGCGAGGCCGAGCGCGCCTTCGGCAATCCGGCGGTCTTCCTGGAGAAGTACATCCCGCGCGCGAAGCACATCGAGGTGCAGATCCTCGGCGACCAGCACGGCAACGTCATCCACCTGCACGAGCGCGACTGCTCCGTGCAGCGCCGCCACCAGAAGGTCATCGAGGTCGCGCCCAGCTTCGGCCTGCCGCAAAAAATCGTGCAGGAACTGTGCGACGCCGCCGCCCGCATGGCCCGCGCCGTGAACTACGACAACGCCGGCACCATCGAGTTTCTCTACGATCTCGAGCGCCACGAGTGGTTCTTCATCGAGATGAACCCGCGCATCCAGGTCGAGCACACGGTCACCGAGGTCATCACCGGCCTCGACCTCGTCCGCGCGCAGGTGCTCATCGCGCAGGGCCACGCCCTGCACTCGCCGGAGGTCGGCATGCCGGCGCAGGCGGACGTCCCGCGCATCGGCTACGCCATCCAGGCGCGCATCACGACCGAGGACCCGGAAAACAAGTTCATCCCCGACTACGGCCGCATCCTCGCCTACCGCTCGCCGGGCGGCTTCGGCATCCGGCTCGACGGCGGCATGGGCTACTCGGGCGCGGTGATCACCCCGTTCTACGACTCGCTCCTCGTGAAGATGATCGTCAGCGGCCAGAGCTACCCGCTCACGCTGAACCGCATGCGCCGCGCGCTGAGCGAATTCCGCATCCGCGGCGTCAAGACCAACATCCCGTTTCTCGAGAACGTCGTCACCCACCCGCAGTTCGTCAGCGGCCAGGCGACCACGACGCTGATCGACACCACGCCGGAGCTCTTCACCTTCCGGCCGCGGCGGGACCGCGCGACCAAGCTGCTCAATTTCCTCGGCAACGTCATCGTCAACGGCAACCCGCACGCCAAGGGTTACCGGCCCGACCGGCCCTTCCTCGCGCCACCCCCGACCGCCTATGACCACCGGATGGCCCCGCCACCAGGCACCCGCCAGCTGCTGCTCGAGCTCGGGCCGAAAAAATTCGCGGCCTGGACCGCGAGCCAGAAACGCCTGCTGATCACCGACACGACCTGGCGCGATGCGCATCAGTCACTCATGGCCACGCGCGTGCGCAGCTATGACATGCTCGCCAGCGCGGACGCAGTCGCCCGCCGCGCGCCGGGGCTGTTCTCGCTCGAGATGTGGGGCGGCGCGACGTTCGACACCGCGATGCGCTTCCTCAACGAGGATCCATGGGAGCGGCTGCGCGCCCTGCGCGCGCGGGTGCCGAACATCTGCTTCCAGATGCTGTTCCGCGGCGCCAATGCCGTCGGGTACACCAACTATCCCGACAATGTCGTCGCGGGTTTCGTGAAGCACTCAGCCGAGAGTGGCATGGATATCTTCCGGGTGTTCGACTCGCTCAACTACCTGCCCAACCTCCGCGTCGCGATGGAGGCCGTGCAGGAGACGCACGCGGTCTGCGAGGCGGCGCTCTGCTACACGGGCAACATCCTCGATCCGCGCCGCGACAAGTTCTCGCTGAAATACTACGTGCGCCTCGCCAAGGAGCTCGAGCGGATGGGCGCTCATTTCCTCGCGATCAAGGACATGGCCGGGCTCTGCCGGCCCTATGCCGCGCAGAAGCTGGTCAAGACGCTCAAGGAGGAAACCGGCCTGCCCATTCATTTCCACACCCACGACACGAGCGGGGTCGCGGCGGCCAGCGTGCTGCGCGCCGCGGACGCGGGCGTCGACGTGGTGGACCTCGCCCTCGCCTCCATGTCGGGCAGCACCGCGCAGCCCAACCTCAATTCCATCGTCGCGGCGTTGCAGCACACGCCGCGGGACACCGGCCTCGACCTCGAGGCGCTCAATGAACTTTCGGACTACTGGGAGCAGGTGCGCACGTACTATGCGCCGTTCGACACCGCGCCGCGCACCGGCTCGGCCGAGGTTTACCTTCACGAGATGCCCGGCGGACAGTATACCAACCTCAAGGAACAGGCCGTCTCGATGGGAGTCGCCCACCGCTGGCCGGAGATCGCCCGCAGCTATGCCGAGGTGAATCAGCTCTTCGGCGACATCGTGAAGGTCACCCCCTCGTCCAAGGTGGTCGGCGACATGGCGCTTTTCCTCTTCAGCCGCGGCATCAAGCCGGCCGACGTGGTGAACCTCGAGCCGGGCTCGATGCCGTTTCCCGAGAGCGTCATCGACATGATGATGGGCGGCCTGGGCTGGCCGGAGGGCGGCTGGCCGGAGCCGGTATGGCGCGTCGTCCTCGGGGAAAAACGCTTCACGGAGGCCCGCGCGCGCCATCAAGCGGCGACCAAGCGGCGGAAATCGAAATCCCGGAAGGCGACGCCCGCGTTCGATCTCGCGAAGGCGCGGACCGAGCTGGCGGAAAAGCTCCGGCGCGACGCGACCGAGGACGATCTCTATTCGCACCTGATGTATCCGCAGGTGTTCGCCGACTTCACAAAACACCAGCAGGCCTTCGGCGATGTCGGCGTGCTGCCGACCCCGGCGTTCTTCTACGGACTCAAGGTCGGCGAGGAGGTCTCGATCAGCATCGAGGAGGGCAAGATCCTCATTGTCCGCCTCATCTCGATCGGGGCGCCCGACAAGGACGCCCGCCGCACGGTGAGCTACGAGCTCAACGGCATCACGCGTGAGACCTTCATCCTGGACAAGAGCGTCGCGCCCAAGACCAAGGCCCGACCCAAGGCCGATCTCGCCGACCTGACGCAGGTCGCGGCGCCGATCCCGGGATTGGTGGCCACCCTCGCGGTATCCGTCGGCAGCAAGGTCGCCAAGGGCGAGAAGCTGCTGATGATGGAGGCCATGAAAATGCAGACCACGGTCTATGCGCCCTGTGACGGTGTCATCGCCGAGCTGCATGTGACCGTCGGTGAAACGGTCGAAAGCAAGGACCTGCTGATCAAGCTGCGGCCGGCGACGTAGACAAAGCCGAGTCCGTTGGTAGGGCGAACCCTCCGGGTGAGCCGATCGACAATCTCACGGTCCCAGACCGCGGCTCGGCGGGACGCCTCGTCCTACCCGTGAACCCTCACAGGCCCTTCTTGACGAAACCGATGTTCTGATCGGTTTCCTTGAGCTTGATGGTCTTCCGGCTGCCGGTATCGGTGCCGATGGATTCCATCGAGGCTGAGGCCAGCACCGGCAGGTATTTGCGGATGTCCTTGCTCTCGTCCTCAAGGGTGGTGTTCACGCTCCAGATTTCCGTGGGCACCTTGCCTTCCTTGCTTTCCCGGTTCTCGCGCGCGCTGATGTGCAGGTATTTTTCGTAAATTGCCACCGGGACCATGACTTCCTGGTAACCGACCAGCTCCGTGTGCGGCGCCTCGTAAACCGGCACCGTGCGCTGGGTCACGGCCCCGCCGGTTCCGGTCACCGCGAGCGGGTTGTAACTCACCCCGCCGCCGGTCTGCACATAAATCGGCACGCTGGTTTTCTCCATGCGCACGCTGGGCGGCTCGATGCCGTAGTCCAGTTCCACGATCACGTCGGGGATCGTGTTGCCGGGCGCCTCGTACATGCCGCGGCCGGACAAGGCGGTTTTGACGTAGTTGGCCGCCTCCTTGTAGCGGAGATTGTCCTCCTCCGTGGTCGGGTTCTTGTTCTTGATCCGGTAGGAGGCCGCCGTCTCCTTCGCCTTGGGCTGGGTGATGGCGTCCACCTTCACGTCGTAGGTGGTCGCGCAACCACTCCAAACCGAAAGCGCCGCGGCGACGAGCGAAACGACCGGCAGCAGGCGGGGAGTCGATCGCGGTGTCATGGCGGGCTGCTCGCTAGGAAATGGCGGAGGGCGAAAAACTTCCGCGGGTGCAGGAGCGCGACATGGATCGCTACAGAGCAGTTTACGGGCCGGAACCGCCCGCGGTGGGGACGGCCTCGGGACGCGGGGAGGCTTTGCCGCCGGTGCCCTCGCCCTTCAGGCGGGCCAGCTCTTCCTGCAGCCGGGCGATCTCCGCCTCGGCGGCGAGCGTGTGCTCCTTGGCATCGTCCAGCGCCTTTTTCTTGGCCATGGCGGCCGCGCGTTCCTCGCGCAGCGCCTTGACCTGTTCATTCGCAATCGCCTCGCGCTTTTGCGCGTCGGTCAACTCGAGATCCGAAATCTGGAAACCCTGGGCAATGGCCAGTTCCTCATCCTTCGCGGCCTTTTGCTTGGATTCCTCCTGCCGTTGGCGGGCCAGCGTCTGCTGGTAGGCACGCTCCTGGGCGAGCCGGTCCTGCTCCTTGCGGTCCTTGGCGTCCTGAATCATGCCGACCACGCCGCCGACCAGCGCACCCGCCGCCGCACCACCCAACAGCCCGGTGCCCGTGCCCATGCTGCTGTTGCCGCCGACCAGTGCACCGCCGACGCCGCCGATCATCGCACCCGTGCCCGCGCCACTGGCGGTCTTCGACGGCGCGACGCCGCTGGAGGAACAACCGGCAAGGAAAGCCACGGCCAGTGCGGTTCCGACACAGATAATTTTTTTCATCGGGAGACAGGGGGTTCCGCCGGACGATAATGAGCGCATGAAGATGGGGAAAAAAGGGGCGTTGCGCTGGAATTTAGACTCGCGTTGAATAAAGTGTGTTCGTTTTTTTTATCAAATCAAATGCACATGCATCCCGTGATGCTCGCCGGACGCTGAGGCCGGATCCAGTGGACCCAAATGCCGGGG
Source organism: uncultured Opitutia bacterium (assembly GCA_903902745.1). Lineage (GTDB taxonomy): Bacteria > Verrucomicrobiota > Verrucomicrobiia > Opitutales > Opitutaceae > CAIUWA01. The sequence goes on along the minus strand of CAIUWA010000036.1, from coordinate 22,874 downwards.
GTGCTGTCCGATTCTTGCCCGGCGCAATCCCTCCCCCCGCCCCCCCGAACAATCCCCCCCGATGATCTCGCGCAACAAGGGTTTTCTCTCCCTCGATTTTCTCGTTCCCGTGCTCGGCCTGGTCGCCGCCACGCTGTTTGTTGGTCTCTTCTACCATTACTATGTGACGCCCCGCTCGGAGGAATTCATGATGCGCCGCCGCGTCATGGCCGCCCAGGGCAACACCGCCATCCTGCAGGAACGGCCCTTCTTTGTCATCATCAAGGACCACGAGCCCGAGGCGGAGGTCGTTTTCTGCCTTTGGGGCATGATCGTGCTCGGCTACAAGTTCATGCAGGTGAGCCGCGAGCGCGCCCTGTTCAAGCATGACTTCGTGAAGGTCCAGCCGGGCGAGCGCATCATCCCGGAGGACGCGCTGGACCGCTACAAGGAGCTGAAGGTCGCCATTGAGCGCGAGCCGCGCTGGCGGGAACGCCTGCTGCCCGAGTGCATGCTCGCGGCCCTCCACCGGTTCCATGCCACCAACTCGGTGCGCGACGCGGCCGACGCCGTGCGGGAGCGCGCGGAACTCGCCGCCGACCAGCTCGACTCCACCCTTTCGCTCGTCCGCTACATCGCCTGGGCCATCCCGGCCATCGGCTTCATCGGCACGGTGCGCGGCATCGGCGGCGCGCTCTCGTTCGCCGAACTGGCCATCCACGGCGACATCTCGCCCGTGACCCAGAACCTCGGCCTCGCCTTCAACTCCACCTTTGTCGGCCTCGCCCTGTGCATCGTGCTAATGTTCTTCCTGCACACCGTGCAGTCGCGGCAGGAGGCCTTCATCATCGAGACGCAGGTCCACTGCCGCGACCAGCTGATCGATGTGATGAAGGTGCCGACGAAGGACGAATCCAGCAGCGTCTATTCCTGAACCCCCGGGTTGAACCACGATGTCCACCCTTGGCCTTGAACTTTGTGATGCCGGCGTGCAGGTCGCCGCGGCGGAAAAGGATGGTCCGCAACTGCTGAGTCCCGGCACCAATGGCGGGGCCATGGACTGGCCCGGCTACGCCTACCATGACGGCCAGAAATTCCAATTCGGGCGCCCCGCCGAGGACGCGTGGTTTGTGCATCCCCGGAGCGTGGCGCATTCCTTCCTTTCCAAGCTGACGCACGAGCCCTCCTCGCTGACCATCGTGGGCAAGCCGCCCTCCTATTCGGAACTGGCCTTCCTGTTCCTGCGCGACTTCCGCCAGCGCCTCGCCACGTCGGCGGGATCCATCGACAAGCTCGTGCTCGCCGTGCCCGGCTCATACCTGAAGGACGCCGCCACCGAGGACGAAAAAATCGGCCTGGTGCTCGGCATGGCCGGGGAACTGAAATTGCCGCTGGCCGGGATCATCGACATGGCCTGCGCCGCGCTGTGCGACCCGCGGGCCGGCGGCTTCAATCCCAATCTGCCCGTGATTGTCCTGGACGTCCAACTGCAGGGCGCCGAGTTCACGTTGTTCTCCACCGGCGCGCGGCTGGAGCGGCAAAAATTCCTCCAGCTGTCCCAGTCCGGTTATGCGCAGCTGCTGAAGCATCTCACCGGCACGATGGGCAACCGGTTTCTCCGGCACACCGCGTTCGACATCCTCGCCGACGGCCGCATCGAGCAGATGTTTTACCGGCAGACCAAGGATTTCATGCTCGGCGGCGCGGCCGAGGGCCGCTTCCAGGTCAACACCTCCAGCCGCACCTATGAAATGCTGGTCAAGCATGAGCAGCTCGTCGCCGATGCCTCGGCGTTCGTCGGCACGCTCGTGCAGGGCTTGCAGGCCTTTGCGTCCGCGCCCGGTCATGGGCCCGAGCCGTGCACCCTCGCCCTGACTGATCGCGCCGTCTGCCTGCCGGGCTTGGAAGCCCGGCTGCGCGCGGCCGGATTCAACCGCCTGCTGCGGTTGCCGCGCGGCGCGGCGGCCTCCGGGGCGGCTTGCATCGGGCAGCGGCGCCTCACGGTGCCGTCCGATCTCTCCGATGTCCCCGTCGAAATTTCCGTCCCGGCCGACGATGCCTGCCGGGCCACGGGCGCCCCATGGGATGCGCGCCTGCAGAAATCGCGGCACACGGATCCGCGCCCGATGCCGACGCATGCCGTGATTGACGGGATCGGGCATCTCATGGGTGGCAACGGCACCTTCACCATTGGTTCCGCCAGCGCCTGCGCGGACCTGGCGCTGCCGGAGCCGTTCAACGCCGCCGGCGACTGCGTCGTGCAGTTGGTCCGCGAGGGTGGACGCCTGTGGTTTGTCGATCCCGCGCCGCCCCAGGCCGCCTCCACCGCCGCGGAGTCCACCCTGCGCACCGTGGTCGAGGCCGGCGATCACCTTGCCATCCGCTGCGGCACCCATGCCGCCGACGTGCTCTTCGTGCACTGCGAGGGCTCCGCCGCCCCTCGCGCCTGAACCGCCCGGCCCCGCCTGCACCATGGCCAAGATTGCCGCCAAGCGTCGCGAAACCGAGGTGTTCAGCCTCGCCTTCCTCGATTGCATTTGCTGCGGCTTCGGCGCGGTCATCCTCGTCTTCATCCTCACCATCTCGCAGAAGACGGTCGCGGACACCGAGAACGTCGCCGATGTCCAGGCCCGGGTGAAGCGGCTCGAGCATGACGTGGCAATGAGCCAGGCCGAGGTCGATCGCATCGCGCAGGCGCTGGCGGCGCAGCAGGTCGAGGTGGAGGACGTCAACGCGAAGAACACGCAGGACCAGCTCAAGCTGAGCGACCGGAAGAAGGAGCTGCTGCTGCTGCTCCAGCAGACCGGCATGCTGAAGGACGCCCTCTCCACCCTGCTCGGGGAAAAGAAGCTCCTGCCCACGGACGACCACGCACCGCTCCCGATTCCGAACGCCGACCGCCGGCAGTACCTCACCGGCGTCAAGCTGCGGGGCGACTACATCCTCTTCATCGTGCGCATGTCGGGCAGCATGCTGGACGACACAATCGAGGCGGCCACGGCGCGGCTGGAGGATTCGGACGTGAAGAAACGGGAGGCGCCCAAGTGGCAGCGCACGCTGCATGCGCTCGAGTGGATGATCGCCACGCTCGACCCCAAGACTCATTTCCAAATCCTGTTCTTCAACGAGGAGACCACGCCGGTCCTCCCGGGACGGACGGAGGAGTGGTTCACCCCCGGTGACCGGCAGGCGTTGAAGGACATCATCGGCAAGCTGCACACCATCGTGCCGCAGGGCCCCGCCAACCTGGAGCGGGCCTTCACCACCGTCCGTTACATGAAGCACCTGCCGGACAGCATCGTGCTGTTCACCGACGGCTTGCCGACGCTGAGCGATTCCATTCCCAGCGAGGGCTCGACCGACGCGCAGCTGCGCAAGCAGTTTTTTGACGCGGCGATCCGGCAGCTGCCGCAGCGCATCCCGGTCAGCACGATTCTCATGCCCCTGAATGGCGACCCGGCGTCGGCCGCGGCGTTCTGGCTGCTCGCCAATGCCAGCCATGGCGCCCTGGTCAGTCCTGCCAAAACCTGGCCCGACACATGATGCGCCGCCGTCCAACGCAGGTGTTCAGCCTCGCCTTCCTCGACTGCATTTGCTGCGGCTTTGGCGCGATCATTCTCATCTTCGTGCTCAGCGTCAGCACCCAGAACAAGGCCAACGAGGAGGTCCTCGCCGGCCTGCGCAAGATCCTCGCCGACAAGATCGCGGCCATCGCGCAGATCCACGTGACCAAGGAGGACCTGGAGCGCAGCAACACCCGGGTGACCGACCTGCTCGTCGATGCCCGCCTGAAAAATGACAGCGTCCATGCGCTGATCGACGAGCTGGAAGGACAGCTGCAAAACGAGAAACGGGGGCAGAAGGCGCTGCTGGTTGACGTCGACGAACTGAGGAAGGAAATCGCCGCCCGGCAGAAGAAGTCGGAGGCCCCACTGCTACCTAACGTCGAGCCCCTGCCCGTCGGCCTGCCCGTGGGCAACATCACCCACGTCGTCTTCGTCGTCGATTGCTCTGGCAGCATGCGCGACCCGGTCACGGACGGGCTCTGGTCCATTGCGATTCGCAAAATGCAGGAGGTGCTCGAGGTTTACCCGAAGATCGAGGGCTTCCAGTTCATCGACGCCGACGGCCGCTTCATCCTGGGCGGCCGCAGCTGGATCGAGGACTCCCCGGAGGCTCGCGCGCAGGGCATCCGCACCATGCGCCGCTATGCCGCGGACAATACCAGCAATCCCGTGCCCGGCATCAAGCAGGCCTTGACCCGGCTATATGATCCCGCGAACGAAAAGATGAAGATGGCCATCTATATTTTCGGTGACGAATTCAGCACCGGCGACTCGGCGGAGAGTGCGCTGAACGCGATCGACAAGCTGAACCCGGCCGACGCCGACGGACACCGCAAGGTCGTCATCAACGCGATTGGTTTCCCCACGACGGTCAACTACCAGTTTTCAATGGGGAACACCGGCCTGCGCTTCGCCAACCTCATGCGCGAACTCTGCTTCGAGCACGGCGGCGCCTTCATCGCGCTGCAGGATTTGTAGAAGTCCGGCTCCAAGAAGTAGCAGCCGAGGAGAAGAGGCTGGTTGGTTGTAGCGCTGTATGAGCGCCGACTTTCAATCCGGCGGTCATAGACCGCCACTACAATTTTGGCCCAGCCTCAGAGGCCGAGGATGCCCCGAAGCAAGCCGACCAGCATCTGCAGCGGATTGGTGCCGCCGCCTTGGCTCGGCTGGCCAGGCTGGCCCGGTTGTCCCGGTTGGCCACCGCCTCCGCCACCTCCGCCACCACTACTGCCGCCCTGACTGCTGGATTGCCCGCCACTCTGGCCGGATTGTCCACCTTGCTGGCCACCCTGCTGCCCACCTTGTTGCCCGCCTTGCTGTCCACCTTGCTGACCACCTTGTTGACCACCCTGCTGTCCGCCTTGCTGTCCACCCTGTTGGCCACCCTGTTGACCACCTTGTCCGCCGCCCTGGCCATTTTGGCCGTTTTGCCCGCCCATGCCGTTCTGTTGGCCATTCTGGCCACCGGACTTGTCCCCATTCTGACTGCCTTGGCCTCCCTGGCCACCGCCTAGGCCGGCCAGTTGCACGCCGACCATGTCGCCCTGCCCGTTTCCCTGCCCGTTGGCACCCTGCGTGTCACTGTTGCCGGTACCATCCTTTCCACCGCCATTGCCGTTCTTGCCGGAACCATCCTTATTACCCTGGCCGCCGTTGCCCGTGTTGTCAGCCTGGTCGCCGGAGCCATCCTTGCCACCACCGGCGCCGCCTTTTTTTCCCGTGTACGGCGTGTTGCCGCGGGCGCCGTAGACGCCTGAGTAGGTGAAGCGGACAAAATCGATCTGGCTGCTTGAAAGCGAAGGCCGGTTGCGGATCGCGGCGTCGCGCACCGACTCCAGCTCCCACATTTTCCTCTGGGCCTCCTCCCGATCAGCAATCGGGCCGAAAAAGTAGGTCAGGTTCTCATGGCGGTAGCGCACGTACCAGCCCTCGTCGTTCACATCGAGGCCGGTGACGTTGATCCCGGCATATTTTTCCTTGAACGCGTCCGCCTGCAGCTTCCACAGGTCGTCAATCGCCTCGACCGGATAAATCATGGACGTCGCCCGGGCAGCGGCCGCCAGCACGAGCATGGCGAGCAAACAGAGGGGGCGGCGAAGGGTTTTCATGGCCGGGAAGGAAAGTTGACGGATGGACTCAAAGTCCCTTGGGCATGGTCTGCCCCTTTTCCACGCCGGCGCCTCCGCGGCCGCCGGAAGAACCACCGGTCGCGCCGGTGCCCGAGCCAATGGCCTTTTCCATCTGCTGCGTGCTGCCGGCTACCTGGGCGCCCACGGCACCCTGCGCCGCGGCGGGTTGCTTGATCTGCATCGAGGGGTCGCCAATGGAAATTTGCGTCGGCTTGCCACTGCCGCCTTGTCCACCCTGCTGGCCGGCCGCGCCACTGCTCACCTGGGCGACCTGCATGCCGCCGGCCTTGGCGCCCGGATCGCCGGACTGCGGACCGCCGCCGGGACTGCCGTTCTGACCGGCACTGCCCTGCTGGCCGCCGCTACCCTGGGACGAGGCGTCGGCCGACTGCTGCCCGCCGCCACCGCCCTTGGCGTTTTGATCGCCGCCCTGCTGCCCGCCGCCGCCGCCGCTCTGGGCGCTCTTGTCCTGTTGCTGGCCGCCTCCGCCACTTTGCGCGGACTTGTCCTGCTGACCTCCGCCTCCTGCGCTGGATTGATCCTTCTGCGCCTCCATCTGCGGACCGGACCCGCCGGCCTTGTCCTGCTGCTGGCCGCCGACTTTATCGCTCTTCGAGTCGTCACCGGGAATTTCAAATTCGCCGAGCATGCCATGATCCGCGCGCTTCTCCGCCTTCTGGCCGGCGCCGTCGAGCAGGTCGGGATCCGGCAGCGGGCCGCGCGCCGTCCGGCTGGCGTCGCGCTCCTTTTCCAAGGCGGTCGCGCCAAAGGCAGTGACGCAGGAAAAAACGACGGCGAGGCCGACGGCGGGGCGGAGCAGGCGCATGTAGGGGTGGGGTCAGCCCTTGTCCGAGCTGACGGAGCAGACAACGTTGACCACGGGGGGAGGTGTGCCGTTGCGCACCTGCAGGACCAGGAAGACATCCTTGTAGCCCTTGCGGCGGCCCACGATTTCGTAGTCGCCGGGGAGCATCTTCACCGTTGAGGAATCAATCTGGCCCAGCAGGCGGAATGTGCTGATCGAAACCCAGGTCTTTCCATCGGAACGGAAAGTCACGTCCATCGGCTTGCTCTGGGCCTCCAGCATGGCGTGGAGCTGGGTGATGCGGTCGTTGTTGACGAGGTACGACGGCTTGACGGACATCGCGTCATTAAAGCTGCGGGTGGCGCCCTGGAAATCATTCCGCGCGACGCGCTTCTCGGCTTCCGCAATGGAGGCGTTGTAGGAAATCAGGGTGCGGATCATGGTGCCGGAGCGGGCAAAGCCCTCCTTCGCATCCGCCAGGCCCGGCTCCAGCCGCAGGGTTTCGCTGTAGGCGTCGCGCGCCTCGATCCACTGGTGCTGGTTCTCGTAGGCGTAGGCCTTGGCCAGCGCCTTTTGCACGGCCTCGGTGTGGGCGCTTTCCTGCGCGGACTTGATCATCTGCCGCACTTCCGTCCGCTGGGGATAGACTTTAAGGGCCTTCTCGCCCTCCGAAACGACGTTGCCCCATTCCTTCGCCTTGAATGCGGCCTGGGCCGCCGCGTACGCGGTGTTGAACTTGGTTTCCGTCTCCAGTCGGCTGGCGCGGGACTGGCCCTCCTGCGCAGCGGCGGAAAAAGCATCGAGCGCGAAGGCCTTCTGGTAGGCCTCGGCGGCCTGGGCGTATTGCGCCTTCTTCTCCAGATCCTCGCCCTGCAGCAGCAGCGCATGCACGCGGTCGATCGTTTCCGCGCGCTTCAATCCCTGCAGGGCCACTTCGTTGCCCGGGGATTTCTCCAGTGCCGCCCGGAAGGCCTCGCCGGCCTCCTGGCGCGCCCCGGCGACGAGCGCCTGCTGGCCGCGCCAGATGTTGCCCGACACATGATCGTCGAGGGCCTGCTCCGCCTTCTTCAACTGCGCGAATCCCTCGTCGAGGGTCTTCTTCGCGATGAGAAAATCACCATCGCTGAGAAACTGCCGGCCGGCACTCGCCGCGGTGGTGGCCGCCTCGAGGGCCTCGGGCGCGAGGCTGCGCGCCGGCTCCATCGCCTTGATTTTGACGAGGATCTCATTGTAGGCGAGCTGGGCGTCCTCGCGCGACTTGATCGAGAGGCCGAAGTCCTCGATGCGGCGGTTGAGCGACCCGAACTGGGCGTACGCCGCAGCGTAGTCGTGGGTATCCAGCGTGGTCTCCGCGGCGACAAAATCCTTCTCGATCATGATGAACTTCTCGAGCTGGCGCGGATGGCTCACCGGCAGGCGGCGCAGCTCGGCGAGCGCCTTGCCCACGTTTTCGTGCGCGAACTCGGCCTTGGTCTGGCTGACAAACGCCGCATTCGGATCCACACTGCCCGGCGTGCCGGTGGCCACCGCCTGGGCTTGGAAGGCCTGCGGCTTCACCAGCTTCACGAGGCGGATCACGCCGCCCGCGACAAACAGCAGCCCGACAAAGCCGCCGACTGTCCAGAGGGTGATGCGCTTCCACGTCCAGCGGCGCTTGGCGGGCTCTTTGCCCGCGTCGGGGTTCCAGTGGATGACCCGGTGCTTTTTTCCGAACGGTGAATCGGTTTCTTCGGCCATAAGGGGAGGAGGCTGAAAGGTTCTAGGGGGTGCCGGCAGGAGTGTGACGGGCAATTTTCATCAACGTTCCCGGCGAGTTAATGAGTGTGATGGTTAACATGGCGAACCTGTAAAAAAATGCAACGGCCTAAAGGTAACAGAATGGATTGCATGAACCCTGCCAACCCGCGGGGGTCTCACACTTGCCAAACCTCGCCCTGCCCGTACGCTCCCTCCGCCCGGACCGACCCTCTCCCCCTCCCATGAGCCGACGTATGAATCCTTCCGTTCGCCGCATCCTCCCCTTGCTTCCGGTCCTCCTGTTGCTCGGCGGGTGTTACACCGTGCCCGTCACCGGCCGCAGCGCGCTGAATCTCGTCGATGAAAAGGAGGTCACGAAGATGAGCATCGCGGCCTTCGATGACATGAAGGCCCACTATCCGATCTCGCGCGACCAGGAGCGCGTCGACCAGCTCAACCGCGTCGGCGAGCGCCTGTCCCAAGTGATCCCGTGGTGGGAGGTCGGCGATGCCAACTGGGAATTCGTCGTCTTTGATGTCCCGCAGGAGATCAACGCCTTTGCCATGGCCGGCGGCCGCGTCGGCGTCTTCACCGGACTTTTCCGGGTGGTCCAGAACGATGACCAGCTCGCGTCCGTCATCGCCCATGAAATCGCCCACGTGACGGCCAAGCATGTCCAGGAGCGGCTGTCGCGCGACATGGCCAAGGACACGCTGGGCATCGTCGCGTCCCCCATCATGATCATGCAGCAGGCCGTGGGCGCGTCGGGCGATCTCGCGTTCGACCGGGACAAGGAGCGCGAAGCCGACCACATCGGCATGATTTACATGGCACAGGCCGGCTACAATCCCGAGGAGGCCATCAAGGTGCTCGAGCGGCTGGAGGACGTCACCGGCGCCTCGATGTCGATCAAGGATACCCTGCAGTCGAATCACCCCTCGACGCCCGAGCGCATTCAGCGACTGACGGAGGAATTGCCCAAGGCCTTGGAAGTGTACCGGCTGAGCGGCCACAAGGCCGCGCCCACGATCATCAAGTGAGGTGGCAGAGAATCCGGGCTTGTTGTAGCGGCGGTCTACTTGTCCGCCATAGCTCCAGCGACGGCGGATGACCGCCCGGTTTTCAGGAATAAAGTTGTGCGGGTCTCTGACCCGCCCTACTCCGCCACCAGTTTCCGCTGCTCGGGAAAAATCTTCCGCAGGCCCAGGCTCATCTGATCCTGCAGCGCCTGGAGTTCGCGGTAGCGCACGACGGCCGCCTTCCGCGGTTTGCATCGCGTCTTCTCCTCCAGCGCAACGGCGCCGGAGGTAAAATCGGAAATCTTCGCCTTGCCGCCGTCGCGGAGCGCGACGCACCAAGCCGCCTGCAGCGCGCCGCCCAGCGCGGCGCCCTCGTCCTCGACCATCGCGACCACCGGCACGCCGAAGACATCGGCCATGATCTGCCGCCACACCGGCGACTTTGCGCCGCCGCCGGTCACGCGGATCTCGCGCGCCTTCAGCCCGAGCGCGGCGAGTCGGCGCAGGCCGTAATTCATGCCGAGCGTCACGCCTTCCATCGCGGCACGAGCGAGGTGACCGGCCTTCAGGGTCGTGCTGCTCAAGCCGAGCAGCACGCCCGAGCCATCCGGCACGTTCGGGGTGCGCTCGCCCGCCAGGTAGGGCAGCAGCACAAGGCCGCCCGCTCCGGGCGGCGCCAGCTCCACCGCGGTGTTGAGCGCCGCGTGATCATAGCCGAAGAGCGTCCGGATCTGCTCGGTCACCGTCGTCACGTTCATCGTGCACAGCAATGGCAGCCAGCCGCCGGTCGAGGAGCAGAACGCCGCGATCTCTCCCTGCGGATCGATCACCGGCTGCTGCGCATACGCGTAAATCGTCCCGCTCGTGCCGAAGCTTGCGGTCACCACGCCCGGGGTCACGTTGCCCGTGCCGATCGCGCCCATCATGTTGTCGCCGCCACCGGCGCTGACCACAACTCCGGTCGGCAGCCCGTAACGCGCCGCGAGCGCCGGCTGCAGGAACCCGGCCGCCTCGTGCGAGCCGGAAATCGGCGGGAGAAAATCAGCGAGCGCAGGATCGATGGCCTTGATCGCGTCCGGCGACCACTGGCGCCGGCGCACATCCATCAACGCCGTTCCCGAGGCGTCGCCGGCCTCCATGAAATAATTTCCCGTCAGGTAAAAGTTCAGGTAGTCATGCGGCAGCAGCACATGCCGCAGCCGACGGTAGTTCGCCGGCTCGTGCCGTTTCAACCAGAGGATCTTCGGCGCCGTGAAACCGGGCAGGATAAGATTGCCCGTCTTCCGGATCGCCGCCTTCGGGCCGCCGAGCTTTTTGGTGATGAGCGCGCATTCCGCCACGGTGCTGGTATCGCACCAGAGCTTGGCGGGACGGATCACCCTCCCCTCGGCGTCGAGCGGCACGAAGCCGTGCTGCTGACCTGAAACCCCGATGCCGCGCACGCGGCTGCGGTCAATCTGGGCCGTCACCGCCCGCAGCACTTCGTCCAGCGCCGCGGTCCAATCCGCGGGATGCTGCTCCATGTGCCCGGCGGGCAGGCCGGCAATCAGCCGGTGCGGCGTCCGCGCCTCGGCCACGACTTTCCGCGTGTCGAGGTCGAGCACGACCGCCTTGACGCTCTGTGTGCCGGAATCAACGCCGATGAAAAGTGACATGAACGACGGGGGGCGGGATGACGGGAGACAGGAGACGGGAGGACAGGAGGATTACCGCGAGCGGCCAGGCCGTGCGGTGTATTCCATGCCTTCGATCATCCCCAGCAGGGACTGGTACGGCTCACTCTTGAAACCGTCGGCTGAGATGCTCACTTCGACCAGCACATCCGGCGCGAGATGGATAAGGCCCTGGCTCACCGTCTTGAAGTTGTCCTTCTCCGGCGGCTTGCCGATGAGGTCGGGATCCGTGAAGTCGCAGTGATAGCCAAAGCCGTCGCGCAGCGAAAACTCCCGGGCCACGGCCTTTCCTTCCGACGAGTGCTCCGCGATCTGGGCGCAGTCCGCTTCCAATTTCAACCGCAGGCGGCTCTTGGAATCCAGGCTGTCCTTCTCGGGATAGGTCACCGTCAGGGTGCAGTTGGCGTTCACATCCCCCTTGGGCGTGATGGTCACCAGGAGGCGGTCCCCGAAGTCGGAAACATTGAACTTCCAGCCGTCATCCAGGAGGTAGAGCGCAATCTTGCCGTGCGCACCGAGGTTGAGGTCCTGCGCCTGCCCAAAGAGGGCGGCGGCGCTCAGAAGGAAAAGGGCGATGATTTTTTTCATGAGGAATGGTGGAGACGGCGGACGGTTACTTCGGGAAGACCTGGCCCCCGAGCTCGAGGTAGACTCTTTGCACGTGGGCTGTGGGATTGGTCATCACGTAGCGCGCAATGTTCGGGGTCTTCTTCAGCTCGGTCGCAATTGCCGGCACTGCGTCACGGATCTCCGTGGCGGATTTGCCTGCGTCCACCAGCTGCTTCACCGCCCGCTGCAGCGCGATGAAATAGGCCTGCTGGTCCACGATGATCTCCGGCCCGCCCATCGGGCCGTGGCCCGGGCAGACTTTTTCCGCGCCGAGCTGCTTGACGAGCTCGAGGGTCTTGATCCACTCGCCGATGTTGCCGTCGTTCACGTTGTTGGACGGGCCGTTCACACAGGCATCGCCGGTGAACAAGACCTTCTCCTTCGGCAGCCACACGTAGGCGTCCCCGCGCGTGTGGCCGGTGCCGAACCAGTGCAGCTCCACGCGGCGGTGACCGTCGTCAAGAATGAGGTCCTTGGGGAAAAGCATCACCGGCGGCTTGAGCTTGGTCGCCGCGACATCCGGGCGCGTCATGGCCGACGCCTCCCAGCGGCCGGGCTCGCCGCCGAAGAAGCCGGTCTCAACCTTCTTCATCTCCTCCAGCGCCGCGGTCGAGGCGATCAGCGTCGCGCCGGCGTCGGCCCAAAGCTGGTTGCCATAGGCGTGGTCGGCGTGGTGGTGGGTGTTCAGGACGAAGCGCACCGGCTTGTCCGACGTCTCCTTCACCTTCGGCATGACGATCTGCGCGCCGGACGGATAGTTGGCGTCGATCACGAACACAAAGTCGTCGAACACGACCCAGCCGTTGTTGCTGTGCCCGCGGCGCGGATCGCCCTCATGGAAATAAACGCCCGGGACGACGGTCTGCGTGGTGTTGATCTGGGCAAAAGCCGGAGCGGCCAGAAGGAAGAGTGCGATCAGGGCCGGCGGAATGATTCGGGGGTGGGACATGGGGATGGGGAAATAGGAATTCGGAATTGGAAATTTGGAATTGGGGCCGGCCTTTTCCGGGAGGCATTCCGACCCAACTGCCAACTCCCAACTACTAACTCCCCTATCTCAAACTCCCAATCACAAATTACCAATTCTAAATTACCTCCCGCCGCTTCACCAATCAATCGCGCTGGCCGATGGCACCTGGCTGCGGTCCCGGGGTCAGACGTTTCACTTCCCATGCCACGCAGCATTCTCATCGTCGACGATAACGCGCCTTTCCGTGGCATGCTCAAAAGCATGCTGAAGATGCGCGGCTATGAGGCCGTCGGTGCCAGCTCGGCCGCTACGGGGCTGAAACTGGCCGCCGATCTGCCAATAGATGGTGTTCTGGTCGACTACGATATGCCTGACACCAACGGGCTCGAGTTCTGCCAGTTGCTCCGGGAGCAAAATAGATCAACCGGCCGGACGATGCCGGTCTGGCTCATGACGGGAACTTTGGCCCCGGAAGTGGGCAAGCGGGCCGACGAGGTCGGGGCGCTGCTCGTCCTGCGGAAGCCATTCAACATGGATGAAATCTGCGGGCAACTGGAGCGCGAGTTCGAGCGGGGCGCCGACGCCCCGCTCTCGTAGCAGCTGACGTAAGGAGGCTGGGTTCGATGTAGCGGCGCTCTATGAGCGCCGAGGTTCGAAACTGTAGGAGCGGCTTTACGCCGCGATGATGAGGCCTGCCACATGCCCATCGCGGCGTAAAGCCGCTCCTACAGCCAACCATCGGCAAGCCGATGCAGTGCCCAATTTTCGATCGAGCCTCGTTACCTCAGCTGCTATATCAGTCCTACAGCCTCTGCGGCATCAGCTTCTGCAGGCCGGCGGTGATTTCCATCGCCTTGGCCGGGATCCTCACCGTCGCCGGCTTCAGGCCGGCGCGCGTGGCCGTCACCGTGATTTCACCCGCCGTCAGCGTTGAGCGCACCGCCACGCGGTTGATTCCGCAGTCGGTGTCGAGATAGAGGTTGTTGGTCGTGTCCAGCTTCGAGGCGCTGAACCCGCCGCGCCAGACCGCCGGCCCCGTCACGGCAAAGTCCACGCGCGCCTCATCCGTCGGGCAGCGGCGCCCCTGGGCGTCCACCACCTCGAAGTCCACCAGCGCCACGTCGCTCCCGTCCGCCTGCAGGCCCTGCGGCCCGGTGTGGAGCGTCAGCTTGATCGCCGCGGGATCGCCCGCCGTCTGGATTTCGTGCTGCGCGACGACTTTGCCGCCCTTGGTCGCGACCGCCTTGATTGTGCCAGGCGCGAACGTGACATCGCGAAACTCGTAAATGAAGCCCGAGTCCGTGCCCGCCGCCATCTCGGCCGAGCCCATGGTCCGGCCGCCGTAGGTGTCGACGAACTTGAAGGGCTTCGTCTGCGTGCCGAGGGACTTGCCGTTGAGGAAAAGCTCCACCTGGTCGCAGTTGCTCGCGGCCACGTACATCGCCTTCTTCGTGTTGGCGGGATAATTCCAATGCCCGATGATGTGGATGTCGGGCTGCTCGTTCTGCATCACGCGCGAGACATAGTAGAGCTGCTTCGGGATGCGCACGCCGTCCACCTTGCCGCTCACGCGCAGGACGTAGCTGCCCTGCTGGCGGCCGTCGGCGTCGGAATCCGCGAAATAGATCGAGCAGTAGGCCGACCACTTCGAGTGCGCCGGGTCGGTGTTGGAGATCATGTTGCGGACGTAGCTCGCGTACCGCATCGAGGCGGCGAGGCAGAAGGTCTCGGAGTTCCAGTGCCACGTGTCGACCGGCCGGCCGTCCTTCGCCGTCCCCGCCTTGGGCTTGAAGCCGAATGTCGGTGGCGTGAAGTCGTCCCAGATGTTGCGCCCGGCCTCGTCGCGGAAATCCTCGGTCTCGATCAGCGGCGCCTTGTCGCGGCGCGCGATGGCGTACCCGCGAAAGATGTCGTCACCCTTGATCTCATCCGTCTGCGCCGCCTGGCCGATCATCACGCCGTAGTATTCGGACATCGGCGTGAGCGCCTTGTTTTCCGCCGGAAGATCGTTGTCCCGTGTGCCCATGACGCGGCCGCCATGGGGATCCCACTCCTTGCGCATCGCCACCATCTGCACCATCTGCTCGGGCGTCACGATCGTGTTGCCCGCCTCCCAGAAGAGAATGCTGGGGTTGTTGCGGAAGAAGATCATCGAGGCACGCATCACCTCGGCGCGCTGGTCCCATTGGCGGCCCGTCACCAGCCGCTCCTTGTCGCCCGCCGGGCACACGTTCACAATGCCCATCCGGTCGCAGGCCGCGACGTCCGCCCGCTGGGGCGAGACGTGCATCCAGCGCATGTAGTTGCCGTTGCTCTCGCGCACCATCTTGAGGGTGTAATCGTGCATCCAGTCCGGATAACCGCCGCCCAGGCCGGGCCAGTCGTTCGCGGAGCGCATCGCGTAGCCGGTCAGCCAGACGAACCGGCCGTTCAGCCACACGCCGCCCGTACCCACGCCACCCTTGAACTCGGTCTGGCGGAAACCCGTCGTCGTGTCGCACACGTCCACCACCTTGCCGTTCACGCTGAGCATTGAATAGACGTGGTAAAGATACGGGTCCTTCACATCCCAGAAGCGCGCCCCGGCCAGCGAACCGGCGGCCGTGAAGACTTCCGACTGCCCCGCGACGAGGTCCGAGGTGTTGCCCTCCAACTTGGCGCGCACGATCCCGTCGGCATCCACCACGACGGCGGAGAGCGTGATTGAGGCGTAGTCGCCGGTCTCATTGACGACCTGCGCCTCCACCTTCACGTCGGCGGTCTTCTGCTTCAGGTCGATCTTCTCGGGATAAACATAGATGCCGGTGGTCTGCAGGTTCTCATACAGCGGCAGGGTCTGGTAGATCCGGCCCGCCACGATCAGGGTGGAGTCGCGGTTGAGCCCGCCGAAATTCGGGTTGAAATCCTTCGCGTTCCACTCGAACGCCGTGCCGGTGGCCTCCTCCTTGTAGTCGGTGCTGTTGTCCACCTTCACCGCGATGACGTTGTCCTGCCCGCCGAACTTGACGAACTTGCTGACGTCGAGGCCGACCGCCGTGATGCCGTTCTCATACTTGCCGACGGGCTGCCCGTTGACGAAGAAGCGGCCCGCCTGGCGCATGCCGTCGAACTGGATGAATACCTTCTGGTCCTCGCTGCCCGCGGGCAACTTGAAGTGCTTCCGATACCAGCCCACGCCGAACATCTTCTCGCTCTGGTCGCCGCCGCTGTGGGCGATGTAGGCCCGGTAGCTGTCGATCTCGTTCCAGGTGTGCGGGAGGCTGACGTCCTGCCAGGTCGCATCGTTGAACCCCGGCTGGTCCGCCCCGGCCGCGTCGCCGAAGGAAAATTTCCAGCCCGGATTGAAATTATACGTCGCCCGCGGCGTGGCCGGGAGCGTGAAGCGCGTCTCCGCCGCGATCGCGGCCGGGACGAGCGCGGACAAACACAGCAGGGCGGAAACGAAAACAGAACGGGATACGGGGGTAGCATTCATGGGATTAAAAAACGCAGGCGGGGAACGCCAAGTAGGAGGCAATCCGGGAGCCGGCGTCAAACCATACCTTCGGCATCGGATGGTTTCGCACAGAGGCACGGAGATCACAGAGGAAAAGCCTTCCCCACTCTGTGTCCTCCGTGCCTCCGTGCGAAACTGGTTTGTTTTGACCGTGCGTCCCCACCCCCCTTTGGTGACAGGCTCCAATCCCATCCCTTTCCCCAAACCCATGCCCGCGAACCCGACCATCATCTACACCAAGACCGACGAGGCCCCTGCGCTCGCCACTTATTCCCTCCTGCCGATCATCCAGGCTTTCACCAAGCACTCGGGCATCGCCGTGGAGACCCGGGACATCTCCCTCGCCGGTCGCATCCTCGCCGCGTTCTCGGACCTGCTCCCACCCGACCAGCGCGTCCCCGACGCCCTGGCCGAACTCGGCGCCCTCACGCTCAAGCCCGAGGCCAACATCATCAAGCTCCCCAACATCAGCGCCTCCGTCCCCCAGCTGAAGGCCGCCGTCGCCGAGCTCCAGAAGAAGGGCTACAAGCTCCCCGATTTCCCCGAGGTCCCCACGACCGACGCCGAGAAGGATGCCAAGGCACGTTACTCGAAAGTCATGGGCTCCGCCGTGAACCCCGTCCTCCGCGAGGGCAACTCCGACCGCCGCGCCCCGAAGGCCGTCAAGGAATACGCCCGCAAGCACCCCCACTCCATGGGCGCCTGGTCGCCGACCTCGAAGACCAGCGTCGGCACGATGGGCAAGGACGACTTTTTCTCGAACGAGAAGTCCGTCACCGTGCCGGCCGCGACTACGGTGCGCATTGAATTTGTCCCTGCTCCAGCTCCGGCTGGTGCTTCGCCCGAGGCCGTAGCGAAGGCCGCACAGACCATCGTCCTCAAGGAGAAGACGCCGCTGAAGGCCGGCGAAATCCTCGACGCCACCTTCATGAACCGGAAGGCGCTCGGTGCCTTCTTCGCCCAGCAGATGATCAAGGCCAAGAAGGACGGCGTCCTCTTCTCCGTCCACCTCAAGGCCACCATGATGAAGGTCTCCGACCCGATCATCTTCGGCCTCTGCGTCCGCGTGTTCTTCAAGGACCTCTTCACCAAGCACGCCGCCGCCCTCGCCACGCTCGGCGTCGACCTGAACAACGGCTTCGGCGACCTCGTCGCCAAGATCGCGACGCTCCCCGCCGACCAGAAGGCCGCGATCGAGGCCGACATCGCCGCTGTCTTCTCCGCCCGCCCCGCCGTCGCGATGGTCAACTCCGACAAGGGCATCACGAATCTCCACGTCCCCAGCGACGTCATCATTGACGCCTCCATGCCCGCGATGATCCGCACCTCCGGCCAGATGTGGAACGCACAGGGCAAGGGCCAGGACACCCTCTGCGTCATCCCCGACAGCAGCTACGCCGGCGTCTACTCGACCACCATCGACTTCTGCAAAAAGCACGGCGCCTTCGACCCCAAGACCATGGGCACCGTCCCGAACGTCGGCCTCATGGCCCAGGCCGCGGAGGAATACGGCAGCCACAACAAAACCTTTGTTGCTCCTGGCAACGGCACCATCCGCGTCGTCACGATTCCGGATCCCCAAACCGTGAACAGTGAACCGAAAACAATTCTGGAACATGCCGTGGAGACCGGCGACATCTGGCGTGCATGTCAGACAAAAGACGCCCCCATCCAGGATTGGGTTAAACTCGCCGTAAACCGCGCGCGCCTCAGCAACACGCCCGCCATCTTCTGGCTCGACGAGAAGCGCGCGCACGACGCGCAGATCATCGCGAAGGTTAAGACCTACCTCGCGCAGCACGACACCAAGGGACTCGACATCAAGATCCTCGCGCCCGCCGCCGCCTGCCTCGCCACGCTTGAGCGGCTCAAGGCCGGACAGGACACGATCAGCGTCACGGGCAATGTCCTCCGCGATTACCTGACCGACCTCTTCCCGATCCTAGAGGTGGGCACGAGTGCGAAGATGCTCTCGATCGTCCCCCTGATGAACGGCGGCGGTCTCTTTGAGACCGGCGCGGGAGGCTCGGCGCCGAAGCACGTGCAGCAGTTCACCGAGGAAAACTTCCTCCGCTGGGACAGCCTCGGCGAGTTCTTCGCCCTCGCCGCCAGCTTCGAGCACCTCGGCATCACGCAGAACCACGCGAAGGCGAAAGTCCTCGCCGACACCCTCGACGAAGCGAACGGCAAGTTCCTGGAGAACGACAAATCCCCCGCCCGCAAAGTCGGCGCCGGCATCGACAACCGAGGCAGCCACTTCTACCTCGCCCTCTACTGGGCCCAGGCCCTCGCCGCTCAAACCTCAGACCTCGAATTACAAAAGATCTTCAAGCCCGTCGCCGAAAAGCTCATCGCCGCTGAAAAACAAATCGTCGCCGAAATGATCGCAGTGCAGGGCAAACCCACCGATATCGATGGCTACTACCAGCCGAACGATGCCAAGGCTTCCGCTGCACTGCGTCCGAGCAAGACGCTCAACGAAATCCTTACCACTATCTGAGGTTAGCGAGACAAGCTGCCACCGATTCGTAGCTGCACATTTACGATATGCCACGTGGTAGCCGAAAACCGAGCGAACTCTTCAAGAAAGTCCTTCGCATCGCGAAGAAGGAACTTGTTCGCGTAGCCAAGAAGGCGGAGGCATTCAACCATCACGGAATTAGAGGTGACGAGCGGGCTGCTGGACTTGAGAAGTTTTTCAGCGAAAGACTACCCTCATCGTTCGGCTTGGCTACCGGTGAAGCTATAGATTTCAGTGACGCTCGAACCGGTCAGCTTGATCTTGTCATTTACGAAAAGGCGACGGCGGCTCCGATTGAATATGGTGCACGCAACTTAGTGATTCCCTGTGAAGCTGTGTATGCAGTAATCGAGGTAAAAAGTGTCCTGACGAAAGCCGAAATCCGCACCAGTCTAAAAGCGGCTTCGAAAGTAAGGGCTCTAAGGCCATTCAAACTGAAATTCGTTGCTTCTCGAGAAGGTGGAGCACCAACGGACAGGAAATCGTATCGGTGCCTTTATCTCCTGTTCGCCTTCAAGAGTAATCTCGGAAAAAAAGATTGGCTTAAAAAGGAATTCGCTCGCGTGAGTGCGGTCGCAAAAAAGGAGAGCATCCCTCTCGACGTCCTTGACCGAGTCTTTGTCCTGAATCGCGGGATGATTAACCCGGCCCGAAGCGTGGGAAAGATACAGGAAAGGGATGGCGACCTAATTTTCCTGGAATTCTTTCTCCATGTCGTGAATTTCTTACGCCGAGAAGCGGGGAGACGCCCCTCACTCGATTGGCAGGTTTACTCGGAACGTAGTTTCAAGGGATGGGCTAAAATCGACGGTGCCTAACCAGGGCGGACTCCCGCAATTCTTACACTGCTCTGGAGTTGCGTCAGTGCATAGTCGCGGCAATTTTCTCCGCCACATTATCCATCCTAAATGGCCACGCTTTCGCTTAAACGTCTACTTGCGTCGGGCTAGCCGAAGTAATTAGCCGAAGGCCGAGCCGGACGGGGTCAAGCCGGACACCTTCGGGATTTTCCAAAAAACCTGATCCCGTCGCCAGCATCAGTCCCATGGCAGCCACCGACCTAATCCAAGAAGCCCTGACCAAATTCATTGCCAGCGACCAACCGGGCATCTTTGCGGTGAAAGGCGCGTGGGGCGTCGGCAAGACCTACTTTTGGCACAAGTTCGCCGAGGAGGCGAAGCCGGCGAAAAACTGTCGGGCCTATTCCTATGTGTCGCTGTTCGGCATCGAGAGCGTGTCGGAACTTCGGCGAACAATTTTTTCTCGGCAAACGGCGCTGGGCTCGGTCAACAGTACGCTGGCGATGGCGACGCGGAAATACAGCACCGCTGCCTTGAGAACTTTCAAACTGAGCGCCGGAGGTGTTGAAAATACGGATGCTTGGGCGGATATCGTCGAGGACAAGATGAACATGGCCGAACTTAGTCAGGCCGTGGAAATCATGAAGGAGTTCGATGGGTTGAACCCGGAGACCGATGCAGTGCTCGTCGCGAGAGTTGACGCTTACGTCGAAAAGGCCGGCGAGGATGCCCTGGCACATCTCCACCACGGCAGTATTACGCCGCTCGTGGCACGGATGATCAGGGAACGCGTGGAAGCGATGGAGGTGAAGAAAACGATCCCTGAGGTGATTGAATTGATGAGCAAACCGGGAGGCTATGATCCGGCCCAAATGAAGTATCTCAAGGGCTACACCGCGGAGGAATACTATCAGTTCATAAAGACGACGAAAAAGAAGGAATTCCTTAGCTCGCTGAAAACGTTTCACGAGCGAATCGGCGGCGAGGATCCTGCCAAGACGGTCCGCGAGCGCTTCGAGCAGGCATTGGAGCGGCTGGCCCGCGAGAGCAAAATTAACGCGCGCCGGGTCCGTTATGGCGTCGGGTTTAAAATTCCCGGGGTTACGCCCGAATGAACCAATCAGCACCTCACGCTTAGGGCCGAGTCGAGGGGGTCTGGCCGCCAGAATCATATTCCATCCTGAAGGCAGTACAGCCGGGTCTTATTCTTTCATCTGAGGAGATCACGTCCTCACGTTGAGCCTTCGCGGCGCATTTCTTGGATCTGCATGCGGGCGGGAACGATAGCTGCTGAAACAGCACTTGAACTCCTCGAATCATGAGACGATTTAGACGCGAAGACTTCGAAATTAAGCACCTGGGAGTCGCCAGCCACCCTTCGCCGCTGCAACCACGCCGGGAAGAGGCCCGCGCCAACTTCGTCAGCGACGACCGGCACCGGGTGCTTTTCGACCACTCACTCGAACGGGTCGCCGCCGCCATCGAGGGCGAAACCGAACCGATCACCATCGAGCGCTCCGGCCCCCGTCAGAAGATTTTTTTCGACCCGGAAAAGACCCGCGCGGCCATCGTCACCTGTGGTGGCCTGTGCCCGGGATTGAACGATGTGATCCGCGGGGTGGTCATGACCTTGAACTACTCCTACGGGGTCAAAACCGTCTACGGCATTCCCTACGGCTATGAGGGCTTGATCGACAAATACGGGCATCAGATCGTGCACCTCACCCCCGAGTCGGTGAGCGAGATCCATACCGAGGGCGGCTCAATCCTCGGCACCTCCCGCGGTCCACAGCCGATCGGGCCGATGGTCGACAAACTGATCTCCCTCGGGGTGAATATGCTCTTCGTCATCGGCGGAGATGGCACGTTGCGTGGCGCGTCCGCCATCGCCCAGGAAGTTTCCCACCGGGGCCTCAAAATCGGCGTCGTGGGCATACCCAAGACCATCGATAACGACCTCGAATACATGGATAAAAGCTTCGGTTTCGAGACGGCCTTCGCCGAGGCGGTCCGGGTGATTCGTTGCGCCCACAACGAAGCGACGGGACACGCCCGGGGCATCGGCCTGGTGAAGGTCATGGGGCGCGATTCCGGTTTTATCGCGGCGTTTGCCGCTCTGGCCGACAACTGCGTCAACTTCGTCCTGATTCCCGAGTCGCCCACGTATCTGGACGGCCCCGACGGCCTGCTCGCGCAGCTGGAGAAACGGCTGGCAACCCGCGGCCACGCGGTGGTGGTCATAGCGGAAGGTGCGGGCCAGGAACTCATGCAGACGGATGCTTCGGCCAGGGATGCCTCGGGCAACGCCAAGTTCGGCGACATCGGCCCCTTCCTTCGAGACCGGATTCAAGCCCACTTCAAGGGCCTCAAAATCGATGCGACGGTGAAGTATATCGATCCGAGTTATATCATCCGGAGCGTGCCCGCCTCCCCGCAGGACGCCATTTTTTGCCTGCGTCTGGCGCAACATGCCGTCCACGCCGCAATGGCCGGAAAAACGGACATGGTGGTCGGACGCTGGCACGGACACCACGTGAACCTGCCGATCAGCGTGGTCACCGTGCGCCGCCGAAAAGTAAGCCTGCAAGGTGACCTCTGGATGTCGGTGTTGGAAGCCACCGGCCAGCCCGCGCATTTCGGCCCCTGACGACAGACCGCGGCCGGGCCGAAGACGTAAGGGGCACGACATAGGACAATATGCAGATTTAAGCTTGGCATTGTCACAAGTCGTGCCCTGACGTCTTTGTAGGCCTTCTCGAAATTGGTAAGGCCGAGCAAAAGCCTCTGATCTTGCTTACATGATCCCAACCAAAAGCGAACAGTTCAATGCCCTCGGCAATTTTTTGGGATCACAACGGGAGGCGATCCTGCAGGCGTGGCGAAAAGCGGCCAACGCGGATCCCCAACAAACGACCGTGCGCGCGCTGACGCATGGCCAGTTCAATGATCATATTCCCCAGTTGCTCGATGCGTATGAGCTTAAGCTGCGGGCCCGTCCCGGGGGCGCCGCGGACAAGGCGGCGGACTTCGCGACCAAACAGGAGGAGGTGAAACACGGTCTGCACCGCTGGCAACAGGGCTATCGGTTGCATGAACTCATCCAGGAATGGGGCCACCTTCAGCTCTGCCTTTTCCAAGTCATTGAGGCGTTTGCCGCGGCTCATCCGGAGTTCGAACGCGAGTCACTGGTGGAAGCAAATCTGCAAATGCTCAAACTCGTCAGCGGGGCGATCGGCGAAAGCACGACCCAATTCGAGCGCATGCAGCAGGCCGAGGCGGCCGGCCGGCTCAATGATCTGGAAGGCGCGCTCGCCGCGATCAATGAGATCGAGCACCGGCGCGCCGCACTTATCCACGAAGCTGTCCACGATATCGGTGGCAACGTCTTCGGGGTCGCGCTGGCGGCAAAGCTCCTCGGCAGGCCCGATATTGCCATGGGCGACCGCGCGGAATTCGCGAAACTGCTGGAAACCGGGGTGCAGTCGGTGTCCGCCATGCTCAGCGACCTGAAGGAGCTCGCCCGCCTGGAGGCGGGCCGCGAAACCCGCACCATCAGCGAGTTCGATGCCG
>CAIUWA010000035.1 GCA_903902745.1 uncultured Opitutia bacterium | reverse complement strand
CGCGTGCGCCCTGCTGGCCGCCGCGGGCCCCGCGCTCGGGGCTGTCCGGGAGCTTGACGCCGATGAACATGGTCTCGTCGGCATTGAGCGAGGCCACGTTGACCCCGGGTGGCAGTTTCACGACCTCGCGGGTCTGGCCGGTATCGACGCTGGTGGCGTAAACGATTCCGCCCATCGATTCCGTCGGGGCGTCGCCGGCGCCGCCAGCCGCACGGGCGCCGCGTTTGGTGTAGTAGATGTCACCCGTCTTGTGGCCAGTCATCAGCACGCTGACTGGGCCGGGCACGAGCAACTTGATCTCACGGGTTTGCAGGTCGATGGCCGAGATGCTGCCGCCGGGCGTGGTAACGATGATCTTTTTCCCGTCCTTGGTGTAGGCGTTCTGGTTGAAATACAGGCTGGCGGTACCCGGTTCGCGCGAGAGTCGGATGACGCGGTGGCCGGTGTCAGGATCGATCCAGTCGGTGGGCGGCTCCTCGGCGGCCAGTAGCCACGAGTTGATCGTCAAAGCGGAAAGCAGCAGAAGGAACTTTTTGGGGTGGTTCATAGGGGAATGGATTTGGGGTAGGGCGAACCCTCCGGGTGAGCCGTTCGACAAGCTCACGGTCCCAGACCGCGGCTCGGCGGGACGCCTCGCCCTACCTCCGGAGGGATCAAAAATACGATCAATGCTTTGCCACTTCGACGGCGTAGACGTGGGTGGGGCCGTGCATGTTGGAGCGGAAGATGACCCACTTCATGTCGGGCGTGAAATGGACATTGGGCTCCAGCTGGTAGTTGTGCTTGGCCATGTTCACGAGGCGCTCGGACCGGAAGAAGCCGGGCTGGATCAGGTTGTCGGAATTCGGCGCCTTGAGGCCGGCGACATCGGGGACGTTCTCGGGGTGAAACAGGTAGATCCACTTTCCATCGGGCGCATGCGCCACCATCTCACTGTCGCCACCGTCGCCGATGAAAAGTTTTCCGTCGGGCGACGTGTTGAAGTGCACCGACCACTCGTTGCGGTCGAGATGGTAGCGGGTGCTCCGGCCGGTGGCGACGTCGTAGCCGGCGAACCAGAAGTCCTGGCCGCGCGGGGTCTGCAGGTCATACCAGATGATTTTACCGTCGGCGCCAAAGGCTTCGTGCCCGGCGATCTCCATGTTCATCGTGCGCTTGTGCACCAGCGTCAGGCCCGTGCCGTCGATCCGCATGGTCCAGATGCGGTCGACCCGGTGCCAGGGGCCCTCGTGACAGAACATGACGAAATTCGGGTCGGTGGGAGAAAACTGCACATGGCCCAGCCACTCGGTCGTCCGGTGGATCGTCTTCACCTCGCCGGTCCGGAGGTCGAGGGTGAACATCGACATCGGAATATGCAGATCGACGCGGTTGTTGAGGAGAACCTCCCGCATCTCGGCGAAGGTCAGCACCCGGCCATCCGGGGCATGCATGACGGTGCCCGGCGCGGGCCAGCCGACGGGGCCGGGGGGCTTGGGTCCATCCGTGCGGATGCCGACGACGAGGGTCTCATCGGAGTTGAGCGCGGACATCGCGCCACCGTCGGGCAGCTTGGCGAGCTCGCGGGTGGCGAGGGTGTCGATGTTGGTGGCCCAGACCGCGCCGTTCTTCTGGAAGAAAATCTGGCGGGTCTTGTGGCCGAACTCGATGCCGCTGCTCCCGGTCACGCTGTAGGGCACGTCCGGCGCCACCAGTTTGATTTCATGGGTGGCGAGATCGATGATCGAGATCCCCTTCGCCGAGGTGAGGATCATCTTGTCCCCGCCGACGGAGAAGGCGTTTTGGTGGAAATAAAGGCTGGCGGTGTCCGGCTCCCGCGAAAGTCGGACCACGCGATGGCCGGTGTCGGGATCGATCCAATCGGTGGGGATCGGATCGGCCGCGGACAGCCAGCGAGCGGAGACGAGGCTGAGGAGGAGAAGGAATATTTTGCGATGATGCATGGAAATCAGGAATTGAAGGGACCGCCGTCTGCCCGTTCGACAAGCTCAGGGCAGGGCAGGGCGTACACGAGGTACGCCCCTACATCGATCTAGTGTTTCGCCACTTCGACGGCGTAAGTGTGCGTGGTGGCACGACCGCCGTTGCCGGGGTTCGTGTGGAAATTGCCGCTGAAGATGATCCACTTGCCGTCCGGCGTGAACGTGCCGTTGGGCTCGACGCCGGTTTCCTTGCTGTAGCTGTGGTTCGACATGTCGACGAGGCGCTCGGCCTTGAAGTAGCCGACATCGATCAGGTCCTTCTGGTCGCGGAATGAACTGCCCTTGGTCATCACGGGGTGGAACAGATACATCCACTGGCCCTGTTTCTGGATGTCCTCACGGTCCATGGAACGCGACGCCACGCTGGTCGGCCCGCCACCGTCGCCCGAGAACAGCTTGCCATCAGGCGAGACATTGTAGTGCACGGACCACTCCTCGCGCTGCAGGTTGTACCAGGTGCGGTGCATGGTCGTGAGATCGACGCTGGCGAGCCAGAACACTCCGCTCTGGGGCGTCTGCAAATCATACCAAACTGCCTTGCCGTCCTGGCCGAAGAACTCGTGGCCCTCGATTTCCATGTTCATCGTGCGATTGTGGAGCAGGCGGGCGGGACCGCCGTCGGCGCGGATGGTCCAGGTGCGGTCGTTGTAATGCCAGGGGCCCTCGTGGCAGAAAAGGATCTGCTGGGGATCGGTCGGCGAGCATTGCAGGTGGTTCGTCCAGTCATTCTCGCGGTGGATCACCTTGAATTCGCCGCTCTTGATATTGAGCGTGTAGATCATCTTCGGCGTGCCGGCCGCCCAGTTGGCTTCGAGGCTGCCGCCGAGACCGCCCGGGGGAGGAGTGCGCGGCGTCGTCTTGCCGTCGGGGTCGGGCGCGATGCCGACGAGGAGCGACTCATCGCAGTTGACGGCGTAGGCGCCGCTGCGCGCCTGCGGGGGAAGCTTGACCACCTCGCGCACCGCCTTGGTGTCAAGATGGACGGCCATGATGGCATTGAGCTGGCGGTCGACGAAGTAGGCCTCGCGCGTGCGCCAGGCGGTGGCGATGGGGGCGGCGCCCGGCATCACCATCTCGAATTTCGGCGGTGAGACGCCGAGCGTGCTGATATCGACGGTCGCGATGCCACCGGCGCCGCGAAGCACGAGCTTGTCACCCTGTGGGGTGTAACCGTGCTGGTGGAAGTAGAGGCTGGAGCCGCCGGTGTCGGGGGAGAGGCGGATGACTCGGTGGCCGGTTTTCGGATCAATCCAGTCGGAGGGCAACGGCGTGGGCGCAGCGTCGGCGGCGAGGGCGCGTCCGGCCAGCAAGGCGAGGCTGAGCAGGAGGATGGACTTGGGGGAGGTGAGGTTCATGGAGATTGGGAGTTTGATTTGGCAGGGCGAGGCGTCCCCGCCGAGCCGCGGCCTGGGACCGGGAGCTAGTCGAACGGCTCACCGGGACGGTTCGCCCTACCTCAAGGCATTTTTAAATTAGGGCATTACCGTTGATCTTACTTTTTGGCCTTCGCGACCTCGACGGCGTAGACCTGCAGCGCGTTGCCCTGCATTTTCGAGCGGAAGACGAGCCACTTGTCGTCGGGGGTGAAGATGAGGTTGGGTTCGACACCGGTCCGCTTGCTGTAGTCGTGTGGCGCCATGTTGAACAGTTTCTCCACGGTGAACTTGCCGACCTTCACGTCCTCGCCGCCGACCTTGATCGTGTCGAATTTGCCGGCAACCGGCGTGAACAGGTAGATCCACTTGTTGTTGACCGGGGGATTGAGGGTCTTGGCCTCGGGTAGTGGCGTCATGTTGGCGACACCATCCGGTCCGCCGCCGTCGCCGGAGAAGAGCTTGCCACTCCACGACACGTTGTAGTGGACGGACCACTGCTCGCGCGTGATGGGGTAGCGGATGCGCTCGCCCGTGTAGAGGTTGACGGCTGCCAGCCAGAACTCGACCGAGCGCGGCGTCTGGAGGTCGTACCAGACCTGCTGGCCGTCGTGGCCGAAGAACTCGTGGCCCGCGATTTCGTATTGCATCGTGCGCGCGTGCATCAGCCGCATCGCGCTGCCGTCGTTGTGCATCGTCCAGATGCGGTCGACCTCGTGCCATTCGCCCTCATGACAGAACAGGACCATATTGGGGTCGGTGGGCGACGACTGGATGTGGTTCAGGCTGTCGGTCGTGGGATGAAACGTCTTCAGCTCGCCGGTGGGGATGTTGACGGTGAAAAATTGCAACTGCCTGCCGGCTCCGCCGCCGCCTCCGCGCCGTCCCGCCGGCGGTGGCCCGCCGGCGGCGGGAGCGCCCGCACCGGGGGGCGGCGGGG
>CAIUWA010000034.1 GCA_903902745.1 uncultured Opitutia bacterium | reverse complement strand
CAGCTGGAAGTTGACGCCAGCTTGGCTGGCGAGAAGGACGAACTCGTGGCGTTGGGACATCGGGGTATGGGTGATCCAGGGCATCCCCCAAGTGTTACCTATGTCTCCGAACAGTGTTACCCATGTCTCCAGTCCATACAGTCCCCAACGCGTTGCCTGCCCTGAGCCTGTCGAAGGGGTTTGTCTCCCTCAGCGTGCCATCGTTGACCGAGGCGCTCACCGCGTCGGGACAACGCGTTCCACTTTAAAACCCGTCCCATTTCGCGCCTTTTCTCCTCAGGCGCTTCGTGCCTTCCTCGGATCATGCGACTCCTGGTTACCAACGACGACGGCATCGACTGCGTCTTTCTCCACGAGCTCGTGCATGCGCTGCGCTCCGCGGGCCACACCCTCGCCGTGGTCGCGCCCAAGCAGGAGCAGAGCTGGATCGGCGCCGCCAAGTCCCGCCACCGGCCGGTCACCTCCGCCGCCGTCGACCGAGGTTTCGGCTGCCCCACCTGGATCGTCGACGGAACCCCCAGCGACTGCGTGAACATCGCCCTCGCCCACCTGCTGCCCGTCGCCACCAAACCGGAGGCCGTCGTGAGCGGCATCAACGTCGGTCTCAATGCCAGCCTCGGCTTCATCCTTGCGAGTGGCACCATCGGCGGCGCCTGGGAAGGCGCGGTCCACGGCCTGCCCGCGATGGCGTTTTCCCAGGATCTTTCGTTCGAGACCTACGACCAGCTCAAGTATGCCGGCGGCGTACCCACGCCGGAATTGCTCGCCGTCCTGAAAACGTCCGCCCGCCACGCCGCCCGGCTCGTGCCGCAGCTGGCCGCCACCACCGCTCCCCTCAGCTTCACGGTGCATAACGTCAACTTTCCCTTCCCCTGCCGCGCGGAGACTGAAGTTCGTCGCACCGTGCCTGCCCAGGTCATCGTGCCGGGCCTCTTCAGCCCGGCGCAGGATGACGGCACGCACCGCTTTGTCTTCCAGCTCGGCGAGGATGTTTCACCGCCCGCCCCGCTCACCGACCGGGCCGCTCTCACTGCCGGCTATATCAGCCACTCGATTCTCGATTATCGCCGAATTGGCCACTAGCCGCGCACCTTCAGTGCCCCGGCTCAGCCCGCAGGACCACGCCATCCTGGAACACAATCTCCCGTTCCTCGGCGGGCGTTCGAACCGGCGCGCTCATGATCGGGGCGCTGATGCCCATGTTGGTGCCGCCCCCCATCCCCATGTTCGTGCCCATGCTGGTACCCATCCCACCGGAGCCGACACTCAGGCCGCCCATAGTGCCACCCATTGAGAGTCCGGGACTGCCCATACCCATGCCCGAGCCACCTTCATCCCCGCCCGTCCGGTAGACCCAAATCTCGTCTTCGTTGATGCCCGCGGCCTTGGTGAGGATTTCGGTCGGCTGGCCCAGGACCATCCGCACCATGTCGCGGTTCATCCCCGGCTCGACCTTTCCATCGAGCACCGCCTGGCGCATTTCCAGGGGCCACGACTCGTAGAGTTCGCGGTTCGCATCGATCCGGGACATTTGTGATGACGCACACCCCGCCAGTAAAAACGCCCCCAGCAGGAGCGTGACGCACCGCAGTTGGGCACGAGTGATCATGCGGCGAAGATTAGGGTTGGAAGTCACGGCGTCAAACCTCCCGCAGCGCCAAAGTCACCCGGCCAGGCCGCACCGGAAAGACGACGGGACGCAAAGGGTTTTGCTTCTTCGCGGCTTCGCTGTTCACTCCCTGCTTCCATGATCGAAGTCTCGCACCTCACCCGGGTATTCCGGACCTACAAGAAGCGCCCCGGTTTCTGGGGCGGGGTGCGGGGGCTTTTCAACCGCGAGTTTGCGGAGACCCGGGCGGCGGATGACATCAACTTCACCATCGGCGAGGGCGAGTTCGTGGGGTTCCTCGGGCCCAATGGTGCCGGCAAGACCACCACCCTCAAAATGCTGTCGGGCCTGATTTATCCGACCAGCGGCACGGCGCGGGTCGCCGGATTTGATCCGACCAAGCGCGAAAACGCCTACCGCCGCATCTTCGCCCTCGTGCTCGGACAAAAGAACCAGCTCTGGTGGGATCTGCCCGCCATCGAGTCGTTCCTCCTCTTGCGCCACATTTACGGCCTGCCTGCCGACCAGTACCGCCAGACCCTGGACGAGCTCGTCGACCTGCTTGGCGTGCGTGAGAAGCTCAACGTCATGGTCCGCGAACTGTCCCTCGGCGAGCGCATGAAGATGGAATTGATCGCTGCCCTGCTGCACCGGCCGCGCGTGCTGTTCCTCGACGAGCCCACCATCGGGCTGGATGTGGTCTCCCAGAAGGCGGTGCGCCAGTTCCTGCGCGATTACAACCGCCGCCATCGCGTGACCATCCTCCTCACGAGCCACTACATGGCCGACATCAAGGAGCTTTGTGAACGGGTCATTGTCATTCACAAGGGAAAGAAGATCTACGACGGCGCCCTCGATCGACTCGAGGCGGGCTCCGGCAGCCGGAAGAAAATCATCACGTTCCTCCCCGCCCTGAGCGGAGTCGATGGGGCGAAGACCGGATCCTTCCCTGACACGTGGCAGTCGCTCCACGGCGAGACCAAGCGCAGTGAGGAAGGCAAGTTCGTCTTGCGCGTTCCCAGCGAGAATATCGTCGCCGTCTCCCAGGAAATCCTCAGCACCGGTCCCGTCGCCGACATCACCATCGAGGATGTGCCGCTGGAGGACGTGATCGCCGAGCTTTTCCAGTCGCAGTAGCGCGGCCGGCTCTAGAGCGCGGGCCAGTGCCAGCCCACCCCGACCAGCGCGCCCATCAACTCGCGGCAGGTCGCCGCGCACTTTTCGGCGGCGGACCGCAGGGCCGGCGCCGCCAGCGGCGAGTCCACCGTCACCCCGGCCAGCTCCGCTCCGGCCACCCGCTCAATCCGGCGGGCCTCGGGGAAAGAGCGTTCACCACGGCGCAGCTTGAGTTCATGCAGCAGGCGGAAATTTGTCTCCGCCAGCGACTGGTGCAGCATGCGCTGCGCGGCCAGCAACTCGCCGCGGTCCAGCTTGCGCAGCGTCCAGACGTAGTCGCAGACGAACGAGTCCGCGAGCCGTCGCGCGGCTTCATCGTCCAGCTGGACATCGGCCACCTCCGCGACGACCCGCTGGTACAACGGTTCCCACTTCCCGGCCCCCTTGAGAAAGCGCCAGCCCGGCCGGGCGACAATGGCGAGATCCTGCAGGCCTCGCCGCACCCGGCCTTCCCTCCGGTGCAGGCCCAGTGCCACCAGGAGCTTGGTCAGGCGCATGAGCCCGAGTGGCAGGATCACAAGGTCTGCCTCGGTCCCTTCAAAAATCATGTTCACCTTGGGCACCCGGCCCACGCGGGTCATTCGCGGAGCGTAGGTCCGGAGCTTTCTGCCCACCAGGCCGGCCGTCCACGCGGAATCGGCAAACATTCGCGGGCGGGCGGAGATGACTTGAAAGTCCCAGTCCGACTGGGCGTCCGCCCGCCAGATCGCATCGTCGGCCGCGCGCACCTGCGAACCGATGAGCACGAGGCCGCTCACCGATGGCTCGCGCATCGCCCAGGCGGCCACCGTCCCGGCAAAGCTCTCCCTGTTCTCGGTCTTCACAACCTCTGGAAAGTAATCATGGATTTTCCCGGTGACCATCCCGGGTCAATGGTCGGGCATCGGGCCGGATTCCGTCACTTTCTTTTTCACGACATTGGCGCCGTCTTTCCACGTCAGGGCCAGGGATACCAAGCTGGCATACTCCTTGGCCGCCCGGGTCAGCGCGGAAATCGGGGAGGTGCTGACGGTGAGTTCCTTGATCAGCGGCAAACCAACTCCCCCGTATTCCTTGAAATAGTTCATGGCCGCGGGCCCGCCCGGACGGAGGATGAGCTTGGAGAACCCCGGCAGCGTGGACAGTTTCAGGATTTCCTTTTCCCGCTTTTCCAGCCGGGAGCCGGCCGTGGCGCCCTTCTTGGTGCCGACCCAGTTCAGGTTGATCGAATTTTCCACGGTCAGCACCCGGTGTGCCCAGAGCGGCGGAAGAAACACCATGTCGCCTTCCTCGGCCCGGAACGTCGCATACGAAATTTCCCGGCTGGATTGCCGGCTGCAGAACGGAGCCGTGATGTTGGAAAACGGAAAGCTCGTCACCGGAGTCTCGGGCGAAATCATCGACCATTCCTTCGCCCCTTTGACCTGCACGTTGAAAACGTAGAGGTAATTTCCGTCATAGTGCCAGGGGGTGACATTCCCCGGCGGATGGATCCAAAAACGGCAGTTGGCATCCCGGGTGTAGGAATACGCGGGCTCCAGGCACTTCGCGACAAACGCGGGGACTTCGTAGTCCTCCCGGAGAAACTGGCTGTCGTTGTCATACCACAGCGCCCGCTTGATCGTATTTTTTGATTCCTTCAGCTGATTCAGCAGGGCTTCCGCGTTCCATTTCGACCGGGCTCCCCAGTTTTCCGTGATGCCGCTGATGATGACCGGCAGCTCCGGCTTGAAATAATTCTCATAAAATCCCTGAAAATCCATGTCCTTGAGCTTCACCTTGGGCACGGTGATTTTTCGCGTGTGCATGATTGAGGGAGGTTGGGAGTGAAAAATGTGCCGCGGCCGGACTTCCAGGGTCAGGACCGGTCAGACCGGCCGCTCGGGGATTGGACTAACAGGAACGCACCGAGATCAAAATTTCCGTACCCTCCATGCCGGGACCGGCATGAATCTCGCCGTGATGAAGGCGCAGGATTTCCTTGGCGAGGAACACCCCCATGCGCCCCTGGTTGGGGACGGCCCCGACGACGGGTTCGGGCAGGATGCCTTCCAGTTCGAGATTGCGGCCCTTGAGCGAAAGGAGCGCGGTGAGTTCCTTGCCCGTCCCCGTGGAGCGCACCTGCAGGACCAGCTCCGTGGCGCCGAGTTCGCCGCGATTCTCGGTGATGGTTTCCACGAGTGAACGCAGGGCAAATTCCAGCAGCGGCTTGGCCGCGGACAAGGTGACGGGATCGGGGCCGACCTCGACCTTCACGCCCAGGGCCGAGCCGATGCCCTGCGCCAGTTCGCGCACATCCACCTTCACGGGCGAAAGTTCGTCGAGTGTCTGCATGACCGCGAGGTTGCCGGCGAGGCCCTCGAGTTTGACGATGTCGCCCTTGATGGTGGCGATCATCGAGGCCGGCACCACCGCGCTGTCCGATGCCTGCCGGAAAGTGGCCAGGGACACGAGGGCGTTGCCGAGTTCATGGCTGAGCGTCAGGGCAAGTTCGCGCAGGAGACCCATGCGCACCGCCCGGCGGCGGGTGGCGGCATCATGCACTTCGCTGCTCGCCTCCTCCCAAAAAACCCACACCCCCCCGGTTTCGACCACCAGCCCGGCACTGGCACGGAACGGCTGGCCTTCCCCCGGCGTGGCCCGGCTCACCTCGCGCGTGCGGCGCACGCGGCCGATCAGGTCCCGCACCACGAGCGGCACGTGCCGGGGCACGGTTTCCTCCGGGGCCAGGATCAGGGTGCTGGGCAGGTATTTGGCCCCAAGGGTCGCCTGGGTCGCAAAAATTTGCAGCCGGCCGAGTTGCAGGGCCTTGGTCAGGAATTGGCGCAGCAACCGGGCCACGCAGACGGCCCGCACGCGGTCGGCCTCGTCATAAGGCTGTCCGTCATCCCGCACGCCGAGCGCGATCAAGCCCAGCAGCCGGCCGTTGTCATGGATCGGCACGAGCAGGCGCGCCCCCCACATGGCAAGGCGGTTTCGCACGGCCAGCTCGGCCATGGGATCGCCAGGACCGTCCCAGCTCGCGCCGTCGATCACGGCCGGATGGCTCTCCAGATAAGCCACCAGTGGGTCGTCATTCGGAAAAAACGAGGTGCCCCGGTCGGCGCGAAACCCGTCGGTCTCCCGCAGGAAAAACACGGCATGCGAGGCCCGCAGCAGGTGGCTGCGACGCGCGGCGAAACTCGCCCAGCAGCCGGTCGCGCGAGTCAATGCTCTCCACCGCCCCCTCGAGAAAATCCCACAGCTCCGCGGTTTCGCTCGAGGTGGAAAGGCGCAGGGGTGAGCGCGAACCCGAGCCATCGGCCCGGCGGTTCTTGTCCACCAGCAGCGCGATCATCGATTCCTTCGAAGCCAGCTCGGCCATGAGGGGCAGAAATTCATCCAACCGGCGCGTGCTCTCCTCGTAGTTGAGATAGACGCGCGCGCGCCCGGCCAGCCGGGCCTGCTCAAACGGCAGGCTCCGCGGTTCTCCGACATAGATGGTCGGGCATTTCACCAGGTTGCCGGGCAGGGCCGGCTCCGAAGCCGCGTCCAGCACCACCACCGCCGAAAGCCCCGGCTGCGCCACCGGTTGGCTGGCCGCCGCGAACAGGCGGACAATCGGCCGGTCCGCGGGGATCTGGGCTTCCCATGCGGCCGCCAGCTGGAGATCGGTGGTGGCTAGGATGAAGGTGGTGGACATGGGAAATGCACGCGAAAGGTCGCACCACTACCGGGGCACGACGGATCAGCGGCAATCGTTGCCTTCAAACCCGAAAGGATATCGCTGCAAATGGCGAGCCCAAGTCCAAAGCCCGTCGATTTGGTCGTCTGAAACGGCTGGAACAGCCGAGGCAGAATCTCCGGCGCAATCCCGGCGCCATTGTCCGAGACCGACATCTCGACGCCCTCGGGGACGTTGCGCGTGGCCACCTTGATCCATCTCTCCCCTTCGCGGTTCTCGACCGCGTGGATCGCATTGAAGCAGAGATTCAGGAGCACCTGCTTCGTGGCACCGGCATCCGTCAATACAATGTCCGGCGCGGCGGCAAAGTCGGCAATGATCCGGACCTGGCGGTGGTCGGCCTTCGTCGTCACCAGGTCTAGCCCCGCGCGCAGCAGCGGGTGGAGCGGCGTCGGCACTGCGGTGTAGGCCCGGGGCGAGGCGAGGTCGAGCAGCTGCTCCGTGAGGCGGTCGATCCGCGACACCTCGTCGCCGATCAGCCGGAAAAACTTGTCGCGAAACGCCGGGTCCTGATGGTGCTGCGGCAAAAGCTGCACAAAGGTCTTGATCGTGACGAGGGGGTTGCGGATCTCATGCGCCAGGCTCGCGCCGAGCAGGCCCACCGTCGCGAGTTGCTCGGCATGCTGGGCCTTGACGGAAAAATGGCTGCGCTCCATCGCGCTTTCGATGATGGAGGCGAGCTCCATCAATTGCGTCACCTGCGGGTAGGTAAACGGCCGGCGCGACGCGGGCACGCCCACCCCGATCAGCAACGTCAGGGTCGGCCCTTCGCCAAACACCAGCACCCCCAGGCGGTGCTCGTGCAGGAAACGATTCAGCTCCTCGCGTTCGGGGGTGCTCTTTTCACGGGCGAGGCGCTCGGGCGTGGCCCAGCGGAGCTGGCGGAGGATCTGGACCACCGTGCCATCCTCGGGAATCTCAACGGCCCCGCCCTGCAACATCCCCTTCGTGCCCGAAAGCATGAGCGCATGCCCCGCCTGGCCCCAGCCCTTGAGGACGGAAAGAAACGCCTGCTCCAGGCTCTCCGCCTTGATCTCCCGCCGGGCCACCGCATATGCGGCCTGCCGGGCGGCGGTGGCCTGCGGATAAAATTGGAAAAACCGGTCGAGCCAGCCGTTGAACGTGACCGCAAACCAGAGCGCCAGGGCCGTGGTGACGAGATGCACGATCCATTCCGAAGATAAAAACTGGCCCAGGACCCAATCGAAGGAGAAAGCCACGGCGGCCACGGCAGTGATCAGGATGACCCGCTCCAGCACCACGAGGATCAACTGGCGGGCATCGAAAATACGATACGTGGTGATCGCATAGGCCGTGCCCCCATAGAATATGAGGGCAACAATGGGCTGCAGGTTAATATAAATCGGCTCATGCGTCAGCCAGTTCAGAGCTTTGAGCACGAGGACTGTCGCGGTCATGGCACATCCCCAAACCAACCAGACCTGCAATTCCAGGCGTTGGCCGCCCACGGCCTGCTTCAAGGTCCTGAGCGCATCCCAGAAGAGCAAGGCTACCAGGCCAATGAAACCATATGAAACTATGGGATATGCCCAGCCATAGAGCCGGCTGGTTCCGGTGGATTGAAAAGGGATGAAGGCACTGGTGAAGGGCATCACCGTGAAAAACACAGTAACAGCGATCCACAGCCAGTTTCGCCGCAACCAGCCCAAACCTAATCGACCCGAAACTCCGGCAATGCCCTCCTTTACCAGCAGGAAATGCAGGGGGATGGAGGCGCTCGCAGCCGAGGTGCATCTCAGCCAAAACAGGCCCTCGCCCGAACCTCTCGGCGCGGTCACCGCCTGATAAAGCAACGCGAGCCAGAGGGCGATGTGCAGTGAACAGCTAAACGCCAGACGATTAACCAACCTCTCCGGATTCGACCAGAGGATGAGAGCCCCGACCAGGGCAACCACGATCGAGACCAGCAATGCCGGCGAATTCAGCATCGTTCCAGAATCATGCTGGCATTCACTTTCCCCACACCATGCGCGTTGATCAAGGTAATCCCGTGAGCGACAGACCGGGGCTGATCGCTGAGATTGAGCGGACAGGCCGGGTCCGGATACTGCCAGTTGACCGTGGGCGGGATCACCCCGAAGCGCTGCGCCAGAGCGGCAGCCGCGATTTGAATCGCCGGGGCGCCACCAAGCGGACTGCCGATGGCGCCTTTGAGCTATACCACCGGGATGTCGGGTAAATACGCCTTCAACAAATCAACCATGGCCTGCGCTTCCGCTTCATCGATTTTTTTGTGTCCCGGTCCCCACGCACTGATGGCCTCAATCTCCCCGGGCTTGATCCTCGCTCCAGCGAGGGCCTGCTTGGCAGCGTCCTTCAACCCACTGCATAACTCACCTGCCTCGTCGTTGGCGAAACCGTAGCCCGAAATGTAACTGTAGCCTTGGCGCGGGCTGGTCTCCGGCTCGATCACAAGCATGGCGGCGCCTTCGCTCACCACGCCAGTGGTGCGCCACAGGTCGAAAGGACGCGCGAGGCGCTCCGGCATTTCCGTCGATACCGGCGTCAGCCCTGCCGCCCTCAACTCCAGCATTGGACTGCGGTGCAACGGAGCTTCCGTCCCTCCGCACAAAACCAGATCAGCTTTGCCCGTCGCTACCATTTCAGCTGCGTAGCCAACGGCATCCATGCCGGAGCAGCACGAATTCTGGATGGTCATCGTGCGCGCCGTGATGCCAAAGACCTGGTTCGCCGCATCCGGGATGCTGGAAATATTGGTGGTGAAGATCCCGCGCCCCAGCGCAGCCCGCGGGCCCCGCTTGTGCACGGCCTCGATTGAACTCCCGATTGCCCCGAAATCCATCAAGGAGCATCCGACCACGATCGCACTGCTGGCTTTGGCCAGTTCCTCCGGTGAGATCCCGGCATCCTTCAGGGCAAGATTCATCCCAGCCAGGGCAAACAAGGTATGCCGGGCCGAACCATTGGGAATGGCGGAACGATTCTCGACATAGCTCCCGACTTCAAACTGCTCGATATAAGCCGCGACAAACGGGCCGTATTCCTTCCCGAATTTGCCGTAAGGCCGCACCCGGCTCACCGGCTCAAGTATGCCCTTCCAGAATTCCTCCCGCCCGATGCCCGCAGGCGTGACCGGGCCGATGCCGGTGATTTTTACCCGCCGCCGCCTCATGCCGGATCACGTTGTGAACGATGCCGGGTCATGCGCCGGGGGTCGGGGCGACGGAGGGAAACACCAGGTTCACCGTGGTGCCTTTCCCGGGCACGGATTCAAGATTGAAGGTCGCGCCATGCGCGCCGAGCAAATGGCGGCAGATGCTGAGGCCCAGGCCGGTGCCGTTCTGCTTGCTGGTGAACCCACCGCGCAGCGCGCGCTTCACCGCATCGGGATTCATCCCGGCGCCGTTGTCCGCGATGGTCAGCTCGATGCGGTCGCCCGCCTGCACCAGCGATACCTGAACCCGCGTCGCGCCGGCCTCGAGGGCGTTTTTCAGCAGATTCTGAAAAACCCGCATCAGCTCAAATTTTGAGCCTCGCGCGTTGGCCACCGTCAGGCCGGAGAGCTGGACGGCCGCATTGCCAAAAAAGATCACCTGCCGCACCTCCTGAATCACTTGGACGAGGTCCAGCGGCGCGTACTCGGTGGCCTTTTTCGAGGCCTGGCGCCAGTTCTCGGAGAGGTGGTGGCAGTATTCCGCCGCGCGCTCGATCATGCTGGCGTATTCGAGCAGTTTTTGTCCCCGCTCCGGATCCAGCTTGGAAACCGCGCGGGCCTCCTCGACCAGCAGCGTGGCATAGCCAATCACCACCGTCAGCGGATTGTTCAGGTCGTGCACCAGCTCGATCGACGCCCGGCCCTGCCAGATTTGTGGCTCGTTCTGCTCGATCTCGCGCTTGAGCGTGCCGTTGAGCTCCTGCATCTCGCGGGTAAGGTGCGCCTGGTGGCGGCGCAGGCGCGTGGCCTGCGTCTGCTTCCGTACCGCCTCGAGCAATTCGGCCACGTCGGGCGGCTTGCGCAGGTACTGGTTGGCTCCCGCCACCATGGCCTGCTGGGCGGTCAGCAGCGTGCCGTAGCCCGTGAGCATGATCACCGAGACATCCGGATCGATGCGGCGCAACTCCTCCAGCGCCTTGATGCCATCCATCTCCGGCATGCGGATGTCGAGCACCACGGCGGCGTAGGTCTGCTTGCGAAGTTTCGCGAGCGCCTCAGCCGCCCGGCCCGCCGTGTCGACGTTGAATTCCGAAGACAGGGTGAAGGCAATGGACTCCCGCGGACCATACTCATCATCCACGACGAGGACGAGGGGCTTTGATTCCGGAGTCACGGGGGCTAAAGTCTTTTCAGTGAGGGTATTCATGCTCGCATCC
This sequence comes from uncultured Opitutia bacterium, assembly GCA_903902745.1. Lineage (GTDB taxonomy): Bacteria > Verrucomicrobiota > Verrucomicrobiia > Opitutales > Opitutaceae > CAIUWA01. Next base: position 93,696 of record CAIUWA010000034.1, on the reverse strand, counting down.
AACTTAGCTGTTTCCAGCGGAGGAAAACATTGGCATGCGCGTGTTTGCAGAGTGGCTTTCGGCGTGTCAAGGAGTGCGGCCCGAGTTCGATTTAAACAAACCTTTTAAAACCATCTTTACGTGATTTTTACTATCGCAGCTTGGTCCGCCGCCGCGGCCGCCGTCGCGGGAATCATTGTCTGGCTCGTGCTCCACGCCCGGCAGGCGGCGCTCGTCGAGCGGCTGCGGGCAAAGGAGGATGAAACCACGCGGCTCAGCGCTGAGCTGGCCGCGCTGCGGACCGAAGCCGCCCGGCTTTCGACCCTCGGCACCCAGCTCTCCACCCAGCTGGCCTCCGAACGTGATACCCAGGCCCGCCTCGCCAACGAGTTCAAGGCCCTCTCCTCGGACGCGCTCAGCCGCAACAACACTTCCTTCCTCGAGCTGGCGCGCGAATCCTTCGCCAAGCTCCAGCAGCAATCCTCCGGCGATCTCGAAAAGCGCCAGCAGGCCATCGACGCCCTCGTGAAGCCGCTCAAGGAGTCGCTGCTGCAGGTCGACGCGAAAATTGGGGCCATCGAGAACGCCCGCAAGGAGGCCTACGGCTCACTCACCGAGCAGCTCAAGGGTCTCGCGGTCGCGCAAACCTCCCTTCAGTCCGAGACGACCAAGCTCTCCCGTTCACTCCGTTCCACCAGCACCGCCGGCCGCTGGGGTGAAATCCAGCTCCAGCGCGTTGTCGAACTCGCCGGCATGGTCGAGAACGTCGACTTCATCCAGCAGGAGGGGGCCGGCGACGGGCGACCCGACATGATTATCCGCCTACCCGGCGGCAAATCCATCGCCGTCGATGCCAAGGCCCCCATGCAGGCCTATCTTGAGGCGCTCGAGGCGAGTGACGAAGCCGTCCGCAAGGCCAAGTTCATCGAGCATGCCCGCGTGGTCCGCGGCCATATCGATGCCCTCGGCAACCGGAACTATTGGAAAAGCATCCAGCCTTCGCCCGAGTTTGTGGTGCTCTTCATCCCTGGCGAGGCCTTCTATAGCGCGGCGCTGCGCTACGAGCCCGACCTTTTCGAGCGCGGCACGAGCGTCGGCGTCATTCTCGCGTCACCCGCCACGCTGATCGCCCTGCTCAAGGCCGCCGCCTACGGCTGGAAGCAGGAGGCCCTTTCGAAAAACGCCGACGAAATCCGCAAGCTCGGCCTTGAGCTTCACGAGCGCGTCGCCGCCGTGGCCAAGAATCTCGACGAACTCGGCCAGCGTCTCACGCAGGCCGTCAGCGCCTACAACAGCACCGTCTACCAGACGGAGAGCCAGCTGCTCGTCACCGGCCGCCGGCTCGAGAAACTCGGCTCGGGCAGCGAGAAAAAAATCATTGAGCCCCGTCCCGTCGATGAGACGCCCAAGACGCTGACCGCGCCCGAGCTCAAGCCATGAGACCGGCGCTCGAGGGCCGCTGGCAGCCGCTGCGGGCCGAACTCGCCGGCCTGTCCGCCCCGGCCGAGGTTCTCGAAAAGACCGAGGTCGAGCTATCCGGCGGGCGCTATACAGTGCGCTTCGGCGGCGAGGTCTCCGACCACGGCACTTACGCGCATGATTCCGCCGTCCCCGGCACCCTGACTCTCGCCGGCCTGAAGGGGCCAAACGCCGGCCGCACCATCCCGTGTATTTATCAGCTCGTTGGCGATCGCCTGCGGGTCTGCTACGGGCTCGACGGCACAGCGCCCGCCACCTTCGCCGCCGCGGCCGGCACGCGGTGTTATCTCGTCACCTACCGGCGCAAGTTGTAGCCGGCCTCGCTGAGGCCGGACCGGGGTCACCGACCCGGCTGCAACCAGACGATCCGCCACAGAAAACGCCTTGAGCACACGGCGCGGCCAGTTGTGTATCAAGCCGTGCATCTTTCCGGTCTCTTCATCCATCCGGTCAAGTCGCTGCGCGCCTGCGCCGTGACGTCCGCCCGGATCGATCCCTTGGGCCTCGCCAGCGACCGGCGCTTTCTCGTGGTGGATGAAACCGGGCGTTTCCTGACCCAGCGAACGCTGCCGCGCATGGCGCTTGTCTCCACCGCCCTGTCCGCCGACACTCTCACGCTCTCAGCCGATGGGGCCCGCGACCTGCACGTTCCCCGCGCCTCCGATCCCGCCGCACCTCTGCGTACCGTCAGTGTCTGGCAAAGCGACGGTCTGCAGGCCGAGGACTGCGGCGAGGCCCCCGCGCAGTGGCTCGGTGATTTTCTCGACATGAAATGCCGGCTCGTCCGCCTTGGCGCGGCGTTTCACCGGCCGGTCCTGCGGCCGTCGGGGACTCGCCCGGGCGACCTCCTCAGTTTTGCCGATGGCTATCCGTTTCTCCTCATCAGCGAGGCCTCGCTCGCCGACCTCAACGACCGCCTCGCCGCCCGCGGCGAGGACGCGCTCCCGATGAACCGCTTCCGCCCCAATCTCGTGGTCAGCGGCTGCCCCGCCTACGCCGAGGACACCTGGCCGCGCCTCCGCATCGGCGGTGTGACCTTCCGCGCCGGCGGCCCGTGCGCGCGCTGCGTGGTGACCACCACCGACCAGCTTACCGCCGAGCGCGGCAAAGAGCCCTTGCGCCTGCTCGCCAGCTATCGCCGCGATGTGGAGGATCCAACCAACGTGAACTTCGGCCAGAACCTTCTCCACGAAACCAAATCCGGCACCCTGAGCGTGGGCGATACCGTGGAGATCCTGCCAGAGTAGGCTGAGTAGGAGACCGAAGCCGGAAGACCGGGGACACGAGCCAAACGAAAGGTGTCTCCGCTTCAGTCTTCTGGCCTCCGGCCTCTGGCATCCGGCTTCCGGCCTCCGGCATCACTCTTCCCACCCGACCCGTCCGCGCTTTGCCTTGTGCTTCGCCCGGACCCCAAGTGGGTTGGCGGAAGGCTGAGCGGCAAATCGCAACCCAAGTTCGATGCTAATGCCCCTGTTTGATATCAGGGAACAGACGGCGGACCTTGCGACGCACCGTCGCCTTTTCCGATGGCGTTCCATCCTGTGACACGCGCGCAAGGGCATTGCGGGCATGTGCCTCATCCTCGATTGGATATCGGCGGCCCGGCAGTCCAAATTCGCCGGCCGGGATTTTCTTTCTGGTCGCTGTGGTTAGCTTTGTCATCGCGGGATTTTCTTTGTGATGGTAGCCAATTAAATCAGGCGCCCGCGCATCGACGGCAGTGCTGGCCGGTGCGTTGGAGTCGTGTCCTGCACCGCGGAAAACGTCATGCGCCTCTCCCTGGATGAGCGCGGCGCACATTGCGGTACCTACCCGCATTGGACGGTTGAGATTGGCCGCGCCCGGTTTGCGATTAGCTTCGGTTGCTTTCGGAGGCTGCGCGAGTCGCCTGCTTCACCTTGTCTTGTTCGGCTTCCTGCGCGCCCGCTTCGACAAGTTGCTCGGTCGTGCTGCGACCTTCGTCATCCTCATCCTCGCTCTGCGGCTCCTTGATTTGGTGACCCGGAGCCCCATGCACGGTGTTTCCGGGGAGCGTGGGATCGAGTCCTTCTTCGGGCCGATCCAGTTCCGATTCGGCGACCGCATTTGGCATGGCCGGACGGGTCGAAACCGGCATTTCCCGCGGGAGCGCGGACGATGGTTCGGAAGATGTTGATTCAGTCAACGGACGGCCAAGGGCGGATCCTTTCGGGCGGAGTGGATATTTTGTCATACGGTTTTCAGCTTAAACGGAGCGGCCCCGGATGAATATGGAGTGATGGCCTACCCCCGGCCTGTGCCGGCGCGCCACCAACAGGGGAAGTCCGCAAGTCACGTCGAACACGGTCGCCTTGGTCCAATCGGCCATCCGCGACAACGGCGGTCGTAGCAGAACGGCCCAATTGACCTGCAGCACGCACCAGGGGTCACTTTCAGCGGAAACGACGGTCGATGCTCAGCCCAAGTCCTGTGCCGGAAGGCACCCATTCTGGAATGACGAATTGGCGAGCGTCGATCTATGGGAAGGTCTTACTCCCGACAAGGGGGGCTCGTGAGATCAGGCCGCTGTCGCCTCTCTGCCTACTCCCATGGCGAGGCGGCCAGCCTGCCGGCAACTGGTTGCGGACAAAGGAAAAGTCAGTCCATATCTGGCCGACCTCGTCGTGCCTTGATGCCCGCGCGGTGCTTCTTCGCCACGATCATCTTCACTTTCTGGCCGTAGCTCTTCTGGCGGTGGCGGCGGCGGTCCGCCTCGCGCACCTGCTCGGCGGCCGCGGTGCTCGCGCGGTCCCTTGCTTCCAGTTTTCCGCACAGCTCCCACCACGCCAGTTCGCGATTCGCCGACTGGGAACGTTCCCGCTGACAGCGCACCTCAATGCCCGTCGGCCGGTGCCGCAGCCAGACCGTCGACGAGGTTTTGTTGATTTTCTGCCCGCCCGGCCCCGAGCCGCGCACAAACTCTTCATCGATATCGGCCAAGCGCACGCCCAAGGCGGCCAGCCGCGCATCGATTTGAGTTGGTAAAGCCATGGGCGGTGGTTTTTCTGAGGGAAACTCTTATCGGTTCCCAGAGTCAAACTCCTCTCGCTTCACTCCCTCGTCCCTCTCCACCCGCCACTTGCACTGGCCCCTCGCCACTTCAACTTCACTATGATTACCGGTCCAGCTTGGTCCCAGAAACTCCGCGATGAAATCGGCAAGGCCGTCATCGGCCAGGATGCCGTCGTCGAGCGCCTGCTCGTCGCGCTCCTCGCCAACGGCCACGTGCTCCTCGAGGGCATGCCCGGGCTGGCCAAGACACTGCTGGTCAAGTCCCTCGGCTCCGCCCTCGGCGTGCAGTTCGAGCGCATCCAGTTCACGCCCGACCTGCTGCCGAGCGATGTCGTCGGCACGATGATCTTCCAGCCCAAGACCGGCGAGTTCACCGCCCACCGCGGCCCGATCTTCGCCAATCTCGTGCTGGCCGACGAAATCAACCGCGCACCCGCCAAGGTCCAGAGCGCGCTCCTCGAGGCCATGCAGGAGCGGCAGGTGACGATTGGCGGACACACGCATCCGCTGCCCAAGCCGTTCTTCGTGATGGCCACGCAGAATCCCGTCGAGCAGGAGGGCACCTACCCGCTCCCCGAGGCCCAGACCGACCGCTTTTTGTTCAAGCTGCTCGTCGACTACCCCACCGCCGAGGAGGAGGCGTTGATGATGCAACGCTGGGGCCTCGTCACCAAACAGCCTGAACTCGCCGCCGTGTCGAGTGGTGCGGAATTGCTGGAGCTTCGCGCCGAGGTCGACCGCATCCACCTCGCGCCCGCCCTGCAGGGCTACATCCTCGCGCTGGTCCGCGGCACCCGCGTGCTTGCCGAGGGCGGCAGCTCCGCGAACAAGCACCTCGATTTCGGCGCCTCGCCGCGCGCCTCCCTCGCCCTCTACCAGGCCGGCCGCGCCCTCGCGTGGCTCCGCGGGCTGGACTACGTCTCCCCCGCCCTGATCCAGGAACTCGCCCTCGATGTCATGCGCCATCGCGTGGGCCTCACCTACGAGGCCGAGGCCGAGGAAATCAGCGCCGACCAAATCATCACGCAAGTCGTGGAGAAAACCCCGGTGCCCTCGATCTAGTTGATCGTTCTCGTTCCACCCTTGACCGCCGAAACGACCACCCAGCCGAATCCCCTCGCCCTCCTGCGCCAGCTGGAGTGGCGCGTCCGCCATGCCGTCGAGAACGTGCTCAGCGGCGAGTACCGCTCGGCGTTCCGCGGGCGCGGCATGGAGTTCGACCAGGTGGTGAAATACGAGTTCGGCGACGATGTGCGCGACATCGACTGGAACGTCACCGCGCGCCTCGGCGAGGCTTACCGCAAGAAATTCGTTGAGGAGCGCGAGGTCACGCTGCTGCTCGTGTTCGAGGATTCCCCCAGCCTGCAGTTCGGCTCCGGGGCGCAGTCCAAGCGCGAGGCCCTGCTCGAGCTCGCCGGCCTCGTGATGCTGCTCAGTGCCGTGAACCGCGACCGGGTGGGTTTCGTCCACGCCGCGCCCGCCGGCTATTCGTTCCGCGAACCGATGCGCGGGCGCGGCGCGATCCTGCACGCGGCCGCCTCGCTGCTCGCGAAGCCCGCACCGGCGCTGTCCCGCGAATCCGCCGTGATTCCGTGGCGCTTCCTCGCTCGCGCCGCCCCGAAACACAGCATCCTGCTCTGGCTCGGCGACTTTCCCCCGCGCGTCATTCCCGAGGGCTGGGCCGTGTTGCAACGGCGCTATCAGACGATGGGCTTCCGCGTGGACGATCCGTGGGAGCGCGCCCTGCCCGCCGGCGAAAGCTTCGCCGCCTATGATCCCGCCGCCGGCCGGCTCGTCACGCTCGATGGCTCCAGCGCCGAGCGCGCCGCCCATGCCGCGTGGCGCCAGGAGCGCGACGCCGCATGGAGCAGCCTGTTTCCCAACCCGCTGAGCCGCCTGGTCGTCGGCACCGACCAGAACCGCCTCGATGCCTTGGTGCGCTTCTTCCACGCGCGCCTCCGAGCCGGCGCGGGAAGTTCCAAGTAGCAAGTAACAAGGACCAAGATGATTTCGGATCCCACCTGCCACTTGCCACTTGTCACTTGTCACTTTGCCCTGCTGGGCAATTTCGTCCTCCATGATCCGTATTGGCTCTTCGCCCTGCTCGCGATCCCCGCAATCCTCTGGCTGCGCGGGCTCCGCAGCGTGCCGGTCGTGCTCGTGCCGTTTGCCGCGGCCTGGCACCGGTCGTCCCTTGGCTCCGTCTCGCGCTGGCCCGTCGGGCTCGCTTTCGCTGGGCTCGCCCTGCTCGTTGGCGCGCTGGCGCGGCCGCAGCGGGTCGAGGACAAGCGCGAGGTGCGTTCGCAGGGCTACGACATCGTCCTCGCGATCGACCTCTCCGGCTCGATGCTGGCCGAGGACTACGAACGGGACGGCGAGCGGATCAACCGCCTGCAGGCCATCAAGCCCATCGTCCAAAAGTTTATCGACGACCGGTCGTCGGACCGCATCGGCATCGTCGTGTTTTCCGGCCGCGCCTACACGCTCGCCCCGCTGACGTTCGACCATGCCTGGCTCGCCCGCCAGACCAACCGGCTGAAGATCGGCATGATCGAGGACGGCACCGCGATCGGCGACGGCCTCGGCGTGGCCCTCACCCGGCTCGAACAGGCCAAGCGCGAAAATGGCGGTCGCCGGCAGGGCGCGTTTGTCGTCCTTCTCACCGACGGCGCCAACAACCGCGGCGCGCTTTCGCCCGTGCAGGCCACGGACATCGCCAAGTCCCGCGGCATTCCCGTTTATACGATCGGCGCCGGCCGCGACGGCCTTGTGCCGTTTCCCGTGATTGACGAACAGGGCCGGAAGATCGGCATGCGCCGCGTGATGTCCGACCTCGACGAAAACGCCCTGCGCGACATCTCCAGTGTCACGGGCGGCCAGTTTTCCCGCGCCTTTGACGTGGGCACGGCCGAGGCGGCGTTCAAGTCCATCGACCGCGCTCAAAAGATCGAATTTCAGGCGAAGAGCTATCTCCTGACCTCCGAGCTGTTCTGGTGGCTCGCCGCCCCCGGCGCCGCGCTGCTCCTCCTCGCAGCCTTGCTCGTCCGCCTCCCCGGTATGGCGCGTACTTCTCTCCGCGCCGGACAAACCCTGCCGCCTATCCTGGCGGCCAAGGGCCTTGCCGCCCTGCCAGTCAAACCCGGTAGTCCCGCATGAGTTTCGCCCTGCCCCAACTTCTCTGGCTGCTCGCCGTGCCCGTCGTGCTGTTCGCGTGGGAGCTCTTGCGCCGCCGGCAGGCGGAGAGCATCGAGCATCCCAAGATGCTCCGCGCCAAGGTCGACGCCCGCCGCCTCTCACTCGTTCCGCGGCATTCCGCGGGCAGCCGCCTCCGCCCGTGGCTCTGCGCCGGCCTTGTCCTCGCGGTCGTCGCCCTCGCCCGCCCGCAGTGGGGCCGCATCGAGGAACAGGTCTTCGACCAGTCGCGCGAAATCCTCCTCGCCATCGATCTCTCGCGTTCGATGCAGGCGCAGGACGTGAAGCCGTCCCGGCTCGAGCGCGCCAAGCTCCTGATCCAGTCCCTGCTGGAGCGCCTCGAGGGCGAGCGCGTGGGCCTGATCGTGTTCTCGGGCACCGCCTTCCTGCAAAGCCCGTTGAGCTCCGATTACGAGATCCTGCGCGAGTTCCTGCCAGCGCTGAATCCCGACTACCTGCCCGAGGGCGGGACCAACTATCGCGCGCTGATCGACACCTCCCTGCAGGCATTCAACACCGGCACGGCCGCCGACCGCTTCCTGATCGTGCTCAGCGACGGCGAGGCCACCGATGACAACTGGAAATCCGGCGTCGACGAGCTGAAGAAGAAGGGCATCCGCGTCATCGGCCTCGGCGTCGGCACCTCCGCCGGCGCGATGATTCCCGACGGCACCGGCGGTTTCGTGAAGGATGACCGCGGCGCCGTCGTGCTCTCAAAACTGGAGAACGGCACGCTCCAGGAGCTCGCGCAAGCAACCAACGGCACCTACAGCGACGCCAGCACCTGGATCGATCTCCCCGCGCTCCTGCAGGCCACGGTCGAGGCCGGGCGCAAGGGTGACTTCGTCGAGAAAAACCAGGTGCGCCTCGTGGAACGCTTCCAATGGGCGCTGGCCCCCGCCCTGCTCTGTCTGCTCATGAGCTTCTGGCGGGAATTCCCCGTGCGCCCGCGGCCCCGCGAGCTCGCGCTCGCGGCCGCGCCGGACGCCGGAGGCCGGACGCCGGACGCCAGTGGCCGGATGACGGAGGGCCGAGGACAGACAGCAACAGCCTCGGTTCAGTCAGCCGTCCCCAGTCTCCTGTCTCCTGTCCTCTGGCTTCTGGCCTCCGGCTTCTGGCATCCGGCCTCCGCCCGCGCCGCCGAGGCGGCCGGCGGCGACGCCCTCGTCGCGCCGCTCTCCAAGGTCGTCGGCCGCCTCGCCGGTCAGGACACGCGCGCCGCCGCCGACTGGGCCGAGTTGGGCCGCACCACTCTCACCTACGGACAACGCCTGCAGACCGCCCAACAACCCGTGCCCGAGGGGCCGGTGCGCGATGCGTTGTCCGGCGTCGATGCGGGCGCCGCCCTCGACACCAAGGCCGCCGACTGGCCGAAATTGCGCGAGGACCTTGAGGCACTCCTCAAGAAGGCCGAGGAACAGAAACAGAATCCGCCGCCACCACAGCAGCAGCAACAGCAGGACCAAAAGCAGGACCAACAACAGAAACAGGATAAGCAGCAGAAGCAGGATCAGCAGAATCAGCCGCAGGACAACCAGCAGAAGCAGCAGAACGAGAACAATGACCAGAAGCAGAATGATTCCTCGCCGCAGAAGCAGCCGCCGGAAAACAAGGAGGGCCAGTCCGCCTTCGGCGACCTGAAGGAGCCGCCGCCGAAGCCCGACCAGTCGCCGCCCGCGGAAAACCAGAAGGTCGGCGGCGCGCCCGAGAAGAAGCCGGGCGAAACCAAGGACCTCGACCCGGCTCTGACCCTGCCGCTGCAAAAGCTCGACCAGCTCCGCAACCAGGATTCTCCCGCCCGGCTGTTCCAAATCATGGAGGGCGAAAAAAAGCCCGAGCCTCCAAAAAACGGGAAGAACTGGTAATCCATCATGCGCCGATTGTTCATCATTTTCCTGACCCTGCTGGCCGCCGCCGCCGGCCGCGCCCAGACCGTCAGCTGGGAGCCGTCCGATTCGGGCGATCCCGCCGAGCTGCTGCTGGTCTTCGTGGATTGCACGCCCCAGGACAACCGCGTGAGCCTGCCCGTCGTCTCCGGCTTCACGCTGACCCCGGCCGGCACTTCGTCCCAGACCAACATCATTAATGGGGCCATTACGCGGCTGTTCACCGTCGTCTATCGCATCCGCTCGCAAGGGAGCGGCACCATCCAGATTCCCGCTTTTTCCGTGGAGACGAACAAGGGTACCGTGCGCGTGCCCGCCTACCGCGGCGGCCAACTCACCGCGCCCGTTGATGTCGGGACCAATTCCACTCTCGCCGCCCCAGCCACCTCGTTCTGGGCCGGGGAGGTTTTCCCGCTCACCTATACACTGAGCGTGCCGCGACGTTACTTCAACCAGTTGGGCGGACCCGTCGACTGGTCGGCCACCCCGCTCGTCGTGGAGGACTGGCCGAGACAGCCCGAGCCGGTCGAAGCCACCGTCAATGGCGAAGCGCGCCTGAACATCATCTACCGGGCACGTGCCTACGCCAAGAGCCCGGGCCGGATCACGCTCAACGCCGCCCAGCAGCTCGTAAACCTGCAGACCGGCAACATCGGCTTCGGACTTTTCCAGCAGCCCCGGATCGAGCAGATCTCCGTTACCTCGAACCGCCCCGAATTCACCATCCGCCAACTGCCCGCCGGCGCGCCCGCGACTTTCAACGGCGCCGTGGGCCAGTTCACGCTCACCTCCAAGGTCGTGCCCGAAACCGCCGCCGTCGGCGAACCGATCACCTGGACGCTCACGCTCGAGGGCACGGGCAACTGGCCCGACATCCCCGGCCTCCCGGCGCGCGACGTCTCGCGCGACTTCCAAGTCGTCCAGCCGCAGGCGAAGCGCGCGTCGCCCGAGGGCAAGCTCTTCGAGGCCACGCTCAACGAGGACGTCGTCCTCGTCCCCACTCGGCCGGGCACCTACACGCTCGGCCCGGTCGTCTACACGTGCTTCGACCCGAAGAGTGGCACCTACAAGACGATCACGGGTGAAAAATACACCGTGACGGTCACCGCTCCCGCGGCCCCGAAGCTCACCATCACGCTGCCGTCCAGCGATTCGACCGCCACGCCCACCGCCGGCGCCGCCCAAGCGAAACCGCCGGCAGCCCCCGGCCTCCCCGCCCCAATTCCGCGCGATCCCCTGCCCGGCTCCGCTCACGCTTTCAGTCCGCTCCCTCCTCGGACGCTCGTTCTCTGTCTCCTGTCCCCCGTCACCTGTCTCCTGTTCCTCTGGCTCGGCCTCGCGCTGCGCCGCGCCGGCCGCACCGATCCCCTTCGTCCCCGCCGCGAAGCCCACCGCCGCCTCGCCGCCACCCTGAAGGCGCTCTCGTCCGCAACCGCGGGAGCCGAGCGCACCCGCCTGCTGCTCGAGTGGCAGCATGACACCGCCATCCTGTGGCAGCTTGATCATGCCGCCCCGCCGGCCGCCGCCTTCGCCAAGGCGCCGTCCGCCCAGGGCGCCGCCGACTGGCAGACCCTCTGGAACGAGGCCGACCGCGCCCTCTACAGTTCCGCCGCGACCCTGCCGTCCGACTGGACCAGCCGCGCGGAAGCCGCACTCGCAGCGCGGCGCGTGAACTCGTTCTCGGTCTTCCAGCTCTTCCTCGCGCGCAACCTCCTCCCGTTCGCCGCCGTCCTGATGTTCAGCGTGGCGGCCGTGGGCACGGTCTGGGCGCAGGAGAAATCCAAAGCGGCCGATCCTCTCGACGCTTACAATCAGGGAGACTTTGCCGCCGCCGAAAAATCCTGGCGCGGAACGCTCGCGACCACGCCCACCGACTGGATTGCACAGCACAACCTTTCGCTCGCGCTCGCGCAACAGGACCGCGGTGGCGAGGCGGCGGCGCACGCCGCCGCGGCCTTCGTCCAGAACCCGCGCAACCCCTCGGTACGCTGGCACCTCGGGCCGGCCTTCCAAAAGGCAGGCTTCGCCGCGGCACCGCTCGACACCTTCGTACAGCCCGGACCGCTGCAGGAAACGGCCGCGTATGCCTCGCCCGCCGAGTGGCAGCTCGCCCTCGTGCTGGCCTCAACGCTGGTATCCGCGGCCTGCGCCCTCTGGCTCCTGCGCGCCTACGGCTGGAAATCCGCGCTCGTTCATCCCGCGGCGATCTCCCTCCTCACCGTCGGGCTGCTGATCGCGCTGGCGGCAGTCATCGGCCAGCGCGCCTACGGCCTGACCGCCGACGCCCGCGCCGCCATCGCCTGGCGGACCGGCACGCTGCGCTCGATCCCGACCGAAGCCGACACCGCGCAAAAAACCACGCCGCTCCCCGCCGGCAGCGTGGCGATCGTGGACAAAACCTTCCTCGGCTGGCTCCGCCTCACCTTTGAAAACGGCCAGACCGGCTGGGTCCGAAAGGAAGAAGTCGTCCCGCTGTGGCGGTGACGTCGTCCCGCTATAGCGGTGACGAAGTGAAGGTGAGAGTGAAAGTGAGAGTGGCCGGGCTTCCTTCCCCTTTCACCCTCACTCTCACTTTCACTTGAACCCTGGTCCTTGGAGCTTCCGCGCGCAGCGCGATACCACTCCATCTGGCTCCAACCCACCGATTACGGGTCAGGTGCCTGACACGTTGCATGAAACATTCCTCCGCCAGCCCTTCCCACGTTCACCCAGCCCCGGCGAAGCGCTGGCTGGACTATCTCCCGTTGCTCACCCTGCTCGGAGTCACCGCCCTCGCCGCCGCGGCGAAAAATCAGGCCTACGGTCCGGATACCGGCGCGCTGCGGCATTGGATGCACGACTTCATGGGCTTCTTTTTGGTCATCTTCGCGCTGCTGAAGCTGTTTGATCTGCCCGCATTTGCCGACGGCTTCCAGAAGTATGACCTGCTCGCGAAGCCGTTCCGGACCTACGCGCTCGTCTATCCGTTCATCGAGCTCGCCCTCGGCCTCGGCTATCTCGCCGACTGGCGTCCCGCCATCCTCTATCCCGCGACGGTACTCGTGCTGTGCTTTGGCGCGCTCGGCGTGATCCGCTCCCTCGCCCAAGGCCGCGACCTAAAGTGCGCCTGCATGGGCAACATCCTGAAAGTCCCGCTCTCCATCGTCGCCCTCACCGAAGACCTCGGCATGGCCGCCATGGCCGCGGTGATGTGGGCGAGACTCTCCCCCTGAGTCATCCGCCAGTGATCTAGTCATGCCATTGGGAGCGGCAATCCGGCGAGATTCCTCGACCGATTCCGGCGATTCCTTGAAAGATCTCCACCGCGCGCCGCGTTACGTCCCATGCGATGCAACATCCGGACAGGCCTGCCATCGGGCTTTTGTGGTTTGCCAACCCACCCCACGACACGTCAATTCCAGCCATCAGACTGCCATGAAACCAAAGATCTCATCCAGTGATTCCTGGGCTCTCCCCAAGGAGACTCCCGCCCAGAAGGCCGCCCGCCGCCGCAAACTGCAGGCCATCCTGAAAAAGGGCCTGGGTATGTCACCGCAGGAACTCAAGGATTCGCTCTGGCCCGGCTACGCTGAGACGTATCGTTCCAACCGGACGTGCACGGTTGGAAAATCGCAGACCTGGTAAGAAGCATGAGCACTCTTGCCGAAATCAAGTCCGCCATCGCCCGCCTCTCCCTGGAGGAGCGTGCCGAACTCGTCGCGGAGCTTTGCGACTGGACGGACGACGACTGGGACAAGCAGATGAAAGCGGACGCCAACGCCGGCAAATTTGCAGCGCTGAATGAGGACGCGGCCAACCTGATTTGAGTCGCCCCGTCCCCGCTGTCAGGGCTTGAGCTCCCCTCTAAAAAGAGGGGTGGCGCCCCGCGCCGGGGTGTGTCGCTTGGAAACCGGCGCCCGCCCAGAAAATGCTACTTTTAGTCCGTGGCATCATAGTCACCCACCGGCTATGCTCGGCCGATGCCATCACGAGAACCGGTCCTAAGGAAACTCGGCCAGAACGTCAGGGATAAGCGGGAGGCGAGGGACATCTCCCAGGAGGACTTGGCCGAGCAGGCCAACCTCGATCTTACCTACATCGTCGGAAATCCGGGATATCCTGCCACTAGCTGGACCACACCTAGCTCATAACATCGCAGCCCGACTCAACCAAGTACGTGAACAAATGATCCAGCTGCTTCATGCCCTCTGGAACGCAAATAAGCACTCCCTCTCGGCCACGCGTCAAGAGTACGCGATAAGCGTTCCGTCTTAGCTGCAAGGAGTCTTTGACTGGCGAAGTGCTGCGATATTTTTTCGCGGCCGCGTCACTCCATTGACCTCCTTCCAGTACAAAGTCACCTCCCCAAACCAACAACGCATGATCCAATTCCAACCCCTGCGCCGCGAATTCCGTGACGGGCTCTTGTAGTCTTCTGCATGAACTCGGAGAACTTTCAGGATCCGCATACCAAGGGCCAGAGCGAAAAAATCGACTGCTCGACTGTGCCACACCATAATCACCCAGTTCTTTATCTCGACTCGATATCAAAAGCCCAAATCGAGCGTCCGGTAGTTCGCGATACTTCGCCCAGAGAAAATCCTTTGCTTGGGCGAGGTTACGAGTGATGCGCAATTGATATCCCTGCGCCTTTAGCCCCATGGCAATTTGCGCTAGTTCTTGGGGAGCCTTACCGCCTCCAACTAAATCTGCCGCCCAATTACTCAGGCCAGCGGCAAAGTTAAATCTGACCGACTGAGCTAAGTGCAATTCGTCATGACCATGAAAGGCGATGCCCTTCTCGGCAAAGAACTGGCCAAAACGACTTGGGCCGACAACCACCCAATCTTCATCTCCCTTAGACGCGGCGTCCGCCCACAGATTCATGCCGCTTTCTTCCCCAACATGGATTTCTTGTCCTTCACCAATTAGTCCAAGTACCACGCTCCAGCCTGGAATACGCTCTGCGAATTTGACGAATGCCTCTGGTTCGGAAGACGCATGGTCGTCTTTGTGTGAGATCCTAACCTTTTGCGCGTCCCAGGCCCTTTGAGCCTCGTCGAAAATTAGCACGTGATGAGGCGGCACTTGCGATCGTTTCTTAGTATAACGCTCCACAAACTCCTTAATGCCGCGGACAAAAACTCGGCCGCCCCCACCCGCTCGCTTTAGTTCATACTGCAAAACCTCAACAAGTGGACCATTCCCTGAAAGAAAGATCGCAGGCGCAGTTGGCTTTTCCCCGTTCGCCATCGGTTCAGCTAGATCATCTAGGAACGACTCATGAGCGATTTTCAGGCCTACATATGTCTTACCCGCGCCCGGTACTCCACTCAGCAGGATGAGCTTCCGCCTTTTTGAGGCATGGGCCTCTCTAATTTCGCCAACAATGCGCTGCATTGCCGCATCAGTAATATCATCGATTCTTTTGATGTGCGGCAGCGCATGGTCAGCGAAAAATCGTCTGGCCGCCTGAACCAAAGAAGGCGACGGCTGGCATTGCTCAGGAGCAATAAAGTCAGCTATCGGAATTGGAGAAGCTTCGGCTGGGCGGTCAAAACGACGAATGACATCGAGCAAATTCTCTAGGTTTGTCCGTGTATGCCATTCCCCGAAGAGTTCATCTCCTCGGCGACCATAGGAGACGAGAATTGTATGGACCCTAATATTTTGTCCTCCGCAGAGAGAATGGTACCAGTAGAGCCGCCGTGCGTAATCTGCCGCTTGTTCCATGTGCTCTGGCTGCCAATTGCCATCGCCCTTCAATTCGAGTACTAAGACAGCTCCAGATATTAGGAGGATTGCGTCTACCCGATGCGGCCCGTCGGGCATTCGGTATTCGAGTATCGCTCCATACTGCACAGCCTTCGGTTGCTCGCCGCTGAACTTGCCGCACTCGCCCTTCAGAGGAGGTACTGATGCTCTCCAAGCGCGAATCTGTTCCGGCGTGGCGTCACTTACAAATGCAGAGAGCGAGTTTACTATCTCATCAAGGGTCGCCGCTTCAAAAACTGGAAGCCTGCTGGCCCATCCGCAACAATCGTTGGCTAGATTCTCACTCCGATCCGTCATCTTCATCTTTATCATGAGATCGCTATGATGTGTCGAGAGACAGTTTACCGAAATTTAAGAATTCTCTTTCCCCGTGCGGAAAATCTGACCAGGTGGACGAATATCGATTCTAACCATGATCCGAAAAACCAAACAGCCCGTCCGCTCGGCCTACTCCATTTTCATGCCCACACTATGCCAGGGAACGATACCTTCATGGCACGATGAAACCGGCTATCCCGTGGTGTATGAAACTGAATTGGAAGCTCAGCGTGAAATTGCTGACCTTCACCTATCACTGATACAGCAGTTTCTCGATGGTGAGTGCGACTTCGATGACGCCATCACTGTCGAAGATTTTATTCTGCCCGTGGATATTTGGCCGGACGGTAGTATCTCGATTGAGGATGGTACCCTCTTTGGAAAACGAAGCTAGTGGCATTGGCCATAGGTGTTTTGGGTATGCTGTCCCCAATCACCCGTCGCCTTCGCCAAGACTACGGCAGCAAAGCCAACCCAGGAACAACGCCGTTTTCTTGCGGAAGAAATTACCCGCAACATAGCGCGGGACATTGAAGTGAAGCATGCGACCTAGCCGAAGACCCGCGCGGCGTTCTGGAAGACCAAGATCGAGGGCAACATGGCCCGGGATCGCCGCGTAAACCGCGCGTTGCGCGGACGTGGCTGGAAGGTAGCTCGTGTTTGGGAACACGAGCTCAAGCGTCGTGACGAGCACAAGCTCGCTCGACGATTGCTCCGCGTTCTGGGACGAAGCGTGTGAGCGCCGGCCTAGCAGAGGACTGAAACCCCTTCGTGCCCACCCTTGGCTACTGCGCGAGCAGCCGGGCCGCCTCGGCCTGGAAGTAGCGGTTCCAGGAGCGGTTGCCCTCGAGCTCGTCGAGATCGCGGGCCACCACCGCGGCCAGGTCGGCCCGGGCGGCAGCGGTCTCGCCCCGCGGAAGATAATAAAACTTGGCGCGGCCCCAGCGCGGCAGCGTCCGGTGCACCCCCCGCGTCACGGCCAGGTCGAAAGACTCCCGCGCCCGGACCTGGTCCCCGCCGCGCGACGCGGGCATCGAGTGATAGTAGATGCCCCACGAAAACGTGGTCACATACTCCTCCCACGTCGGGTCGATGGCATCCATCCGCACCAGCATATCCCTCGCGCCTTCCATCGCCCGGACATTGGTGATGCGTCCGAACAGCCCGAGGCAGTCGCGGAAGATATAGAACACGCCCGTGGACCAGAAATTCATCGCGCCCATCTCCCGCGGCCCGAGGGCCGCCGCCGCCGTCCATGGCTTCTCCCCCTGCCGCACCCGGCGGAGAAACCCGGGGTTGGTCGCCATCGCCCTTTCGCAATCCTGCAGGGCGGCGATGTAGCACTTGAGCCGCTCCCCGGACCGGTTCCGGTAGGCCGCGCCTTCCAGCAGGCGAAGCGTGGCCAGCTCGATCCACGCCTCGGGCTGGTCCGGCTGCCCGGCGGCAATCGCCTCCCACGCGACCACCGCCGCACGGGCGGAAACCGGGGAATCAATCGCGTCGCCCAGCCGCCGGGCCTCGGTCAGTTCCGCCGCGGTGACCGCGCTCACGCGGACCACCGGGGGCACGGTCCAGCCGGGCGCCCAGCTCAACGCCTGCGCCGTTGCAGATGCGCCGAGCAGAAGCGCGGCCACCAGGGCCAGGCGGGCGATGGAGGTTTTCATGGTGGATTATTTCAGGGGGACGGCTGGACGGCCGCCCGCCCTCTCGGCCTCGAAGACCGCGGAGTGGAAACAAACTTCGCGCCACAGCGCGTGCCAGGTTGGCCAGTCATGCGCGCCGTCGATCGTCGTGACTCGCGCGGCCGGCAGCAGACTGGCGAAGAGGCGGTGGCCGCGTCCGAAGGAATCGCTCCGCCCCGTGAACAGCCACGTCGGCGGCAGGGCGGACGAACGGGTGCCGAGGAAAGTCCACAGCTGTTCGTAGACGCTGCCGGCCTGCAGGTCGCGCCCGGCCGCCCACACGGCGGGCCCGCCGGCGGCGGCGATCCGGTCGAACAGCTTGTCGTCGTCGCCCAGGTTGGGCGAGAGCAGCACCAGCGCGTCCACCGCGCCGGGATTGTCGCGTTCGTTCAGGAGCGCCCCGAGTCCGCCGAGTGAAATCCCCGCCAGCACAATGCGACGGTAGCCTTGCTGCCGCGCGGGCACCAGGACATCGGCGCGCAGCCGCTCAATGACGGTTCGCTGAAAATAATAGCCGAGATGCGCATCGACCACGATCACATCCGCGGCGACCCCGGCCTCCCGCAGGGTCGCCCCGAGGCCCTCCCGGTCAAAATCCGCCAGCGTGTTGCCGCGCCCGGGCAGCCAGACGATCAGCGTGCTGGTCCGGCCCGAGGCGGACAGCGGTCGGGCCAAGGTCGGGATGGGCGTCGGGGTGTCGCGGGTCAATAGGCTGCACCCCGTCATCGCCGCCAGCGTGAACATCCAGCCGATTTTCAGCGCCCATGGCCGCAGCCACCTGAGCAGGCGAAGGGATTGGAACGAGAACGGTCGATTGGCAGCGAGGGTCAAAGGCATGGGGACAGGACCAAGGTACTCCCGCCGAACCCACTCCTCCATACTGTATCCACCCCACGCTGGCCCTTCGCCCCGCGGGACTGGCCGTGGGGTTGCGGGATAGATTGAGCAATGCGCGCGCTATCAGACGGCGGCATTGGACGAACGCGGGAAACGGCCCTGCACGGCGTCGTCCACCCGGATGTCCTCGTCCAATTCGTCCCAGCGCAAGGCCAGGCCGTTCAACCTCAGCTGGACCTTCGCGAGTTCCACCGGGGAAGCCGCGGCCAGCAATGGATACCGCGTGGCGGGAAAACTGACGAGCCGCTGGTCGTCCAGTTCCAGCCAGATGCGCCGGCCTTCGATCCAGCAACGCAGCGCCGCACTCGGCCGGGGCTCGGATTTGGCATTAGTATCCGCCATGGAATTCAGTGAACGCCTTCAGCAGTTTTTCGCAATATTCTTCCACCAGCCGCTCAATGTCCCGGAGTTCCGCGGGACGAAAACCGTCATTGGCCGCCAGCCCGACCGGCTGCAGCCAAAACTTGGCCTCCATGTTGTCCCGGGCCACGTGAATGTGGGGCGGCTCCGCGTTTTCGCGGCTGTAGAAATGGAAGCGTTAGGTCCCGACCACCAGAATCGTTGGCATGGGAATTCAACCCCATGAAACGCACCAAAGCCGGCCGTTCTTTCAGAAAACCAGAGGGCTCCGGAATTTGTGGCCCAATGGAGCGACGATTTCGTACGGGCGGGGCAGCTTCAAGCTTCCGCGCGCCGCGCGGTCTTCCTCACCATTCGCGCCATTGACTCCTCGTGATTGAGCGCCGTGACGCGCGCCACCTCCACCCAGGCGAGATCCTTTGACTCGTTGGAAACGACCAGCGGCTCCGCCGGATCCGCCTCGATCATGAAACGCAAGTCGTGATGCCAGTGCGCCGGCTCGGTCTTGCGCTCCGGAATCCAGTGGCGGTCGACATCAAACGGCGCTGGGGAAACCGGCCGCAGTCGCGTCAGCCCGCTCTCCTCGCGGGCCTCGCGCAGTGCGACCGCCAGGAGATCCGGATCACCATCGGCGTGGCCGCCGAGCTGCAGCCACTTGTCGAGCTTGCGATGGTGCGTGAGAAGCGTGCGCGTGCGGTCGGGACTCACAATCCACGCCGAGCCGGTCAGATGCCCGGGAAGGCAGGAGCGCAGCAGGCAGTTGGGATGCTCTTCCACGAATTGAATCGTGGCGGCTGTCATCTCCGCCTCGTGCGCATCGAGCGGCTTCGCGGCATGAGCGCGCAAAAGGGCGAGAACGGCGGTGCGGTGCATCAGCGCGTCTCGAACCATTTCGGTTCCGCCTTCGCCCCGGCCGCCGCCTCGATTTGGGCGAAGACCTCCGGCACCGTGACCGCCACGCGGAACAGGTCCAGGTTGGACGGTTTGAAAAATTTCTCCGCCAGCATTCGGTCGAAGAGCCGCAGCAGGTCGTCGTAAAAGCCGTCCTGGTTGAAAAACACGCACGGCTTCCGCACGACGTCGAGCTGCCGCAGCGTGAGGATTTCCATGATCTCCTCCAGCGTGCCAAACCCGCCCGGCATCGCCACGAAGGCGTCGGCCCGCGTCTCCATCAGCAGCTTGCGCTCGCGCATCGTCACGACCGTCACCAGTTCGTCCGCCGCGTCGTAGGCCAGCTCGCGGGCCTTCATGAACTCGGGGATGACGCCCACCACGTGCCCACCGCTTTCCTTGACCGCGCGGGCGACCGCGCCCATCAGCCCCGTCTTGCCGCCGCCATAGACGAGGCCCCAACCCTGCCGCACCATCTCGCGGCCCATCTCTGTCGCGACCGAGTAGTATTTCGGATCGAGCCGGTCGCTGGAAGAGCAGTAAACACAGAGCAACTTTGCCATGTTCATTTGATCCATTAACCGCCATCAAAGCGCAGCATTAAAATGTCGCCGAGCAGCTATCGCGGACGCCTCGCCCCCTCGCCCACCGGCCACCTGCATCTTGGCCATGCGCGGACGTTTTGGATGGCGCAGGAGCGCGCCCGCGCCGCCGGCGGCACGCTGATCCTGCGCAACGAGGACCTCGACGCCACGCGCTTCCGCCTCGATTTCGTGGACACCATGCTGGAGGACCTGCGCTGGCTTGGCCTCACCTGGAGCGAGGGGCCGGATGTCGGTGGCCCTCACGCGCCGTACAACCAAAGCGCCCGCCGCGCCCACTATCGCGCCGCCCTGGAGAAACTCCGCGCCGCCGGGCAGATCTTTCCCTGCACCCGCTCGCGCCGCGACGTACTGGATGCCATCGGCGCGCCGCATGAAGGGGCCGGGGCAGATGACGAGCCGGTTTATCCGCGGGAATTCCGCCCGCCGCCGGGCGCGCCGCTGCCGCCGCTGGGAGACACGATCGCGGTCAACTGGCGCTTCCGTGTGCCCGATGACAAACCATTGATGTTTGCCGACGGCCGCTTTGGCGAACAGCGCGCGGTGGCAGGACGCGACTTCGGCGACTTCCTCGTCTGGCGCAAGGACGACGTGCCCAGCTACCAGCTCGCCTGCATGGTGGACGACGCCGAGATGGAGATCACCGAGGTCGTCCGGGGCGCCGACCTCATCAAGAGCACCTTCCGCCAACTCCTCCTCTACCGGGCCCTCGGCCGGACGCCGCCGCAGTTTTATCACTGCCCGCTGATGAACGACGACAAGGGCGAGCGGCTCGCGAAGCGGCATGATGCGCTGAGTCTGCGGACGCTGCGTGCGCAAGGCGTCACGCCGGCAGAGATTGTTGCCGGGTTCGCCGCCGGCTCACCGGAGGAATTTGGAATTGGGAATTTGTAATTGGTGCGAGCCCTCAGATTTCCGTACCAACTCCCAATTACAAATTCCCAATTCCCCGTGGCTCTGCCACGTCCAGCATTGCAGCAGACCCCTTCCCTCCGTTCCCTCCTGACCATGCTCCCGAAGATCGGCATCCTGAACATTTCCGACCGCGCCAGCGCCGGAGTCTACGAGGACATCCCGGGCAAGGCCTGCGTCGCGTTGTTGCGCGAGTGGCTCAGCTCTCCCTTCGAGACTGACTACAAGGTCATCCCCGATGAGCAGCCGGTCATCGAGGCCGAGTTGCGCCGCATGGCCGATGAAGCCGGCTGCTGCCTCGTCGTGACCACCGGCGGCACCGGTCCGGCGCCGCGCGATGTGACGCCCGAAGCCACCGTGGCCGTCTGCGAAAAACTCCTGCCCGGCTTCGGCGAGCTGATGCGCACGACCTCGCTCAAATACGTGGCGACCGCCATCCTTTCGCGCCAGACGGCCGGCATCCGCGGCCGCACGCTGATCGTCAACCTCCCCGGCCGCCCCAAGGCCATCCGCGAAAATCTCGAGGCGGTTTTTCCCGCGATCCCCTACTGCATCGACCTCATCGGCGGCCCACGGCTCGAAACGAATGAAGCCGTGATGAAGGCCTTCCGGCCGAAAGCGTAGAAAATTGCGGACGGTGCGCCTTTATCCCAAGGCTTTGCTGTAGGCCAAGTCGCTGACCTGGCAGCCAGCCCAGCGGGCCGGCCTACAATTCACCGGCGGATCACCGGATTCTGCCACTCGACCGGCAGCACCGATGCCGGGCCGAGGATATAGACGCGGTAGTAGAGCCAGAAGACCGCCGCCCCGAGCACGACGAGAAAAAGAATCTCGCCCAGCCCGCCCGCGCTCCGCCGGCTACTGCGGTGCAGCGTGCCGACTAGCGCCGCGATGGCCGGCGCCACCACGAATCCGACCAGCGAGCCGCCGACGAGCACCATGCCCATGATCACGAGCACGCGCACATACGGATCGCCGACCACCTTCGCCTTGTAGCTGACCAGCTCGACACAGAGGTTGAGCAGCAGCAGGCAACAGGGGAGCACGTAGTAATTGCGCATGACGCCGTGGTTTTTCATCGCAGCCGCGAGCACGCGTGGCTTCTACCGTCTCCGCAATTGTTTTCCCCAGATCAGCGCTCCGGCTTTGACAATCCATCGCTTCAGGTTTCCCGTGCGCGCTTCCCGCCCCGTTCAACGCACTTCACGAATCCTTATGTCCGACACCGTCAAAACCGCCTACCAGAATCCCCCGGCCGCCCAAACCGCCGCCTTGAACCTCAGCGCCCCGAACCTCACCCGCCATCCGCCGCGCAGCCCGCGCACCCGCCTCGGCGGCTACGTGCACCTGCCGCGCCTCATCGACAAGGCCCGCGCCGCCGCCGCCGGCGTCAACGGCGACTACCATTACAACTGCCCGATCGACCAGCGCTTCTTCGCCTACTCCGGCGTCAACCCCGAGCTCTTCATGACGCAGGTCAAGGCGGGCAAGACGGACAGCGAACTGCTCGCCTACGTGCAGGAAAACGCGCAGCCCAAGCGCCATCCGGCCGAGATCGCCGCCTGGTCGCTCTGGTTCGAGCAGCTCACCGCCACCCCGCCGGACGCGCGCGCCTTCTTCAATGACGTGCACCGCAAGAACGCCCCGCAGCGCGATGACATCGCCACGTGGTTCGACTGGCTCGAGCTCGACGACTACGTGACATTCGGCGGCAAGCCGTGAGGATTCTGATTATTTAACGCAGAGGGCGCGGAGAATACCGGGAGATCAATCCGCTCTCAGCGGTCTCGGCGTCCTCTGCGTTAAAATCCCGATCAGAGCTCTGTGTATTTCTCCGAGCGGCCGCGCGCCTTCTCAACGGGATATTTTTTCGCGTTGGCGGTCATCTTCGTCTCGATCGCCGCGGCCACGTCGAGGCCGGTCGCGTTGGCGAACTCCAGCGCATAGATGACAACGTCCGCGAGTTCGTGCGCGATCTTCGCGCGCTTTTTGGGGTCGGCGACAATGGCCCGCGACTGCTGGGGCGTCGCCCAGAGGAAATGCTCCATCAGCTCACCCGCCTCGGCGGCCAACGCCATGCTGAGGTTCTTCGGGGCGTGAAACTGCTCCCAGTCGCGCTCGCGGACGAACGCGAGCAAGCGGGCTTTGAGTTCGGCAACCGTGGCGGTGGAATCGGTGAGTGCGGGCATGGCGCCACCGTGCCGTCCAAGGTGTTATGACGCAATCTTGCAGGCGCTGAACACAGTCCGGACTTGGCATGAAGGCTGCAATATGCAGTTTAACCACGTTCCCATGACCCGGATTAACCAACATCACCGCAGCCACGCGGGCACTTCGTTTACGAAGGCCTGCGTCGTGCTTTGCTGCGCGGCGATGCGTCCGGTCGTCAATTCCCAGCAGTGGAACAAACAGACCGGCCCGGGCTTTCAGGCCTAAACCTCCGTTTAACGGAACAAGTTTAGCCCTCCTGAAGCCCGGCGGCCACAAGCCCCGAGGAGGCAACTGCCTGTTCCCACCCTTCCCTCACTCCCAACCACATTTTCACTCCCACTTTCACTCTCACTTTTCCCTTCCTCCCATGACCACGATCATCAACGCCCTGAGTCCCAGCCGTCGCCTCCGCCTTCCGGAACCCGCGTCTTCCGACGCCTTCCGCCAGCCGAGCTATGACTGCCGCGACCAATCCGACGCCGTCAAAGTCGTCGTCTATGTCCCGGGCGTCGAAGCGGCAGGCGTGGACATCGAGGCCCGCGGCCCCGACCTCGTCATCACCGCCCGCAAGTCCCACTTCGTGCGCGTGAACTGGCAGGCCCTGCACCTCGAAGGCGCCCAGCGCGACTACCAGCTGCGCCTGCGCCTCGGGTCCGGGTTCGACTATGCCGCGATGCAGGCCGAAATCCGCCAGGGGGTGCTGAGCGTGACTCTGCCCAAGCGGCAGCTGCACGAGGCCGGCGCCTCCGGGCGCCTGCAGCACGTCGCGTGAACTTGCCCCGCGGCGCCGCGAAGCGCGCGAACGGTTCGCACCTTGGTGCGAATGCCTCGCGACTTCCGCGGCGCCCGGGGAATTCCCCGGTGACTCAGGCCGCGGCCGGGCTTTTCCGGCGCGCCGCGAACAGCACCACGAAGATGAATCCCACGATCGCCGGCAGGATCGCGACGCGGCCAAGCGTCTCAAGGCCCGCGGCCGCCTGAATGTCCATTGAGGCCTTGGCGGCATCCACTCCGGCCGGCAGGCGGCTGGCGATGCCCTGGTCGTAGATGCGGCCCATGGCCGGCAGGACAAAGCTGACGCTCAACATGCCGGCGCCACCCATGATGGCGAGGCCCAGCGCGCCAGTGCGCGGGAAGGTTTCGCTGACGAAGCCGAGCATCGTCGGCCAGAAGAAGCAGACCCCGAGCGCGAAGACCGTGGCGGCCACGAAGAGCATCCCGCCGGTCATGTGACTCATGGCATAGAGGCCGAAGCAACTCAGGATCGCGCTCATGACCAGCATGCCGAGCGGGGAAAGCTTGTGCACGAACACCCCCGCGAACTGGCGGCCCACGGCCATGAGGCCGGTGATCCACACCAGCACCAGAATGCCGGAAACCCCGGCGTTGCTCAGGATGTTGGGAATCCACTGTCCCGGCCCGAGCTCGGTCGCCGCGGTGAGCAACATGCAGCCGACCATCAGGAGAAACAATGGATGCAAACACGCGCCAAACATCGCGCCGGTGGACACACCCTGCTGCACGCGCTCAGTCCGCGGGAATACCTGCCCAAAAAACATCACGCCGTAAGCCACGAGCGGCACCAGCATGGTGGCAAATTGGATCTTCCAGCCCAGTCCGGCCGCGCCCAGGGCATAGGACAGCAGGCCGCCGATCACGATGCCACCGGGGAACCAGACGTGAAAATGGTTCAGCTTGGTGGTTTTGTTCTCGGGAAAAAGCGTGGCGATGAGCGGATTGCAGACCGCCTCGACCGACCCGTTGGCAATGCCGAACAGCAGCGTACCGATGTACAGGCTCCAGAAGTCCCAGGCAAAAATCGTGAGCAGGATGCCCGCGGCGTGCCCGACAAAGGCGAAGCCCGTGATGAAGCGCATCCCGAGGGCATCACAGAGCGGCCCGCCAAACATCATCGCGAGCGTGAAGCCCCAGAAGGCGGTGCTGTTGATCCAGCCCACCTGCTCATTGCTGAGGTGAAACTCGGTTGCCCACGAACCCGCGGCGGCGCCACGGAGGGCAAAACTCATGGCGGTGACAATCAATGCGACGCAACTGGCCGCGAACAAGCGGGATGGTTTCATAGGAGGGGTAGCGAACGATTTATCGGACAGGAGGGGTAAAACCGGCGGGCCAGCGCGGACGACAGCCGTTGGGTAAGATGCAGCGGCCCAACACCGTCACAAGCGTCATGATGCCCGCAATCAGCGGACGAAGGGGTTCCATGGGGTGGGATAAAGCCAAGGGCAGCAGGCTTTATTTGGTCGGCTCATCCGGAGGGAGCAAGGGGTGAATTTCAGGAGCCTGGAGAGGGGCGGACGCCCAAGTCTGAAATTTGTTCAAAATAAACTGGAACTTTTCCCCCATATCGTCGTCAACTTGCATGTCGTGCCGTTCCCCATCCCCTACTTTCGTCCGCAAGCCTTCACCGAGCCCCCGGCTATGGTGCGGGTCGTGGCGTGTGAGGATGTGCAGTGGAACCGGAAATTGTTCAAGGCTCCGCCGCTGAATGTTCAGCCCCCCGTGGAAGGCCCGGCTCCGTTTTCGGCGAACCTTCGCAAGGCGTCCGGCTCGTCCCCCAAGTCCCGCTAAGCGGGAATAATTCAGTCGGATTTTCCGCGGATTACGCGGATCCGCCGTCGCCCTTTGGCTATGGCGAGACACGTGAGCACGGATAATGGAGTTAGGATTAAAAAGTCGACCACCTTGGGAACACAATCCGGTGGGTGATGGAACCGGAATGATGAATCCATGATTTAAATCCGGAATATCCGCGTTCATCGGCGTCATCCGCGGTTTCCTACAATTCCGGCACCAGCCATGTCATGCGTCCGCCTCCGCCCGGACCTTGCGTGAGGATTTCCGCCAGCGACGCGAGCACGGGCCCCGCCACTTGGTCAAATTGCCAGGGCGGATTGAGGATCACGAGGCCGCAGCCTTTCATCTTCAATGCGCTGTCGTCGCCGGCGATCGCTAGTTCGGCGACCAGCGTCGGGGGTGGTTTTAGTCCGAGCAGCTCGGCAAAAAACGCGTCCACCTTCGCCCGCACGGTCAGAGGATACCAGACGGCAAACACCCCGCCTGGCAACCGCCTCAATCCATCGCGCAGGGCATCGACGATCTGCCGCCACTCCTCCTGCGCTTCAAATGGCGGATCGATCAGCACCAGCGCGCGCTTTTCCTGTGGCGGCAGCATTGCCCGCAGCGCACCATAGCCGTCCATCTCCTGAACCGTGGCGCCGGGTGAAAACTGGAATTCGTCGCGCAGCGCCGCGCATTCTGCCGGATGTTTTTCGCAGAGCACCAGCCGGTCCTGCGGCCGCAGAAGCGGCCGTGCCAGACACGGTGACCCCGGATAAAACCGCGGCGCGGGGCCGGCATTGCCGGCGCTCCGGTCGAACTCACGTACGAGTGCGACGTAATCGGCCAGCGCCGGCGGCAGGCCGGCCCGGTCCCACAGCCGCCCGATGCCGTCCGGCCATTCCGGCCGGCGAATCAGCGAGTCGCCCCGCGCGGCCCCGGCCAAGTCGTAGCGGCCGCGGCCCGCATGAGTGTCGAGCTGGAGGAAGCCCTTTTCCTTTTTCTGCAGCGCGCGGATGAGCTGCACGAGCAGCGCATGCTTCACCACGTCAGCAAAATTACCCGCGTGGAAATGATGGCGGTAGTTCACAACCGCAGGCTTCGTCGCTCAGGCCGCGAAGGGGCCGACCGGCACCTTGACGACCACTTTGCGCACCAACATCGGTGCCGCCGCGACCAAGCCACCCATGTGGGCGTCGGTCGGAAAATAAACGCCCACATAGCCCAGGCTGAACCGCAGGACCGCGCCCTGGTCGAACGGCCGGTAGAAAATCAGGTCCTTCGCCGGCGTGAGATCCTCGTCCAGGGTGAGGCGGCCCCGGTCGGCGATCTCCATGATTTCATCGCCCGCGATCATCGCCTGGATGTCGATATACGCGCGATGCGTTTCCCAGCGGCCCTCGCTGCGCGGCTTGGTCAGGTAGGCCTGCAACATGGCGAACGCCCCCCCTGCCAGTTCCACCCGCTCAGTCTGGCCGGCGGCGAGACCCGCCAGCGCCCGGGCGGCCGCGCTGCCGGAACGGTAACACTCCTCCAAATAAGTGAAGGACGGCGCGAAATGCTCCGGGTGGGCCAGTTGCGCGCGGACGGTTGAGCGGATGCCAAGGAGGGCCATGGGCGCAACTTCATGGTTCACCCGGGAACAGGCAAGCCGTGAAAGCAACGTTGCCATGCCCGGTCAGGCCGGCTTGGCTTTCCCCGCAATGAAAAAACTCCTGGTCCTATCCCTCGCATGCGCGCTGCTCGCACCGGCCGCATTGTCCGCCGCCGATTTTGAAGGCACCGTCAGCATGAAAATGTCCGGCCGCGAAGCCGCCGCCAAAGGCGGTGGCGCCGTGATGAACTTCAGCCTCAAGGGCGGTCTCACCCGCATGGACATGGATGCCCAAGGCATGAGCGTGGGCGTCATCATGGATCCGGCCAAACAGCAGATGACGATGCTCATGGTGCAGCAGCACATGTACATGATCCGGCCCATGGCCACACCGGAGGCCCCCGCCGGAACTTCCGCCGGCAAGGCCCCGGAAATGACCCTGGAGAAAACCAGCACGACCGAAAAAATCCTGGGCTACGAATGCGTGAAATACGTGGCCAAGGATGACAAGGGCAAGAGCACCGAACTCTGGCTGACCGACCAGCTCGGGTCCTTCATGGGCTTTGGCAGTGGGGGCGGCCCGATGGGGCGCCGCGGCGGTGGCGGACCCATGCCGCAGGGCTGGGAGCAATTGCTGCAGGGCAAGAGCCTTTTCCCGATGCGCGTGGTGTCCCTGGACGCCGGCCAGGAAGTCGGGCGCATGGAAGTCACCGCCGTGGAAAAGAAATCCATGCCGGACTCTCTCTTTACCGTGCCCGCCGACTGGCAGGACATGAGTGCGATGATGCGCGGCATGGGCGCACCCGGTGGCATGCCGCCGGGCATGCCGCCCCGCGGCGGGAACTGATTCCACCCGGTTTTTTAGACCATTTGCGCCGGCCCTGAAAGGGGCCGGCGTTTTTGTTTTGTTCTCGCGTGAGTCCGGCTGAAACGCCGGTAGTGTCCTAATCTGCTAGGGCGAGGCGTCCCTGCCGACTTGTCCGCCGTAGCTTTGGCGAAAGCGGAGCCGCGGTCTTGGATCGTGCGCTTGTCGAACGGCTCACCGGGACGGTTCGCCCTACCTCGAAGGCATTTCAAATCAGGCCACGACCGCATCGCCAAAAACGTTGCCCCGCCATGGCGCCTCGCTTCTCGTCTGCTTTTCATCCGTGGCGAACCAGCTCATCCGCATCTTTTCCGACATCCATTACGGCGACCGCAGCAGCCAGGTGCGGTCAATCAGCCAGCTCGCACCCCTGTTCGACGGAGCGGAAACCGTGGTGCTCAATGGCGACACGGTCGACACCCGGATCGGCCCCTACCCCCGGCGCACGGCCGAACTGCGGGAGGAGGCCATGGCTTTCCTCACCCGCGCCGCCCCGGAAGTCGTGCTGATGACGGGCAACCATGACCCGGACCTTTCGGGCTTGCACACGCAGATGCTGGCCGGCGGGCGGATATTCGTGACGCATGGCGACGTGCTCTTCGACAACATTGTCCCGTGGGGCCGCGATACCGCACTCATCCAGCAGATCATCGCGTCCGAGCAGGCGCGTTACACGGGTCCCGACGCCGGATCACTGGAGGCCCGGCTCGAGATTTTCCGGCGCGCCTGCGTCCGGCTCCCACAACGCCACCAGGTCGAGACCAACCGCTGGAAGCATCTGGTAAGTTTTTCCAGGGACACCTTCTGGCCGCCGCAAAACGCGGGCCGCGTGCTTTGGGCGTGGTGGGTGGCGCCGGAGCGGGCCGCGGCGCTGGCCCGCGCCCACCGGCCCGGGGCGCAATTCGTGATCCTTGGCCACACCCATCGTCCGGGGATCTGGCGCACCCGTGATGGCCGCGTGATCATCAACACCGGATCCTTTACCCGCCCGCTCGGCGCTCTCATGGCCGAACTTACCCCCGGCCAACTCCGGGTGCGACGCATCACGGCCCGGGGTGGCGCGTTCCACCCAGGGCCCACCCTGGCGGAATTTACACTGGCGGAAGTCCGGGCTTAGCCCACAACCAACGCCATGAGCATGGAATTCGGCTGGTGGCACAAGGATCCCGAGCAGGGCAAGATGCAGGTCCGCGCCACCGTCCATGGCGGCAACATCACCTGGCATCACAAGCACGGCCACCACACTTCCTGGATCCTGCATCCGCCGTCCGAGGACGATTGGGACAAGCTCCTGTATGAGGCCGGCAAGCGCGTGCCGCGCCGGCTGATCTCGCCGAAGCAATTCGAGGAGATCAAGCTGCTGCGGGTCAGCAAGGCGCGGTATCAGTAGCCGGATCTTTCCCCTGCCAGAATTATCCTGATGTAGGAGCGTCTCTTGCGGACGCCCACGCACCGTCGCAAATCGGGCGTCCACAAGGGACGCCCCTAGTTAATTCGTCTTGTTAGCCGCCTGCGACCAGATCAGCCGAAAGGGCACGGCGAAAATCGCCGGCTCAGTCGCGAGAAGCCGGGCGAGTTCCTCCGGCGCAAACCAGTCGCCGCGCTCGATTTCCTCGGGATGCAGCGTGAACGGGCCGGCATGTTGCAGGCGGTAGACCCAGACAAATTCCCATCCCGTCTGGGCGCACGCCGCGATGCGAAACCAGCGCGCGGGCGGCGCCGCAAGGAGCAGGCCGATCTCCTCGCCCAGCTCCCGCTGTGCGGCGGTATCGTAGTCCTCGCCCGAGTCGACGTGCCCGGAACAGGAGGAGTCCCACAGTCCCGGGGAGGAATCCTTGCTCATCGAGCGTTTTTGCAAAAACACCCGGCCCGCCGCATCAAACACGAGCACGTGGATCGCCCGGTGCCAGAGCCCGCGGGCATGCACCTCGCGCCGCGGCGCCCGGCCGGTCACCTCGTCGCACTCGTTCACCACGTCAAAGAATTCCTCGCTCATGACGGGAGGCCTTTACTTTGCCGGCGGTTCGTGTCCTGTCGTGATTCCAATAGAAAGTATTCCATGGCCAAAATTGACGTCAGCAAAGTCGCCGAGATTTTAAAGAAAAACCAGATCGATCCCGCCCTGCTCCGGCGGGTGATCGAGGAAATGAACCTCGCGGTCCAGCCCGACCCCGGCGAGGAGGAAAAGCCGCCAGCGGTGAAAAAGCAGTTTGTCATCCTCGTGAGCGATCCGGAGGGCCGCCTGCCCAAGAACGATTTCGTCGGCTGGGTGCTGCAAATCCCGGAAAGCGAAAGCCCGGCCACGACCCGCGACCGGCTTTTCCGCAGCTCCTATGATTTCAACATGACGAAGAAGGGCCAGATGATGCCGGTGAAGACCGTCGGCGAGGCCATCGAAAATGTGCCGGGCAAATTCTTCAAGGAAGCCGACGTCTGGGTGAAAACCAAGACGCCGGTGCTGGTGATCAAGACGGACAACGAAATCCCCAAGGAGTGAAGCCGGCCCGCTGGCTTGGCGATTGAAGGACGGGCGGCGATCATTCAGGAAGGAAACGTGATGAACCAGTTCCGCCGCCCTGCCAGTACCCCGCTCCGAAAGCCTGCGAGCCCGGGCATGGCCGGTCTCCTCCTCGGATTCGGCCTGGTTTTCCTGGGTGCCTGCGACGGCCATCAGTCGTCGGCCGCGGTTTCCGCACCCGCGGCCCAGCCCGCAGCAGTGGTGCCGCCGAGCGGCTCCGCCGAGCCGGAACCTCCCACCTACACCTACCGGGTCGTGAATACCTGGCCGCATGACCGCGGCGCTTTCACGCAGGGATTGATTTACCTCAAAGGCGTGTTCTTCGAGAGCACCGGCCTAAACGGCCAGTCCACCCTGCGGCGGGTGGAGCCGCAAACCGGGCGGGTTCTGCAGCAGGTGACGGTCCCCGCGCAATATTTCGCGGAAGGCATGACCGAACTGGGCGGAAAAATTTTCCAGCTGACGTGGCAGAACCAAAAGGGATTCGTGTACGACCTCGGGACCTTTGCGCCCCAAGGGGAATTTTCCTATACCGGCGAGGGCTGGGGACTCACGACCGACGGCCAGTCCCTGATCATGAGCGACGGCACGGAGCAGATCCGCTTTCTCGACCCGGCCACGTTCCGCGTGATCCGGACCATCCGGGTGGTCCGGCACGGCCAGCCGCTCAAGCAGCTGAACGAGCTGGAGTATGTCAAAGGCGAGATCTTCGCGAACCTCTGGCAAACCCAGCTGGTGGCGCGGATTGATCCCGCGAACGGACGCGTGCTGGGGATCATCGATTTCTCCGGCCTGCTCGCCGCCGCCGACTATGCCCGCGGCACCGACGTTCTGAACGGCATCGCCTATGATGCCGCCGGCGACCGGCTGTTCGTCACCGGGAAAAACTGGCCCAAGCTGTTCGAGGTGCAGCTGAGTCCGAAGTGAATTTTTTGCCATCGGGCGGACGAACGAGGATCCGGTGGCGGTGAAACCGGATTTGCGTTTTTCCAGGAGTCCGTGGGTAATGATTCCCTCGCTCCCAAAAACTAATTTCCGCCTGTCGTGGCCAATTCCCGGACCCCCCCGCCCCTGCTTTACGCCGACACCGAGCGCAGCGCCGACGCGCTCTACTTCGGCCGGATCGATGTCCCTGACCCATTTATCGCCTTTGGCGCGCGCGGCCGGAAATTCGCGGTGGTCAGCGCGCTGGAATTCGGGCGCGTGCGCAAGGAATCCGCTTTTGACACCGTGCTCGCACTGGAAGCCTGCGCGGCCCGGGCCCGGGCCCGGTGGCCCCGTCGCAAGGTGGGCGTCGCCGAGGTGATCCGCCTGCTGGCCGCCGAATTGAAGCTGACACGGTTCACCGTCGCGGAGGATTTTCCCGCGGGGCTTTATGGCCGGCTGCGCAAGCTGGGCCTCGACCTCACGGTGGCCGAGGGGCCGCTCTTTCCCGAGCGCGAAATCAAAACCGCCGCCGAGGCCGCCGCCCTCCGCGAGGGCAACCGCGGCAGCGCCCGGGGCATCGCCGCCGCCGAGCACGTGCTGCGGGCAAGCCGGATCAAGGGAAGCCGCCTCATTTATCAGGGCCGGCCGCTCACGAGTGAGCGCCTGAAGTTTGCCATCGAGGTCGCCTGCCTTGAGGCCGGGGCCGTCTCGCTCAACACCATCGCCGCCGGCGGCGACCAGGCGTGCGATCCGCATCACCGCGGCACCGGTCCGCTGCGGGCCAACGAACTCATCATCGTGGATGTCTTTCCCCGCGTGACGGCCACCGGCTATCACGGCGACATGACGCGCACCTTTCTCCGCGGCCGCGCCAGCGAGGCCCAGCGGGCGCTGGTCGCCGCCGTGCGTGCGGCCCAGCTCGCCGCGCTCCGCACGATCCGCGCCGGCGTCAATGGCCGCGAGGTTCATGGCAAGGTCGTCGAAGTGTTCACCGCGCGCGGTTTTGAAACCAAGCGCACCTCCCGCGGCTCGGTGGGGTTTTTCCACGGCACGGGCCACGGCCTGGGCCTCGCCGTGCACGAGCCGCCCCGCGTGAGCAGCGTGGACTATGTCCTGAAAAAGGGATCCGTCATCACGGTCGAACCCGGCCTCTATTATCCCGGACTGGGCGGCTGCCGCATCGAGGACGTCGTCCAGGTCACCGCGACCAAGCCCGCGCTCCTTTCACGTTTTCACTACGATTGGGAACTTCGCTGACACCATGGCCATCACTCCTGCCAAAACCCGGGCACTACTGAAGAAAATCGCCGGCC
This sequence comes from uncultured Opitutia bacterium, assembly GCA_903902745.1. GTDB lineage: Bacteria > Verrucomicrobiota > Verrucomicrobiia > Opitutales > Opitutaceae > CAIUWA01. The sequence goes on along the minus strand of CAIUWA010000034.1, from coordinate 60,709 downwards.
GGCGCATCCTCGTCATCGGCGACGTGATGCTTGACCATTACATCTGGGGCGACGCCACCCGCATCTCGCCCGAGGCGCCCGTGCCCGTGGTGGACATCCAGCGCGACACCTACACCGCCGGCGGCGCGGGCAACGTTGCCCTGAACATCGCGTCCCTCGAGGCCAAGTGCACGGTCGCGGGCTTCATCGGCAGGGACGAGGCCGGGACCCGGCTCGCGCAAATTCTCCAGCGCCACAAGATCACCACCCTGCCCACGCCCGGAACCGGCGCGACGATCGTGAAGACCCGGGTGCTGGTGCAGCACCAGCAATTGTGCCGCCTCGACCGCGAATCAAATCCGGTCGCCTACGGCATCAATCCGGCTGCGATCGACAAACTATTCTCCGCCGCCATCAAGGCCGCGGATGCGATCATATTGTCCGACTATGCGAAGGGACTTTTCAGCGACGCCCTGGTTGCACGATTGACCCTGCTTGCGCGCGCCGCCGGGAAATTCATCGCCCTCGATCCCAAGCCCAAGCGGCCACTCGCCTTTGCCGGCCTTGACCTCATCACGCCGAACAAGCGGGAGGCGTTGCAGCTGGCGGGCATCGAGCCCGCCCCGCACGCACCCTTTCCCAAAAGGGAAGTCTGCGCCAAACTGCATCAGCTCTACGGGACCAAGAATCTTGTCATCACGCTGGGTGAGGAGGGCATGCTGCTCAGTTCCGGCGGGGAGATCCTGAAAACCATTCCGACCGCGGCGCGCGAGGTGTTCGATGTTTCCGGTGCGGGCGACACGTCCCTAGCCGGCTTGGTGCTGGCGCTGTCCGCCGGGGCCGACTTGGAGACCGCCGCCCACTTTGCGAATGCTGCCGCCGGCGTCGTGGTCGGAAAAATCGGCACGGCCACCGTCACCCCGGCGGAGCTCATCGCCTACGTCGGCCACGCGCCATGAGCAAGGCCCTGTTCCTCGATCGCGACGGCACGCTCATTCTCGACAAAGTCTACCTTGCCGATCCGGCGGGGGTGGAACTCCTGCCCGGCGCCGCGGACGGCCTCACGCTCGCCCGCACGCGCGGCTACCGCCTGTTCCTCTTTACCAACCAGTCGGGTATCGGCCGCGGCCTCCACACGATGGAAGACACTCTGCGTGTGAACGCCCGCATGGAGGAGCTCATCGGGCTGCCCCGTCCCGTGTTCGCCGGCATCTGCATCGCGCCCGAGGCGCCCGACCAGCCGGTGGTGTATCGCAAACCGTCGCCGCGGTTCATCCTCGAAATGATCGCCCAGCACGCGCTCGATCCGGCCCAGTGCTGGATGGTCGGCGACTCGGCCGCCGACATCAACGCCGGCCTGGCGGCGAATATCCGGGTGGCAGCCGTCCGTACCGGCAAAGTTGACCCGCAGACCCTGCCCGAGGTGGCGGCGCACAAAGTGCCGGTGTTTGAAACCATCGGGGAGTTTGCCGCGACCCTGGCCTAGGCCCTACCCCATGCCGGAACTCGCCGAGGCGGAATTCTATCGCAAGCGCTGGCAGCAGGCGGCCGCCGGTAAAACCGTCCGACAGGTCCTGCTGCACGGGCACGCCAAGGTTTTTCGCGGGGCCCGCCCCGCCGCCCTGACCCGGGCGCTCACGGGTGCCCGGTTTCAGTCCTCGGCCGCGTCGGCCAAGCAAATGCTCTTCCGGTTCAGCGGTGGCGGCTGGCTCGGCCTTCACCTCGGCATGAGTGGCGAGCTGCGGGTCGAGCCCCCAGTGTATGTGCCCGGAAAGCACGACCACCTGGTGCTGGCGACTGCGGGGGCCATGCTCGTGTTCACGGATCCGCGCATGTTCGGCCGCGTCCAGTTCCACGCCGGGACCAAGGCTCCGGCATGGTGGACGAGGATCGCACCGCCCGTCCTTTCACCGGCCTTCACCGTGGAAGCCGTCGCGACATTTCTCCGGCGCCGCGGTCGCGCCCCGATCAAGGCCGTGCTGCTGATGCAGGAACGGTTTCCCGGCATCGGGAACTGGATGGCCGATGAAATCCTCTGGCGGGCCGCGATCCATCCCCGTCGGCTGGCCGGTTCGCTGCGGCAGGCGGAAGTCAGCCGTCTCTGGCGCGAGTGCCGCCACGTGTGCCGGCTCGCCCTTGACACCATTGCCGGCAAGGGCCGGTACCTGCCGCCCGATCTCAACGTGCACATCCCCGACTCCTGGCTTTTCAATCACCGATGGGAAAAGGGCGGCCGCTGTCCCAAGACGAAAAAGCCACTCGTCCGCGAGGAAATCGGCGGCCGCACGACCTGCTGGTCGCCGGCCCGGCAGAAACTCCGCTGACCATGTCCGCCGCCAAGCTCCGCCTCGACGAACTGCTGGTGGCCCGCGGCCTGGCGGAAAGCCGGGCGCAGGCCAAGGCGCTCATCATGAGCGGCCGTGTGCTCCGGGGCACGGAACGGCTCGACAAGCCGGGCAAGGAATTTCCCGGCGACACCGAACTCACCGTCGAGCAACCACCGCGCTTTGTGAGCCGCGGTGGCGAAAAGCTCGCGGGGTTCATCGCGCAGTACGCCTTGGATCTCCGCGGGGCGCATGTCCTCGATGTGGGCGCATCGACCGGAGGATTCACCGATTGTGCGCTGCAGGCCGGCGCGGCGGATGTGGTCTGCGTCGACGTCGGCCGCGCCCAGCTCCACGCCCGGCTGCGGGCGGATCCGCGGGTCACCAACCTCGAAAAAATCAACGCCCGCCATCTTCGGCCCGGTGATTTGCCCCGGGCAGAGTTCGACCTCGTGGTGATGGATCTGTCCTTTATTTCGCTGAAAAGCGTGTTGCCGGCGGTGTGGCCGTTCGTGCGAGCGGGCAGCACGCTCGTTGCCCTCGTGAAGCCGCAGTTTGAAGCAGGCAAGGCCGAGGTCGACAAGGGGCGCGGCGTCATCCGTGACCGTGCAGTGCAGGACGCCGTGCTGGCGGAAGTGACCGCCTTTGCCCTCGGCCAGCTGCCGGGTGCCACGCTCGTCGGTTCGATGGATTCGCCGATCACGGGTACGGATGGCAATCGCGAGTTCCTGCTGGGGCTGAGACGATCGGGATAGGTAATATGGGTCGCATAGATCCCATGAAATTCCCGCTCAGGGGAAGGCGCAGCCCGACTGGTGCGCTTTGCCGGGGAGTTTAAAAATGTTTCCACCCACACCAGCCTCGGTGTAATCTGCCGGCTCCACCATGCCGCCCATTCGCAAACTCGCCTTCGTCGTCAACGCCGAGAAAGACGGCGCGCCCGAACTCGCGCGGACCCTCATCGGCATCGCAGAGCAAGCGGGTGTGGCGGTGAAACAGACCACCACGTTTCCGGTGGCAACCGGTTATCTCAAGGGCCAGGACGCGTGCTGCGTGATCGGCGGCGACGGTACGTTGCTGGGAGTCGCCCGCGAGGCCGTGCGCGAGCAGGTGCCCATCATCGGGGTGAATCGCGGCAGCCTCGGGTTCCTCACGACTTTTTCCGCGGACGAGGCCCGCGCCCATTTCGGCGGGCTGCTGGGCGGGTCCTATCAGATCGCGCAGCGTTCGATGCTCGATTGCTCGACTGGGGCCGGCTCGCATGACTTCGCGCTCAACGACGTGCTGATCAAGGAGGAGGTCAATTCCCGCCTCGTGCGCCTGGAGGTCGTCGCCGACAATGAGCTCGTCACCGACTACACGTGCGACGGTCTCATCTTCTCCACGCCCACCGGCTCCACCGCCTACAACCTCTCCGCCGGCGGCCCCATCATCCACCCCGATGCCGGAGTGATTGCGATGACGCCGATCTGCCCGCACACGCTGAGCAACCGCTCCATCATCTTTCGCGACAACGTCCGGCTGCGCATCTACAATCTCGGGGAAAATTCAAACCTCCTGGTCGCGATGGATGGCCAGCGCAACCTGGTGGTGTGCGCGGGTTCACCCGTGGAAATCTCCATCTCGGCCCTCAAGCTGCCGCTCGCCCAACGCGTGGACTACTCGCACTTTTCCGTCGTGCGCACCAAGCTCAAGTGGAGCGGCGGTTTGGTCGACAAGCGGACCTGAACCGAGTCAGGCGGATCAAGTAGCTGCCGTGGTGAGCACAACAGGCCCCGGCGGGGGCCGGGGCTGTTTTGCGCAACCAATCCGTGAAGCCGCCTTATTTGTCAGCGGCTTTTTTGGCGGCGGCTTTTTCCATCCTGGCTTCGGCCGCGGCCGCCTTCTTTTCCGCCGCCATTTCCTTCTTCTCGGCCGCGGCGGCTTTCTTTTCGGCCGCCGCCTCCTTTTTCGCGGCCACGGCCTTTTCTTGGTCGGCTTTCATCACGGCCTTCTCCTCATCGTCCAGTTTGCCGTCCTTGTTCCGGTCGTACTTTTCGAGGTTCTCCTGGTCGAGCCGGGCCTTTTTCACGGCGGCTGATTCCGCCGCTTGGGTTGCTGGGACCAAAACGACCGCGACGGCCGCGAGGGCCGCCAGCGTCGTGCAGAGCTGAATGAAACGTTTGATTTTCATGGCACCCGTATGAAACGCGGGAGCCCGGCCCTATCTTTCAAAAATTTCCGCCTATTCCATGAAAAACGTCACGGCTGCACCACGAGCTGCGTCCGCAGGCTGCGCTGGAAATACCGCCGGGCAAAGCGCTCCAGGTCGTCCCGGGTGATGGCCTGAATGTGGGCGTCGTAGTTTTTCCAGTCATTCACCGGCAGGCCGTAAAGCGCATTGAGGCCGGCCTGCATGGCGCGGGAGCCGTTGGTCTGCAGGCTCTGCCGGCGCGCGGCCGTCAGCCGCGCCTGGCAGCGCTCCAACTCCACCTGCTCCACCCCGCCGTTTTGCACCCGGGCAATTTCCGCATCGATCTCCGCGAGCACCTCGCCCGCATGCTGCGGGGCGGTACCGGCGAAGAAATAGAACATCGCCGCATCCAGCCCGGTGACGCGCGCCGAGCGCACGAAATAGGCCAGCCCCTTTTCCTCGCGCACCCGCTCAAAGAGCCGGGAGGCCATGCCGCTGAAAAGTTCATCCGCCACCTCGCCGACGTAGAAATCCGGGGCGCGAAGCACCGGGGCCGGAAACGCCTGGAACACGACCGCCTGCTCCCGCGGCTGCTTTTCATTGAAGTCACCCGCCGCCGCCGGGCCGGAGAAATTCGCCGATGCCAGTGGCGCCGCCCCAGCGGGAAGCCTGGCCAGGAAGGCCTTCAACTTTGGCCCCAACACCCGGGGCTTGAAATCACCAGCCACGGCAAGGACGACATTCGGAGCGACCAGAAGCCGCCGGTGGAGCGCCGCGAGATCACCCGGCGTCAGGGCCTTCACGCCGGCCTGGTCGCCCGACGCATCGAGGGCGAGCGGGTGAGCCCCGAAGAATTTCTGGCGCACGAGCTTTCGGCCGAGGGTGACCACGTCGTCATCATCCTGCTGGAGCTCGGCCAGCTGGGCGTCGCGCTCGATGGCAAACGTCGAGGGCTTGAAAGCCGGGGTGTGCACGGCATCGGCCAGAAGACCCAGGGCGCGATCAGTATCGGGAGGCAGCACCTCGGCGGCGAGGCCAAGGCTGTTGTTGCCCGAGAAAGGATAGAAGGTGCCGCCCACCTCCTCGATGTGGCGCGCGACCTCGGCGGCGCTGCGCCGGCGGGTGTCCTTCGTCAACATCGTGGCGAGCAGCGCCGAGGCGCCGCGCCGGCCAGCCGGCTCCTGCAGCGGGCCGCCCAGGCAGAGCAGCCGGAGATGGAGATTGGGGAGGCGGGAATCGGGCTGCAGCAGCAGACGCGCGCCGTTCGGCAATCTGATCTCCTCAAACTCCGGGCGGGCGGAAACCCGCAAACCGGAACCCGCCGCCACGGGGGCGGCGCCCTTTGGGTTGAGCGAGACACTCGTCGCCTGCCCGTCGAGCAGGTAGTGCCGCAGCACTCGGCGCAAATCGGCCGGCTTGGCCGCGGCGAGCCGGGAGAAATAATTGCGGCCGTAATCAAGGTCGCCCACCACCACCTCGGCCGCGCCGAGACGCGAGGCCTGGCCGGCCATGGTCTTGCGTGTGTTGATCTCGCCCACGACGAGCTGGCGCACGGCCTTGCGGAGCTGCGCGGCGGTGAAGCCGCGGGCCGCACAACGGGCCAGCGCCCGCTCGATGGCAGCGGCGGCGGCTTCCCGTTTCGCGGCGTCACACGTAAATGAGAGGCAGAAAAGCCCGACGCTGCCGGGATTCCAGCTCTGGGCATCGATGGTGTGGACCAGCCGGGCTTTTTCCCGGATCTCCTGCCAGAGCACGGAGCTGTCCCCCGCGCCCAGCACCGTGGCGAGCAAATCCAGCACGGGCGCATCGGGATGAGTCAGGCCGGGAATCTGCCAGGCCAGGCCCGCCCGAGAAAGCTCGACGTCCTCGAAGTGATGCAGCTCGCGGCGGGCGAGCGGCGGCGTCTCCGCCGGCACCAGCACGGGCGCAAGGCGGGACCGCGGGACCGCGCCGAAATGCTTTTCGATTTCCGCACGTGTCGCGGCGACATCGATGTCACCAACCACCACGACCACGAGATTGTTGGGCACATAGCGGGCGCGGTAATAACCGAGCAGTTCGTCGCGCGTGACCGCGGAAAAGACATCGCGATGGCCGATGATGGGAAAGCGATAAGGATGCTCGCGAAAAGCCGTGGCAAAGAGCGATTCCCAGAGGCGGTTGTCCGGATCGTCGCGCGTCATCGCAATTTCCCGGAGAATGACGTCGCGCTCCTTGTCCACTTCACCCGCAGGCAGGGTGGAACTGAGCACGGCATCGGCCAGAACATCAATGGCCACGGCAGTGTGCTCGCTGGGCAGATCAATGTAATAGACCGTGCGGTCGAAAGTCGTGTACGCATTGATGTTGCCGCCATGCGCCTGGACAGTCGCAGAGATCTCGCGACCAGCCCGGCGGGCCGTGCCCTTGAAAAGCATGTGCTCGAGGTAATGCGAGAGACCGGCTCCTAGGCTGGCCCCCTCGTGCTGGCTGCCGGTCTTGACCCAGATCTGAACCGATGCGATCGCGGCAGAATGGTCGGGCTTCAGAATTACCGTGAGGCCATTGGGCAGGACCGTACGCTCAACCGGCTCCCGCCAGAATGTCTCCAAAAGACTGAAATCCGCGGAAGAGGGAACGGTTTTGGCCATGTAAGTGCTGACAGTCAGTGCAACGATCTCCCGGACGCCAGCCTGCCGTTGAAATTGTCAGACAGAGCCCACCGGATCAGGTGCTGAGGCCGAAGGGCCGGCCGAGCGCGGCTTGGCCGGTAGGAATGGTTTTACAAAAGCCTCGTCAAAGCTGTAGAGGTCGGAGAAGTCCTCGCGACGGTCGTTTTCAGTTTTACTAAATACCTCGTATTCAATGAGGTTAAACACGATATCCCCAAAGTCGGTGCAGCGCTTCACCCCCCAGGCATTGAGTACCGTCTTGGTCAGAGGTCCATATTGGTCGAGCGCATAGGTCCGGAGCCCATCCAACAGTTCCGGGCCGGTAACATGGGTGGCACGGCTGGCCCGGGCGGCGTCTTTCTTTTTCAATTCCTTGACCGTATGGTCGAGACCGTGACGGACAAAATCATAGGCTTTCCGGTCAAACCGAGAATCCTCCTTGCGGATGAGGGCGACGACTTCAGAAAAATCGAGATCTTGCATGGATTTCTGCCCGAGAAGTAGCACACCCTTGTGCACCGCGCAATCCCTCAACTATTTGGAAAACCGCGGTCCGTCTCAATTTTGTTGCGAACATGAAACAATAATCCTCGCATGCCTGTCGCAAATTGTTCTATTTAGACAAGAAAGCCCATGATTGCCTCAACCCAGACAAATCACCCCATAACTGGGGGTCCGATCGGCACAGGCGGCATTGTGAATGCCCCCAGGCAGATTGAGACGGCTACGGCTCGCCTTAAGGCCGCCGGTTTGCGTATCACGCAACCACGCATCGCCATCCTCGAGGCCATGATTGCCTTCGGCCAGCCGGCGAGCATCGAGCGGATCCACAGTGAACTTTCAGCGGACTCCTGCGATCTCGTGACGGTTTATCGCTGCCTCGCCGTGTTTGAGGAACTCGGACTGGTTCGCCGATCCTTCTTCCATAACGGCACCAGCCTCTACGAGATCAACCTGGCGGGGACCAACCGCTATCACGTGATCTGCAAGGCAAGTAACCGGGTCGAGGAAATCGACGCCGAGACCATCTCTGAGCTGCGTAGCGCCGTGCTCAAGATTGAGGAGACGCTCAAGGCTCGCGGTTTCACCGATGTCTCGCACATGGTGGAATTCTTCGGCGTGTCGCCGCAGGTGATCCGCAGTGCTGCCGAACTGACTCCTCCTCCCTTCCCCACCCCCACACGCTGAAGCTTGCGAAAGCCAGAAAACTTTAAGCGCGGACTTCTAGTCCGCGCTTTTTTTGTCCCATGGTTTTGGGCGAAGGATGCTCTGCTGCGCCAACACCATGAATGAGGAGGCGGAACCGTCCTCACTCCATTCCTAGATCAGACGGCGGCGCTGTAGTTCGCTCCGGCCTGGCGCCAGTTCAAGACATTCCAGAAAGCCTTCACGTAATCGGCGCGGAGGTTCTGGTATTTCAGGTAGTAGGCGTGCTCCCAAACATCGAGCCCGAGCACCGGCACGGCCCCGTCGCTGAGCAACGAGTCCTGGTTGGCGGTCGATTGCACGCTCAGCACCCCACCCTTCACGCCGAGCCAAGCCCAGCCGCTGCCGAAGCGTTTGGCGGCCGCATCGGCGAACTGGGTCTTGAAGGCATCGAGCGAGCCGAAGGTCTTGTCGATGGCGGCCGCGAGGGGTCCCTCGGGTTTGGTGGCCGCCGCGCCGGGCGCGAGCACGGACCAGAAAAATGTGTGATTGGCGTGGCCGCCGACATTGTTGCGGAGCGCGGTACGGATGGCTTCCGGAACTTCGGGAAGCCGCTGGAGAATCTGCGCGGGCGTGAGTCCCTGGAGCGCGGGGTAATCCTTCAGCGCGTTGTTGGCGTTGGTGATGTAGGCTTGGTGGTGCTTGGTGAAGTGGATCTCCATCGTGCGCGCATCAATGTGCGGCTCGAGGGCGTCAAAGGCGAAGCCCAGCTTCGGCAGGGTGAAAGGGTACTTTTCGGCCATGGGCTCCGCCGCGGAGGTGCGGGTAGCCAAGGCCCCAAGGCTGAGGAGGGCTGCACCGGCGCCGATCGTCTTGAGTGCATCGCGGCGCGTGAGGGAATTTTCAGGATTCGTGGGCATAAGTGAAAACTACCGACCGGCAGATCGAGGGCAAGTGCCGTCAGCGCGTCCCGGCACCGAGGCGGATGCGCGGGTCGAGCCAAAGGAGCAGCAGGTCACTCACCAGCGTACCCACGACGCCGAGCAGGCTGAGCACCATCAGCATCGAGCCCGCGAGGTAAATGTCCTCGACCAGCAGCGCATCGAGCATGGTCGGCCCGATCATGGGCAGGCTGAGTACCATGGCGACAATGGCGCCTCCGGAGACCAGCTGGGGAAACAGTCCGCCGAGCCCGGAGACAAACGGATTGAGCGCGAGGCGCACGGGATATTTCAGCAACAGCCGAAGCGGGCGCACCCCCTTGGCCCGCGCGGTCGTGACATAGGGTTTCTTCAGTTCATCCAACAGGTTGGCCCGCATCACCCGGATCATGCCCGCCGTGCCGCCAAACCCGAGTACGATGACTGGGAGCCAGATATGTTTCAGTAGATCCATCGCCTTGGCCCAGTTCCAGCCGGGCATGGTTGCAAATTCGGGGGAAAACAGTCCGTCGATGTTCACGCCAAACCAGCGCTTCGCCAGATACATCAGGATCAGCGCCAGCAGAAACGACGGTACCGACATGCCGAGAAACCCCAGCAGCGTGAGCCCGTAGTCGCCGGCCGAGTATTGGCGCACTGCGGAATAAATGCCCGTCGGCAGCGCGACCGCCCAGGTAAAGAGCACCGTCGCCAGCGAAACCAAAATGGTCAGGCCAATCCGGTCGCCGATCACTTCGTTGACCGGTTTCTCGTGCTCCATCGATAGTCCGAGGTTCCCTTGCAGCAAACCAGTGTCACTGGCCCGGAAACTGGTGAACCACATCAGTCCAACCCAGCGGGCGTACTGCTTCGTCATCGACTCATCGAGGTGGAAATTTTTGCGCAGGTCGGCAGCCAGCTGGTCGTTGCCGCTGGTGCCCTGCATTTGGAGCTGCGCGATCCGGGTATCGGCGAAGTCCCCGGGCGGAAGCTGGACCAGCGCAAATACGATCACCGACACGGCCAGCATGGTGGGAATCATCAGCAGCAGGCGGCGGCCGATGAAAGGATGCCGCACGCCCACCAGGACCAGCCCGACCGCCAGCCCGGAGAGCAGCAGGATGCGAATCATGCGGCCCGTCGTGTCGCTGCCGGGAGCATCGGTTGCGGCTTCGTCGACCGCCACCGTGTTGGGCGGCGGAGTGATAGTGACGATTTCCCGCTTGGTCTGCGCGACAACGGAGGGCTCGTCGGTGGAATGGTCCCAAAAATAGGTCTCGATACCCGTATTGCCCGGCGTCTGGTATTTGCCGCCGAACAGAGCAGTGCGGGGCACGTTGCGGAAACCGTTTTTCACCACAACCAGCTGGGGCGGAGCCGTGGAGATGCTGATGCTCCACAAGTTTTCCGCGGCAATTTCGAGGACGTCGTCAAACCGGGCCCGCCGGGCCGATTCACTGGGGAGTGTGTTCACTTCCTGGAGAATCTCCATGGCCCGGCGCAAGGGATGGCTTGGCGGCGGCTCGACGGTGTTGGGCCGGCGGGCCGCCGGGTCGCCATAAAGGCCGCCATTCCGGTACCACTCGCCAAACCCCGGGGCAAAGTAGGACTCACCATAGGTTGGCACAAAATTCCGCGGCTCCACGAGCGGGTAGAATTCGCTCTCCCCCGTCCACACGGTGAAGTCATGCTCGTAGGCGAGTTTTTCCTGGTCGAACAACTTGCGCGCCCGCAAATGCGGTATGAGCCGGACTCCGACCTGGGCCCAGTCGTCGACAATGAACTGGGCGGGGCTGACCGGGGCAAAATCGGTCAGGTTCAGCACAAAGCTCATCCGGGTGCCGTCGGGAAAGGTGCGATAGCCCTCGGCGTCGCGCCGGGTCAGCCCGATCTCATCGAGCAGGGCGTTGGCCCGGGCGGGATCGTGACTCGTGTAGGCGCTGAAGAGGTGGGCGTTGTGATAAGGCGAATCCACCCCGGGATCGAGCTGCGCGGGGATGGTCTGGCCGTTGAATTCGGCGTCGATGATATCCCGGCGGTTGATCGCGAGGGACAGCGCCTGGCGGAAGCGGCTTTCGTTGAGCAGTGCGTGCTTCCATTTCGTCTCGGGCCGGGCGGGGTCGACCCGCCGGTTCAAATTGGGGAAGATGGTGAAGAGCGACTGCGCCGCAGACTTCCAGTGATAAACCTCGTAGCCGTTGCGCGCCGCGCTGCCGAGGAGGAGGATCTGGTCCTCATAGCGGATATGGCGGTCCTGCATCGAGGGCTCGCCGTTGGAGGCGGAGACGGCGATGAGGTTGCTGCTCTTGATGTCCAGCACCAGCCGGTCGAGGTAAGGCAGCTGGTTGCCGCGAGAGTCGACGACGAAGTAATAGGGATTCCGCACGAAGGTCTGTGGGGTCGTCGGCTGGTAGGTGTGGTAAACCCACGGCCACAGGCGCGGGTGCTCCGGGTTGAGATAATGCTTCATCCGCTTGTACAGCGCGACGGGGCTGGAGAGCCTGAGCGAATCCATCGTCTTGCGGATGAGTTCCTGGTTGCCGAGGACGGGATGATACTGGCGCAGGTAATGCGCCGGTACGATGTACTCCGTGTAGTCGTCGTAGTTCTGGCCGGTGGAGGCCAGCCGCTCGAGAAATAGCGGGTTGGGTTCGCTGAACACGAATCGGACATGCTGGTCATCGATTTTTTCCACGCGGCCGAGGGTGCTGCCGGCGCGCAGGAATGGCGGCTGGATGTTGAAATACTTCACCTCATTCTCGTACCAGTAGGAGATATCCTCGCTGGTGAAGGGGTGGCCGTCGGACCAGCACATGCCGCGACGCAGCGTGAAGGTGTAGGTCCGGTAATCCGGCGATATCTCCCATGACTTGGCGATGTGCGGTACCAATGGGTAACCCTGCGGCGACCAGCGCACGAGATTGGCGGCCGACAGGCGCCAGTAGATCGTGCCGAAGTCGAAGTTTGCGTTAACGAGACGGTACCAGGTGCCGCCGTAGCGGCCGATGCCGTCCACCCCTTCCATCACGAGCGGCTCCGGCCCGGTGCGCTCAGCCAGGGCCGGCAACCGGCCCTCCTTCACCAATTCGGCCAGGAGCGGAGCCTCGCCATGCGGCCACCAGGCGGCCTGCGGGCCGTCGGCATAATTGACCTCGCGGGTGATGACCGGCGGATGGGCCGTGTCGATGATCTCGGCGTTTTTCCGGGAGGTCTGGACGGCGGCCAGCTCGGCGGCCGGCGGTGGCGCCGGCAGCGTCACCACGTCCGGCCGGACCCAGGCGCCGCAAACATACAACAGCGCCGTAAATCCAAGCACCGCGGCCGCGAAACCGCCGAGGGGAAGCAGAAGTCGTTTGTTCACACGCGCGAGGGGTCAGCAAAAACAAGGCTCGCCGCGACCCATAGCAACGCTCTTTCGCTCTGAGGGAGCCGCTGGCCGCGATAGCGCAATCCGGTAGGGCGGCGACTCCGCTCGCCGCCGGGAACATTCTTGGGCCGGTGAGGAGCCTCCACTCCGCGCCTTACCATGCAAGCGCTTGCCAAGCCTATCCGGGTTAACGAGCGTTTTGGCTCAAAGGCCTCCTTCCCCGACCAGGAAATTTCACTCATGCCCGCCCAATCAGGATCGTTCCGCCACTCCGTCTGCAGGTGGTGCTATCCGGACCTCCCGCTCGAGAAGCTGGCCCAAGCCGCAAGTGGGCTCGGCTTGGACTCCATTGAGCTCCTCGATCCTCCTGACTGGCCGGTCCTCGCGAAATACGGCCTCACCTGCGCGATGGCCAACGGCACCATGACCATCCAGGACGGCCTCAATCGCCTCGAGAATCATGCGAGGCAGGTTCCGACAATGATTGAGCGCATCAAGGCCTGCGCGGCCGCCGGCTTGCCGAACGTCATTTGTTTTTCCGGCAACCGCGCCGGCCTCGCCGACGAGGCGGGCCTCGCGAACTGCGCCACGGGCCTCAGGCAGATCATCGGCGCGGCCGAAAAGGCCGGCGTGACCGTCTGCATGGAACTCCTCAACAGCAAGGTGGACCACCTCGACTACATGTGCGACCACACGGCGTGGGGCGTGGAGCTTTGCCAGCGCGTCGGCTCGGAGCGCTTCAAGCTGCTCTACGACATTTACCACATGCAGATCATGGAGGGCGACGTGATCCGCACGATCCACGACAACTGCGCCTGCATCGGCCACTACCATACCGGCGGAGTGCCTGGCCGGCACGAGATCAATGAAACCCAGGAACTGCACTATCCCGCCATCATGCACGCCATCCGGGCGACGGGCTTCACCGGCTTCGTGGGACAAGAGTTCATTCCCACCCGCGATCCCCTCGCCTCGCTGCGCGCCGCCGTGAAGTTGTGTTCGCCATAAGCCTCCCTCGTGGAAAAAACGGCTGGCACTGGCGCAAATCCTGCTAAATTGTTGCCTATGATCCGTCACCGTCGACTCGTCCAAATTGCGGGCCTGCTGCTCCTGTTTCCCGCGCTGGTCCAGGCGCATCCCGGGCACGACGGGCACGAGCTGACGTGGGACTTCCACCATCTAGCCGTTCATCCGCTCGCCACGTTGGGATGCTTGGCCGTGCTGGGTGCCGGAGCATGGGTTGCGCGCCAAATCGCCCGATGGGGCGGGCTGATTACCCAAGACGTCCGGACGCAAGACCAGACCCGCGAAAAGCCCTGAGCTCGCCCAGCGCGCTCAGAGTTTGCGGGGATCGCAGGCCAGCCGCGGCAAATGCGCGGTCAGAATCCTGCGCACATCGCGCAAGCCTTGGCGCAGCTTCACGCTGTCAGCGGCCACCAGCTTGATGCTCCAACCGCTGCGGCGCAGCGGACTCACGCCGATCCACAGCCCGCCGCCATGCAGTGCGGACACCGCTTCGCGCCAGCCCGCCTCGCCTTCGGCCGGTGCGGTGACCAGCACCGCATTGCCAAAACAGGCGCCGGAGCCAGAGCCCGCCAGTTGGGCCAGCTCATGCAAATCCGCTCCTGTCTGCTCAAAACGTTCCCGCAGGATCAGCTCGCCGCCGAGCCGCACTTCGCTCTCGAGGCATAGTCGCTTCCACTCCCACGCTTCGCCGTGCGCGACCCGGCCGGGCATCAGCAAATCGGCGAAGAATAGTTCCCCGCCCTCCTCAACATCGATGCGCGTGACCTGGCGGTAGCTGCAGCCACGATGCGGCACGAGCGGCTCGGGCATGACCTCCAGCCAGCCACCCGCCGCCACGGTAAAATGCTGCCGGCTCTCGGCCACCCCTGACTTCATCTGGAATATCCGGCTCGCGCTCGGGGTCGTCACGAGGACGGCCGCGCCCGGCTCCACCGCAATGGATGATTCCAACCGGTCCCCGGAAAGTATTCCGGCCGTGGGATTGACGACCTGCACCAGCAACACCCCGGCCTCCGCATCCCAGTAGGGCTTGCTGATGTGGTAGGGCGCGCGGAACGACTGCCCGGCGAGCACCGTGCGGCCGCCGGCGCGGGCCGCGGCCCGCAGCGAGAGATGTCCGGAGAATTCGGCCATCTAGGAACCGGAATTTGGGGCACGAGAAGGCCCAAAATGACACAAATAAATATCCCGGATTGGCTGCTTCATTTTTGTGTCATTTCGTACCTTTTCTTGGCCACTCAGGATTGCGGTTTCCGGCCAAACAAGACCTCGCGCTCGATCCAGGCGATGACCGCATCCAAGTTGTGTTCGCGTTTCAGATCACAAAAGAGGAACGGCCGGGCTCCGCGTTGGGCCTTTGAATCGCGTTCCATCACTCCCAGGTCGGCGCCCACGAGCGGGGCGAGGTCGATTTTGTTGATGATGAGCAGATCGCTGAAGCGGATGGCGGGCCCACCCTTTCGCGGGATCTTGTCCCCCTCGGCAACGTCGATCACGTAGATGAACGCATCCACCAGCTCGGGCGAGAAAGTCGCGGTCAGGTTGTCGCCACCGCTTTCCACAAGGAGCAACTGCAGGCCGGGCAACTTCGTCTCGAGGGCACGGCACGCCTGTTCGTTCATCGTCGTGTCATCGCGAATCGCGGTGTGCGGGCAGCCGCCAGTCTCGACGCCGGCGATGCGTTCCGCCGGCAGGGCGCTGTGCTTGATCAGAAACTGGGCATCCTCCGAACAGTAAATATCGTTGGTCACGACGGCCATCGAGTAGCGGTCGCGCAGCCGTTGGCAGAGCTTGAGGCAAAGCATCGTCTTGCCGGAACCAACCGGGCCGCCGATGCCGATGCGAGGGGGACGAGTCATAAATGAAGTATTTGCCACGGAGGCACGGAGCACACGGAGAAATTCATTTAGCTAATTCTGTGCTCAGTACTCTCCGTGACTTTGCGGCTAAAACATTCTCAGGAAATGAACATGCGGGCATCGGCGGCTTCATGCCGGGCCGCGGCGATGTCGAGCCACGGGTTGAACCAGCCGATTTCCCCGAGCGGCGTGGCTTCGGCCGACGCGATCAGGCCGGGGGCGGCGGCCAGCGCCTCCGTGAGGAGCGACTGGCTTGCATTCTGGCCGAGGCGCAGCAGCTTCATCGCCGCCGCGAGCAGCGAGGAAATCGTCGCATAGGTGATGCCCGCCATGATCGCCGGCAAGGGTGCCCCCAACGCCCGGCCCTCCAGCGCGGCGGAAACCGCGGGGGAACATGGCCAGTTGCCGGCGGCGGCCCGGGCCAGAAATTCCCGTGCCAGCGAATTCGCCCGCAGACCGGCCATGAGCTCGGCGCGCTGGCGGCCGATGTTTTCCGCGGCCTGCCGAGCCTCCCGCGCGGTCTTGAGTGCGGACGAGAGTCGGCAGATTTCCCCGAGGCGCGGCCAGTCCGGCGCAGCCAAAGCCCGCCAGGCATGGGCGGCCAGCGGCAACTCGACATGCCGCAAGGCGGGCAGCGTCGAAAGAAGGATGAACTCACGTAGCGTCGGGCGGTCATGTACGACCCCCTCATGCACCAGCGTTTCCAGCCCGAAGGAATGCGCGTAGCTACCCGTGGGATAAAAAGAATCGCCTGCCTGTAGCAGTCCGCAAATCCAGGCCGCCTCCCTGACCAGAGGTGGATCGGCTTGCTCCCGAGATGCTGCGGGTGCGCCAAGCTCGTTGGGGACAACGCGCTTCACCTTGCCTGCAACGCGCCGCTTAGTGCTGGTGGCTCGGGCCGAGTTCATGCGTGGACAGTTTGCCGCGGGCAAAACGACCCGGGCGGAAGATCGCGGTGACGGGCTGGAAGGGCACCTTGAGCCGTTCCAGCAACTGACGGATCGCCGGCTCATCCGGTGCCAACAGCCGGGTGGGCTCGGCCGACAACTCAAGATGGAGGTTGCCGATGGCCCAGCCGATGCCGGCGGCGGCCGAAGGCGCCACATCGAGCGGAATCTCGACCACCGCTTCCGGCCGCTGCTGCACGACATAGCGGGCGCCCGCCGTCTGCCAGAAGGTGGCGCCGTGCTGGAGCGGAGCGGCGAGTTCAAAACCAAACTCCTGCCCATCCCCAGCCGTTCCGCGCCAGAGTCGTTTGACCAAGGTGAGGCGCTCGGCGGGGAGCACAATTTCAGGGAGCGCCGGATCGGGCGACACCACGGGACCGGAGACAAGCTGCATGATCGGAGCGAAGCAGGCCGCGCGGCTCAAAACAAGAAGTAGCGCTGCGCCATCCGCCGCCGCTGAAGCTTTGGCGGGCGGGTGGGCAGGATAAACGATGGAGGAGCCGTGATCAAAAGAGGAAATACCTTTGAGCCATGGGGAGAACTTTCGCCGGCTCGCAGGTGAGAATGCGGCCGTCCGCCTTGACTGTATAGGTCTCGGGATCCACCTCGATTTTGGGCAACGCGTCGTTCAGCACCATGTCCTTTTTCCCGATGTTGCGACAGTGCTTCACGGGCTCGAGCCGGCGCGAAAGATCGAGGCTCCTGGGGCCGTTTTTGCTCCGCAGCGACGCCTGGCTGACAAAAGTGAGGCAGGTACTGCCGAGTGCCTTTCCGGCGGCCCCGAATTGCGGGCGGTAAAAGGTCGGCTGCGGTGTCGGGATGGAGGCATTCGGGTCGCCCATGTTCGCCCAGGCGATGAAGCCGCCCTTGATGACCAGCTCCGGCTTCACCCCGAAAAGCGCGGGCTTGAAGACCACGATGTCGGCCAGCTTCCCCACCTCGAGCGAACCGACGATGTGGCTGATGCCGTGCGCAATCGCGGGATTGATCGTGTATTTCGCGAGATAGCGGAGGGCACGGAAATTATCGGCGGCAGGATGGCTCTTGCTCGAGATCACGCCGAACTGCGTCTTCATCTTGTGCGCCGTCTGCCAGGTGCGGATGATCACTTCGCCGATGCGACCCATGGCCTGCGAATCGGACGACATCATCGAGATCGCCCCGAGATCGTGCAGGCAATCCTCGGCAGCGATGGTCTCGGGACGGATGCGAGACTCGGCGAAGGCCACGTCCTCGGGAATCTTCGAGTCGAGATGGTGGCAGACCATGAGCATATCGAGATGCTCATCGATGGTGTTGACCGTGAAGGGCCGCGTGGGATTCGTGGACGACGGCAGCACATTGTCCTCGCCGCAGACCCGGATGATGTCGGGGGCGTGGCCACCACCGGCGCCCTCGGAGTGGAAGGTGTGAATCGTGCGGCCCCTGAAGGCGCGGATGGTGTCATCGACGTAGCCCGATTCGTTCAGGGTGTCGGTGTGGATGGCGACCTGCACATCGAGTTCGTCCGCCACACCGAGACACACATCGATCGCCGCGGGCGTGGTCCCCCAGTCCTCATGCAGTTTCAGGCCGATCGCGCCGGCCAGCACCTGCTCACGGAGCGGGGCGGCGGTGCCGCAGTTGCCCTTGCCGAGGAAGCCGAGGTTCATTGGGTAGGCCTCGGCGGCCTCGAGCATGCGATGCATGTTCCAGGCACCGGGGGTGCAGGTCGTGGCAAATGTACCCGTGGCCGGTCCGGTGCCGCCGCCCAGCATGGTGGTGATGCCGGCGCTGATGGCCTCGTCGATTTGCTGCGGGCAGATGAAGTGGATGTGCGTGTCGATCCCGCCGGCGGTGATAATGCAGCCCTCGCCCGCGAGGACCTCCGTGGCCGCGCCGACGATCATCGGATTTTTTTTCTTGGTCCGCGGATCAGGATAAATGGAGCCGAGGCCGCTCTGGATACCGGGATTGCCGGCGTGCCCGATGCCGACGATGAGGCCGTGCTTGATCCCGACGTCCGCCTTGATGATGCCGAGGATGGGATCGAGAATCAGCGCGTTGGTGATGACCAAGTCGAGCGACTCCGCGTCCAGCGCCGTGGGCGACTGGCCCATGCCGTCGCGGATGACCTTGCCGCCACCGAATTTGATCTCGTTCCCGTAGCCGCCGCCTTCCGCAATGAGGTCGCGCTCGACCTGGACAAACAGCTCGGTGTCGGCGAGGCGCACGCGGTCACCGACGGTGGGGCCAAACATCTCGGCATATTGGCGGCGGGTAAGTTTGAGCGGCATGGCGGTTATCTCCGTTTGGCGGGTTTGGCCTTCGGCCTGGAGTCGAGCTTGCCGTTGATCCTGGCTTGAAGGCCGTAGACCTCACGGGTGCCGGCGAAGGCGACGAGTTCGACTTGTTTCGTATCGCCGGCCTCAAAGCGGACGGCGGTGCCGGCCGGAATGTTAAGCCGGAAACCGCGGGCGGCGGGACGATCAAAATGGAGGGCCTCGTTCGTCTCGAAGAAATGATAATGCGAGCCGACCTGGATCGGACGGTCGCCGGTGTTGGCCACAGCCAGTGCTTTGGTAGCCAGCCCCAGGTTGGCCGGAAGAGGAGCGGCATCGGAAGCCACGATAATTTCGCCGGGGATCATGAGGGGAAGTAAGAAGGCAGAAGGATGAGGGAAGAAATGGAAGCCGAGCCGGATTGGGTTCTTAATTCTTACTTCACCCTTTTTGCCTTTTCAGCGGATCGGATGGTGCACCGTCACCAGCTTCGTGCCGTCGGGAAACGTGGCCTCGACCTGGACCTCGTGGATCATCTCGGCGATGCCCTCCATGACGTCGGCCACCTTGAGGATCGTGGTGCCATAGCTCATGAGCTCGGCGACGGACTTCCCGTCACGGGCGCCCTCGATGATCTCGTAGGTGATGATCGCGATCGACTCGGGGTAATTGAGCTTCACGCCGCGGGCCTGGCGGCGCCGGGCGAGGTCGGCAGCGGTGACAATCAGGAGTTTTTCGCGTTCACGCGGGGTGAGATGCATGGCGGATGAATCAGGAGACAGGGGTCAGGCAACGGGAGACAGGGATCGGATGCAGACAATTGCATACTGTCTCCGGTCATCCTGTCGACTTACTCCTGTGCAGTTCATACCTGCAGATGTTTTTTCACCACCTCGTCGGTGAGCGTGGCGATGGGGCCAGAGATGGTGACGGTACCGCGATCCATGGCATAAAAGCGGTCGGCCACCTCGCGGCAAAAATCAACGTACTGTTCGACCAGCAAAATGGCGAGGGCTCCCTCGCGCTTGAGCTCCTGGACGGCACTCATGATCTTCGCGGCCTCCTGCCGGGACTGGGCGGTTGCCTCCTCCTCTGAAATATTGCTGATTTTTAGTTTCTTCAGCGTATCGCCGATCTGCTCAATGATGGAGGGTTGGATACCCTCGGTCGGCTCATCGAGGATGAGGAGCTTGGGGTTGGTGAGAAGGGCCCGGCCGATGGCCAGCTGCTGTTGCTGTCCGCCGGAGAGCACCCCGCCCTTGCGCGAAAGCATCTCCTTGAGCACCGGGAACAGCGCGTAAACGCGATCAAGCATGCGGCGCGCCTCCGGGCCACGACGACCGTGCACCACGAGACCGACATGGAGATTCTCCTCAATCGTCATGTGGGGAAAGATGTCGCGGCCTTGGGGCACATAGCCAATGCCCGCCCGGGCGCGCACATCGGAGGGAAGTTGATCGATGCGCTGGCCGGCAAAAGTGATCGAGCCGGCGCGCACCGGCAGCACGCCCGTAATGGATTTCAAGGTGGTCGTTTTGCCCACGCCGTTGCGGCCCATGAGGGCGACGACCTCGCCGGAGTTAACTTCGAGCGTAACGCCGCGCAGAATGCGCGAGCCACCGATGTCGGTTTCCACTGCGGAAAGCTGGAGCAGGGCGCTCATCGGGTGCCATGTTTGCCGCGGCCGAGATAGACCTCGCGGACCTTGGGATTGGCCTGCACTTCCTCGAACTTCCCCTCGCAGAGCACATGGCCCTGGTGGAGGACCGTGACGGGATTGTCGCGGGCGATCTGCTTCACAAAGGTCATGTCGTGCTCGATGACGATGATGCTGTGTTTGCCCGCCAGGCTGATCAGCAACTCGCCCGTGCGATGCGTCTCTTCGTCAGACATTCCGGCGGCGGGCTCGTCCACGAGCAAAACCTGGGGCTCCTGCGCCAGCAGCATGCCGATCTCCAGCCACTGCTTTTCCCCGTGTGCCAGCAAGCCGGCCTTCCAGTCGCGCTTGCCGTCGAGCCGGACCAGCTTGAGGAGGTCGGCGATGCGATCGCGCTCGGTGGAGGAAAGGCGCTTGAAAAGGGAGGCGAAAACCCCGCGCGGCCCCTTGAGCGAGAGCACGAGATTGTCCCAAACCGTATGCTCGACGTAGACGCTCGGCGTCTGGAATTTGCGCCCGATCCCGAGGCGGTTGATCTCGTATTCGTTGAGGTGAGTGAGGTCGCGATTGACCGGATTAATGCCGAACTCGATCTTGCCCTTGTCGGGGCGCGCGCGGCCGGTAATGAGATCGAAGAAAGTGGACTTGCCGGCGCCATTCGGTCCGATGACCGTGCGGAGCTCCCCCGGAAAGAGGTAGAACGTGAGGTCCGTGATCGCCTTGAAGCCATCATAGGTCTTCGAGACGTCCTCGACGGTGAGAAGGGGGTGGCTCATGGGCGGTCGGGCACGGGTTTGGCCGCCTCGAGCGGCGGAGCGGGAGGCTGGCGGCGGCTCCGCCACGCCATAATCTTCGCCGGCAAGCTGACAATGCCACCCGGTAGGAACAGCACGACCACGAGGAAAATTATCCCGAGGATGATGAGCCACGAGTCCGGATAAGCCTGGGTCGCCCAGCTCCGGAGGGCATTGATACTGATCGCCCCGATGATCGGGCCGATGAGGGTGCCGCGGCCGCCCACGGCAACCCAGACCACGGCCTCGATCGATTTGGCCGGCGTCATCTGGTCGGGATTGATGATGCCTGCCTGGGGAACGAACAAAGCGCCACCCACACCGGCGATCATCGCGGCCACCACGAAGACAAACAGCTTGTAGTGGGCGGTGGCATAGCCACTGAAAAGGACGCGATTCTCACCGTCCCGGATCGCCTGCCGCACCAAGCCGAATTTGGTGCCGTTAAGCCAGTAACACCCCAGGGAAACCAGCAGCAGGACCAAGGCGCTCGCGATAAAAAGCCCGCGCATCGTGGCCGACCCCACCCCCTTGTCGACGAGCGAATGCCCGAGGATGAACTTGAAGTCCGTAAAGCCGTTGTTGCCGCCCATCGTGAAATCATTCCGGAAAAACATCAGCGCCGCCCCGTAAGTCAGGGCCTGGGTCAGAATGGAGAAATAGACGCCCTTGATGCGGGAACGAAATGCGAGAAACCCGAAGACCAGCGCCAAAAAACCAGGCAAGAGGAAGACCATGGCCACCGCGAATCCAAACGACTGGAACGGTCGCCAGAACGGTGGCAGAAAGGTGTGCCCCAGAAAGACCATGAAATCCGGCAGGCCGGCCGGATTCTGCCCGGCCTTGGCATAACTGCCCAGCATGCCGATCTGCAGCATGAGATACATGCCGAACATATATCCGCCCAAACTGAAGAACAGCGCCTGCCCGAGGCTGAGCAATCCCGTGTAGCCCCACAACAAGTCCACCGAAAGGGCGAGCAGCGCGTAACAGAGATATTCGCCCCAAAGGGTGATCGTGTAATCGCTCAGCAGGCCGCGGGCATTGAGCAGCGGAAAAATCACGGTCAGCAGCACGAGGCAGACGGCGACGGTCGCAAATTCCAGATGGCGGGAGCGGAAAAAAGAAAGGCTGGCGGAAGGTGGGCTCATGCGGCGGCAGCGAAGAGGAGGAAACGTGGCATCAGTCGAGGCTGCGGCTTCGGGCCGCAAACAAGCCCGTGGGACGCCATTGCAGGAATAGGATGATCGACACCAGCACGAGAATCTTCCCCAAGACGGGATTAAGGAGAATTTGCTGCAGCGACTGGTCGGCCAGGCCGATGCCGAGGGCGCTCACCACCGTGCCAAAAATGCTGCCCACGCCACCGACGACCACGGTCATGAAACTGTCCACGATATACTCCTGCCCCATTGACGGCCCCACCGTGCCGAGTTGGGTCACAAACACGCCCGCGAGACCAGCCAGGCCGCTGCCGAGGGCGAAGGTAAGCATGTTCACGCGTTCCGTCCGCACGCCCATGCATGCAGCCATCATGCGGTTTTGCATCACGCAACGGATCAGCAGGCCAAGCGGTGTCTTGGTCAGCGCCAGCCACACGCCGAACACAATCACCGCGGCAAAGCCGATAACGAAAACCCGATTCCAGGCAAAGGTGATATCGAAAATCGTCCAGTTGCTGCTCAGGTAAACCGGGCTGTCCACGTTCACGTTGTTCGAGCCAAACGTCAGCTTGAACATCTGCTGCAGGATCAACGACACGCCGAAGGTCGCCAACAAGCTCTCAAGCGGACGGCGGTAAAGAAAACGAATGACGCTCCGTTCCAGGGCGATGCCCACCAGGGCCGCGCCCAGGAAGCCAACCGGGATCGCCACTACAAAATAGCATTGGTAAGCCCAACCGGTGAGATGCAGGCCCGGCAGATGGATCGCGAATTTGATGAAGGGCAGCGTGAAATTCACCCCATCGCCAAAGACCTTCTGGGTGAGATAGGTGGCATAGGCGCCGACCGTGATCATTTCGCCGTGGGCCATGTTGATGACGCCCATCAAACCAAACGTGATCGCAAGCCCCAGGGCCACGACGAGTAAAATACTGCCGGCACTCAGGCCGCGAAAAAGTGTGCCGAAAAAATTGACGACGGACCTATGCTGCTCGATCGCCCCCATCGCGAGATCCGCGGCCTTTGCGATCCCGGATTTCCCGTCGGCCTGCGCCTTGGCCCGAGCCGCCTTGATCAGGTCGTAGCTGGCGGAGGAATGCAGCAAGCGCAATTCGGCCAGACCCTTCAGCTTCAGCTCGTCACTGGGATCGGCCAGCTCGATCAGCGCGATGGCCTGGCGCAACGCGAGCTTGGCGTCGGCCTCCGTTTCCACCTGCGCCCGGGCCAGCAATACCGGCAGCTTGTCAGGCTTTTGGGCGGCGCCGAGCGTCTGAATCGCCCGAAGCCGCTTGGCGAGAAGCGGCGAACCGAGGTCCAGCAAATCGACGACATTTCTCATCGCGAGCCGCAGCCTCGCGTCATGCTCCACCGCGACCAATTCGCTGCCGACCAGGCGCAGTGGCTGGCCGGCGGCCGTTTTAAGGACCTCGCCATTGTCCGCGCGCACCGCCGTCTGGGCCCCCTGTGCATCCTTGTCGCCCGTGAGCTCAACGGGAATCTTGGCCCCATCGGCGGGCGCATACAGGAAAAGGCCATCCTGGCGCCAAGCCGTGAAGAGCTCGCGGATCGCCTCATCTCCCTGGCCGGCCAACGAGCTGATGATCTCCAGCTTCTGCGCGGCATCCGGGGCGAGGATCGCGCGGACGATGGTCGCCCGGGCGGTTTCCTGGGCCGCCTTGGCGCGGGGCCCGGTCAGACAGCCGACGGTGGCGATAATGACCCAGGGCAACGAACGGAGAAACGATTTCCAAGCCATGATTGATTGTAAGCGGCCCGACAGCGGTGACCGCCATTTACCTAGCAGTCGGAATGCCGACTCGAGTTTTCAAACCGAACATCGAAACACTTCCCTAAAAAAGAGGGGCGGCCCCGATAGGAACCGCCCCCCAGAATGAATGGAACCGTGGTGCCCAATTCGTGGGCACCCGGTCGGAGCCATTATTTGAACGTACCCTTAAGGTGCGGCTCGCCGAAAACGTCGGGGAAGGTCTTGAGGATCTTGAACTGCCCGTCCGCCTTGCTCTCACCGATATAGACCGTCTTGGTCAGGTGCATGTTGGGCTGGGTCGTGACCTTGCCGCCCGGGCCCATGAAGGAAACACCGGATTTCCAAGCTGCGCGGACCTTGTCCACATCGAAGCTGCCGGCTTTCTCCACGCAGGCTTTCCAGAGGTAAACGCCGTCGTAGCTGAGCACCATGGGAGAATCGACCACGCGACCTTCCTTGACGACACCTTCCGCGTTCGTGGTCTTGAGCCAGGCCTGAAAGTCCGCGAGGAATTTCTTGTTGGCCGGGGTGTCAATCGACTGGAAGTAGGTCCAGCAGCCGATCTGGCCGACCAGATCCTTGGCGGGCAGACTGCGGAACTCGTCCTCGGCGATCGAGTAGGAAACAACCGGGCAGGTGTCGGCGGTGAGGCCGGCGGCGGCGTATTCCTTGAAGAACGGCGGATTGGTGTCGCCGTTGAGGGTGCTGATCACGCAAGCGTCACCGCTCGCGGCGAAATCTTTGATTTCGGCAATAATCTGCTGGTAATCCTTGTGACCGAAGGGCGTGTATTTGCCGGCGTTGGTGATCTTACCAGAGCTATCCTTGACGAAGCCGCCACCGATGTTCGCCAGCGGGACCTTCTTGCTGAGGAGATACTCCAGCAGCACGAGATTGGTGGTCTGGGGATAAACATAGTCCGTGCCGATCAGGTAGAACTTCTTTTTGCCCTGGGCGATGAAGTAATCCACCGCAGGGATGGCCTGCTGGTTGACGGCCTCGGCGGTGTAGGCGACGTTCTGGCTCTCCTCTTCGCCCTCATATTGCACGGGGTAGAAGAGCAGGCCGTTGTCCTTCTCGAAGACGGGAAGGGCCGACTTGCGGCTCACCGACGTCCAGCAGCCGAAAACGACGGCGACCTTGTCGACTTCCAGCAACTGCTTGGATTTCACGGCAAAGGTGGGCCAGTCGGAACCGGGATCGACGATCACGGGGACGATTTTCTTCCCGAGCACGCCACCCTTGGCGTTGATCTCGTCGAAAGTGAAAAGGAGAATGTCGCGCAGCGATGTTTCGCTGATCGCCATCGTTCCTGAAAGGTCGTGAAGGACACCAACCTTGACTGTAGCCATGTCCGCCGCACGGGCGGAACTGAGTAAGGCGACCGAGGCAAAAGCCGCGACGCCGAGCATTTTTGTTAATTTCGTAATCATAACTGTGTGATGTTTGGACAAGGCCGGACCACAAGGGCAGGCAGTAGCCCACGTAACCCGACCGGAGAATGTTGAAGCTAGGAAGGAAGCCCCCGCAGATAATGCGCGGGGCGGAGAAGCGCAGGCGGCTTTGGAGGGGCCGCCTGCGCGATCTGACGAGTCGCTGAGCGACTTAGAATTTGACGAACGCCTGCAACCCGGCGAACACGGCATTGTTGGCCGCGGTCTTGGAGAAGTCGGTGTAGGTAAACTCGGCGCGAACGGTGAGCTTGTCGGTGACGGCCACGCTGGGGGCGATGGTGTACCTGATGAAGCCAGCGCCGCCGCTGCTGCCACTCATCTTTTCGCCGCTGAGACGGAAAGCCGTGGAGACCTTGTCCGTGAAGGCATAAGTCACCAGGCCGAGCCAGTTATAGCCCTTGGCACCGGCGCCACCGTCACGATTTGCGATTTCAGCCGCGACCATGGTTTTCTTGTCCATCTGGTACTGCGCCCAGAGATCAAGCACCGTATTCGAGTGGGTCAGACCGTTGCCCTTCGTGTCGAAAGCGGCACCAGCCCACAGGGTGAGATCAGTCACGCCCTTGTAGGCAAGGTAACCTTCAAACCCGGCATTGTTCTTCAGCTCGCCGTCACCCTTCAGGTAGAATGGCGAACCAACGGAGTCCAGCAGCGCCAGACCAAAGCCGATGTCCTTGTCGGAATAATCGAGCCGCACGCCGTCATGATAACCGGGAATGGCAGCCAGGAAATCGCCATTGGCGAACGTGATTTCCGGATTGTTCACGTTGAAGAACGACTCGTAGCCGAGATAGCTCAGGAACTTGCCGCCGGTGATGGAGAAACCGCCACCCGCGTCATAGGTCACATAAGCGTCCAGCAACGTGGTCTCTTGGACCGCGTTCGGCACGTAGAACAGGCTCGCGACGGCAGTGACCGGCTTGAAGGAGCCCGTGAAGAGCAATTGCGCCGAGTCCACGCCAAACTTATCGGTGGCCGGGCCCGGATCGGGATCTGTGAATTGATAAGAGCCCTCGACATAACCGCTCACCGAGAAACTGTCGTTCAGTTTCACTTCGGCAAACGATTGGGTCGCGAGACCCAGGAGCAGCGCGGCTGATCCCGCGAGCTTGATGGCATGTTTAGTCATAGTAGGTTTCTGATAGGCCTGCAGTTTGTTTATACGCTATCGGATTCTCCCGCTAGGGGTGCGGTAGAATCCGGGTTACTTCAGCAGGTTGCTTGCCAAACAAGCGCGTGGCGACTTTTTTCGGTGGGGTCGAACGCAAGATATGCTTATTCCATGCAAACCCAAAAGAAGCTGTTTGAATGGATAGGCCGGCCCCTATCCCTCGGGAAAGCTCCGCTAACTCAAAGTACGGTCAGCAGTTTACGCAGAGTCTCGTCGACGAGTTTTGGGTTAGCCTTGCCCTTGGCGGCTTTCATCACCGGTCCCTTGAAGGCATTGATCGCGCTGTCCTTCCCCGCCTTGAACTCTGCCAGCGCCTTCGGACTGGCGGCAATTGCTTCCCGGCACCACTGCTCGAGATCGCCAAGGTCGGTGGGCGCGGCCTTGAGACCCTTTTTCTCCACGATGATTCCGGGCATCTCGCCCGAGGTAAACATCTCGGCAAAAACCTCCCGCGCCACGTTGTTCATCAATGTACCGGCCTCGATCAGCTTCACGAGCTCCGCGATATGCGCGGGCCGCACTTTAGACTGGGCGAGATCGATACGGGCGACGCTGACTTCGCGCAGCAAGTCGTTGACGATCCAATTACCGGTCGCCTGCGGCTTACCTGAAAGTTTCGCGGCTTCCTCGAAATAGTCGCTCAATTCCCGGTCCCACACGAGCACGGAGGTGATGGTATAGGGAATCTCGTATTGGCCGAGGAACCGGCGCTGTTTGTCAAACGGCAGCTCGGGACACTCCGCCTTGAGCCGGCTTTTCCAGACTTCGTCCACCTTGACCGGCATAAGGTCGGGATCCGGAAAATATCGGTAATCGTGGGCCATTTCCTTGGAACGGAGCGATTGGGAAGCTCCGGTCTGGCCGTCGTAGTCCCGCGTCTCCTGCACGATGGTGCCGCCGCTTTCCAAAAGGGCGTGCTGGCGCCTGATTTCGTGGGCGATGCCATCGCGAACAAACGAGATGGAGTTCAGGTTCTTCAACTCAACTTTGATCCCGAGTTTGGTCTCTCCGACCGGGCGGAGGGAAATGTTTGCATCGCAGCGCAGCTGGCCCTTCTCCATGTCGCAGTCCGAAATGCCGCCGTAGATCATCGTGGCGCGCAGGGAGGTCAGATAGGCGAACGCCTCCTCGGCGGCGTGCATCGCCGGCTCCGAGACGATCTCCATCAGCGGTGTGCCCGCGCGGTTGTAATCCACGAGTGAATCGCTCGCGCCGTGGTTGAGCTTGCCCACATCCTCCTCGAGGTGGATGCGCGTCAGGGGAATGCGCTTGTGCTCGCCCATGACGTTGCGCGCGGCGCCAGGCAGCTCGATCTCGACCGAACCGCCGAGACAGATTGGCTGGTCGTACTGCGAAATCTGGTAGTTCTTCGGCGAGTCGGGATAAAAATAGTTTTTGCGATCCCACTTGCACAGCGGTGCGATCTCGCAGCCCAGCATCAGGCCCGCCTTGATGACGGCGTCGAGCGCCGCCTTGTTCATCACCGGCAGCACGCCGGGCAGCGCCAGCACCACCGGATCCGTCAGGGTGTTCGGCTCGTGGCCGTAGCCCGCAGCCACGCGCGTGAACATCTTGGACGCTGTCTTGATCTGCACGTGGACCTCAAGGCCGATGACGGCTTCGTAGTTCATGGGTGGAAAGGAAGGAAAATTGTATTTGGTCGTGGAACTCGGCTCGCAGGGATCCGCCAGGAAGTTTTGGTTAATCACTAATTCCCAATTCCTTCAGAGCTTCGGATGCCTTTCACCCCAATCATGCCCTTGTTCGTAAGCATGCGCGATAGCCAGCAGTTCGGCTTCCTGGAACGGCTGGCCGATCAGCTGCAGGCCGATGGGCAGGCCGCCGGAGGAAAAACCGCAGGGCACGCTGATGCCGGGCAGGCCGGCGAGATTCACGCCGATGGTGTAAACATCGCAAAGGTACATCGCGAGCGGATCGCTCTTTTCCCCCTGCTTGAACGCCGGGGTCGGCGAGGTGGGCGTGAGGATGGCGTCAACTTCCCGGTACGCGTTCAGAAAGTCCTGGCGGATGAGGGTGCGGACTTTCTGTGCGCGCAGGTAGAAGGCGTCATAGTACCCGCTGGAGAGCACATAGGTGCCGAGAATAATGCGCCGCTTCACCTCGGCCCCGAAGCCCTCTGCGCGCGATTTGAAATAAAGGTCGATGATGTCCCTGGCCTCCTTCGACCGGTGGCCATAGCGGATACCATCGTAACGCGCCAAGTTGGAGGAGCACTCGGCCGTGGCGATGATGTAATAAACCCCCACCCCGTAATCGGTATGAGGCAGCGAGACCTCCTTGATCTCACAACCCCGCTCCCGGTAGAAGGCGATGGCGTTTTCGACCGCCGCGCCCACCTCAGGATCGAGGCCCTCGCCGAAATATTCCTTCGGAATGCCCAGCCGCCACGGGCCCTTCCGTTTTTTGAGTTCACCGCGATAGTCGGGAATTTTCGTCTCGTACGAGGTCGAGTCCAGCGGGTCATGTCCCGCGATCCCGCCCAGCATGACCGCGGCATCCTCGACCGTCCGCGTAAACGGCCCGATCTGGTCGAGCGACGAGGCGAATGCAATCAGCCCATACCGCGACACCAGCCCGTAGGTCGGCTTCAAGCCGACCACGCCGCAAAGCGCCGCCGGCTGGCGGATCGATCCGCCCGTGTCGGACCCGAGCGTGGCAATGGCCTCGCCCGCCGCCAGGGACGCCGCGCTGCCGCCGGAAGAACCACCGGGCACGCGTGCGAGATCCCACGGGTTGCAGGTCGCCCTGAAGGCGGAATTCTCCGTGGACGAGCCCATCGCGAACTCATCGAGGTTGAGCCGGCCCCAGACCACCGCACCCGCGTGCTTCAGCTTTTGCGTGACCGTCGCATCATAGGGCGAAACAAAATTCGCGAGCATCTTGCTCGACGCCGTGAGCGGCTGGCCGGCAACGGCAATGACATCCTTGAACCCGACGGGAATACCATCGAGCGGTCCCCTCGCCTTCCCAGCCGCGCGCCGTCGATCCGACTCATCCGCCTGCGCCAGAGCATCGGCCTCATCGTATGAGTTGAAGGCCCTGACCCGCGCATCGACCGCCTTGGTGCGGGCGATGACCGACCGGGTCAGCTCGACCGAGGAGATTTTCTTGGTGTCGAGCAGTGCGGCCAGCTCGGTGAGCGGCTTGAAATAAAGTTCGTCGGACATGGGCGGCTCACTCCACGACCTTCGGGACCACGATCATGTTGTCCCGCTGTGCCGGCGCATTTTGCAACGCGGCCTCGACCGCCAGGCCCGGGCGGGCGACGTCCTCGCCCCACACATTGTAAACCGGAAACGCATGGGCCGTGGGCTCGACCCCCGTGACGTCAACCTTGCGCAACTGCTCGATATGGTGGAGCACTTCGCCGAGCTGCCGGGCGAATTTCGCCTTTTCCTCGGGCGTCAGCGCGATGCGCGCGAGATTGGCGACGTGATCGATGTTGAGGTCGGCAGGAGCGGACATGGGGAGAAAGTAGCGAGTAGTAGGTGGTGAGTAGCGAGTAGAAAGTCGGCGGCAACATGCGTGCCGTCCGCCATTCACACGCTGCTACTTTCTGATCTGGTAGGGCGTGGTTTTAACGAGTTCGTCCTGAATCTTCGCGGAGACCCCATTCACCTCATCATCGGTGAGCGTGCGGTCGGTGGCCCGGAAGACGAGGGAGAAGGCCAGGCTTTTCTTCCCTTCCGGCAAGCCCGAGCCCTGATAAACATCGAACACGTCGACACTCTCGAGGACAAAGGCGCCGCCCAGCGCGGCCCGAGTCGTCTTCGCCAGCGTCTCACGCACCTCTTCCGCCGGGGTAGCGGCATCGACCACCAAGGCCAGATCGCGCAACGCGGAGGGGAAAAGGCTGAAGTCCGCATAGCGGCGGCGCAGCGTCCCGGCCGCAAATTTTTCCGGTAGGATGGCAAAGATGCCACCGTAGACCCTGCCCTCGATGCCCAGCGATTTGACCATCGCCAGGTTCAGCAGGCCGAAGCGCGCCGTCCAGCCCGCGGCCATTTCTCCCGCGGCCGCCGACTGGCCTTCCTGCCAGCCATAGAAGGAGCCGGAAACAGGCACCAAGGGCTGGAGTGCAAGATCGACGCCAGCGGCGGCGGCGAGCGCGGTGACATGATGCTTCACGGTATAGAAATCCACCGGCGCCCGTGTGCGCCAGGCTCGTTCGCCGATGGGATCGGCCATGATAAGTGCAACCGCGGCGCACTCGAGGTTTTGGCCGTTGCTCTCGATGAAAATCCGACCCGTCTCGCACAGGCGCGACACGACCACGCCACGGGACTGGTTGAGTTTGAGCGATTCCAGCAATCCCATGACCAGGGTCGGCCGCAGGTGCGACTGGTCTTCGACAAAGGGATTCGCGAGCGCCAGCTCAACCGCGGCGGTCTGTGAAACCCAGGTGGCAAGCTCCTTGGCCGGTCGCAGCGTATAATTCACGCATTCGTGAAAATCATGCCCGACAAGGTAATCCGTCACCCGGCGATTGAAGCGCACGATGGGCGCGTCGTCACCGACGAGTCCGGGCATCGACACCACCGACGCGGGAATCTTCTCCGTGCCGTACAAGCGCAACACCTCCTCCACCAGGTCGATCGGCCGGTCGAGATCATCGCGCCAACTGGGAATGGAAATTGTCCAGGCAATGCCTCGCTGCGGCGTGGGCTCCTCGCGCACGACATGCAGCTCCAGCGACTCAAAAGACGCCTTCATGTCCGCAGCCGGGATGTCGAAGCCGAGCCGTTCACAGATGAAATCGTGCGTGACCACGATCTCGCGTTTCCAGGGCACATCACCGCCGACCTGGTAAACCGGTCCCACGACCTGGCCGCCGGCAGTCGCAATGATCAGGTCCACGGCCCGCCAGGCCGCCTCGAGCGTCGAGTGCGGATCGACGCCGCGCTCGTAGCGGTAGGACGAATCAGAGGCGAGCCCGAGGCGCTTGGAGGTCCAGCGAACGGACTGGCGCCGGAAGAGCGCGCACTCGAGCACCAGACTGGTCGTGTCATCGGCCACCCCGGAATTCTCTCCGCCCATGATCCCCGCGACAACCACCGGCCGCACCGCGTCGGCGATGACGAGCATGCGGCTGCTGAGCGCGCGCTCCTTGCCGTCGAGCGTGACAATTTTTTCCCCGTCCGCCGCGCGGCGGACGATGATCTGGCCGCCGCCCAGCTTGCGCGCATCGAAGGCGTGCAGGGGCTGCCCGGTTTCCAGCATCACATAGTTGCCGACATCGACGACATTGTTGATCGGGCGCACTCCCACCGCGCGCAGGCGCTCCTGCAACCAGGCCGGGCTGGGGCCGATTTTGATCCCGGTGATAATGTGCGCCGTATAAAGCGGACAATCCTCGGAGGCATCGACGCGCACGGTGCCGAGCAAGTCCGGCCGCGGGGTATCGTCGACCTCACCGCGGAATTTCTCCTGCGGATAAACCAGCGGCAGCCGGAACCAGGCGGCCAGTTCGCGGGCGATGCCGAGGTGCGAGAGGCAGTCCGGCCGGTTTGGCGTGATCTCGATGTCGAACACGGTGTCGCCCGCCGGCAGCACGTCGTTGATCGGAGTGCCGAGGGCGGGTTTGCCCTGGAGGATGAGCAACCCCGCGTGGTCAACCCCCATGCCAAGTTCGTCGGGCGCGCACATCATGCCGTCGGAAAGCTGGCCGCGGATCTTCGACTGCTTGATCACGAAATTGCCCGGCAGCACGGCCCCGGGCAGCGCGACGGGCACCCGGTGGCCGGCGTCACAGTTGGCGGCGCCGCATACGATGGTCTTCACGCCGCCCGCCGGGCCGACGTCCACCGTGCAGACCGAAAGCTTGTCGGCGTTGGGATGCTTCACCCGCGTGAGAATTTCCCCGACGACCACCTGCTCCAGTCTGGGCGCGCCCGTCCGGATGACCTGCTCGACCTCAAAGCCGAGAAACGTGACCGCGCGCGAAATATCCTCCGCCGAAGCATCGAGGGCGACGTAGTCTTTGAGCCAGTTGAGGGAGATTTTCATGAAGTTTTAGCCACAGAGGCACAAAGTTCACTGAGGAGCGGACTGGATTTCTCCGTGTCCTCCGTGCCTCTGTGGCTTCATCTAGTTCAGGCGAATTGTTTCAGGAAGCGCAGGTCGTTTTGGTAGAAATAGCGGATGTCATCGATCCCGTAGAGCGTCATGGCGAGACGCTCGAGGCCCATGCCGAACGCATAGCCGCTCCAGACCGTGGAGTCGTAGCCCACGGTTTCAAATACGCTTGGGTCGACCATGCCGCAGCCGCCGATCTCGATCCATTCCTTGTTCACCTTGGGTAGGTGCTTCGCGCTGAGATCCACCTCGAAGCTCGGCTCGGTGTAGCCGAAATAATGCGGTCGGAAACGGGTTTTAGTCCCGGCGCCCAGCAGGGACTCGAAGATGTAGTCCAGCAGCGCCTTTAGGTCGCGCACCGTGACGTTCTTGTCCACGTAGAGGCATTCGAGCTGGTGAAAATTCGCGCTGTGCGAGGCATCGGTCGTGTCTCGACGGTAAACCCGGCCGGGCGAGACGATGCGGATGGGCGGCGACCCCTGCAGCATCGTGCGAATCTGCACCGACGAGGTGTGCGTGCGGAGGAGGTATTTCTCGCCGGGATTTTTCTTCGCGACGTTGCCGAAGCGCGCGGACTCAGGAAAATAAAATGTGTCCTGCGCATCGCGGGCCGGATGATCGGCGGGCGTGTTGAGCGCATCGAAGCAGTAGAACTCGGTCTCGACCTCCGGTCCGTCGGCGACGGTGAAGCCGACCTTGCGGAGGATGCGGCACATTTCCTCCCGCACGAGCGTGAGCGGATGATAGGTGCCGGGACCGGTGTCGGGCGAAGGCAGCGTGGGGTCAACCGCCGGGCCCAGTTGGCGCGCCAGTTCGCCGGCCTCGATCTGCTGCAGGGCGGTGTCGAGCAGCGCCTGGAGTCTCGTCTTGGTCTCGTTGATGAGCTTGCCCATCGCCGGGCGCTCCTCCTTCGGCACCGTGCCCATCTGCTTCATAAGTGCAGTCAATTCGCCGTTCGGGCCGACCAGCCGGGCCTTGGCGGCCTCGAACTCCGGGCGCGTCCTCAGCGCGGCGAGATCGGCTTGCGCCTTGGTGACGAGGGCGGTCAGGGTGGCTTGCATGTGAAAGGGGTTCGGATCGTTCTCGTTCTTTTAATCGTTCCTCATTCTCGGAGTGTTCAGAAGGGAACGATTAAGAGAACGAGGAACGAGAACGATGTTAAAAAACAAAGAGGACGGCGCCTCGGCTGAGGCCCGTCCTCCGGGAATCCGACCGGGAGACGGGCTGGGCCCGGCTCGCGTTCCTCCGGCTCAGGCCTTGGCGCCGGCCTTGGACTTCAACGCGGCCTGGGCTTTCTTGACCAGGCCGTTGAAGGCCACCTCGTCGCGAATCGCGATATCCGACAGGATCTTGCGATCGAGCAGGATGTTCGCGGCTTTCAGACCCTCGATGAAGCGGCTGTAGGTGATGCCGGCGTTCCGGCAGGCGGCGTTGAGCCGCACGATCCAGAGACCGCGGCGATCAGCCTTCTTCTTCTTGCGCGCAGCGTAGGCGTATTGCCAGGCGTGCTGGACAGCTTCTTTCGCGTAGCGGAAGAGCTTGGATTTGTTGCCGAAATAGCCCCGGGCGTATTTCAGTACTTTCTTGTGTCGCTTGCGCGACGCGGGGGAGTTTGTTGCACGAGCCATGTTGGATTATTCCTTTAAGGTTGGTCGCCGGCGGGTCGGCTTTGGATTTTCACCCGCCTGGCGGAGTTAAGGTGGAGCGCGCGTCGGTCAGAGACCGAACGGCAGACAGCGCTTGAGGGGCTTGGCATGGCCCTCGGCCACTAGCTTGTCGCGGGAGGCACGGCGTTTGGACTTCGTGCTCTTCGCGGCCAGCAGGTGACGAAAGCCAGGCGTGCGGCGGATCAGCTTGCCCGTACCGGACAGCTTGAAGCGCTTGGCGACAGATTTTTTGGTCTTTTGCATGGAGAGAGCGGTCGAAAACAGAGGTCGGAGACGGGATTGGCAAGGGGAAAGTTGCCTGATTCACGTCGGGGGCGCCACCATCACCGGATCCCAGCCATATTCCTTCCTCCAAACCGCGCGGAATTGCTGCAGCACCGGCAGCGCCTCTTCCAGTGGACGGCCAGCGAGGGAAACGGCAGGCCGCAGGCCGATCAATGAATTCGAAAGCCACAGCTCCGAAGCTTGGGCGAGAGCTTCAAGGTCGTAACTCTCCTCCCGCACGACCCAATCCATCGCCCGCGCCAGCGCCAGCACCCGGCCCCGCATGATCCCCGGCAAAAGCCCCGTTTCCACGGAGGGTGTGTGCAAGATGCCGTCGCGCACAAAAAAGACGTTCGATACACATCCCTCCACGATCCGCCCCGTTTGATCGGGCAGGATGGCCTCATCCCAGCCCGCAGAGCGGGCAGCACGCAGCGCCTGCAGCCACGGCCCGCGATTCAGATGCTTGAAAGTCCGGTCCGCCGACACCGGGGGCAAGGTCGCACCCAATCCAACCCGGAAGTCGCTTCGCGCCATGTGCGGCCGCGGGGGGCCAGCTTCCACCCGCCATTCCACTCCCTTGTCGCCACGCCACGCTGCAAACCGCAACACACCGGTGCGCACCGCGTTCTCCGTGGCGAGCATTGCGGCCAAACGGCTCATTCCCTCCGGCGTCACCGGCAGATCAAGCCCGTACCATTTGCAGCCAGCGGTGAATCGCACCCAATGATCTTCAAAAAACACCGGCGCACCCGCCTGTATCAGCAGCGTCTCGAATACTCCCGGCGCCGCCGGCAATTCAATCATCGCATCGGAGGGCGCCATGCCCACCACCCCATTGACCGCCATTTTCATGGGTACGTCCCCTCCCGTGCCCCAAGGGCGGCAAACAGCGCCCGGCCTTTCGCCAGCGTCTCCTCATACTCAGCGGCGGCATCCGAATCCCAGACAATGCCGGCTCCCACTTGGAAATAGGCGCGTTCACCGCGACAAATGATTGTACGAATGGCGATGTTGAGATCGATCCGGCCATGCGCGCTCAGATAACCGGTCGCACCCATGAAAATCCCACGGCGGTGCCGCTCGAGCCGGTCGATGATGCCGAGGGCACTGACCTTCGGCGCCCCTGTGATCGAGCCGCCCGGAAACACGGCGCGCAGCAATTCGCCCAGTTTCACCTCCGGCCTTAGCTGCCCTTCAACCTCTCCGACCAGATGATGGACCGTCGCGAAGCTCTCCAGCGCATGCAGCCGGACGGCCCGCACGCTCCCAAATTCGCACACCCGGCCCAGGTCGTTGCGCATCAGGTCGACAATCATCAGGAGCTCCGCCCGCTCCTTTTCGCTCTCAAGCAGGGCGCACGTTTGCGCGGCGTCATCGGCCGAGGTACTTCCTCTTGGCCGCGTGCCCTTGATCGGGCATGCCCGGATATGCCCCGCCGGATTCAACTCAATGAACCGTTCCGGCGAACTCCCGAGCACGGTCAGCCCGTCCGCCTCCTGGTAAAGGGCAAACGGAGCCGGGTTCAACTCGCGCAACCGCAGGTATGTCATCGCCGGTGGCTCCCGATGGGCGCATTCAAAACGCTGCACGAGGTTCACCTGGTAGATCTCCCCGCGGGCAATGCACGCGCGCGCTTCCTCGACGCGGGCCAGATATTCCTCGCGCCGGACATCGCTCAAGAAACTTCCGGGATCAGGCGCCCGGCCCTCCACCGGATCTATCGGCGGGGCTTGCAGCCAGCCGGCCAGTTCCCTGATGGCATCCTCCGGCGGTCGTTCCCATCCCGCGCCCACCAGCCAGCTGCGCCCGGCATGGTGATCCCACACGATCGCCGCGTCATGCCACGCCAGCCTGATGTCCGGCACGGGGAGATCCTCCTCCGCGGTGCCTGCAAACTTTTCGAACTGACGGCCGAGATCGTAGGAAAACCATCCGACGGCTCCGCCCCAGAATGGCAGCTCCACTCCGGCGTCCGGCGACACTTGGTGTACCGCCACGAGCTCTTCCAATTTGTTCAGCGCCCGGCCGGAGCCGCGCTCGACGACTTCACCGGCTCGCTCGATTCGCCATTCCCCGCCGCGTGCGATAAAAACCGACCGGGGTTCGCAGCCCATGATCGAAAACCGTCCATCGCCCTGGCGAGGTAGACTACTGTCGAGCCAGAAGACCCCGCGATGGTGCGCGAGGCGCCGGAAGGCTTCTGCCGGCGCACCGGCCGCATGGGGCAAAGCGAACGCCCGCATGTTCACGGCACCTCCACCAGCCCGAGGGGGTCGGCTTGTTGCAGCCAATATTCCAGCGAATGCCCAAGCAGCTGCAGCTCCGGCGCCAGTTCGCTCAACGGTGCCAGCACAAAACTGCGCAGATGCATCCCGGGATGAGGCAGCGTCAAGTCGGGCTCGGTCACGCCGCCGCTATCCAACCAGAGCACATCGATGTCGATCGTCCGCGGCCCCCAGTGCTCGTGACGCACCCGGCCCAGCGCATGCTCGATCGCCTGGCACCTTTCCAGCAAGGCGCGTGGCGTCAGGTCCGTCGCGATCTCGGCCACCGTATTTAAGAACCAGTCCTGCTTGACCGGCCCCAACGGCGCGGTGCGGTAGTAACCCGCCACGCGGCGCACTTCCAGCGCAAGCCCGCGGGGCAAGGCGGTGAGCGCCGCCTCGAGCTGCGCCCGCCGGTCGCCGAGATTGCTGCCGAGCCCGAGGAAACCGCGTGTCATCGTGACCGCTCGCGCACCACCTCGATGCCGAGCGAGGAAAACGTGCCCGGCACCGGCGCCGCGGGTTTGTGGATGCGCAGCCGCACTGCGGTGACCCGGGGAAACGCCGCCAGCAGATCCTGCACGATGGACTCGGCCAGTGACTCCAGCAGCCGGCAGTGCCGTTTTTCGGCCACCTGGGTGATCCGCGACATCACGGCGCCATAGTCCACCGTGTCGGTCAGATGGTCCGATTGCCCCGCCGGGGCCAAATCGAGCTGCAGCTCGACATCAAAAATGAAACGCTGCCCGAGCACTGCCTCCTCGGGATGGACGCCATGCCGGGCGAAGACGGTAAGACCCTCGATAAAGACTTTATCCATGGGTATCCCGGTAAATGGCGTCGGCCATGCGCGCGACCCGCACCTGGGCCAGGACATCGTGCACGCGTACGGCATCGACCCCCGCGGCCACCGCCACGACCGTGGCCGCCAATGATCCTTCGAGCCGTTCAGCCGGCGGCAGGTTCAGTACATGGCCGATCACGGATTTGCGTGAGGCGCCGACCAGCAACGGCACGCCGAAGTGCCGGAACGCTCCCAGTTCCCGCAGTACAATCAGGTTTTGCGCGGGAGTTTTGCCAAAGCCGATGCCGGGATCGAGCATCACCCTCTCTCGAGCAATGCCAGCTCGGGCGGCGATCGCCAGTGAAGACTCAAAGAAACGATTAATGCCCGCCACCATCCCGTCGGGATATTCGGTGCCGCGCTGATTGTGCATGATGACGACCGAGGCCCCGGCCCCGGCCACCACTCCGGCCATCGCCGCATCCCCTTGCAGTCCCCAGATGTCGTTCACCCAGCTGGCGCCGGCCGCGAGCGCGGCGCGCGCCACGGACGCCTTGGCCGTGTCCACTGAGATCGGCCGCTGGCAGACCCGTCGCACGCGCTCGATGATGGGCAGCAACCGCCGCAGTTCCTCGTCCTCAGCCACCGGCAGCGCACCCGGCCGGCTGGACTCCGCACCGATGTCGATCCAATCGGCGCCTTCCGCCTCCATCCGGCGCGCCTGAGTCTCTGCATTTTCCGGCGAATCATGCCGGCCGCCGTCGAAAAATGAATCCGGAGTTACGTTCAGGATTCCCATGATCCAGGTTCGACGACCCCACACCCGCGGCGGCAGGGCCGCGGCGTTGGCCGGCAAATAGCTGGGATCGGACGTCGTGACGGTCATGGGCGCAGGACTCGCGACTTTCCGTGTCCAGCCCATAGAGTCAACCCAGCCCTCTGACAGCCCGTGTCCTAATTTCGCCCAAAACTGCCTGGTGTTAGGATGGATCACCGATCCACCCGTGTGAACCGGTCGGAATTTAGCCACCGATTACAGACGGCACAAATGATCGCCTGCAGTATCTGTGGTTATTTGTGAAATCCGTGGCCGACCACCGTGTTTCCACCCGAAAATCATCCCCAGCCGGGCGCAGAATTCACCACGCAACCGAAATCACTGTTGACAACCCGGACGGCCTGATGAGTTTTTTTACCTCTGTGTTTTTGGCTTCCTAGCTCAATGGTAGAGCAGCTGACTCTTAATCAGTAGGTTCGGGGTTCGAGTCCCCGGGGAGCCACCATCCTTCGTCCCTCGGGCTACGGATGGCGCCGCCAGATTTGAGTGCCTTGATCCACCAGTGCAGTTGTTTGATTCGACAGGTTCGTCACAAAACCAGAGTGTAATCGACTCGCTTCTCTCTTGACCGGATTTGCCTCCGGCCACCGTTCTTTTCCATTTTTCCAAATCTTCTCGGCCAGCGCCGCAGCGCTTGTGCCGGCGTAGCTCAACGGTAGAGCACCTGTTTTGTAAACAGGCGGTTGCGGGTTCGAATCCCATCGCCGGCTCCATGCTTCGCTCTCCGAGCTATGCATGGCACCGCCAGCCTTCGCGAGACGCCAACCAAGCGAAGAGCTTGTTGCGTGAAGCGAAGCAGGCCCGCCCTAGCCTTGACGGTGTAGGGCCGGCCCACGCGTTTCCCGCCGAATAATTTTTCACTGCCCGATGGTGTAATGGTAGCACAAACGACTCTGACTCGTTTTGTCTAGGTTCGACTCCTAGTCGGGCAGCCAATTGACTCGATTTAAAGCCGGCACATTCGATATTGATCAGTGGCCGGCGCCCACGACCGATTTTCCTGAAGTGAGGCAAGTAAAGTTGCGGACATTCCGCCGGCAAACCGGCGGCGATCCGGGGTTTTCTCGCGACAGACCGTGATCGTTTGAATCGTGTTTGAGTCCGACGGAACCGCGTTGATTTTCTAATGACGGAGGATGGGAACCTAATTTCCCGACTCGCCCGGAATGTGGGTTGACACCCCACTTTCATTTAACACTAATTCACTTTCTCACTTTTCTTTTACCCCCGTTTTGAAGCGACATGCTGATTCATTTTCCGCGCTACCATCGATTTTTTTCATCCGGCTTGGGAATGATTCCTGCAATTTAGCCAGCCGTCCCGCGAGCCTGCTGATGGTTGTCCGGCGAAGTAAGTGACATCTATCATCCTTACGTTTACCACGCCACCTTCACTCTCCTTTCTTACCAACTGACCAATCGCAGACAACCTTCCTCCCTATGATTACTCCGAACCTCCCGCTCGCGCTCATGCTCGGCGATATCGCATCCAACCACCATCTCGTCAGTCCGCATCTCTCCCTGGGATTCATCCTGGGTGATGCGACCCCGATGGAGCTGTTCAAAAAGGGACGCTATGTCATGTGGCCCATCCTCGTGGTCGCCTTTGTGGGCATCACCGTGGTGGTCGAGCGCCTGCTCTTCATCATGCGCGAAAACAAGAACCGCCAGCCCGAGGTCGTGCAGAAGATGCTCGAGTGTGTTGAGCGCCGCGATATCGACGGCGCACTGGCGGCCGGCAAGAAAAGCCCCGACTTCCTGGCCCGTATTCTCGTCTACACCCTGACCAACAAGGAATACTCCCTGACCAACGCGTTCATTCGCTCATCCGGCCAGGAGCTCGCCCGTTACGGGCAAGGCATGGCAACCCTCGATACCGTCATCACGATCTCCCCTCTCCTCGGGTTGCTCGGCACCGTGACCGGCATGATGGCCACCTTCGGCGCGCTGGGCACCGGCGACCTCACCGCGGGCATGGGCACGATCACCAACGGCGTGGCTGAGGCCCTTATCGCCACCATGTGCGGTATCTTCATCGCGGCCACCGCGCTGGTCCCCTTCAACTATCTCAATGCCCGCACGGAAGAGGCCAAGCATGAGGTGGCCGACGCGTTCAACGCGCTCGAGATCCTGGTCAAGAAGTCTGAGACGATGCCCCCGTTTGCTCCCCGCCACTAAGAAAACGGCGGTTGCATCGTTACCCTTCTAGACACCACTCATTCTACCATGGCCGGCGGCCCCTCCATCTTACCCACCAGCGGCGGCATCAAGAAAGCGCGCATTGAGGTCATTCCCCTCATTGACGTCATTTTCTTCCTGCTCGCGACGTTCGTGCTCTATACGCTCTCTCTGAATAAATCGGGTGGCATCAGGGTGGATCTCCCATCGTCCGAGACCGCCGAGGTCCGCGATCCGGCGGGGACAGTCACGATCAGCATCACTTCCGAGGGCGGCATTGCCTGGGATCATGATCTCATCCCGACAGGAGAGTTCATCACTCATCTCCAGGCTTACAAAATCGCCAACCCCGATGGCCGCATTCTGATCAACGGCGACGAGAACGCCTATTTCACCCAGGTTTTCGGATACGTGGTCGACGAAGTGCGCAAGGCCGGTTTCGGCAAGGTGCTCGTTGAAACCCGCGTACACCCGCCGACAACTTCCTGAGTCAGCGCCGGGGCGCGGCGCGATTTGCAACCTTTAATCAATCAACTATAATTCCCTATGGCCGGTGGCGGATCCAGACAAACAGGTGAGGGCAAGAAGAAGGCGCGCATTGAGATCATTCCTCTCATTGACGTCATCTTCTTCCTGCTCGCAACCTTCGTCCTGTTCACGCTCTCGCTGGACAAAATCCAGTCGCTGCCAATCACCCTGCCCGTCCCCTCGCCTTCGCAGGAACAACAAGAGAAAAACGACGACGTGACGCTGCAGGTTTCCGACCAGAACACCCTTTATTGGAACAAGGAACTGATCAACATGGACGAGGTCGAGGCGCGCATCAAACAATACAAGGGCGAGGTCGCCGAGCCGCGCATTCTGATCGCCGGCGATGACCGGGCCCGATTCGGTGCCGCCGTGCGGGTGCTGGATCTGGTGCGCAAGTCCGGGATCACCCAAGTCTCCGTTGAAACGCGCTTCCGCGCCACCGGCAAATAACCCCTTCACCATGCGTCGCGATTTAATCATCGGTATCATTATCGCCTTCGTGACCCTGGGCGGAACCGCCTGGATCGGAGAGTTGATCAAGCCGGGGGCCCAGAAGGTCGTTAAGCAGGAGGAGGAGCACGTGATCGCCTTGAAGTTGCCTCCGATCGAGCCCGATGAGCCGGATCCCAAGGAGGTAGAGGATACGCCCACGCCCCAGCTCGATTTCGCCCCGATGCAGCTCGACACGCCACAGGTCATCCAGGTCGATTCGTTCGTCCAGCAATTGCAGCCCCCGCCGCCCGAGGGTCTGCAGCCCGTCACCGGCGTGATCAACATCCCGCAGGGTCAGTTGGTCGCGGGTGCCGGCCTTGGCCAGATTTTCGACCTTTCCCAGCTCGACCAGCAACCTGTCCCCACCGTTCAGAGCAAGCCGCTCTACCCGTTCGAAATGCGGCGGGCCGGCATTACAGGCACGGTCGTCGTGGAATTCATCGTTGATAAAACGGGCTTGGTGCGTGACGCCTTCGCCCTTCCCTCCACCCAGCGTGAATTTGAGGCCGAGGCCGTGAAGGCCGTGATGAAGTGGAGATTCAAGCCCGGCAAAAAGGGCGGCGCCGCCGTGCCCACCCGCATGCGCGTGCCCATCGTGTTCAGCCTTAATGACGAGTAATCCGCCGTGACCGCCATTCCCCTCTTCCCCTCCATCCGTTCGCTTCGCCCCGCCTTTGGCGTCTTGGCCCTGCTCGCGGCCCTCACCCTGCCCTCCGCCGTCCTGGCCCAGACCGACTCCGCGCAGGACAAGGACAAAAAGGAGCTCTCTGAAAAGGTGCGCGACGGGATGGCCAAATACGTCGCATTCCAAGAGGCCAAGGACTGGGACAACGCGGTGGCCCAGCTCACCGAACTGCAGAAGATCGCCAAACCCGATTCGTTTGAGGAATTCACCGTCGATTACGTCAAGGGGCAGGTCTTCATCCAGATTGACCAGTTTCCCAAGGCCATCGATCCGCTGGAGAAAGCCCTGGCCGTTTCTGACCGCCA
This sequence comes from uncultured Opitutia bacterium, assembly GCA_903902745.1. GTDB lineage: Bacteria > Verrucomicrobiota > Verrucomicrobiia > Opitutales > Opitutaceae > CAIUWA01. The sequence goes on along the minus strand of CAIUWA010000034.1, from coordinate 17,943 downwards.
CAATTTCCTTTCGGACAAGGACGAGCGCAGATTGCTCAAGTATCTCGCGCAGATCTACAATGCCCAGGGATCCGCCAAGGGTGTCCCCCCTGCCGAGCAGCAGCAGGATTACATCAAGGCCGGGGACTACCTCAAGCGGCTGATCTTGAATGAGCGTGAAAATCACGCGCTCAATACGGACGATTTTCTACTCTATGCCTACCTGCTGTTGCAGCGTGCCCAAGCCAACGCTGAAAAGCCCGATCAGGCCCTACTCACCGAGGCGCGAAAAGTTTCCGAGGAAGGGCTGCTTTTGGCGATCACACCTCCGCGTCAGTTCTACCAGCTCCTGCAAAGCATCCTCGTGATGCAGAATGATTATCCCGCAGCAGCCGAGGTCATTGAGCTGATGCTAAAGAAGGATCCGACCAATAAGGACAATTGGACGCAGCTCAGCGCCATTTATCTCACCCTCGGCACTGACGCCACGGACAAGCAAAAGGCCTTGGATTACAATATCAGGGCCATCGTGACCTATGAACGGGCCCAAGCCGCCGGCCATCTAAAGACACCCAAGGATAACTTCGCGCTGGTCAGCACCTATTTTAACATTGGTCAGACCGAGCACGCCGCGCGGTTGCTGGAAGCCGACCTGAAGAACGGCTCCATTGAGTCCGAACAGAAGTACTGGACCTTTCTTGCCCAGTGGTATCAGCAGATCAACCAGGAGTTGAAGGCGATCGAGGTCCTCAAGGAAGCTGCGAAGCACTTTCCCAATTCCGGCGATTTCGACTTCATGGCCGCACAAAACTATTACGCCTTGGAGAAATTTCCGGAAGCCCTCCAGCAGGCCAGTTTGGCCGCCACCAAGGGTCTCGGGGACAAAACTTGGCTGGCTTGGTCCCTCGTGGCGTATACCGCGTATGAACTCCGGCAATATGATGAGGCGCTTGAGGCGGTGACCAAGGCCTTGAGTTTTCCCGAATCCAAGAAGGATCACCAATTGCCCGGCCTCAAAGATTTCGTCGAAAAGGCCATCAAGGAGCACAATGCCCAGATTGAGGCCCTGAAGGCCAAGCAGAAGCTATAATCCAGCCACTTTAATCATGAAGAAGAAGAACACCATTTACTTCCTCGTTCCCCTGATCGGACTCGTCATCTTCGGGGCGCTCTACTGGAACTTTAGTTCCAATTATGAGCAGAACCTGGCCCAAAAAGCCGAGTTGGATCAAAAGGCTAAAAAGGAGAAGCTTGAGGCCAGGAACCGGGACACGAAAAAGGCCTTTGACGACGCCATGACCGCTTCCGCCCTCCGCAAGAAAGAGAAGGAAGCCAAGGAAAAGCACGATGCTGAGCAAGTTGAGGCCCGTGACTTGGCCATTGAGCAGCGGGACAAGGCGGTTCGCGACGCCTCCGCCCTCACCCAGAAAATCGACCGGCTGAGCAAAGAGGTGGATGCAACCAAGAAGGAATTCGCCAGCATTGAAGAGGACAAAAAGAAGGCTGCCAAGGAACAGGAGTTTCTTCGTACCTATGTGAAGCAGGCCCAGGACAATGTCGCCGGCCTGCAATCCGTGTTGCAGAAGATCAAGGAAGCCGACGAGGCCGCGGTCAAAGCAGCGGCCGAGGCCGCCGCCGCCGCCGCCAAGGCCAAGAAATAACCCAATTTGATTTTAACATGAAAAAGTGGATGTATGTCATTTTCCCCGGCGGCGGGCTGATTCTGTTTCTCTTCCTCTATTTTGCGGAAGTGAACAAAATGGAGGAAAAGGAGCGCGTCCATGCGGCCAAGCTCATCGAGGAGAAAAAGGCCGATGATGACCGGAAGGCCCGCCTGCAGAAGGAGGCCAGTGAAAGCGCGGCCAAAAAGGCCAAGGAGCGCGAGGACGAGCGCCTAAAGAAGGAGGCCGACAAGGCTGCGAAATGGAAGGCCGACGGCGACCGGATCCAGGAGCAGACCGACAAGGCCAAGGCCGAGGCGGCCGCCTCGGCGAAGAAAATCGCCGAACTCGAGGATGAGTCGACCCGACTCCGCAACCAGCGGGATCAGGCTAACCGCGAATATCTCGATCTCATCAAGTCGGTGGAACTCACCAAGATCGACCGGCGCACCGCCGAGCTCGATATTCAGCGGATGACAAAGATGATCGCCGATCGGGCGGCTGACAGCTCACTCACCAGAATGCCTCCCCCCGTTGCTCCGGTGGCACCCGCTCGCTGAGCCACGTTCACGCGCCTTGCACCCTGATATTTCAGGCGGCTCTGGTCTTCGGACCAGGCCGCCTTTTTTATGATTTCGCGGTCTGGCCACCTCGTGCAAATCAATGCTTGGAGTGATCCCGGCTTGTTTTCCCGGATTCAGGCGGACGATAAAGCCAACTGCCAACCGCGCCCTTCCACCTCGGTGCTTGGCGAACAGCATCCTTTGGAGTTTAAACCCCAATCCCCCGCCCTTGGCCTTCCCTGACTGCCACTCATGCAATACCGCCCGCTCGGCCAAACCGGCCTCAACGTCTCCATCCTGAGCTACGGGGCATCCCCGCTAGGTGGGGTATTTCGCAACACCGACGACCAGGAGGGCATCCGCACCGTGCACACCGCGCTGGATCTCGGCATCAATTTCATCGACGTTTCGCCCTACTATGGCGCCACCAAGGCCGAGACGGTGCTCGGCCGGGCCCTGCGCGGCATCGCCCGCGACCGCTACATTCTCGCCACCAAAGTTGGCCAGTACGACGACGGCCAGTTCGACTTCTCCGCCGCGCGCGTGACGCGAAGCCTCGACGAGAGCTGCGCCCGTCTCGGCGTCGACTACATAGACCTGCTGCAATGCCACGACATCGAGTTCGCCGATCTGAACCAGATCGTGGACGAAACCCTACCGGCCCTCGTCAAATTGCGCCAAGCAGGTCGCATTGGGCACATCGGAATCACGGGACTGCCCATCAAGGTCTTTCCGTCGGTCGTCGACCGGGTTGGATCCGGGATCGTTGAGACCATCCTGTCCTTCTGCCGCTATGAGCTTAACGATACCGCGCTTGAAACCCTGCTGCCTTATTTCCAGAAAAAGGGCGTGGGCGTGATCAATGCCTCGCCGACCGGCATGGGCCTGCTCACCGAGCGCGGCGTCCCGGGGTGGCATCCCGCCACAAAGGCCATGGTCGAGGGCAGCCGCAAGGCCGTCGAATATTGCCGGTCGATCGGAGCCGACCTCGTCAAGCTCGCGATTCAATTCGCGACCAGCCACCCCGGCATCGCGACCACACTCGTCGGCACCGCCAGCCCGGATAACATTCGGAAGAACGTCGCCTACGCCGCGCAAGACATAGACCGGGAGCTCCTGGGTCGCGTCCTCGAGATTCTCCGCCCGATCCACAATCATAACTTCACCCGAGGCCGGCCCGAAAACCACGATCCCCTCGTCGCCTGACCCTCTCCTGCCATGCTCCAAATCACCCTCGATCAACCGGGTCAGTTCAGCGCCGGGGAAGGCGCCGAACCGGCATCCTTGCCCGGCCATGCCCTGGTTCGCGTTCATCGCATCGGCGTTTGTGGCACCGACCTTCATGCCTTTGCCGGCAAGCAGCCGTTTTTCAGCTATCCGCGCATCCTGGGCCATGAGCTGGGCGTGGAGGTGATTGACCCCGGCGACGATCCTCATGGCCTTCAGCGCGGCGACCGTTGCTCCGTCGAGCCCTATCTCAACTGCGGCCGGTGCATTGCCTGCCGCCGCGGCAAGCCGAACTGCTGCACGGAGCTCAAGGTGCTGGGCGTCCACGTCGACGGCGGCATGCGCCCGTTCCTACGCGTGCCCGCCCGCAAGTTGCACCGGTCCGCCACCCTCGACTATGATCAGCTGGCACTCATCGAAACGCTTGGCATCGGCGCACACGCCGTGGAGCGAGCCGAGGTGAAAAAGAACGATTTTGTCCTCGTGATCGGCGCCGGCCCCATCGGCCTGAGCGTGATCCAGTTTGTCCTCGTGACCGGCGCCACCCTGGCCGTCATGGACGTCAGTGAATCACGCCTGGCCTTTTGCCGCTCGCAGCTTGGCGTCGGGCACACCCTTGCCCCAGGCCCGGATGCACCGGCGCAACTCAAGGCCACGGGCGGTGGCGACCTGCCGACCATCGTGATCGATGCCACCGGCAATGCCAAATCGATGGCCGGAACCTTCGAGTCGGTGGCACATGGTGGCCGGATTGTCTTCGTCGGTCTTTTTCAAGGCGACGTCACCTTCAACGACCCTAATTTCCACCGGCGTGAACTCACCCTGTGCGCCAGCCGCAACGCCCCGCCCGACACGTTCCGCGACATCATCCGACTCGTTGAAAGCGGCCGGGTGAACACCCGGCCCTGGATCACCCATCGCTTCGCTCTGGCTGAAACGCCCGTGGTCTTCCCCGCGTCCATCGCCGGCAATCCCGCCGTGCTCAAGGCGATGATCGAAGTGCCGGACTGAGCTTTCAATGGGACCCGGTTCCGTTTGCCACCATCAGCGATGGTGAAATGCCGCCGCCATTCACCGCCGGATTTTCTGCTTGCGGAACAGAGGAGCGTGCCGCTTTCTGACCTGCTCGTTAGGGAATCGGGGCGTAGCTTAGCCTGGTAGAGCGCTACGTTCGGGACGTAGAGGTCGCGAGTTCGAATCTCGCCGCCCCGACCAATCGAGTATCCCGCGTTTGCACGTCACTTTGGCGGCTTGAACACTCAAGCGACGAAGGGGTTGTACCGCAGCTCGTTTTCCACCGTGGTCAGCGGCCCGTGGCCCGGTGCGATCACCGTATTGGCCGGAACTGACTCCAGCACACGCCGCAGATGGACGCGGAGCTGCCGCTGACAGAAATACCCTCCGCCCGCCGAGCCCGCAAAAATCAGGTCGCCCGAAATCAGCAGTGGGCTGCCCGCACCCGCAGCAGAAGCGCGAACAAGGTAACAGTTATGCGCCGCCGAGTGTCCCGGCGTGCTGAAGGCCGTCACTTCATAGTCCCCGATGGTCCGGGTCTCCCCCTCACCCAGCGGACGTCCACAGGGCGCCTGGCCGGCAGAAGGCACGTAGGCGGCCTCCACATTGAAGCGCTCGACCACGTCGCACAGGCCGCCCGTGTGCTCGGCCTCGACATGCGTGAGAAAAACCGCGTCGACCGTCTTGATGCTCCGCGGCCAGACGGCCGTGAGCGCGGCCAGGCTCGGCCCCACATCGAAAAGCAGGCCATGACTGCCGCCGCATTCGCCGACGACATAGGCGTTGGCCACACCAATGCCGTGAGTCATGTGCAGCGGCCAGACACAGAACGGCAGCGCGCCGATCTCCGGCAGCGGGTATTGTTCCTGCGCCAGGGCGCAGAAACCGATTTCATTTAGCCGCAGCACACCGGCCAGGCGCCGCAGCTCACCAGGAGTCAGGTCATACCGGTAGTCGATCGCATCCCGGATCTTGGCGACCTCCACCCCGGCCTGCACCGCGGCCGCGTCCGCCGTCAGGCCCGCATGCTGCAGCGCCTTGTCGAGTACGTCGCCCAGCTCATCCTCCAGCGGTATGCGGGTGGTTAACATGCCGGGAGTATAAACACGTGCCCGCTACTTGCAATCTTCCCCATGCCTCCCGGGTTTCCCTTATCGCCAATTAAAAAATGATTTTGTTTTTTTCGGGGCATCCCGCAGCGTCGCGGGATGGACGCCACCCAGCAGGAGGTTCTCGACATCTTCACCCGGACCAAGGCCCTGTTGCAGGGGCACTTTGTGCTCCGTTCCGGCCTGCACAGCGGCCACTACTTCCAGTGTGCGCAGGTCTGCCAGCGCATGGATGCCGTGGAGCGGTTGGCCGAGCTGCTGCTCGCCAAGGTGGGCGCCCAGGGGCTGATATTCACCACGGTGCTCGCGCCGGCCATGGGCGGGCTGGTCATTGGTCAGGAGGTCGCGCGCCAGGCCAAGGTACGCTACATTTTTGCGGAGAAGGAGAACAACGTGCTCGTGTTGCGCCGGGGTTTCACTCTGGCACCCGGCGAGCGCGTGCTGGTGGTCGAGGATGTCGTGACCCGCGGCGGTCGGGTCAACGAATGCCTCGCCCTCATTCGCCAGGCCGGGGGCACACCGACGGGTGTCGCCATGCTGGTGGATCGCAGCACGGGCACGGCGCGTTTCGACGTGCCGGCGGTGTCCCTGCTCGAACTGAGCTTCCCGACCTATGCGGCGGACGCGGTGCCGGAGGCGCTGGCCAAAATCCCGGTGCAAAAGCCGGGCAGCTGAGAAATTCCTCCCGCCCTCCTAGCGCTGCACATTTACGATAATGATGCGGGCACTGCCCTGATCGTATACGGCCAGCAGATTGCGGCCCGGGTTCACCAGGCTTTTGGCCGAGGCGAGGTCGGCAACCGGCTGGCGGTTGATCTCCATGATCACCATGCTGGGGGAAAAGTTGTCGCGGAACGGCGAATCCTCGGCCACTTCGGTCACGACGAGGCCGAGGATGCGGCGGTTGATGCCCAGGCTCCGGCGTTTTTCGTCCGAGAGCGGCTCCACGTTAACCCCGGTGAAGAGCTCGTTCGGCTTTTCCGTCAGTTTTCCCAACGTGGCCTCAACCAGCTTTTCCTTCCCATCCCGCATGATCTTCACTTTGGCAACCGAACCGGGCAGGATTTGCGCGATGATGAGGCGCAGTTCCTCGGGCGAGGCAATGACATGGTCGTTGATGGAGAGGACGAAGTCGGTGCGCTTGAGCCCCGCCTTGTCCGCCGGGCTTTCCGGGATGACGTCGGAAATGACCACCCCTCTGGTCCCCTTCGGCAGGCCCAGCTGCTCGGTCAAATCGTCCGTGACGGGACTGGGATCCGGGCTGATCCCCAGATAGCCGCGGGAAACCGTGCCGGTTTCAATCAGGCTGCGCATGATGGATGACGCCAGGTTGATTGGGACGGTGAACCCGATACCGATGTTGCCGCTGGACGGGGAAAGGATGGCGCTGTTGATGCCCACCAGCCGCCCCTTGGCATCGATGAGCGCGCCGCCCGAGTTGCCCATGTTGATGGCGGCGTCGGTCTGAATGAAGTCCTGGTAGCCTTGGACTTCGTCAAGGATATGAACATTCCGGCGGTTTTTGGCCGACACGATTCCCATCGTCACGGTCTGGCCAACCTCCAGCGGATTGCCGATGGCGAAGACCACGTCGCCCACGCGCAGTTTGTCACTGTCGGCCATGACGGCCACGGGCAGGTTTTCCGCCTCGATCTTGATCACAGCGATGTCGGTCTTGGGATCGGCCCCGATGACCTTGGCCTTGAGTTCACGTTCGTCGGTCAAAAGCACATTCAGCTCGTCCGCTCCCTCCACGACGTGGTTGTTGGTGAGAATATAGCCATCCGGCGAAATGATCACGCCCGACCCCAGGCCCTTTTCCTTCGACTCTCGATCGGGCGGAGTCTGGTCGCCGAACAACTGGCGGTAAAACGGATTCATCCGCTGGCGCACGATCTTCGTTGAGTAGACCGAAACCACGGCCTTCTGGACCGGTTCGATGACGTCGGCATAGCTGGTCACGCGTCCTGACAGGGAACCCTCACCAACCGGTGTGCCGTCGGTCAGGAGCGCCGGCATCTTCCTCGGCGCGGTCTGCTCCTTGGTCGCGGAATCAGCCGCCATCCCCGCCACCGTCAAAGCCAGCACCGCCAAGCTGGAAAGAAATTTGATTCTCATGAAGTTACGAAGGACCTACCCGTAAACCCAATTGTTCCCCGAGGCAATCGCGACTGTGATTAGAGGTGACCGGATCGGCAGGGCGGTGGCCCCCCTCGCAACCGGTCAGAAGCCCTTGATACGAAAAAGACTGGTCACGCTCTCGTTGCTGTTGATGCGAACGATGGCCTGGCCGAGAAGGCTCGCGATGCTGAGCACCGTGATGGGCAGGCCGCGGGGCTCCACCTGTGTGGAATTGGTCGTGATCAGTTCGTCGATCAGCCCGGTCTTGAGGCGCTCGATGGCCATTTCATTGAGGACGCAGTGGCTGACCGCGGCGCGAATGCTGCGCGCGCCATGTTCGCGAAGGATCTTGGCCGCGGCGATGAGTGTGCCGGCCGTCTCGGTGATGTCATCGACCAGAAGCACGTCGCAGCCAGCGACTTCGCCGACCACGTTGATCGCCTCGACCTTGGTCGCGCTCTTGCGCTTCTTGGCCACGAGGGCGAGTCCGGCACCGAGCACGTCGGCATAGGCGGCCGCCATCTTCATGCCCCCGACGTCGGGTGAGCAGACGACCAGGTTTTCGCTCTTCAATTTCCCGAGATAATCGAAGAAAACCGGCGAGGCAAAGAGGTGATCCACCGGGATGTCGAAGAAGCCCTGGATCTGCTGGCTGTGCAGGTCCATGGTGAGGATGCGCGTAGCTCCCGCGGCCACGAGCAGGTTGGCCACGAGCTTGGCGGTGATGGGCACGCGCGGCTGGTCCTTGCGGTCCTGGCGCGCGTAGCCGTAGAACGGCAGCACCGCGGTGATGCGCTGCGCCGAGGCGCGCCGGGCGGCATCAATCATGATCAGCAGTTCGACCAGATTGTGGTTCGTCGGCGGGCAGGTGGACTGGATGATGTAGACGTCCTGGCCGCGGACATTCTCATTGATCTTCACGAACGACTCACCGTCGGGGAAGCTGTTGACGGTGGCCTCGCCGAGCGGCGCGCCGATCGAGCGGCAGATCTCCTCGGCCAGCGGACGGTTGGAATTGCCGGAAAAAATCTTCAGTCGCGATTCGCTCATGTGGGCCGGAAGCGTGACGAGAATGTCACCGGGCGGAAGACTTTTTTAGCTGGGCCCCGGCTTGGTCCTTGATTTGGGCCTCCAATGCCTCGACGCGCTTGAATAGATCGGGCAGGCGTTGCTTGAGCACCTGGATCCGTCGATCCAACATGAAGGGAATGGCCACGGTTCCCGTGACGTTGACGCCCGGCGGGATGTTGTTGCTGATGCCCGCCTGCCCTCCCGCCTTGGCCCCGCGGCCGATGGTGATATGTCCGCTCACTCCCACCTGCCCGCCCAGGATGACATAGTCTTCGAGGGTCGTGCTCCCCGAGATGCCCACCTGGGCACACAGAATGCAATGACGGCCAATGACCACGTTGTGCGCCACCTGCACCAGATTGTCGATCTTGGTGCCCTCGCCCACCACGGTGCGGCTGAAACGCGCCCGGTCTAGGGTACTGTTGGATCCGATCTCGACGTCATCCTCGATCACGATGATGCCGACCTGCGGGACTTTCTCGTGCCGCCCCCCGCTGAATTCGTAGCCAAAACCATCGGAGCCGATGATCACGCCAGGCTGCAGGCGCACACGGTTCCTCAGGACGGATTCTGCCGCGATGACCACGCCGGGCATCAGCCAGCAATCCTCTCCAATGCTGGCCCCCCGGCCGACAAAAACCTGCGCCTGCAAATGGGAGCGTTCACCCACGACCGCACCCGTCTCCACCACGCAAAGTGGGCCGACGGTGGCGCTGGCCGCGACCCGCGCACCGGAGGCAACACAGGCCGTCGGATGCACGCCGGGGGCGGGCTTGGGCCAGAGCGCCTGCTCGATGCGGGCGCACAGTCGGGCCAAGCCCACCGAGGGCCGGGCCACCACGAAAAAGAGCTGATTGGGCGCCGGTTCGCCGTCGAAATCAGGAGGCACCAGCACGAGCGACGCCCGCGAGGCTGCAACCTGGCCCCGATATTTCATATTCCCGAGAAAGGCCAGGTCCCCGGGTACAGCACCTTCCAAGGCGGCGAGATTGCGAATGGTCTCAGTGGTGGCGCCACGCGCGGCTTGGGGCTGCACAATCGCCGCAATCTCATCCGGGGTGAAGGAAACCTGCATGGCCTCAGCGTGGGGTTTTCACCGCGTGGCGCAACGCCAACAAAAAGCCCCGTTCCGGTCCGGAGCGGGGCCTGGTCAGGCGGGATGCGCGCGGTCGCGTCGCTTATTTCTTCGCGCCGGGCACGGTGATCACGGGCGACTTGGTCGCAGGGGCACCGGCAGCGGGGGCGGGCGCAGCGGCATCCATCTTGGCCGGCGCGGCCATCGCGGAGGCGGGCGGGCGATCCTTGTTCAACTCCTTCATCACTTCTTCCGTGATTTCATAGGCGGGATCGGAGTAGATGATGTTCGACACGCCAATGGCGGTCGGACCGGACTTGTCGAGGAGGAGCGTGGCGCCCTTGTCCTTGGCAATCTTCGAGGCAACGCTGCTGATCTGCTCCAGCATGAGGTCGCGGAAGGTCTTGATGCGCTGCTGGAGCGAACGCTGCGTGTTGGTTTGAAACGCGCTGACGTCGTTCTGCTTGCTCTGGATCTCCGCATATTTCTTCTGCGCGTCGGCCTGGGCCTTGGCCCGCGCCTCGTTGGTCAGGGTCGGGCTTTTCGCCTGCTCATCGAGCTCCTTGTACTGATCCACGAGTGTCTGGCCCTCCGCGTTCAGCTGCTGGAGCTGCTCGGTGGCGGTCTGCTGGTCGCGGCTCAACTTGGCGTTCTGCTCCTCGGTCTGCCAGTGGCCGTCGTAGAGCTTGGCCATGTCGACGACGAGGATGACGGGCGCCGGTTGGGCGGCATGGCCGGTCAGGGTGAGGGCGCCAAGGAGCGCAAGGGAAAACAGGGTTTGTACGGTGAACTTCATGGAGGTCGGTTGGGTGATGTAAGGGCCAAGCTAAGTGGCTTTAGAAGCGGGTGCCAAAGGAAAAATTGAACTGGTTGCCCCTTTTGTTGGACCGGTCACCGGTGATGGGGATGCCGAGGTCGAGGCTGAGCGGAGCGCCGGCCACGAACAGGCGCAGGCCAACGCCGAAGTTGTCGTTATAGACCACCGGGCTGAAATCATAGGCCCCCTGGTTGACGAATCCGGCGTCGTAGAAGACCGCGAAGCGGATGGGGCTGACGATGTCCGCCGAGTACTCGGCGCTGAACATGCCGTAGGATTTGCCGCCGATCGGCTCGTTGCTCGTGTCCTTGGGGCCAACCGTGCGGTATTCAAAGCCGCGCAGGTCGTTGGGGCCGCCCAGGAAGAAACGGTCATAGTAAGGCACGGTCTTGCTGTCCCCGAAGCTCTGCTTGACCCCCAGCCGCCCGATCAAAGACAGGACCTGCGTCTGGGTCTGGAACAGTGGCAGAAAATTCGAGCCGCGAAATTCAAACGAGTAGTAGTTCTCGTCACCACCCAGCGCGCCACCGGCGATCTCGGTGTCAAATTCCGCGCGGTTGCCGTTCGTGGTGTTGATGATCTTGTCGCGCGTGTCGCGCAGGAGCTGGAAGCCAACCTTGGAAATGTGGGTTTTGCCGGCCAGCGACTGGATGACCGCCGAGGCCGACGGATCGATGTTGTTGATGGTGACGATCTGGTAGGTGTAGGAAAGCCGGCCCTCGATCCCGAGCTGCGGCAGGAGCATCTTGCGGAGGTAAACTTCGCCGCCGGTCCGGATTTCCTGGTAGAATGAACTGCTGTAATCCGAGGTCGTGCGGGACAGGGTGAAGCCGAGGGCCAGGCGCTTCTGGAACAGCCAGGGCTCCTCGAACGAGGTGATGACCTCGCTCGATCGCGAACCGAGCTGGAGCCGGAGCCGGAATTTCTGGCCGTCGCCCTGGAAGAAGGAGCTGCGGTTGAACAGGTCGAAGTTCGACTGCGAGAGCTCGATGAACAGCGTCCCCTGCTCCAGCGAACTGAAACCGGCGCCAAACTGCAGGTTGCCGGTGCGACCTTCCTTGACCGAAACCTTCAGGTTTCGCCGTCCCGGCAGGTTGGTCTGCTCGTTCGTCAGGTCCACCGAATCAAAGAACCGGGTGTTATCCAGGGTCAGCTTGCTGATCTTCATGCTCACGGTGTTGAAGATATCACCCGGGCCAAGTGTGAGCTCGCGCAGGATGACCGTGCTCTTGGTCTTCGTGTTGCCGTCGATGTTGATCGACTCGACGGTGAATTTCTCGCTCTCCGTGATGTCGTACTCGATGTCGATGTTGCCGGTGTTGACGTTGGGCTTGCGGTTGAGGCTCACCCGCGTGTCGAGATAGCCGCCCCTAGTGTGGAAGTCCTCCAGCGTCTCCCGGTCCTTATCCAGCTTCGAGGGGATAAAAACGTAACCGGTATGCTGCCGAACCACGCGCTTGAGGAGTTCGGTGCCGTAGATCTTGTTGCCCACGAAGGTAACGTCGCCCACGTGATACTGCCGGCCTTCGTCGACGGCGACGGTGACGACCAGTTTGGTCGGGGTCGGGTAATCGTACTGGATTTTCTCGGGCGGGATGTCCACGTCGAGGTAACCATGTTCGCGATAGTAATCCCGCAGCTTGTCGAGGTCGTCTTCAAACGTGTCGTCCTTGAAGCGACCGCCCCCGGTGAGCCAGGAAAACATCCACCACTTCTTGGTCTCCATCGTGGCGGTGAGCGCCGCGGCCTTGATGTGGCCGTTTCCGGTGAAGCGAATGGCGCCGATTTTGACCTTGTTGCTCTCCTTGATCTTGAAAGTGATGGTGCCAAGGCCGGCGCTGCGGTCGCGTTCAATGGCATAGGTGACCGTGGCCTGGTTGTAGCCCTCCTTCTGGTAGAATTCCCGCAGCTTCTCGGCGTCTTCCTTCACCTGCCGCTCGTTGAGCGCCAGGTTGACCTTGGACTTGGTCTCCTTCAGCAGCCGGCGCGACGTCAGCTTTTCGTTGCCCTCGAACTTGATGTTGAGGACGCGAAACAGGGGCGTCACCTCGATCACGAGATTGATCGTGTTCTGGCCCACCACCGGCTCGTGCTTTACTTGGACGTATTCAAAGAGATTGGTGCGGTAGAGCGACTTAATGTCCCGGTCGATCATCGTTTCATCGAGATCACCGCCTTCATGCATCTGGACGTTGGCCCGCACGATCTGCTCGTTCACATTGGCCGTGCCCACGAATTTCACCGTGATGGTGCCCACCTTGAAGACCGGGGCGGTCGGAGCCGAAGGGCTGGCCGGCGCCTGGGCCCGGCCCTGCGACAACTGGGCCCATCCTCCCGTTCCCCCTGCAGTCAGGGCCAGTAAAATGGCAAAAAAGAGTCGGGCGACCCTCCGTAAAGGGTTACTGGGTGTAGTTTTCAAAGCGGGTGAAGTCGCGGAGGAAGGTAAGTTTCAATTCTCCTACCGGCCCGTTTCGTTGCTTGGCAACGATTAACTCGGCGGAGTCAGTGGCAACTTGAAACTTTTCGTCGGCATCCTTGGGGCGGGTCAGCATGAGTACTACGTCGGCGTCTTGCTCGATCGATCCGGATTCGCGCAAATCGGCGAGTTTCGGGCTGCGGTTCTCCTTTTCGGACGAGCGGTTGAGCTGACTTAATACAAGCACGGGCACGTTGAGTTCCTTCGCCAGCCCCTTTAATCCCCGGGAAGCCTCCGCCACCTGCTGTTCCCGGGGCATCTTGGAATCGGTCGGGCTGAGCAGCTGGAGATAATCCACCACGATGAACCCGAGCGGCTGGCGCGCATGGATCCGGCGGGCCTTGGCCCGCAATTGCATGATGGAGAGGCTGCTGGAGTCATCGATGAAGATGGGCGCCTTGGTGAAATCGTCCGCGGTCTTGATGAGCTCCGCCTGTTCCGAGCCGTTCTTGGAGAGCAGGCCGTCGCGCAAAAGTTTCATGTTCACCTTCGCCCGCGAGCAGAGCATGCGCAGGGCCAGCTGCGCGGCACTCATTTCCAGCGAGAAGATGAGCGTGGACACCGGTTCGCCGCGCCGCGGCAGGGCAGCCGCCTCGGCAAAGTTCAGCGCCAGCGAGGTCTTGCCCATCGAGGGCCGCGCGGCCAGCACGATCATTTCCTGGCGCTGGAAGCCCCACATCAGGTTGTCGAGGTCCTTGAAGCCGGAGCTCACCCCGGTCAACTCGCCCTTTTTCATCATCATCTTCGTGATGACATTCATCGCCTCGCGCGTCGGCCCGCCCATCGGCTTCGCGCTTTCGTTCACCCGGTGCTGCGTGACGGCAAAGATGCGCTGCTCGACCTGGTCGACAAACTCCTCAATGCCGCCGGAAAAATTATAGCATTCCTCGACCGCGCCGGTGGCCGACTTGATTAGGTCCCGCAGCAGGTGCTGCTCGCGCACCTTGTCGATGAAGTAGCCCGCTTGCGCCGTGGTCGGGATCCGGCTGCTGACCTGCATGAGGAAGGCGTAGCCGCCAACCGCCTCCAGCTGCTTCGCCGTCTTCAGCTCTTCGGACAGCACCGCGACATCCACCGGGGCCTGGCGGTTGTAGAGCTCAAGCATCCGCTCGAAAATGATTCCGTGGGCCGCAACGTAGAATGACTCCGGGCGGATGCGCGCCTCCAGGCAGCGCGAAATGACATCGGCCCCGTCCAGCAGGCAGCACGCCAGCAGATATTCCTCGGCCTCGACGCTGTGCGGGGGCATCCGCCCCGCAAAGGCGGGAGCCATGCCATCGGAACGGCGGGAGGACGGGAAATTGGTGACTTCTTCGGCCATGCTATAGAGGACAGAAATGCGAACCGGCCGGGGCGACTAACGCAACGCCGGGTTATTCTTTTTTGCTAACAGGGATGGGTTGCTCCACGGGTGGCCGCCAACCCCCCGGCGGCGTGCACCTTGGACACACAAAGGCCGCGTCCGAGGACGCGGCCTTGGCAAAACTTGCTTCCCGGGATTATTTCTTCTCCTCGGCGGCGACAATGATGTTTTCCGAGACGACATCGAAGTCCAGGTCAACACTCACGTCGGGATGCAGCTTCACCTTCACGGTGTGCTTGCCGATCGTCTTGACCGGGGTGTGGAGATGGATGCGCTTCTTCTCAATGGGCAGGCCGGCGGCCACCAGCTTGTCATGGAGATCCGTGACGGTGATGGCGCCGAACATCCGGCCGCCTTCCCCGGTTTTCACGGCGAAGGCCAGGCTGGTCTTGGCCAGTTTCTTGGCCAGCTCCTGGGCGCCCGAAAGCTCCTGGAGCTCGCGCTCGCCCCGGCGCTTTTTCAGCGCCTCGATCTGCTTGCGGTTCGCGTGCGTGACCGGCACGGCGATGCTGCGGGGCAGGAGATAATTGCGCGCATATCCCGCGCGGACTCGGACTTGGTCGCCTTCGCCGCCGAGACCGTCGACGGGTTTGACGAGGAGAACTTCACTGTAGGCCATGGGAGGAGTTGGTTTGAGCGGTGTGCGGTTTAAATGCGGAGAAAATGGTGAGCGGCAAAGGAAGCAGGGAGAGGTTTCAACCTTCGCCCTTCAACCTGCAATGCGATGCGATCAGAATGGCACGTCTTCGTCGACGTTGCCAGCGGCCGGACCGGGCTTGGCGGCGGGAGGGCGGGCCGGGGGGGAATGGCGTTCGGGCGAGGCGGGGTCGCCACCCTCTTCAGCCGGCGCCGCACCGGCGGCACCGCCGCCGGCGGAGCCGCGGGAGGAAAGGAACTGCACGTTGTCGAGGACGACCTTGATCTTGCTGCGCTTCTGGCCGCTCGTCTTGTCCTCCCACTGGTCGAGCTTCAGGCGGCCCTCGACCATGGCGAGGCTGCCTTTCGAAAGGTACTTGGAAACGAGTTCGCCCTGCTTCCCCCACGCCTCGATGTCGACGAAGGTCGTCTCGTCGCGCGTCGCGCCCGACTCATCCTTAAACTGGCGGTTCACCGCGATGCCGAACTGGCAGATGGCCGTGCCCTTCGGCGTGACCCGGAGCTCCGGATCGCGCGTGAGGTTGCCGATGAGGAAGACTTTGTTGAGGTAGGCCATGAGGTTGGCGCGGCCGTCGGGACGGTCTCAGACCGAGACGACGAAGGTGCGATAGACGCTGTGGTTGAGTCGGAGGCGTTCCTTGAGCTGCGCGGGGCCCTCGGCCGGCGCGGAGAAATTCACATGCACGTAGGCCGCGCCGCTGAATTTCTTGTCCGTCACGCGGACGAAGTCCTTCTTGCCGATGTTCTCGACGGCGGTGACGTCACCCTGCACGGCGACGATGTCTTTCTTCACGCCCTCGATGATCTGGTCGATGGTGTCTTCCTTGCCGCGGTTATCGAGGATGAAGGTGGCGCGGTAGTTACGTTTGGTCGGGTTCATTTTGGTCTCTACGATTGAGGGTGTTCATGGCCTGGGCAACACCGCTTTCGAGCAGCAGGGCGAGGCCGTGGAGATAATGGTCGAGATTCTGGTCGATGAGGGTGAGTTGGGCGGGAGTGAATTTTCCGAGGACGAAATCCTTGAGGTCCATCTGGGGCGGTTCCTTCGGGCCGGTGCCGACGCGATAGCGGATGAAGCCATCGCCGAGGTGCTCGAGGAGGCTCGCCACACCGTTGTGGCCGCCGGCACTGCCGGTGACGGAGACCTTGACGCGGCCGAGGTCGATCGCGAGGTCGTCGTAGACGGCGAGGATCGCCGTCCCGGGCACTTTATGGAAGCTCGCGAAGGACTGGAGGACGGTGCCGCTGTCATTCATGAACGTCAGCGGCTTCACCAGCCAGCGGGTGCGGCCGGGAGCATGGTCCCAGCGCGCCACGTCCGCGTCGAAACGCGGCTCCTTCCGCCAGGTCAGTCCCTGGCGCCGGGCGAGGGCGTCAACCACCACCCAGCCAAGATTGTGGCGGGTGCCGGCGTAATCGCGGCCCGGGTTGCCCAAGCCGGCAACGAGCGAGATGGACATGACTCAAAGAACAACCGGTGCCGCCCGACGCGGTCAAGCGGCGGGCGGGACCGGGAAAATTTACTTCTTGGCGGGCGCGGCGGGCTTCGCGGCGCCGGCCGCGGGCTTCGCGCCGGCGGCGGCCTGGCCGGCCGGCTTCTTGTCGCCGGCGGCAGGAGCGGCGGCCTTGCCATCGGCGGCGGGCGCAACCGGCTTGCCATCGGCACCCACGGCGGGTGCGACCGGCTTGCCATCGGCGCCCACGGCGGGCGCGGCGGCGGCACCCTCGACGGGCGCGGCGGCGACGACTTCCTGCACGATCTCGGCCACGGGCTCGACGCACGAGACGACGGGCTGGCTCTTGTCGTCGAGGAACTCGACGCCCGGGATCGCCTTGATTTCACCGACGTGGATGGTCTCGCCGACCTTGAGGGCGGTGACGTCCACCTCGATGAACGGAGGAAGGTCCTTCGGCAGACAACGGATGCGCAGGGTGTAGGTGGGCGTCTCAAGGACGCCGCTCTGGTTTTTCACGCCGAACGACTCGCCCGCCAGATGGAGTTTGACGCGGATCTCGAATTTCTCGTCGGCCTTCACCTCGCGGAAGTCGACATGGAGATACTTGTCGGTGATCGGGTCGCGCTGGACCTCCTGAAGGAAGGAGAGCGCCTTCTCGGGCTTGTCCTTGCGCTCAAGCTCGACGAGGGCCGCGGAGCCGGCGATCACCTTGATGAGGCGGATGAACTCGGGACCGTCGATGGCCAGCGTCTCCGGCGGCGTGTGCTTCCCGTAAAGGATCGCGGGAACCTGGTTGGCCTTGCGCATGCGGCGCGAGGAACTGCGGCCGGTCTGGGCGCGGGGCGTGACGTTGAGTTTGAGCTGTTGTTTCATGAATTCGTTCCCCCTGTCACCCCGGAATTAGAGGCAGGAGTAAAGGAAAGGAGGGTCAGGTCATAGGATTGGCCGACCTGAACGCAACCAAAACTTTGCCTCCGCCGTATTTTTCAATGGCACGGCCAGTGGCATGGGGAACAGCCTGGGCGGCGCAACGCCCGGCGCCGATCAGGGGGAACTGCGGCCCGGCCCTTCCAGATTCAAAACCCGACCCGTCGGTTCAGGCCGCAGCGGTGATGATGGGGTTGTCGAGTACTTCGCGGATCAGCTTGAAGAGGGTTTCCGCCGTGTAGGGCTTGAGCAGGAAGTGTTTGATGCCGGATTTGCTGGCGTTGATGACCGTATCCCCGGAGTCGTTGCCGCTGGCCGCGATGATCTTGATGGAGGGATTCATGTGAGTGAGCACCTGGATCAGCGCGGCACCGTTCATGACGGGCATCATCATGTCCGTCAGCACGACCCCGATCTGCGATGACT
>CAIUWA010000033.1 GCA_903902745.1 uncultured Opitutia bacterium | reverse complement strand
GGCAGAACGCCTCTGCGCTCCATCTACTCACCCCCAACTCCAGCCTCGGTTTAATTCCCTCCTCGAGTGTTACCTATGTCTCCGAACACCGTTACCCTTGTCTCCGGCCCAAACAGGGGACAACGCGTTCCACCTCGGAAATAAAAAAGCCGCGACTTACGTCGCGGCTTGATGTGAAAGCAAACGGGCTTACTGCGCCGCGGGCGCGGCAGCCTCAGCCGCGGGCTGCGGCTGGCCTTCCATCTCCTTCATCGCGGCCTTGCGCGAGAGGCGGACCTTGCCGGAACGCTCGTCGACGCCGACGCACTTGACCCAGATCATGTCGCCCATCTTGACGACATCCTCGGTGCGGCGCACGCGGAAGTCAGCGAGCTCGGAGATGTGGACCAGGCCTTCCTTGCCCGGGGTGCACTCGACAAAGCAGCCGAAGTCCTTGATGCCGGTGACGCGGCCATGATACAGCTTGCCGGTCTCGATCGGGGCGCCACCACCGCCACCACCACCACCGGAACCGCCGCCGCAGAGGCCGTCGATTTCCTTGATGGCGCGGGCCATGGCGTCGCCGTTGTTCGAGTAGATGAAGATCTTGCCGGAGTCGTCCTCGGCGATGTCGATCTGCGCGCCGGTCGTCTCGGTGATGCGGCGGATGGTCTTGCCGCCGGGCCCGATGAGCAGGCCGATCTTTTCGGGATCGATCTGGATCGTCTGGATGCGGGGCGCGTATTTCGAGAGGTCGGCGCGGGGCGCGGGCAGGGAGCCGAGCATGACCCTGAGGATCTCGATGCGGGCATCGCGCGCCTGGAAGATCGCGGTCTTGGCGATCTCGAAGGGCAGGCCGCCGATCTTGAGGTCGAGCTGGAAGCCCGTGATCCCCTTGGTCGTGCCGGCGAGCTTGAAGTCCATGTCGCCGAAGTGATCTTCCTCACCGAGGATGTCGGTGATGGTCGTCCATTTCTTGATGGAGCCGTCGGCGTCGTTCTCGGTCATCAGGCCGCAGGAAATACCCGCGACCGGGGCGATGATCGGCACGCCGGCGTCCATGAGGGCGAGGCAGCCGCCGCAGATCGACGCCATCGAGGTCGAGCCATTGGAGGCCATGATCTCGGAGACGACACGGATCGAGTAGGGGAAGGCGTCCTCGGGCGGCAGCACCGGCACGAGCGAACGCTCGGCGAGGGCGCCGTGGCCGATTTCGCGGCGGCCGGGACCGATGAAACGACCCGCTTCACCGACGGAGAACGGCGGGAAGTTATAATGCAGCATGAAGCTCTTCGACTTCGCGCCGCCGGTGAGCCCATCCATGTCCTGGGCTTCCTTCGTCGGCCCGAGGGTGACGATGGCGATATTCTGGGTGTCGCCGCGCTGGAACATCGCGCTGCCGTGAACCCGGGGCAGCACACCGACCTGGGCGGTAAGGGGACGGACATCCTTCTGGCCGCGGCCATCGGAGCGGACGCCGCGATCGAGGACGGTTTTGCGGTAGGCCTTGTATTGGAGGTCCTCGAAGACGACGTTGAGGTCGACATCGCTGAAGCGGCCGGCGCCAAGCTCAGTCGTGAGGGCGGCGTGCGCCTCAGCCTTGAGGATCTTGATATTGGCGGAGCGCACGGCCTTTTCGTGACCGTAGATGGCGGTCGAGATGCGGTCGGAGGGCACCACGCGCTCGATGATCGCACGGGCCTCGGCGGTGGCGCCGACGAGGGCGAAGTGGGACTTGGGCTTGCCGGCGATCGCGACGAGTTCCTTGATCGCGGTGATGATCGGCTGGATGGCCTGCTGGCCGAACGTGAGCGCCTCGATGAAACGCTCCTCGGTGATCTGGTCCGCGGAGCCCTCGATCATCAGCATGTCCTTCTCGGTGCCGACGTAGATGAGGTCGAGCGTCGAGGAATACATCTGCTCGATGGTCGGGTTGGCGACGAACTGGCCGTCGATCTCGGCGACGCGCACGCCCGCGATGGGGCCACCCCAGGGGATGTCGGAGATGGCGAGCGCGGCGCTGGCGCCGTTGATCATGGCGATGTCGGCGTCGTTGATCTGGTCGGCGGACAGGAGCTGGCCGATGATCTGCACCTCATTGAGGAAACCCTCGGGGAAGAGGGGGCGGCAGGGACGGTCGCACAGGCGCGACGTGAGGATTTCCTTCTCGGAGGGACGGCCCTCGCGCTTGAAGTAGCCGCCGGGGAAGCGGCCGGCCGCGGCGTATTTCTCGCGGTAGTCGACGGTGAGCGGGAAGAAGTCCTGGCCGGGGCGCATGGTCTGCGCGACGCAGGCGGTGACCATGAGGTTGGTCTCACCGACGGTGACGATGACGGCGCCGCCGGCGAGATTGCCGATGGAGCCGGTGGAGAACTGGAACCCGAGGGAGGGAACCTTGACGATGTGTTTCTGATTCATGAGCGGACTGGTTTTCGGACTGCGGAGATTGTGTCGACGGAGGGACGAGCGCGGTCAGCGACACACGACTGATGGCTCGGGTGCCTCCCGGAGAGGGAGGCGGCGGTGGCCGGAATGGCCGCCGCGGGGGTTGGTTGGGTTTCGATGAAACCGCCTTGGTCTTCCCGATCAAACACGAGAGATTCCCGTTTGCCGCCCGTAGGCGGGTTTGCCTTGGCGGCAAACGGAAATGTCCCGGTCTGGATTCGAGTGTCTTAAAGACAACGGGCGACCCGCGGATCGGGTCGCCCGTGTGACTAAAAGCGTTATTTGCGAAGGTTGAGCTTCTGGAGAAGTTCGGTGTACTTGGGCAGGTCGTGCTTCTTGGTGTAATCAAGAAGCTTGCGGCGGCGGCTGGCCATCTGGAGCAGCCCGCGGCGCGAGTGGAAGTCCTTGCGGTGGGTGCGCAGATGCTCGGTCAAATGATTGATCCGGGCGGTCAGCAGCGCGATCTGGACCTCGCTCGAGCCGGTGTCCTTCTCGTGGGTTTTGAACTGGGCGATGATATCGGGTTTTACGACTGTAGGCATGGTTTAGTATTTGAGTTGCACGACTGTAGGGGACTTGGGAAAGCCCCGAGACACCCGCCTCCGCCCCGACCATTCGGAGCCTCAGCCGGCATCACCGTTCCAATCCCGCGGGATGCGGGACCAGTCATGGTGGAAGTCCACAACCGATGGACTTTCACTAACGCAAGGAGCCAGCATCAGTAACGGCCCGCTCCCGCGCAAGCGCATTTTTGGAGCGGGGATACCGGCTTCGTTTGACCCTACATGGGACTCGTCCTCAGCCCGCGCGCAGGTTCAATTCCTTCACGGTGCCGCAGCCGGGGAGCTTTTTGATTTTCTCCACGATGGACTGGCGGTGGAGGAACAATTCGTTGCGGACGACTGAATGTGCGGCGATAACGACGACGGTGCGGCCGGCGCGCTCGAGGCGGGCGGCGTGGGAATATTGAGCGTTGGCGGTGCCGACGATTTTCACCCAGTGATCGCGGATGGTCTGCTCCGGGGACTCGCGGCCGATCTGGTACTGGGTGACGAGTTGGTCGAGCACCTCGGCCAGTTGGTGGGTCGGGCGGAGCTTCTGCTTGCGTGGGACCTCATACGGCAGGCCCCGCAGGTCGCCGACGAGTTCCTCGGCGGCTTTGCTGAAATGAAAGGGCTCCTGCGGCTTCACGGCAAAACGCTAGGCCGTCCCGGCGGAGAACACGAAGTTATTGCAATACCCGGGCTGGCTGGCCGCCGCCTGGTGCCGGCGGACATCGAATTCCGCGATGGGCGCGAGCCGGCCTTCAAGGAAGAACCGCCCGGTGTAGCCGAGGCCTTCCAGATACGAGAAAACCTCGGTGATGGGACGGGCGCCATGGTGCCGCTGCTCGCATTCGAAGAGGAGCACGGGCTGGTCGCGGCGCAGCAGTTGTTCGGCGCCGCGGAACACATGCAGCTCGTGGCCCTCAACGTCGCACTTCAGGAAGGAAACCTTCTGCCCGCGGCCGGGAAGATCCCTCAGGTAATTATCGAGCCGGATCACGCGCACTTCGATGGAGTGGCCGGTGGCCGTAGCCGTAGCGGTGGCCTCCAGCGAGGCGCCGGGCGAGGGGCGGCCATCGGTGGGGATGTTCAGCCGCAAGGTGCCTTCATGATCGGACACACCGGCATTCTCCACGGTGACGCGGCTGGGATCGAAACCCTTCGTCAACTTGCGGGCAAGTTGAGGCTGAGGCTCGAAGGCATAGACGTGTCCCGTGGCGCCCACGCCGCGGGCGAGCCAGTAGGTGTAGCCGCCCTTGTGGGCACCGACGTCAAGCGCCACGGTGCCGCTGCGGACATGAGCGCGCACGAAGGCGATCTCCGCGGGATCATTTTTCCACCGATAACGATAGGCGCGGTAAACGAACCGGGCTTGGAGAAAAAGGCTCATGCCGAGCCGGGCGGCCAGGTTGAGTCAAAGAAAGCCTCGATGCATTTCATGTGCTTGTAGAAGGAATTCTCAAATCGGAGGATAGCGATGATGAAGCCCGCCGAGCCGTCAAGAAAACCGAGCTGAATCACATACACCCGGAAAAAGGCCCAGCCTCCGCGCAGCACGGCCGCGGGGAAACTAGAAGTCTTCCCCCGCTGCCGGAGATTGGCGGCGTTGAGCGTCGTGTAGCGGTCCATTTTCTGGATGATCTCGGAGATCGTCCGATAGGGAATCTGCTGGATGGGATTCGTCATGCGGCCGAGGCGGCCGTGGAGCCGGTAGCCCTCGTGGACATGATCCTCCGTGGCGTAGTCCATCCGGCCGCGGCGGAAAAGCTGCGGCTGGCGGTAGTCCGGATACCAGCCGCCATGGCGGACATTCCGGCCCAGCATCCGATTGCGGCGCGGCACCAGGTACGCGTCGGCGGCATTCGGATCGGCCACAAGGCGGAGGATTTCGTCCCGGGCCTCCGGGGTGCAGCGTTCGTCGGCATCCAGACTGAAGATCCACGGCAGGGTGGTGTGCTCGATGCCGGCCTGACGCAATTCCCCGAACCGGCGGAACTCGACCTGGACGATGCGGGTGTCGAAACGCCGGGCGATCTCGAGCGTCCGGTCGGTGCTGAAGGAGTCAATGATGACGATCTCGCCGGCCCAGGTGACACTTTCCAGGGCGGCTTCGAGCTTGTGCTCCTCATTGCGGGTGAGGATGTAAACGGAAATGGGCGGACGGGCCATGGCGGGATGATGCGAGGAATTCCTCCGCCCTAACCGACGCCAAAATCTGTTTTTTGTTGCGCCGCCAGCGCGTCAAAAATTCTTCGCCGGAAAGATTTTTGCGTCACCGTCCGGCAGCCGAAAACGTCAGGAATCAACCCGGTGCAGGCGCTCGTAATGGCAAGCGTAGCGCAGGAAGGTGTAGTAGCTGGTCGCCGCGGCCGCGACGAAACCGGGGAAGCCGTCGAGAAAGCCGGCGCGGAGCACATAACCGCGGAAAAAACGCCAGCCCGGGCGGAAGAGCGTCGCGCCGAGTGACCAGGGCTGGTCCCGGTCGGCCTGTTTTTCCGCAAACAGGCGGGCGTATTCGAGGATCTTCCCATGGTGGGTGCCGATGGTCGGATAGGGATGGTGCAGCAGGTCGCCGCCCAGCGTGGCAACGGGGCCGTCGCACTCGACCTTCTCGTGGACGAACGCGTCGCCGCCCCAGCGGGCCTGGCCGCGCCGCAGCAGTCGCAGGCTCAGGTCGGGATACCAGTCGCCATGGCAGATCCAGCGGTTGATGAACCAGACCTTGCGCGGGAACCGGGCGCCGGCGAAACGCGCGCCGTCGCCCCGGGCGAAAAACGCCTCCAGCTCGCGCCGTAACTCGGGCGAGACCGCCTCATCGGCATCGAGCGACAGCACCCAGTCGCGGCCGGCGAGGGCGAGCGCGGCGTTCTTGGTGTCGCGGTAGCCCTGCCAGGACAGGCGGTGCACGATGGCGCCGGCGTCCCGGGCGACCTGCTCGCTGGCGTCGGTCGTATCGTTCAGCGCGACGATGATTTCCGCGGTCCAGCCCTGCACGCTGGCGAGGCAGCGCGGGAGGTTTTGCGCCTCGTTTTTGGCCACGATGACGACGGAGAGGGGGAGCGGGTCAGCCACGGCGCAGGATCAAGAATCAAATCTTCCCGACGAGCGAGCGCGGGATTTGGTAGAGATAGCCGCACGAGCGCCAGGCTCGGACGAGGGATTTTTTGGCGTCGCCGGTGCGGAGGACGACCGCGCTCAGCAGCGCGAGCACGGCAAAGCCGGCCGCCTTCAGGGCATTGCCGGCGAAACGCGCGAGCAGGTAGCCGGTGGCGCCACCCTGGCTGGCGCGCTCCACCACGCGGGAGCGGGCCGAGTCGAAAGCATGGCGCGTGGCGTAGCGGAATGTCGTACGGCTCGCCGGCATCTGGTGGCGGATCTTTGCCGCGGGCGCGAACCACACCTCGAACCCGGCGGCGCGGACCCGCCGGATCATCTCGGTGTCGCCGCCGCCGAAGAGGTTTTTCCCACTGCGATCGAGCGCGGTGTGAAACGGGCCGAGCTTGGCAAAGACCCAGGCGGGAAAGGCCATGTTGGCCCCCATGGGCGACTGCTGGGCGGGGAGCGGGCCTGCATCCGGACGGAAGGTGAGCGGCGAGTGCCACTCCGCGACCCACGGCGGCAGACCATCGGGGAAAATGGGAATCACTTCGCCGCCGACCGCGCCGACCTTGTGTCCGTGAGCGGCGGCGAACGGGGCGATGAGCTGCGAGAGCCAGTCAGGCTCCACGAGGATGTCATCATCGGCGAACACGATGATATCGCCGCGCCCCTCGGCGATCGCGCGATTGCGGCCGTGGTCGAGCCCCTGCTTCGTCTCAAGGAGATAGCGGGGCGCGGGGCGCGCGGCGGCAAAGGCTGCGACAACTTCGCGCGTGTGGTCGCGGGAGTTGTTGTCGATCACGAGCACCTCGAACTGGCTGGAGGGAAATTCCTGCCGCGCGATGCCCGCGAGGGTCTGGCGGAGCAGTTCGGCGCGATTGTAGGTGGGGATCGCGACCGTGACCTTGAGCGTGGGAGAGGAAGGCATCAGGCGAAAAATTTGAGACCCTGCCACACCCAGCCGCTGGGCAGGCCGCTGAACGGGATTTTTTTGAAACGCAGGGCGCGGGCCAGCGCCGCGGGCTTTTCCGGGAAGCGCCGCGCATAGGCGAGGGCGGTGCGATAGGTGAAAAACCGCGCCAGCCAGCGTCCCGTGCGGCGTGAACGCAACTGCTCGCGGGCAATCCGCAGGCGCAGCAGGTGGGTTCGCCGCAACATTTCGGGCCAGGCGCGGGCGGTCCACTGGTCGTCGGCCACGCGGTAGAACGCACCCACCGTGCGCACGACCTCGATGCGCCCGGTGCAGGCGAGCCGATACCAGAATTCGTAATCGGCGAGCGGCCCCGCGTTTTCATCGAAGCCGCCGAGCCGCCGGCCGAGTTCACGCGGAAACAGCACGCCGGGGAAAGGGGTCATCGAGCTCTTGATAAAATAGAGTGGAGGATAGGGACGCGCGGCGGCCGGGCCAGGGGGCGCAACTCGATCCGGCACCGACGGGCCGGCGACAACCTGCGTGCAGACGGCGGTAAGGCCGTCACGCAGGCGGGGCAGGACGGTGGCCAGATACCAGGGATAGAGCGTGTCGTCCTCATGCAGGATCATCACCCAGCGGCCGCGCGCGCGGGCCAGGCATTCGTTCCAGTTGCGGACCGGGCCGAGCCGGACCGGGTTGCGGTGAAAGAAAAACCGGCCGGACGGAAAGCGGGCCACGACCGCCGCCGTTTCCGGAAGGCCGCCGTCATCGCACACGATCACCTCGTAGTCCGCGCCGGCGGATTGCGCAGCAATGCTGGCGAGGGTTTCGGCGAGAAGCTGGGGCCGATTATAGGCGGGAATGCCGAAGGTGATCAGCGGCGCACCATCGCGGCCGCCAGGAAGGGGCGGATCGGCCTTAGCAGGGGCGTCATAGGCGGGCGGGTTCAATCGGCGATGGGAAGAAGCCTGCAAAGCGTCCGGGCTGCGTCCACGCAAATGAACGTTAAGGATGGGCTTGGCATGCGAAGGGTCGCCGCTGTTAATCGGTGAAGTGTCGCCGAATTCCCCCCGACCAGAAGCCACACCCACGAGTGATCAACCGCTGGTCATGCCATGCCGTGCTTGCGGGCGGGAGGAGACTTTCCGGCGGTTCCAGGCCCGTGAGATGTTGTTCGGCTGGCGCCACAGGGTGGAGTACGGTGAATGCCCGCACTGCGCGAGCATGCAGATCGTCACGATTCCCGCGAACCTGGGTGATTATTATCCCGCCGGTTATTATTCGCTGCAGGCTCCGCCCGTGCGGGGCAAGAAGCCGGGTCTGCTCCGGAAGGCGTGGGCGCGCTGGCTCCTGGGCGCCCCGGGCGCGGGCGGTGTGGCGAATGGGATGCGCCGCAAATATCCGTTTTTCCACTGGTGCCGCGTCGCCGGCTGCGGGCTCGACGGGCAGATCCTGGACGTCGGGTGCGGCAGCGGCGGACTCCTGAGGCGATTGCAGCGCTACGGCTTCAGCCACCTGACAGGCGTCGATCCGTACACCTCGATCGAGGCGGACGAGCCGGGGTTCCGCGTCATGCGCGCGGAGCTGACCGCGCTGGGCGGCGGCTACGACCTGATCATGATGCACCACGTGCTGGAGCATTTGCCGGATCCGAAGCGCTCGCTGGAGGAACTGCGCACCCGCCTTGCCCCCAAGGGTCGCCTGCTGGTGCGCATCCCCGTTTCGGCGAGCGAGACCTGCCGGCTTTACGGCGCGGACTGGTTCAATCTCGATCCGCCGCGCCACCTGCTGGTGCCCAGCCGTCGCGGCATGGAACTGCTGGCGGAGCGCAGCGGCTTCCGCGTCGTCCGCACGGAATTCGACGGCATGGAAACCGGCTACCTCGTGAGCGAAGACTACAAGCGTGACGTCCCGTATACCGGCCGCCCGCCCGACAGTCCGGCACAGCGCCGGAAATACCGGCAGCTCGCTGACAAGGCCAACGCGCGCGGCGAAGGCGACCAGGGCGTGTTCTGGCTTGAGGCCGTTTGAGCGCGAGGGATTGCTTCGCGGACAGGGCCATTCATCGCCTGCAATCAGGCTCCTACAGGAAATTTCCAATTAGCCGCCGGCCAGGCGGCGGCGCAGTCCCGCGAACACCGCGTCCACGGTGATATTGCGCACGCAGTGATTGCGATAGGAGTCGCCCGGCACGCACTGGCCCGGCGACACGCAGGCGGTGCAGGGCAGGGGCGGCTGCAGGACGGCATGGCCGGCGCCCGACGGCGCGAAGAGCACCGGGTTCTGCGAACCCAGCAGCGCGACCACCGGCGTTCCGACTGACGCGGCCACGTGCATCGGTCCGCTGTCGTGGCAGAGCATGACGTTGAACTGCGCGGCGAAGGCGGCGAACTGTGGCACGCTCAGCGGCGCGTTGATCGTGATGACGTGGGATTGGGCGAGCTGGCCGATCTTCGCCACGAGCGTCTGCTCGCCGGGACCGCCGATGAGGAACACCTGGGCGCCCAGTTCGTCCTGCACGCGATCGCACACGGCGGCGAAGTTTTCCGCGGGCCAGATCCGCCACGCGCTGCGGCTACCGGGGTGGATGAGAAGCTTGCGGCCGCCGGGATGCGCGAGTCGCTCCGCGGCGGCGAGGTCGGCCGGGCGCGGCACCAGGCGCACTTCGCGTGTGGCGACGGGGACTTGGACGGCGGCGAGGATGGCGAGATAGTAGTCGACGATGGAACTGCGCTCATGGATTTCCGGCGGATGGAGCACATCCGCGGTGTAGCAGGCACCCCAGTGCAGCTTGTCGTGGTGCAGGGCGGCCCGGAAGGGCGCGCCGGTCAGGCGCGTCAGGAAGGCGGTGCGGTCGTTGTTGTCGAGATCGAGGACGTGGGTGAAGCGAGCCTGCCGGAGGCGGGAGATGAATCCCGGCCATTCGCCCATGGCGCGGGGAAGGGAGTAGGTTTCGTCGACGTCGGGGTTGAGCGTGAGCACCGGCGCGTAGGCGGGCTCGACCACGGCGGTGAGGCGGGCGCGCGGCCAATGCAGGCGGAGGTTCCGGAAGACCGGGCCGAGCAGCACGATGTCCCCGAGATAGCGTCGGCGAATGACGAGGATGCGGGGCGCTTCCGATTGCATGCAGTGACGCCAAGGCAACACCGGGCGGCGTGCCGCACGCAAGGTTATCGTAACGGGGAGCGGAAAAGACCGGCTTCAAACATATTTCGCGCACAGACGCAGAGGCGCCAAGGGCAACCGTCGAGCGATGGAATCAGCTGATGGCTTGGCGTCTCTGCGCCACTGCGCGAAACTATCCGCTCACGCCCCCATCTGCTGGCGGTCGTAGAGCGACTTGTAGAGCGGGTTCGCGGCGTAGAGCTGGGCGTGCGTGCCGCTGGCGGCGATGCGGCCTTGGTCGAACACGAGGATGAGGGAGGCGTCGCGAATCGTGCTGAAGCGGTGCGCGATGATCAGCACCGTCTTGCCGACGACGAGTTTCTTGAGCGCGGCCTGGATGGCGGCCTCGCTATCACTGTCGAGGGCGCTGGTGGCCTCGTCGAGGATGAGGATCGGGGCGTTGCGCAGGAAGGCGCGGGCGAGGGCAACGCGCTGCTTCTGGCCGCCGGAAAGGAGCGCGCCGCGCTCGCCGACCATGGTTTCATAGCCGCGGGGCAGGCCCACAATGAAATCGTGGGCGAAGGCATCGCGGGCCGCCTGCTCGACCTCCGCGCGGGTGGCTTCGGCGCGGCCGAGGAGGAGGTTGTTGAAAATCGTGTCGTTGAAGAGCACGGGATCCTGCGAGACGACGGCGATGTTGCGGCGCAGGTCGGCGAGGCGCAGGGCGCGCACGTCGTGGCCGTCGACAGTCACGCGGCCGGCACCGGCCTCGTAGAAGCGCGGCACGAGGTTGGCGAAGGTCGATTTGCCCGCGCCGCTGGGGCCGACCAGGGCGCAGACCGTGCCGGCCGGGATTTTTGCCGTGACATCGCGCAGCACCGGTTCACCGGCCTGATAGGCGAAAGTGAGGCCCTCGAATGCAAGGTCCCCGCGCAGCCGGCCGATAGTCGCGGGCGCGGCGGGATCGGCGATGATGACGGGCTCGTGCAGGACGATCTCGAGGCGGTCGAGCGAGGCCGTGCCGCGCTTCATCTCGTTGTTCAGCGCGCCGAGCTTTTTGATCGGCTCGTAGCTGTTGTAGAGGGCGATGATGAGGGCGAGGAAGACCTCGAGTTTCAGCCCGCTGTGATAGGCGTACACGAGGGTGCCGGCAATGCCGACGGCGGAGATCACCTCGATGGCGGGCGTGAGGGCCTGGGCATATTTCGCGATCTTCATCTGCGAGATGATGAGCTGGCGGCAGGCCGCGGCAAAGCGGCCGGTCTCGCGCTCTTCGAGGCCGAATGCGCGCACCTCGCGGGCGGCGGCCAGGTTCTCGGAGAACTGGCCCGTCACGCTGCCGAGCTGGCTCTGCATCTGCGCGGCGCGCTTGATGACCTTGCGCCCGACAAAGCGCACGGGAAACACGGTCAGGGGCACCGCCGCGAGGCACACCAGGGCCAGCCAGACACCCTTGGCCTTGACGGCGAGCACGCCGACGGCCACGAGCGCGCCGATGAGCGTGGCGGGCTGCTTGATGCCGTCATTGGCGATCAGGGTGAGCGCGAACTGGAGTTGCGCGGTGTCGGCAAGGCCGCGTGAGATAAGATCACCGGTGGCGCGGCCCTGCACGAACGAGAGCGGGAGCACCTGCAGCTTGCGGAAATAGTCGAGGCGGATGGCCTCGAGGATGCGCACGCCGGCGAACTGGGTGAAGTAGCTGTTCAGGTAACCGCTGGCCGCGCGAAGCAGGAAGATGAGCGGGATGCCGGCCGCAATCAGCGCTACCGTGCCGAGCGGCAGGGGCGCATCGGCCGGAGCAAAGATTTTCGGGAAGACGTAGCTGACCAGCAGCGGCATGCCGGCACCGCTCGAGGCGCCGTAGATGATGCCGCACACAATCGCCGCGGCGATGGGGCCGCGGACGGTCCGGAGGTATTTGAAGTAGGGGCGGAGGCGGCGCATTAAATGCGAAAGAGTATGGGAAATCGCGGAGGCACGGAAGTGCGGAAACGCGGGGGTGACGGTAAGGGAGATTGGGTTCGGGTTCCGCGTTTTTATGCTTCTTGACTGGGCTCAGTCCTTGGACGCCCGGACGTCCAAGGCGTCCCGGAGGCCGTCGCCGAGAAAGTTGAGCGAGAACAGCGTCAGGGAGAACGCGCCGCCAGGAAAGACGAGCAGCCACCAGAACTCCTCCATTTTTTCCGAGCCGTCCTTGATCAGGGTCCCGAGCGAGCTCATGGGGGCGTCGACGCCGAGGCCGAGGAAGCTGAGGAACGACTCGAGCAGGATCACGGCCGGGATGGTCAGCGACGTGTAGACGATGACGGGCCCGAGGACGTTGGGCACCATGTGCCGGAATATAATCCGGCGGTTGCTCAGGCCGAGCGAGCGGGCGGCCTCGATGTATTCCATTTTTTTGATCGAGAGGATCTGGCCCCGGACGATGCGCGCCATGGTCAGCCACTCGACGGCGCCGATGGCGGCGAAGAGGAGCAGGATCTTGCCCACGCCCTGCATGCCCTCAAAAACATGGAACCCGAAGAGCGAAAACCGCCCGAGCCACGCGTCCACGGCCTGCATCGGGTCCTTCAGGAAAACCATCAGCAGGATGACGAAGATCGTGAAGGGCAGGGCATACATGATGTCGACGATCCGCATCATCACGGAATCGAGCTTACCACCCACGTAGCCCGCGACGGCGCCGTAGGAGACGCCGATGGCGAGGGCGACGAGGGACGCGACCAGGCCGACCATCAGCGAAATGCGCGCGCCGTAAAGCGTCCGGGCAAGGAGGTCGCGTCCCAGCGTGTCCGTACCCAGCCAGTGTTTCGCACTGGGTGGGGTGGCCCCGAGGTCGAGATTCTGGTCCTGGTAGGACAGATGGAAAATCCAGGGCGCGAACACGCAGGTGAAGGTGAACCCGATGACCACGATGCCGCCGAAGAGCGCCAGCTTGTTCCGGCGCAGCCGGTGCCAGGCGTCGCGCCACAGCGACGTGCCCTGCTCGAGCTGAGCGGGTGTGAGGTCGGCGGACGGGAGGTTTTGCGGGGAAAGGGAGACCATCGGAATTTTTACCGCGGATTTCGCGGATGGACACGGGTGCAGGAGGATTTGGCAGCGTTCATCCGTGTTATCCGCGGGAAAATCATTCGAACTTTAGCTTCGGGTTCAGCCAGACCTGCACGACATCGACGAGGAGGTTGAGTCCGATGATGAGGGTGGCGTAGAGAATGACGGTGCCGAGCACGAGGGTGTAGTCGCGGTTGAAGGCACTGTTGACGAACTCGCGGCCGAGGCCGGGGATCTGGAAAATGGTCTCGATCACGAACGAGCCGGTGAGAATGCCCGCGATGGCCGGGCCGAGAAAAGACACGACGGGCAGCAGGCCGCCCCGGAGCGCATGCTTGAAGATGACGCGCACCTCGCTGGCGCCCTTGGCGCGGGCGGTGCGGATGTAGTCCTGACTGAGCACCTCGAGCATGCCGCCGCGCGTGAGGCGAGCGATGTAGGCGGCGTAGACGCAACCGAGCGTGAGGCAGGGCAGGATGCGGTCCGCCGGGCCGTCCCAGCCGGAGGCATTGACCCAGCCCAAATGGATCGCGAACAGCAGCACGAGCAGGGGGCCGAGCACGAACGTCGGCAGGCAGATGCCGGTCATGGCGGCTGACGAGCAGACATAGTCGATCCACGTGTTGTTTTTCACCGCCGCGAGGACGCCCAGCGTGAGCCCGAGGACCAGCGCGAGAACGAGGGCCTCGGCGCCGAGCTCGAGGGAGACGGGCAGCTTGCCGGCGATGATCTCGTTGACCGTGCGGTTGGGATACTTGAACGACGGCCCGAGATCGCCATGCAGGAGGACGTTACGCAGGTAGCGCGTGTATTGCTGCCACAGGGGCTTGTCCAGGTCGTAGGCCCGCTCGAGGTTGCGCATCACCTCGGGGGTGACGGCCTTCTCCGCCGTGAATGGCCCGCCGGGCACGAAACGGATCATGAAGAACGTCGCCGTGAGGATGACGAACAGGACGGGGATCGTCTCCAGCAGGCGGCGGGCGATGAAGCGAAGCACGGGGGAATTAAGAGGAAAGAATCACCGCAGCAGAAGTCAAAAGCCCCGCCGGTGCGATCGCGGCTCAGGGATCGATGTCGGCATACTTCCAGGGATAGTTGTCCACCGGAGTCGTATAAAACCCCTTGACCCGCGGGCTGATCAGGCGGGCATGGGTGTAGTAAAAAATCGGCATGATCGGCATCTCCGCGACGAGGATTTTCTCCATCTGCTGGTAGATGGCGAAGCGGGCGGTGTTGTCATGGGTGGAAAGGGCCGAGTGCAGCAGGCGGTCATATTCGGGATTGCCCCAGTTGGTGTCGTTGTTGCCGTTGCCGGTTTCCCACAGGTCGAAAAAAACGTGGGGGTCGACATAGTCGGCGATCCAGCCGGCCCGCTGGAACTGGAAATTCTGCGAATGCTGGGCGTCGACGTAGACCTTCCATTCCTGGTTGAGGAGGCTGATTTCCACCCCGAGATTCTTCCGCCACATTTCCTGCAGCGCCTCGGCGATGATCTTGTGCTTCTCGAGCGTGTTGTAGAGGAGCTCGACCCGGGGAAAGCCCCGGCCCTCCGGATAGCCCGCCGCGGCGAGGAGGCGGCGGGCCTCCGCGATGTCGGCCTGGAAGGAATTTTCGCTCCGGTAGCCGAGGAGATTTTGCGGCACAAAATCGTAGGCGGGCACTTCGTCCGCCAGCGTGACATTCTTCACCAGGCTCTCGCGGTCGATGGACAGGGCGAGCGCGCGCCGGACGCGGACATCATCGAAGGGTTTGCGCCGGACGTTGAAGCGATAGTAGTAGAGCCCATCATAGGGGTCGACGCGGACCGAGCGGGGTTGATCGCGACGGTAGACCGCCAGCTTGGTGAGGGGGACTTCATTCGTGATGTCGAGCTGGCCGCTGCGAAACATGCGTTCCTCGGTGTCGGCGAGCTCGATGGGATAGAAGTCGATTTCGTCGATCTTGACGCGGGCGCGATCCCAGTAGGTCGGCGAGCGCTCGGTGACGATCACCTGGTTGGGTTTCCATGACTTGAGCACGTAGGGGCCGTTGCCGACATAATTTTCGGGACGCGTCCAGGCGGTGCTCCGGTGATCGAGGCCGCCGAATTTCCTGATCGTGGGAATATGGACGGGATACCACGCATAATGGTTCATGGCATGAAGCAGGAACGGCGCCGGCTGCAGCAGGGTGATCTCGAGGGTGCGGGGATCGATCGCCTTGAAACCGGTCTGGGCGAAGTCGGTGATTTTTCCGTCGTAGTAGTCCTTTGCCCCGCGCACGTGATTGAAGAGCATGTAGGCATACTCGCTGGCGAGCGCGGCCGTGAGCTCCCGCTGGTAGGATTGGACGAAATCCTGGGCGGTGACCGGATCGCCATTGGACCACTTGGCGTCGGCGCGAAGATGAAAGGTATAGACCAGGCCGTCAGGCGAGATCTCCCATTTCTCCGCCACGCCGGGGATGGTATTCATTTGCGGATCCTCGCTTACCAGACCCTCCGAGAGCGTCTGGATGAGGTGTTGCTCCGGGACGCCCGTGACGACATGCGGATCGATATCCTGCGGCTCCGTGCCGTTGCCATAGCGCAGAATCTTCCTCGTGGGGGTTCCGCCCGCGGTGGTGGCGGCCGGCTCCTTTTTGCTGCAACCGGCGAACAGGAACGCCACGGCGAGAAAGGAGACCAGCTTGCATTTCAGCATGCGGGCAGCATCACACGCCACCCCGACCGGCGGCAAGCGCGGGAAAGGCCGGCGATCCTCCGATTTGCCCCTTCCACCATTGTAAGTCACCTCGTTGAGGTGGCGCCAGGTCAATGACCTGGCCTACAGCTGAGCGCTGCTTTCCGAAAATGGAAGCGGCTTTAGTTTTCCTGCAGGTAAATGCTGGGATAGAACCGCGTCCAAAGCTCATCTTCCTGCCAGCCGCGGATGCGCGGCGTCATCAGCCAGTTCCGCGCGTTGAAATACAGCGGTGCCACCGGGCAGAGTTCGCCGAGCCGCGCCTCGGCCTCGTGGAGCAGTCCCGCCCGCTGGGCAGCGTCGCCGGTGCGCTCGGCCTCGGCCAGCAGCGCATCATAGCGGGCATCGGACCAATGCGGATAGTTGAGTGGGGCGTCAATGGTGAAATTCCGCAGTACATCGGCGGCATCGGCCACATCCGGAATGGCCGTGACAAAACCGATGTCATAGGCCCCCGACCGGAGTGCCGCCACATGCGCGCCGTATTCGCGCGTGGCGATGGTCACCTCGATGCCGAGCTCCTTTTTCCACATTTCCTGAATGGCCTCGAGCACGGGCGTCTGCGAGGGGGACCACGCCGTGAGCTCGAGCTGGCGGAAGCCCCGGCCTTCGGGAAAGCCTGCCTCCGCGAGCAGCCGGCGGCCCTCCGCCGGATCAAACTTCAACGCCTCGGATGCGGACAAGTCGGGGTCGTTGCGCGGCCGCAGGGTGGCGGGCAGGAAACGTCCGGCGGGCTCCCGGCCGCCGAGCACCACGCGGTCCACCAGTTTCACGCGATCGACCGCCAGCGCGAGCGCCCGGCGTACCCGCGCGTCATTGAGCGGCAGCCGGCCGGTGTTGAACGTGAGATAGCGCGTTTCCGCGAGGGGAGCATGATGCAGGTCGGCGGGGCGCCCGCGCTCGTAGACGGCGAGTTTTGTCACGGGCACGGTCATCGTCACATCCACCTGCCCGGCGCGGTAGGCCTTTTCCTCCGTGTCGTCGTTGTCGAAGGCGAGGAAGTCAATTTCGTCCAGCCGCACCCGGGCGGCACCGGCGTAGAGCGGGTTCTTGCGCACGACGATGCGCTGGTGCGGCTGCCACTCGGCGAGGATGAACGGGCCGTTACCCACGAAGTTGCCGGGGCGCGTCCAGGCGGATCCGAGGCGGCCGACGACGCGCGGATTGACGGGGATCCACGGTCCGCTGGCGGCGTAGGCGAGGAAGTCCGGCATGGGATGATCGAGGGTGACGACGAGCGTATGCTCATCGGCCGCGCGGAAGCCCACGGAGTTGAAATCAGTGAGTTCGCCGGCCACAAAGGCGCGCGCGTTCTTCACGCCGAAGAACAGCGTGGCTTTGGGCGCGGCGGTGGCGGGAGTGAGCAGGCGCCGGTAGGACTCCACGAAATCCGCCGCCGTCACCGGCTCGTTGTTGGACCAGCGGGCGTCGGCGCGCAGATGGAAGGTGTAGGTCAGCCCGTCGGCGGAAATGTCCCAGCGCTCGGCGGCGGCGGCGCGCAGGCCCCCGCCGGGCGAGCGGGTCACCAGCCCCTCGCTCAGCGCCCGGATGATGAAAAACTCGTCAACGATGCCGTGTGCCGGATCGAGGTCCGTCGGCTCATTGCGCTGGCTGATCCGGATGACCTGCTCGCGGGCGGCCGCGGGTTCGGGCCGCGAGCAGCTGGAGCTGATGGCCGCGACAAGGCACGAGATGACACAAAGATACTGAGACAGATGGGATTCCTTTCGGTGCATGGGTGCGCCTCCGGCAACTATGATGCCGATCCCTTCATTCCTCAAGCCACACGTGCTTATAGGGATGATGGTCGAGCAGGGTGGGATGCCAGCCTTTGACCGAAGGTTGGAGCAGAAAGATGTGGGTGTTGTAGTAAAGGGGCACGAGCGGGGCGGCCTCGAGCAGCAGGGCCTCGGCCTTTTGGAAGAACGCCTCGCGCGCCGCCGCGTCGGTGGTGAGCGAGGCCGAGCGCAGGAGGGAATCGTAGGCCGGGCTGGACCAGCCCGTGTGGTTGTTGCCGCTGTCGGTGCGCCAGACGTCCAGGAACGTGCTCGGGTCGAGATAGTCGCCCACCCAGTCGGAGAACAGGATCTGGTACTGGCCGGTGCGGCGCTGCTCGAGGACGGCCTTGAATTCCTGGTTCACGAGGCGGACCTGCACGCCGAGCTCGCGGCGCCACATCTCCTGCACGGCCTCGGCGATCAGGCGGTGGTTTTCCGAATTGTTGTAGAGCAGCTCGAAGGCCGGCAGGCCCCGGCCGCCCGGATATCCCGCCTCGACCAGCAACTGGCGCGCGGCGGCAAAATCGGTGGGCAACTGCGCGGCCGGTGTGTAGCCGGCGGTTCCGGGCGGGGTGAAGGCGTGGGCCGGGAGCTGCCCGCCGCGCAGGATTTTCCCGGCGAGGGCGTCGCGATCCACGCCCAGCGCCAGTGCGCGGCGCACGCGCGGCTCGTTGAGGAAGGGCCGGGCGACGTTGAGGCGGAGGAAATAGGAGTTCAGGTAGGGATCGGCGCGGAGAAACTGCGGGGCGTCGCGGCGATAGGACTCCCCCTTGGCGAATGGCAGCGCATACGTGACGTGCAGCTGGCCCGCGCGGAACGCCCGCTCCTCGGCATCGAGGCTGTCGATCGGGTGAAAGTGAATCGCGTTCAGGCGGACGTGCGCGGCGTCCCAATAGGCGGGGGATTTCACGGCGATGATGCGCTGGTTGGGCGCCCACGACTGCAGGGTGAAGGCGCCGTTTCCTACCAAGTGGCCGGCGCTGGCCCAGGAGTTGCCACGTTCGTAAGCGGGGCCATTGACGGTGATGACCGACAGGGGCACCGGCAGCCAGGCGGTGTGGGTGAGCAGCGAAAGGAAATACGGCGTGGGTTGGGCGAGGGTGACCTGCAGGGTGCGGGCGTCCACCGCCTTGACGCCGACTTGGGCAAAGTCCTTCGCTCCGCCCTTGGCGAAAGCCTCCGCTCCCTGCAGGACGTAGAGCAGGCCGGCATTGGCCGAGGCGAGCGAGGGCGTGAGAATCCGGCGCCATGAGGCCACAAAATCCTCCGCGGTGAGCGGGGTGCCATTGGACCAGTGGGCGCCGGCGCGCAGGAAAAACGTGTAGGTGAGCTGGTCGGACGAAACCTCCCAGCGCTCCGCGACGCCCGGCACCGGATGCAGGTCGGTGGGGTCCTCGGTCACGAGTCCCTCAAACAGGGCGGAAATGAGATCCATTTCCGAGATGTTGGTGGCGAGATGCGGATCGAGATTGCCGATTTCATAGCCGGTGCCGCGGTGCAGCACCTGCTCGCGATTGCCTCGCTCCACGTCCGTGCCGTGCTTCAGGCAGCCGGTTGTGGCCAGAAGCCAGAAGACGGAGGACAGAAGGCAGAGGACAGAGGACAGAGGACGGAGGACGGGGGACCCGCCGTCGCCAAGGCTATGGCGGGCAGGCAGGAGACGGATGAATGCCCGAAGGGAAAATATCGTCATCGCTTGAGCAGGCAGACGGCGTGGGCGGCGATGGCGAGGCCGCGGCCGAGATCACCGACTCCCTCGTTGGTCGTCGCCTTGAGGCCGATCTCGTCGGCGATGAGGCCCGTCGACTTCGCGAGCGCGGCCTTCATCGCGGGAATTTGCGGGGCGATCTTCGGCTTCTCGGCGATCACGGTGGCGTCAATGTTGACGATATCATACCCAAGCTTCGCGATTTCGGCGCAGACGCGCTGCAGGAGGGCTTGGGAATCGATGTTCCTGTAAGCCGGGTCTGTGTTGGGAAAAAAATGCCCGATGTCCGGCAGGCCGGCCGCGCCGAGGAGCGCGTCACAGATGGCGTGGGTGACGCAGTCGGCGTCCGAATGTCCCTCCAGCCCATAGTCGGTGGCGAAGGTAACGCCGCCAAGCACGAGCGGGCGCCCGGCGACCAGGCGGTGGATGTCGTAACCGTGGCCGATGCGGAAGGAAGGCATGAGGGGTGGTCGTTCAGTGGTGCGCCTCACGCCGCTGGGCGGGAGAGGAGAAACTCGAGGTAGGCGAGGTCGGAAGCCGTGGTGAGCTTGGGATTGGGGTGCGGGTTTTCGAGCAGGGCGACCGGGTGGCCGAGTAGTTCGACGGCGGCAGCGTCGTCGGTGATGCGGAGCCCGCGGGCTTGCACGCGGGCATAGGCGCGGACGATCAGGTCGCGGGAAAAGACCTGCGGCGTTTCCATCGCCCAGAGGCGCGAGCGGTCGAGCGTGCGGAGGCGGGCGCGGTTGTTGTGCTCCTTGATCGTGTCGGTGACGCGGTGGGCGAGCACGACGGCATCCTCGCGGCGGACGATTTTGTGCAGGGCGGCGAGCTGCTCCGGTCGGATGAGCGGCCGGGCGCAATCGTGGATGAACACCTGGGCGATGTCGCCCGGCAGCACGGCGAGGGCTTGGATCACCGAGTCCTGCCGTTCACGTCCACCTCGGACGAGCACCGAAGGAGTCGGCGCGTAGGCGGAGAGCTCCATCATCTGCCGCTGGTCGCGATAGACGACCACGTAGTAGTCGGCGATGCCGCTGGTGATGAAAGCGGCGGCGGAGTGGGCGAAGACCGGCCGGCCGGCCAAAGGCGCGAGCACCTTGTCGGCGACGGCCCCCTGCATGCGCCGGCCGCTGCCGGCGGCGAGGAGGATGGCGGCGGTGCGGCTCATGCGGCGGCTGCCCGCCACCGGAGGACGGAGGACAGAGGACGGACGCCAGAGGTCGGAAGCCGTACGCCGGAAGCCGGAGATCGGGGGGCGGAGGAAGGACGGCGAGACATGGACGAACTTCGAAAAAAGGGATAGGAAAGCATGATCATGCGGGCTTCTGATTTTTGGTTTCCGTCTTCTGGCCTCAGTCCTCTGTTCTCTGGCGTCCGGCGTCCGGGGTCCGGCCTCCGGCCTCCAACTCGGCGAGAATCGCGCGAGCGGCGGCCACCGGATCCGGTGCCTTGAAGATCGGGCGGCCGACGACGATGTAGCTCGCGCCGGCGCGGGCGGCTTCGGCGGGGGTCATCACGCGGGTCTGGTCGTCCGCCTTGGCGTCGCGTGGCCGGATGCCGGGCGTGACCAGCGCGACTTCGGACGGCAATACAGCGCGGAGCGGGGCGAGTTCGAGGGGCGAGCAAACGAGGCCGCGCAGGCCGGCGTCCACGGCCAGCCGGCACAGCCGGACGACCTGCTCCTCGGCGGTGCCAGCGACGCCGGTTTCATTGAGTTCCTTCCCGCTCATCGAGGTGAGCACGGTCACGCCGAGCAGGCGCAGGCCGGGCGCGGATTGCTGTTGGGCCTTGACGGCCCACGCCATCATCTCGCGGCCGCCGCCGGTGTGGAGCGTGAGCATCTGGATCGGGAGGCGGGAGGCGGACTCGACCGCCTTGGCCACGGTGTTGGGGATGTCGTGGAGCTTGAGGTCGAGGAAGACATTGAACCCCAGGCCGGCGACCTCGCGCACACAGTCGGGGCCGCATGCGGTGAACATCTCGAGTCCGACCTTCACCCATTTGACGGTGCCGGCGAGACGTTTCAGGGTAGGGGCGACGTCGCGGGGGGATTGGGCGTCGAGGACGAGAATGAGTTCGCAAGGCATCGTGTGCGAAAAATGCTGACGGCCGGGGCCGAGTATCGCCAACGTTTTCTGCGCCCGCGTGAATCCAGTAGCTCTCTTCTCCCCGGCCAAACTCAATCTGTTCCTTGCCGTCACCGGCCGGCGGGCGGATGGCTTCCACGACCTCGTCTCGGTGGCCGCGCCGCTGGCGTGGGGTGACCTGCTTCACGCTGAGCCCGCGGCGGAGTTCACCCTGGAATGTGACGATCCCGCGGTGCCGGCCGATGAATCGAACCTTGTGCTCAAGGCGGCGCAGGCTTTCCGGACGGCGTCGGGTTGGAACGGCGGCGTGCGGTTCCGGCTGGAGAAGCGCATTCCGCCAGGTGCGGGCTTGGGGGGCGGCAGCAGCAATGCCGTCGCCGCCCTGCGTGCGCTCAACGTCCTGGCGGGCGGGCCGCTCGCGCCGTCTGCGCTGCCGGCGATTGCCGCCCGGCTGGGTTCTGATTGCGCGCTGTTCCTGCACGCCGGGCCGGTGATCATGCGCGGGCGGGGGGAGCGGCTGGAGCCGGTGCCGGACGTCGCGGCGGGCCGATTGCGGGGCCGGCGCGTGCTGCTGTTCAAGCCCAGCTTCGGCATCGGTACGCCCTGGGCCTATGCGCAGCTGGCAGCCCTTTCCGCGCAGCAGGCCAAAGCCGGGACCGCGGCGCTGTTGGGGGACAGGCCACACGGCTATATTCCGGCTGCTGTAGCGGAGCGCCGCCTCGGTGCCTGGCTGGCCGACGGGCTCGCGCCGGCCGAGACGCTGCTCTTGAACAATCTGGAGCAGGTGGCGTTCGCCAAGTATCCCGCCTTGCCCGCGCTGCTCACGCTGTTGCGGGCCGATTTCGGCCTGACCACGGGAATGAGCGGCAGCGGCAGTGCCTGCTTTGCGCTGCTGCCGGACAATCTTGTGCCGGAGTGTGTCGCGGCGATCAGTGCGGCGATTCGCGCCGCATGGGGCCCGCCCGCACTGGTGGTCGAGACGCGCCTGGCGTAGGGTGGGTCTTCGACCCGCCCTGCTTTTGCCAAGATGACGCGCCCGGCCTGAATCGCATTGACCCGCTGCGCACGGGGGGCGTTATCGTCCGACGCCACCATCCCACCCCGGTTGGTGGCGACTGCATTTTCATGCCGGAATCCCCAGGAAAAAAAGAAGTCATCGTGCAAGGCATCTCCGCCTCGCAGGGCATCGCCTATGGCCCGGTCTTTGTCTATCTGCGGAGCGACGTCGAGGTGCCGAACTATGCGGTCGACCCGGCGAAACGCATGGAGGAGATCGCGCGCTTCGAGCAGGCGCTGCTGCTCACGCGCCAGCAGATTTCCAAGATCCAGGACGAGGTGGAGAAAAACCTCGGCTCCGACGAGGCCCGCATCTTTGACGCGCACCTCATGGTGCTCGAGGACCAGGCGCTGATCGGCGAGACCATCCGCGAGTTCGAGGCGACCTCGCGCAACATCGAGACCTGCTTCGACCATGTCTCGTCGCGCTACATCAAGGCGTTCGACCAGATCGACGACGAATACCTGCG
Organism: uncultured Opitutia bacterium; assembly: GCA_903902745.1. Lineage (GTDB taxonomy): Bacteria > Verrucomicrobiota > Verrucomicrobiia > Opitutales > Opitutaceae > CAIUWA01. The sequence continues at coordinate 14,502 of CAIUWA010000033.1, read as the reverse complement.
CGAGCGCGCCGGCGACATCCGCGATGTCGCGCAGCGCGTCCTGCACAACCTGCTGGGCCAGTCGGCCAACAATCTCATCAAGCTCGCGGACAAGCGGATCATCGTCGCCAACGACGTCACGCCCTCGGACTCCGCCAGCATCGACCGCAGCGCAGCGCTCGCGATCGTCACCGACACCGGCAGCAAGACGAGCCATGCGGTGATCGTCGCCCGCTCGATGCGGATCCCCGCCGTGGTCGGCGTGCGCAACCTGACTTCCCGCGTGCAGGATGGCGACTGGGCGATCGTCGACGGTTACGACGGCACGGTCATCATCAACCCGTCGGAGCAGACGCTGTTCCGCTACGGCCAGATCCGACTCCAGAAAAAAGGCTTTGAGGACCGCCTGATGGCGGCCAACCGGCAACCGGCGGTCACGCTCGACGGCGTGTCGGTCTCGCTGATGGCCAACATTGAGAAGGTGGACGAGGTGACGCTGGTGAAGGAATATTTCGCCGGGGGCGTGGGGCTGTTCCGCACGGAATACCTCTACCTCAACTCGGCGCGCATCCCCACGGAGCAGGAGCAGTTCATCGCCTACAAGACGATCGCGGAGGCGCTCGCGCCGGGCCCGGTCATCATCCGCACGCTCGACCTGGGCGGCGACAAGCCGATGACGGGCAATCCGACCCTCTTTCCCAAGGAGGAAAACCCGTTCATGGGGTTCCGCGCCATCCGCTTTTGCCTGGAGCACCCCGAGATCTTCAAGGACCAGCTTCGGGCCATCCTCCTCGCCAGCGCGCACGGTACCATCCGCCTGATGTACCCGATGATCAGCGGCAGCGAGGAGCTGGGCCGCGCCAACGCCGTGCTCGACGAGTGCAAGGTGGAGTTGCGCGCCCGCGGCCAGCCGTTCGACGAAAAAATGGCCGTGGGCAGCATGATCGAGATTCCCAGCGCCGCGACCACGGCCGACATCCTCGCCAAGCAGTGCGATTTCTTCAGCATCGGCACCAACGACCTCATCCAGTATCTGCTCGCCATCGACCGGGTGAACGACCGCATCGCCCACCTCTACGAGCCGTCGCACCCGGCGGTCATCCGCACGCTCAAGCACGTCGTCGACGAGGCGCACCGGGCGAAGATCGACGTCGGCGTCTGCGGCGAGATGGCCGGCGACCCGGTGTTTGTGCCGCTGCTGCTCGGCCTCGGTGTTGACAGCCTGAGCATGACGCCCCCGCTGCTGCCGGCCGCGAAATACCTGATCCGCGCGATGACGATGGCCGACGCGAAGGCGCTGGCGGCCGAGGCGCTATCCCTGGATTCGCCGAAGGAAATCTACGCCAAGTGCGAGGCCTTCTACCGCGCGCGCATGAAGCTGGAGTGAGGAGATTGTTTTTCGCCTCCCTGTCCGCCGAAGGCTTGGCGAAGGAGGATGCGCGAAACATTTCCTAGTCCGAGAACTGGCAGGCGATCTGGAGGGCGCCGCTTTTCACGGCGGCGGGGAGGTAGTGGAGGTTCAGCTGGCTGCTGAGCCATTCGCCGTGCCACTCGCTGTCGACCGCGCCGGCGGGGAACTCGAAGGTCTGCTGCGGGTGCCCGTTGAGCAGCACGATCAGCTTGGCGGAGCTTTCGATCTTGCCAGTGATCCGGAGCTGGACGGACTTCGGCGTCCCGTGCGTGCCCAGGCGGGTCAGGGTGAAGAACTGTTCCTTCGTCGCATCGGCGATCGTGAAATACTGCGTGGAATTCGCCGAGCGCGAGCGGCAGCCGGTGAAAAGCAGGCCGGCCGAGAGGAGCAGGAAGGAGATGGGTTTAAGCATGGCTGGCGGTGGCTCACTCCAAGCCGGTTTCGCGCAGAGGCGCAATGGCGCAGAGCGGAAACGGGAACTTCAGTGGTGGGGGAGCAAATGCCGGAGAATGGCCGGTCAGTGGATTTTCTCTGCGGCTCTGCGCCTTTGCGCGAAACTAGATCGGCGGCCCGGCGGGGCGTTTTTCCTCGAAGCTTTCGCGCAGGAGTTTCATCCCGGCCTGGTATTCCTCCGACGTGGTGTCGTTGCTCAGCAGGGTGAAGAGAAAAAATCCGCCGGCCCAAGCCTTCACGCCGCTCGTGACCTTCAGGTATTCGCCGGGCGGCAGCGGTGCCTTGCGGACGAGGGTGGCATCGGTGAACACGCAATACATACCTGAGCCCGTGTGCGGTGCGAGGTCCTTGAAGTCATAGCCCTTCTCGACCGAGCCTTCCGCGTAAGTCTGGGTGGTTTCGGCAACGAAGGCGCGCTGGTCGTCCTCCTTCGCGAGGCGTCCGTCGGGATCGGGGAAAAACGACACCAGCAGATTGGTCTTCAGGTTCGGGTCGGTGATCTTGACCGTGATGATCCCGCGGGCGTCACGGCCGGTAGAGTAGTTGAATTTCTCCGGGACGTTGATCGTGACGCGGCGGTCCTGATAGAGGCCGAGGGTCTCCTCCTTGGCGGAAACCGCGGTGCCGGCAGCGAGCAACAGGGCCAGCCCGGATAGAAATTTAGAAAATGGCTTCATGGGAGGAAACGATGCGTGGAAGGTGGAACGCGTTGTCCTTAACGCGTTGCCTGCCCTGAGCCCGTCGAAGGGGTCCGCTCCGTCGGACATTGAAGTGTGGGCTGAGTTTCACAGCGTGTTGGGTCAACTCGCTCCACCTCGTCTGAATCGGCACGCCGCCGGAAGTGCCGCAACGTCACGGTTTATAGGTGACGCTCACGCCGTTGACGGTCGTGACCGTGAAGCCGGGGCTGCCTTGGATCAGGATGAGCTGGCTGTAATCCTCTCCGTCCACGGGATTGAGGGCCTTGATGTACTTGTCCGGCCCGACGATTTCGGCGAGGGTCGTGTGGTTGGTGCCGTGCTCGAGGAAAAACTGGTCGGAGGCGGCGGCGATCTGCCGGAGGTTGTTCAGCATCGCCCGCTTTTGCTGTTCCGCGACGGCGGGATCGAGCGGGGGCTTGCCTTCCTGCACCCTGGCGGTGTTCAGGCGCACGCGGATGGTCACATCGTTTTTGGTGAGCACCACGGTTTCCTCCTTGGTGTCGTAGGCGGAGACGACGTAACCGTCGAAGGTCTGCCCGACGGGGATCCACGCGGCGTTGCCGTTGGATTTGAGGGCGAGGCGGACAGAGGTCTTGCCGGGCAGGACCAGCACCGCGGAGAATTCGATGTCATCGGCGACGGCGGCCAGCAAGGCCGCGGCGGGAAGCAGGAACAACGGGAGCCATTTGCGGAGCGTCATGGGAGAAAGGGCCTGACGCAGGCTAGGCGAAACGGAGGAATTGATGCAATGCCAGGCTCGCACGAAATACGGGTTCACACAGAGGCACGGAGAACACGGAGAATTTTCGAGCAGCAACCGGTTGATTGGATCCCATGCCACCAAACCATCTGCAATCCGATCCTCTGTGTCCTCGTGACCCCTTTTGATCAGTCCCGCGGGCTGAGCCAGTGCTTAATCATTGGCAAAAACCTTGGCGTCTTCCCGCCGGCAGGACCACTGGCCGTCAGCCCCGCGCTCGAAGTAAAACCGGTCGTAGTGACCCTTGCGCTGGATCGTGGGAAACCCCGCCATCTCGGCATGCTTGAAGCCCCATTGCTCGGAAACGGGCCGCATCAGCTCAAAGACCTCGCGGGCCTCCTGCTCGCGCGCGGCCGGTTCGGCCTGGGGCTGATTGGAGACAAACTCCATGGAAAAGCAGTCCTTCTCCGGGGAGCGCTCGTCGTGCTCCACGCCCCAGACCAGGTTCATGGAAGTGACCTTGACGACCTTGCCCGAAGGCAGGGTTTGCTCCCGCCAAACGCTATGAAAATCGCCGCTGCAGCCGCCCAGCATCAGAAGGCAAAGTGCCAACGTGATTACATCAACGGCGCGTAAATGGAGCGGCCTTTTGCTGCGGCACATGGCAAGAATCGACATCTGGAGAGATCTACTCGCGGAATAGAGAATTCGATCGGTCCCTTTCCTCTAGTTACGTTTATTCCATCGGGCCTCGAGACCCTACCAAACCAAGAAAAATGGCCGCGAGCATGAGCAGGCCACCGAGCAGGCCGAATAATTGAAAGGCATACGATTGCTTCTTCTTGTATTTATTCCGTTCCAGCAAACGGGCGGCAACGGCAATGCCGCCGCATGTAATGGAAGCGAACCATAGATCTTGGGGATCAAGTGAACCGAAAAGCATCAGATTCAGGCTCTGAGGGCTATTTCGAGCCTTTCAGGCCGCTCGCCAACAGCGTCTCGAAATGCGGCTCCTTGGATTCCTTGGCGACGGCGGCGACCTCGACCTTGGTGAAGCCGGCTTTTTTCAGGAAGGTGTGGAGGGCGCTTTCCTTGAAGCCGAGCCAGACGTCGGCGTAGAGCTCGCGGGCGCGTTCGAAGGTGTGCTCGTTGAGGTCGAGGACGAGGATCTGGCCGCCGGGCTTGAGGATGCGGTAGGCCTCCTCGACGGCGCGCTGGGGGTGCTGGGCGTGGTGCAGCGCCTGGCTGAGAATCGCGAGGTCGACGGACTGGTCGGGCAGGGGCACCTGTTCGATGTCGCCTAGCTGGTAGGTGAGGTTCGCGAGGCCGTTCTTCTTCGCGAGCTCGGTGCCGACCTCGACCATGCGGGGGGAATTGTCGATGCACCAGACGCGCTCGGCGCGGCGGGCGAGGAGTTGGGATAGGAGTCCTTCGCCGGCGCCGAGGTCGGCCACGGTGATCGCCGGCACGAGGTGCAGCGCGAGGTGGCCGATGGCCTCCCAAGAGCGGCCGGGGCAATAGTTTTTGCCGAGGCGGCCGGCGATAAGGTTGAAATACTGCTCGGAGACGCGCCGGCGTTTCTGGAGGATGCGGTCGAGATTGGTGCGGTCCTCGCCCAGAAATGTGTGGTCGGCGACGGCGTCGACGGCGCTGCGGATGAAGGCGAGGGACTTGGGCGAAAGATCGGTGCGCAGCGAGTAGAACGCCTTCTTGCCGTCGCGGCGGTCGCTGACGAGGTCGGCCTGGCGGAGGAGGGCGAGCTGGGAGGAGATGCGCGACTGGGCCATGCCGAGGATTTCTTGGAGCTCGGCGACGGAGAGTTCCTCGCGAAGCAGGAGGGCGAGGAGGCGCAGCCGCGTGGGGTCGGAGAGGGTCTTGAGGATGTCCCAGGAGGCGTTCAACGGGACGCGAGGCTGGGGGATGAGACCGGGAAAAGCAATTTCTCAGGAAAAGGAGAAGTGGAAGGCACTTATCGCGGAAGCGCTGAAAGGCGAAATCGCGGAATGAAACAGAATCCAAACTTTCGATTCCGTGATTCTGCCCTTTCGCGCTTTCGCGATTAACCCTGATTCCAGACGAGGCGGCCGAGTTGCCAGAGGCCGAAGGCGATGATCAAGGCTCCAGCGGAGAGGTCGATGATCCGCAGGCCCCCGCTTTTCAGGCGGCGACCGAGGGTGTGGGCGAGACTGCTCAGGATCAGCCACCAGGCGGTCGAGCCGAGGAAGATGCCGAGGACGAGCACGAAGGCCTGCCTGGTGCCGGCGGTGTGCAGGTCGACGGCAAAGCTCGTGAAGATGCCAAGGCAAGCCGTGATCGTAGGAGGGTTCAGCACGGCAATGGCAAAGGTCGCCAGCATGACCTTGGACAGGCGCGCGGTGGACAGCCGGCTGACCTCCGGGGTCTCGCCGGCGCGCGGAGTGGGTCGCGAGCGGAGCGTGATGAGGCCCATGACCAGCATGAAGAGGCCCCCGGTGAGTTGAAACACCGAGGCATGGCGGGCGACAAACGTGGTGATGGCGGTCAGACCCAGGGCGGCGATCAGGCCCAGCACGCCATCGGCAAACGCCGCGCCGAGGCCGGTCAGGAATCCGGCGAGGCGGCCGTGCGCGATGGAGCGGCGGATACACAGCAGGCCCACGGGGCCGACGGGCGCCGCGAGGGCGAAGCCAATGAGGAAGCCTTGGAGGAAGTGGATCATCGATGAAGCGGCGACGAATCAATCCAATCCAGTTTCGCGCAGAGGCGCAAAGTCGCAAAGCGGGAGCACGGGAAATTAATAGATTTGGCTGGAAGGATCGGACGTACTTCCAGTTCCCCGGTTTGATTGATTGCTTTGCGCCTCCGTGCCTCTGCGCGAAACAAAGGATCGGGAGGTTCGCCAGAATCGCGGGACCTGCACAAAAACAAAAACGCCGGGCGAGGCCCGGCGTTTGGAAACTGAAGGATGACCGGTTGGCTTACTTCGCGTCGACGTAGCGCGAGATCTTGGTGATCTCGTAGTTTTCGTCGCCGGAGCCGAGCTTCACCTTGACGTGGTCGCCGGGCTTGCGGCCCATGAAGGCGAGGCCGAGCGGGGTCTTGTAGGAAATGACGCCCTCGTCGGGGTTGCTGTCCCACGCGCCGAGCACGGTGTAGCGGGTGGTCTTGCCGCCCTTGACGTCCTTGACCTCGACGATGGTGCCGACGCTGACCTGGTCGGTGGTCGCTTCCTTGAAGTCGTTGACGCGGGCGCGGGCGAGGTCCTTTTCGAGCTGGGACTTCTGGGCCATGAGAACCTGCTGGTCCTGCTTGGCCATCTTGTACTCGGAGTTTTCCTTGAGGTCGCCGTGCTCGCGGGCGGTGGCGATGGCCTTGGAGTTCTCGGGGATCTTCTTCGAGACGATGGACTCGTACTCGGTGCGCTTGCGCTCGAAGCTTTCGCGGGAGACGAGCAGCTGCTCCTCCTTGCTGTCGGCCGCCTCGGCGACGAGGGACTGGATGCCGGGGAAAATCTTGATGAAGCGGGCGAGCAGCGACTTCTTGGTGAGTTCCTCGAAGCCCTGGTTGAGCATGAGGGTGTTGGCGAGATCGCGCGCGGTCTCGGGGTCGGCGGTCGAGAGCAGGTCGGAGATCAGGTCGGTGTCCTCGCTGAGGATGTCGCCGAGCGGGATGCGGCGCGCGCTGGACGCCTGGAGGGCCTCGTAATCGATGGCGAAGAAGATGGCGCTGAGCAGGCGCGGGGTGATGAGGTCGTTGAGCAGCTTGGCGAATTTCTTCGAGTGGCGGTTCTTGACGACCCAGAGGAGGACGGGCGCGCGGAGATTCTGCTCGGTCTGCCAGCGCTTGAGGGTGGCGGCGAGTTCGTCGGCGTGGCCATTCTCGACGAGGAAGTTGATGCACTCGGTGGTGAACTTGCCCTGGCTGCTCTTGAGCAGGGTGAAGCCGATATCGCGGTACTCAATGGGGTGCGTCTCCTTGACGAGCTCGAGGAAGCGGCTCTGGAACTGCACCGGGATCTTCTCGGCGATGGAGGGGAGATCGCGAATGTTCGAGATGAGGGAGGCCTGGCTGGGCTCGTAGACGGTGTCCTTGCCGAGGAGCTTGGCGAGGTCATCGCGGACGGAGGCGCCGTAGAGGCGCTCGGAGGCGTCGATCTGGTTGCTGTCCTTCACCGCGTCGGCGAGGCCGGAGAGGATGGAGGAAAGGTCGGTCTTGAGGTTCTTCTTGTCGGCGGCGTCGAGCAGCTCCTCGGCGAGGAGGATGCGGCGGCGGGCCGAGCGGGTGCCGTTGAACTGCTCGAGGATCTCGTCCTGGGCCGAGACGGGGACGTCGCGGAGGACATAGAGCTCGGTCTTCTTCTCGGGGACGGAGATGCGCGGGTCCTTGCCGATGGCCTTCTTGGCGGTGGACCACCATTTCTTGAACTTCTCCTCGCCGACGACCTGGGCGAGGGTGATCTCGAGGTCGATGGCGGTGGTGGCGTGATTGGGATGGGCCTGGAGGGATTCGACGACGAGTTGGACGGGATCATCGGCGATGAGCTCGGCGATCTTCTTGCCCTCGGTCTCCTTGCGCACGAGCAAGTGCTTCTCGGGGAGAACCTCCATGGTGGTCAGGCAGAAAGCCGGATCCATGGGGTGGGCCTTCTTTCCCTTGAAATCGATGATGAGCTTCTGGGACGCGTCGTCGTAGCTCTTGATGTGGCCGAAGCCCCAGCTCCGGTGGATCACGTAGCTGCCCGGCTCCATGGCCTCAAGTTTGGCTTTGGCCGCCTTGAGGGAGGGGTTTTTGGCGATGAGCGCGGAGAGGGCGTCGGAATTCATGATTGCGTGTGTGAGGGCCTGAACGGGAGAGTTGAGCGGACAATGACTCAGCTTGTCAAACAGTGCTTCACCGGGGCCCACGATGCCTGAACCGGCCCCCGTCAAACCTGCGGAGGCGGGCAAACCCAACCTGACCGGGTGGACGGCGGCGGCGCGCTTGATTACGCGCTGGCTCGACCGCCGGGAACGCGTGGACGAGCTCTTCGAATCGCTGCCGCCCGGGTTCGGCGGCGCCGAGCGGGCGCGCTGCCAGCACCTCGTGTTCGGGGTGGTGCGACATTTCGGTCGGATTGAGGGCGCACTGGGCCGGCTGATGACGCATCCGCCGCGGTTTGCGACGCGGGCGGTGCTGTTCATCGCGGGGTTTGAGTTGATCGAAGCCTTGGGGGAACCAGCGGCCGACGGCCGCGCCGCCAAGATCGTGCATCACGCGGTGGAGCAGGCGAAGCACCTGGCGAGCCCGGCCGAGGCGAAGCTGGTCAATGCCGTGGTGCGCAAGCTGGCCGGCGTGTTGACGGCAGCGGCGCCGCCGAAGGTGGCGGACGCCGCGGTGCTGGCGGAATATTTTTCCCATCCCGAGTGGCTGGTGCGGCGGTGGCTGACGCAATTGGGCGCGGAGCCCACGCGGAAGCTGCTCGAATGGAACCAGCAGCCGGCGGTCGTCTATGCGCGTTGGCGGGACACGAAGGCGGCGGCGCCGGACTGGCTCAAACCGACGGCTTGGGCAGGCTACTTTGAAGTGCCTTCCGGCCGCTGGGGTGAAGTGGAGCCGCTGCTGACGGCGGGCCGGCTTTACCTGCAGGATCCGGGCACGCGTTTTGCGGTGGAGCTGCTGGCACCGAAGGCCGGCGAGACGGTGCTCGACGCCTGTGCCGCGCCCGGCGGCAAAAGTTTGCTGATCGCCGACACGATGAAAGTGGGGCTTCCGGCCGGAACCACGGCGGGTGCGGGGCGGGTGATCGCGCTCGATCTCCCCGGGCCGCGCATCGACCGGCTCAAGCAAAACCTCTCGCGGGTGGAGGGCGTGGAGGTCGCGCTCGTGCAGGGCGACCTGCTGGCGGGTGAATTCAAGCTGTTCGACGATCATCGCCTGCCCACGGAATATGAGGCGGTGCTGCTCGACGTGCCGTGTTCCAACAGCGGCGTGATGCGCCATCGCGTGGACGTGAAGTGGCGGCTGCAGGAGCGTGATTTCTACAAGCACGGGCAGCAGCAGCAGGCGCTGCTGCACGCGGCGGCGCGGCTGGTCGCGCCGGGCGGCCGAATCGTTTATTCGACGTGCAGCATCGACGCCGAGGAGAACGCGCAGGTGGTGAAGGCGTTTTTCGAAAGCCGGGCCGGCGGCCCGTTCAAGCTGGAGGCGAGCACGATCAGCTACCCGTGGGAAAGCGGGCACGACGGGGCGGGGGCGTTCTTGCTCAGAAAAAGCTGAAAAGCTGAAATGCTGAGAACTGAAAGCTGAGCGTCCAGAGGCTGGATCAGCTCTCGACTCCTGGCTCTGGACACTCGACTTCACTTCACGGCACCAGATCGAACACGGGCAGGGTCGTGTTGTGCTCCTGGGTGCCGTTGAGGAAGGTGAAGGTGAGGGTACGCGCGGTGGCGACGAGTTCCTCGAAGCGACGCAGGTCCCACTGGACGACTGGCTCGCCGTTGATGCGCGTGACGAGGTCGCCCGGCTGGATGTGAGCGGCGGTGGCGGGTGAATCGGGCACCACGCCCACGACGCGCCAGTAGACCGGGGTCTTGCTGAAGCTCACACCCGTGCTGCGGCGCGGCTCAAAGGTGACCGTCGCGGGGCTCTCGCGGTAAAACGTCACCTGGCCCCGCTCCTGGTCGAAGGTCACGGTGAAGTTCATCAGCACCTCGCCGCCGATCGAGGAAAGCTCGTCGGTGACCTCGACGAGCGGGCGGGGCAGCGCATAGCCGCCGATCATGAGGGTGTCGGCGAGCCGGCCGACCCGGGACGCATGGTCGCCGCTGAGCGTGCTGACGATGGGGCCGGGCCGGGGGCCGGCGGCGAAGACCGGCTGCAGGCCGACGGGGTTGAGGCTGAGGGCCGCGGTGCTGCCCGAGTCGATCAGGGCGATGAAAGTCGTATCGCCCAGGCGGATGGGAATGAGCGGCGTCCTGCTGTCGTTGTTGAACGGAATGGTCGTGCCGGGCAGCAGCGGGGCGGGGGCGACGGGTTTGAGCAGCACGCGGGTGCGCGGATAGTCGAGGGTCAGCAGCGTTTCGCGGAAGAGCGGGAAGCCGAGGATGCCGTCGATCTTCACGCCAAAGTGGGCCGAAAGCGCGGCGCAGTCATAGATGAGCGCCGGGACGTCGTCGAAGCGCGCCTCGCCGAGTTCCAGCCGGCGCAGCGTGGTGGCGGCAAGGAGAACGGTGCCGCCCTCGGCGGACTGGACGTGGACCTGCGGGGCGTTGAAGGGCGGCGGGGCGTTCTTCACGGCGTAGCGCTTCGCGAGGTCGGGCGAAACGAGCGTGACCGAGGAATTGGTGTCGATGAGGAAACGGTAGGGCCCGTAGCGATCCCACTTCACCTCGACGACGAGGCAGTCGCCGTAATTCTGGGCGGGGAGCACGACCAGCGGCGTGCCGAGCGTGGTCCGGCCCGGGCGGAGGGCCTCGTGGCGGGGGGAGAGGCAGCCGGTCTGGCTCAGGAGACCCGCCGTCGCCAGGGCTATGGCGGGCAGGCAGAGGACGGAGGACAGAGGACGGACGCCCGACGCCAGATACCGGACGCCGGATGACGGAGGACGGAAAGCAGAGAGCAGAAAACGGAGGACAGATGGCCGGCCAGGCGGATTGGGTTCCGATCTCCGGTCTCGGTCCTCTGTCCTCGGTCCTCGGTCCTCAGGATTCATTTGACCGGCTTGGGCAGGGAGAGGCCGAGGGCGAGGGGGACGAGGAGGAGCGTGCCGGCGATGCCGTAGGTCCAGGCGCCGTGAAGGCGGAAGTAAAGGAAGCCGGCAACGGCGGGGCTCGCGGCGCGGGCGAGGAAACCCAGCGAGCGGTAGATGCCGGTGACCTTGCCCTGTTCCTCGGCCGAGGCGTAGAGCGAAATCAGCGCGGAGAAGCCGACATTGGCGAAGCCGGAGCCGAGGGCGCAAAAGACCAGGGCACCATACATCAGGGGAGCGGAACGGGCCACGCCCACGCTCAGGCCGAGCGAAACCAGACCGACCGCCAGGAGGCAGACACCCAGCAGGGCCATGGCCTTCTCGCCGAGCGCCTTCACCACGCGGCGCACCAGGAAGCCCTGCGTCATGATCGACACGGTGCCGAGGAAGACGAAGACCCACGTCAACTGGTGCGGATCATAGCCGAGCTCGTCGGCGGTGAAGAAGCTGATGGTCGTCTCGAAGAAGCAGAAGGAAAACACGATCAGGAACCCGACGATGTTGGTACGGCGGATGGTGGCGTCGGGCAGCAGGAACAGCGCGTGGAGCGGATTGCGCTCGCGCAGGGTGACGCCGGCACCGCGCCGCTCGGGCGGGAGTGTCTCGCGGAAGCGCAGGACGATCCAGACCAGGTTCACGAGGCAGAGGCCGAAGGCGATGAGCGCCGGCACGCTGAACGGATGTACGCCCCACGCGGCGAGGCCGGGGTGGCGGTCGAGCAGGTTCATGCCGGAGGTGATGCCGCCGAGCGCCGGGCCGGTGAGGAAGCCGAGGCCGAACGCGGCGCCGACGACGCCCATGCCCTTCGCGCGGTTTTCGCGGGTGGTCACATCGGACACTGCGGCGATGGCGACGGAGAGGTTGCCGCCCATGATGCCACCGAGGATGCGGCTGAGCAGGAACAGCGTGAACGAGCCGCTGAAAACCAGGATGAGGTAGCTGGCCGCGTTGCCCGCGATCGTGGCGAGCAGCACGGGCCGGCGGCCGGTGCGGTCGGAGCGCGCGCCCCAGACGGGTGAAAAGACAAACTGCATCAGCGAATAGACGGAGCCCAGGACGCCGCCGAAGAGGGCGGCGACGGCGGCCTGGCTCGCGTGTGCGGCCTGGGCGAGGGATTCAAGCTGCGCGATGAGGGCCGAGAAAAGGCCGCCCTGGCTCTCGTGCGCGATGTAGTAGGCGAGCAGCTTGGGCCCGAGCGGAAAGAAAATCGAGAACCCGATCAGGTCGATGTAGAGTGTGAGGAAAATCACCCCGAGTGAAAGTGGACGCGGGGCGGGTGAAGGGGCGGCAGTGGTGGACACGGGAGAAGCTGGAACAAAAACCGTTACCGCGGCGACGCCAAGGAGCAAAAGGAAGTTCCGCGCACTGCGCCCGGAAGCGGGTTGGCCACGGTTTGCAGAAAAGGGCACAGCTACTCACCTGCGTGATCTGGGCCGAGCAGTGTATTCTGTGGCCAAAATCCGCCAACTGGGGGATGGGCCCATGGGACGGGAAATCCGCCCCGCCTCGATCACTGGCCTGTATTCGCCGGATCCTCGAAGGCGGCGCGCAACTTGTCGGTCAGGGTTTCAACCGTAAATGGCTTCTGCAAAAATCCGGCGGCGGAGTCGCCCGTGAGCTTGGTCATGGCCTCGCTTTCGGCGTAGCCGCTCATCAACAGCACCCGCAAATCCGGCCGGCGCGCACGCAGCCGCCGCAAAATCTCATCCCCGCTCAGCCCGGGCATCGTCAGGTCAAGGAGCACGAGGTCGTAGCGGGCCGGGTCGCGCTCAAAGTGGGCGAACGCCTCGTGCCCGTCGGAAGCGAGGATGACGGTGAAGCCGATTTTTTCGAGAATCTGCAGGGCGATTTCCCGCACGCCGGCCTCGTCGTCGACGACCAGGACAGTGCCGGTGTGGCGCCAGGGCACGGCAGACACCGGTTTTCGGCCGCCATCGCGATCACGCCATCGGTAGGCGGCAGCAGGAGCGTGAAGGTGGTGCCGCGGCCCGGTTCGCTCTCCACATGCAGGGCGCCCTGATGGCTGCGCACGATGCCGAGCACGGCCGCGAGGCCGAGGCCGCGGCCGGCGAACTTGGTCGTGAAGAACGGATCAAAGATGCGTGCCAGGGTCTCGGCCGACATGCCGCAGCCGCGGTCGGCGACCCGCAGGAAGACATAGTTGCCCTCCGGCAGCTCGGCGCCATTGACCGCCGTGGCCAGCAGGCCCCGGCCGAAGTGCCGGAGACCGGTGGCGAGCTCAATGTCGCCCTCCTTTTCCCCCATCGCCTCCGAGGCATTCATGACGAGGTTCATGATGATCTGGCGCAGTTGCGTGGCGTCGGCCATGACGGGCGGCAGATGGCGGGCGAGGTCGAGTTGGAACGCGGCGTGGTGGCTCAGGGAGAGCTGGAGCAGGGGCAGGGTGCCCTCGACAAGAGTGCTGAGGTCGATTCGCTCCACCACAAAACGGCTCTTGCCCGAGTAGGCGAGCATCTGCTGGCACAGCTCGGCGGCGCGGAGCGATGTCGTTTCGATCTGGCGGAGATTTTTTTGGATGGGGGAGGAGTCGCCGAGCTCGAGCCGGGCGAGACTGGCATTGCCCATGATGGTCGTGAGGAGATTGTTGAAGTCATGCGCGATGCCGCCCGCGAGCACGCCGAGGCTCTCGAGCTTCTGGCTTTCGAGCAGCTTGCGCTCGAGGGCGATCCGGTCGGCCTCGCCGCGCTTGCGCTGGGTGATGTCGACCGCGAGGCCCTCGATGAACTGCAGGCGCCCATCCGCCGCGAACACGCCGGCGCCGCGGTCGAGCACCCACTTCACGCCCCCGTCGCGATGGCGCAGGCGGTACTCGATTTCAAACGGCTGGCGCAGCGCTACGGCATGGAGGGTCGTGCTGTTGACGATCGGGCGGTCATCCTGATCCATCAGGTCTTCATAGCAGATGCGGCCGGACAGGAAGTCATCGGGCCCGTAGCCGGTCAGTTCCAGCACACCCGAACTGATGTAGAGCGGAGTCAACTTTTCATCGGCCAAACAGCGAAAGGCCATGCCCGGCAACTGGGAGAGCAGGTTCTCGGTCTGGCGCCGGCTCTCGGTGAGTTCGGCCGTGCGTTCAGTGACAAGGGCCTGGACGATGGCGTTGCGGCGCATCAGCACGTGCACGAGCTAGGCCAGCAGCCCGGTGATGGCCAGGCCTCCACAGAAGCGCACAAGGGGCAGGGGGGTAGTTTGCGACTCCAGCCAGGCGGCGCTGGGCCGGTAGAGCACGAGCCATTCGCGCCCGCCGATGGCGATGACGTGCTCCCGATAGGATCCGGCGCGGAACTCCGCCTCCGTGGGGACGGACCCCTTGAGCGCGGTGCTATCGCTGGGACGATAGTGAAGCACATGCGCGGCGGGGGTGGTGGCGGACCGGTCCAGGTAAAGCGTATCCAGGGTGGAGGTGGGCTCACGTTTTTGCGTCTGCTCGAACATCTCGCCGATCCGGAAAACGCCTTGGACGAAGCCGAGGAATTTCCCGCGGGGGAAAAGCGGTTGGGCGGGCTTCTGATAAACGGGCCACATCATCACG
>CAIUWA010000032.1 GCA_903902745.1 uncultured Opitutia bacterium | reverse complement strand
TCGCCCTCATCGGCATCCTCGCCGGCCTCGTGCTCAGTGCGGGCCACCGGGCCGGCGAGACAGCCCGCGTCGCCCGGGCCCGGGCGGAACTAGCGGCGCTCTCCGCCGCACTGGAAAACTACCAGCGTACTTACGGCGACTGCCGGCCCGGAGTCGGGCGGGATGGCCGGCTGCGGAGGCCGCCAGAGCCGGAGCAGTCCCGCCGACCCGCGCGTCTCCGGTTGCCGGTCCACGACGGATACACCGACTAAAACCAGCCCAAGGGCGGGCACCCAGCCGTCAAATGAGCCAGAGCCTGCCTAGCCACCCCACAACGCCGGAATTTGGGTCGAGCTGGCATTTGCCAAGGGTGCGGCGGCAAGCGCAGACTTTAAGCCTTCCCGGCCGCTCCGGCTCTAGCGGCCTACGCAACCGGAGAAAGCCGAGTGGACTACTGGCCTTGTTGGCTGGGCAACCCCGCCGCATCAACGAATGGGATAACCCTCAATAGAGGGGTGAAACGACGGCCTGGCGAGCAGAGAGGGCCGGGCTGCCGTGGCGCGCTGCTAGTTTTTTCGGCCCGTGGCTTTCGCATTATCGCGCAATTGCTGGGTTTGCTGGATCATCTCTTTTTCCCAGTAGGCGATCATCGCCGCAGGGACACCGGCCTGAGTCGCCGCCGCCCGCCAACCCCCGAGGGTCTCCGCCTCGACTTGTCCGTAGATCTCGCGGGCCATCCTGGCGGAGATGCCGCCGATTTCCGCCAAACGGAGCAGGGAAGCGAATTGGGTGGGTATCTGTGCGCTGCCGAGCCAATGCAGCGCAATCAGGACATTGTAGAGCCGTCGCGCTACATCCTGCTTTTATGCATACGTGAGGATGAGGCAAATGGGGGCACATCTCTGTTGGCGCACATACGCGAAGTGATGAAATGTCTATCTGCTCGCTCGCTTCGAATTCTACAGAAACCGATTTTCCCTCATCCCGTCGGTCCGAAATCTATACTCACTCCGTGCACGCCAATTAAAGTTAGGTACAATGGCGCTGACATCAGGCAATATTATGGGGAGCGAGAAATACCGAGCTACGTCAACGATGCATTGCGATAGTTCGAAGCGGTCTCCGCCAAAGTCGCGAAAAAGGTGAGATTGTCTAGGTCGCAGCTTTTGATTTTGGATAATTGGGTGGTTCTCCATGGAAGGACTCGATTCAAGGAGGGAAGCTCCCGACTACTGAAGCGGGTTAGAATCCGATAGATCTGCATTTGTTGGATTTGCCATAAACAAGCCCGTTCCGATCGTCCCGAGGGTGTTGTGAGGATCAACGGTTGCTTTCTCGGGGCCGGCACGACCTTTGCCTCTGACTGATTTTTCACTGGCGGCAGCCTCGAATCCGTGAGTGCCGACCGTCAGTGGATTCGCCTCACGACCCTCAAGCCTAGCCTCACGACAATCTGGACCTCCACCGGAACCGCGCAATCACGCAGAAGAATTTATGTCCCAAGCGGGAATGATACCCACGGTTCTTCATGGTTTCCTAGATTCTGAACCTGAAATGAAGCAAATGGAGCGAATTCGGGGCTGCTTCGGATCAGATTCCCTGGCTTTTTGAGGGGTGATTGACAGCGAAATGAAGCAAATCGACCTGCCGATTCCCCTCTGAAGGCCGCCCATTCGCTTCACTTTTGTTTCGTGTTAACAAACGCGCCGGGCAGCCATTCGGAAAAATTTAAGTCCCCGCAGTCACTTGCGCTGGTTATCAGCGACATGCGAGCGGGAGAATTTAAGTAGCGGCAGGTCGGCCGGGCATGAGTCGCCGCAGCCGGCGGGCCTGAAATGAACCCGTGGAAGCTAGATCTTCCGCCTCAGAATACCGGTGATTCGCTTCACTTCTGTTTCGTGTTAACAAACGCGCCGGGCAGCCACTTTGGATGAATTGCGAACTTTGGCGTAACTGCTAAACGGGATCGTGTATTCGATGCCAACGATGGCACTTACGAAGTTGAAATCCGTTTAGCAGTTTGCCCCGAGTTCGCATTTAGTCGCCCGAAGGCTGCCGCCAAGTGGACATCACAGACTTCGCGCCAAACACGTTCCCGCTTGGCGAAGATCCGCTCATGTTCACGTATAACTCTCTCGAACCAGCCGCGGCCCGGCCGCTTGCGTCTCGCCATTGAAATCCTGGATGAACCGGCCCGCCTGGTGCCGGATGCTTCCTCGGTTCATCGCCTGGCGACACGCAGGTAATGGATCCTTTGCCCACGCAACAACATTTGACCGATCGGTTGGTCTATCAGGTATATCGCGAGGAAAGAGCGGTTAAGGTCCTCCGCATGTAGACACACTACGAGTACAAGTATCACGCTGCACCCAACTCGGTGAGAGTGGCAACGTCCCGCAAGTTCTCGAGGTTTCGAACCAACCCAATGATCCGTTCGGCCTTTTTTGCCGGCCACTGAGCGTTATTGGTGCAGCCGAGAAATTTCTCCGCGACCTCGTCATAGCTCATGGGGTTGATGGGGCTGCCCTTGCCGTACTCAACCTTGCTGGCGAAGGTCCGCCCGTCCTTGAGGTGCACCTTCAGGAACGTCGTATTCCGGGATTGATTGGGTGCCTCCGCCTCGGGATCCACATAAAAACGGATTCGGCTCATCATTTCCCGCACATCTCGTCGGCCCACAACCGCATCCGTAAACTCACCCAACCCCGCCTTCCCGGTCAAGAGCAGGACGGCCAGGCAGAATTCCATGCTGAATTTGCCCTCCAAGCCGGTCCGCGGCTCGTGATAACGAAGATACTGGGGAATGAGTGAACTCGTCCCGGCCTCGATTTGCCTGACCTCGTCCGGCTTGATCCCTTCCACGCTGAGCAATCGGGCGATCTCCGTCATGGCGGGATGGCTGACCGCGCCGGACGGGTAGGGTTTGATGGCCACGCCCGGCGCAACAAAACTCCAGGGCAGGCCCAACTTGTTGACCAGATAGGACGGTTGGTAGCTTCCGCCATAGGCATGGAAAAATCCGTTGGCGGCCTCCAGGACGTTGCGCGACCCGTCCCACCCTAATTCCGCAAGGTCGGCGGCGACGACCCCGGCTTCCGCCGCGTGGCCGACCTGGAAAGGTTTTGTGAGGGTGCCAAAATTCTCGGCCAGTCCAGAAGCCTGGCTCGCGGCCAGCGCCAGGGCATTGCCCGTGACCCGCGCATCGAAACCCCGCAGTTTTGCGATGGCGGCGGCACTGCCGAACGCACCGAAAATCCCGCTTGCATGGAATCCGGCCTTATAGGCGCGAGATGCACAGGCATCGGCAATCTTGCACGCCACTTCCGCGCCGACATGGAAGGCGAGGATGAATTCCTTGCCGCTGACCACCCGGGTGTCTGCCAGGCCGGCGGCGACGGGAAAGACGGGGGCGGTCGGGTGGATGACCTGGCCAAAATCGGGATCATTCGGCACCGGCAGCTGGGTGTCATCAAAATCCTCCATATGGATGGAGACGGCATTGGCCAAGGCGGCGAAACGGAGGGGCTGGCGCTGCTTCGTCCCGAGAACACGAGCGGCGCCATTGGTGCACCCCAGATTTCCCAAGTAGGTCTGCAGGATCCGGCTGCCTTTCGATTGCGCGCCAACAATGGCCAGGCCAAAAGCATCCAGCATGGATTTCTTCCCGAGGTCGATCAACTCTGGCGGGAGGTCAGGATACTTGGTGCGCACGATGAAATCCGCGATCCCGGAGGTAACGTCAGTCCGCGGCTCCGGGACTTTCGCCGCAGGATTCTCCGCCGCGATGGCGGTCACAAGGCTTCCGGCACTGCAGACTGCTCCCGCGCCGGCTACATTTTTCAGGAAGTGACGTCGGTTCATGATCAGAGGTGCGGCGGAAGCCTCAAGGGGTTCAAGTTACAAAAGCATCGACAAATTCGTGCACAGGCATGGCGGCGACCCGCGTTGGGTCAAAGGAGAGAGCGAGAATTTTATCCCGCTGCGCGGGAGGGAAACGCCCGTCCAGGTTTTGCCGGTATTTTTCCTTGAGCAAGGGCACGCCCTCCTGCCGTCTCCGGCGATGCCCGATTGGGTACTCCACGACGACCTCCGGGAGTGCCGCACCGTCCGTGAATTCAATGCGGATAGCGTTTGGATTCGCGTGCCGCTCGGGGTCAAAGTAGGCCTTCGTGAAGGCAGGGTCCTCCACGCACACCATTTTCTCGCGCAAGGGATCGATTCGCGGATCACGTGCGACATCATCCTCATAATCCCCAGCCACCAGATCGCCCTTAAGCAGTCCGATGGCGACGGCATACTGGACGCAATGGTCACGGTCCGCCGGATTGTTGAGCGGACCTTTTTTCACCAGGTAGCGCATGGTGGACTCGTGCGTGCGGATGGTGATCTGTTTGATTTGATCCAGCCGGCCCTCGACGGGTGCGTGCAGTTTCACCGCGCATTCCACGGCGGACTGGATGTGGAAGCCCGAGGGATAGGAAACCTTGAAGAGAATGTTTTCCATGACGTAACACCCGTAGGGGCGGTCAAACTCAAACGTCTTGCCCTTGAACAAGACGTCGTAGAAGCCCCAGTCCTTGGCGCTCAGGACGGAGGGTATGCCCATTTCGCCGGTGCGGGCAATGAGCGCGAGGCGGACAGCGCGGGCGGCCGCATCTCCCGCCGCCCAGGATTTTCGCGAGCCGACATTGGGCGAATGGCGAAAGGTACGCAAAGGCCCGCCGTCGCACCAGGCGTGCGAGAGAGCATTGATGATCTGCTCGCGCGGCAGGCCAAGCATATGCGCGACCGCAGCCGTCGAGGCGACCTTGACCAACAGCACGTGATCCAGCCCCACCCGGTTGAGGGAGTTCAGGTTGCTGAGAATCCCCTGGATTTCGTAGGCCTTGATCAGGGCCGTGAGCAAATCGTGCATCAGCAACGGTGGCCTCCCCGCCGCTGTTGCCGTCCGGGACAGCCAGTCACCCACGGCCAGGATGGCGCCTAAATTGTCTGAGGGGTGACCCCATTCGGCCGCCAACCAGGCATCGTTGTAGTCAAGCCAACGGTTGAGGGTGCCGAGGTGAAAGGCCGCTTCAACCGGGTCCAACTGAAAGGAGGTTCCAGGCACTTTTGCTCCATTTGGGACAATCGTTCCGGGCACAAGGGGACCAAGCAACTTGGTGCAGGCCGGGAAACTCAAGGCCGCCATGCCGCAGCCGATCGTATCGATCAGGCAATGATGCGCGGTGACGTAGGCCTCGGCGCTGATCGACCCGCCGCCCATGACGTAGTCGGCGATGTCGCAATTCACTTGGTCCGCCCGCGGACGAACATTTGGCTCGATGGCTGTTTTGACCGGGGGGGGCGTACGCTGGCTTGGTTTGCCCTTATCCCCCGATTCCTGCAGGGCGGCCCCCGCCAAGTTATAGGCGGCGCCAAAAACTGTCGCGGTCCGGACAAAATCACGTCGGTTCATCGGTCAAAAATGGGATGAGGGTGGATCGCGTCCGGCCGGCGATCGCATCGGGACGCCCAGGGACCGGGCGTAGGTTTCTGACATGGCCATGGAAAATCTCAGGGGTGCTCACGGATCCTGATACTACCATTGAGTGGACGTTCAGCCGTTGCGTAATTGGCCCCATTCATTGCGCCGAAGGCAATAATAGCCATGGCGGGAGAAAGGGCGTCTGGTATTTTGGTTTACAACCGAGGGCAGGCCTACTTGGCGGCCAAGAGCCGGCTGGACGAACGTTTCGTTTTCAACCGGTCGGAATGGCCTTCGGCCGCAGCGCACAGCATATCAAACAGGATCTTGGCTTGTGGGGTAAGGAGCCGACTCCGCGAAGAAACCAAGCCAATCCGTCGTCCAACCACCGGCTTCACCAGCGGGACCCCCACGAGGTTGGGATTGTTATGGGCAGAAAGCGCCATGCGCGGCACCGCGGCCACACCCAGACCGGCCGCGACCATGCTGATCAGGGTCGTGACATGTCCGGCCTCAAAGAAGGCCGCCGGGCGATTTTTCACTTTGGCCAAGGCATGATCGAGCATCAGGCGATTGCCGGTGTCCCGGGAGGTGCTCATGAAGCTCTCGTCGAGCAACTCCTCCCATTTGACGCTCTGTCGGCCGGCCAACGGGTGAGAGCGCAGCATGGCGAGGACGAAACTTTCGCTCAGGATCGGGAGAAAATCGATGCCAGGTTCCTGCGTGCCGACAAAATTTATGCCGAAATCAGCCTCGCCGTGGATGACCGTGTTGAGCGCGGGATTGGCCCTTTCATCGATCACCCGCACCCGGATCTTCGGATACTGGGCGTGAAAGATGTGCAGCACATTGGGCAGGAAACTGTAGGTCGCGGAGGGAATGCAGGCTATGGTCACCTGCCCCCCCCGGTTGGTGGCGAGATCCGTGATCCGCAGAATGCCATTCTCCAGTTCATTGAGCACGGCCCGCGCGTGGGAGAGAAATACCCGCCCCACGTTGGTCAGCGACACGTTGCGGGTGTTGCGATCGAAGAGGCGGGCCCCCAGCATGGTTTCCAACTGGCTGATGCGGCGACTCAGGGCGGAGGCGGAAATGTGCATGACCCCGGCAGCGGACTGGAAACTCAGGTTGTCCGCCACGGCGACAAAAGCCTCCAGTTCGGTCAGATTAAAATTAATGCGCCTCACGCAACAATAAACCCATTGTTTGCACGGCCACGCAACAAGAAAGGAGTTATGCTCAGGCTGCTCGTTGTTTCCCGCCAGAACCCCAAACCCCATCGATAGGAACCCCTCATGATGAACTCACAGCTGCCGTTACCCCCATGGCGCGCAAGGCTAGCCGCTTTGCTTTTGATCAGCGTTAACCTGACTTTCGTCCGCGCACAGGAGGCGGGTAAAGCGCCCGAGTCAGGGGTGGCTCCGGTTGATCGAACCGCGACGGGAGAAACCCTGGTGCTCGAGAAATATGAGGTCTATTCGCCCAACCTGACCAGCTACAAGGAAGCGGCCTCTTCCTCGGCAACCAAACTGCCGATGGACCTCATGGATACGGCGGCATCACTGCAGGTGCTGAATTCGGCGTTCTTGGAAGACAAGCGGGCCCAATCCCTGGAGGACCTGTTTTCCTACGTGAACGGCATGACGCGCCAGAATCCCTCCGCGTCGGGGTTCGTCTTGCGGGGATTCAGCGGCGACACCACCAATACGATGATCAACATCATCCAATTCGACGGCATGCCGGGTCCGGCCTCGAGGTTTGGCTCGCCCACCACGGCCAATGTTGAGCGGGTGGAGGTGCTGAAGGGCCCTTCCTCGGTAACGTTTGGGGCCATGAACCCGGGCGGGGTCGTCAATATCATCAGCAAATCGCCCCAAGCGAAAGCAGCCTACTCGTTTTCCACGGCCGTTTCCAGCTATGCCGGGCAGGGCACGAGTTTGGGGAAGAATGCCGGCTTCGTTTCGACCTTTGATGCGACCGGTCCGATCGACGCCAAGAAACATTGGCTGTTCCGCTTCATCGCCTCCTATGAGGATCCCGCGACTTGGAAGCAGTTTGATTGGGGCAAGAATTTCTACTTCTTCCCCTCCCTGACCTTCAGTCCCGACAAGAATACCGAGGTCACGCTAAAACTGGAGGTGGACCGGCAGCACCGTTTTTCGATTCAAGACCAGGCGCTCGTGGCCCCCAAAGACCTGATCGCCAATGTCGTCACGGATCACTCGACCGTTTATCAGGATCCGCAATCGACCGAATACGACAAGGCCGACGTCTATGCGCTGAGCGCCCGCCATTATTTTGACGATGGTTGGACGGTCCAGTTCAGCAGCCGCGGTCTGCGGCATCAGGACGGTCGCATCCTGCTGGAGAACCGGGCGGTCAACGTGGCCCCCAGCCTGGCCGACAGCACGATCACGCAGCGGTTGCGCAACACTTGGAACCGTCGCCGCTATTCCTACAACGATATGTATGCCTACAGGGACTTTGGGCCGGACAATTTCAAGAACAAGATACTGTTTGGCGCGACGCTGGGCTATGAGACCCCGACTTTTGTGCGCTGGATTTTTGCCAATGTCACTGGCCCGAAGATTAATGTCTACAACCCGGTACATGGTCTGACCACCTATCCCTTGTACAATCCCGTCGCGGGCCCGACCCAGATCGCGATCGCCAAGTACTATAACTATGCGGGCTACGTATCCGACCAGATAAAACTGGGCAAGCAGTGGCAGCTTCAGCTCAGCGTGCGTGATGAACATTACGATATGAAGTATACCGATTTGGCCAAAAAGGGTACCGGGGTGGTCAATCCGGGGGCGGCCGATCACCGAACCGCGGCGACCCCGGCGGCGGGCGTCGTCTACCAGCCGAATGACAAGGTATCTCTCTACGCCAGTTATTCGACCTCGTTCAAGCCGTCCATTCCCCAGGCAGTCGATGGATACGGGCTGCCCTTCTCGCCGGAAAAGGCGCACCAGTTTGAGGTCGGCGGCCGGGTTACTTTCGCGGACAACAAGGCCAACGTGACACTGGCCGCTTTTGACATCACCCGGAACAATGTGTCTGAAGCGGTCCCGACCGTCTTTGATGCGAACGGCATCCAAGTCTACCGGCAGCAGTCGGAAATCAGCAAGGGCTTGGAATTTTCCCTCAACTACCAGCCCATTCCCAACGTCCAGATGCAGTTGGGTTACACCTATGATGACGCCTACGTAAACGCGTCCCTCGTTCCCTCCGAACTCGGCGCCCTGTTGGACAATGCGCCGCGGAACAGTGCGAACTATTGGATTCGCTACAATGTCCCGAGTGGCAGCTGGAAAGGTTTCGGCATGGGCCTAGGGGCGATCTACGTCGGCGAGCGCCACGGCCTGCTCACAAACGATCCCGCCCATACCTTGACCATGCCTTCAAACACCCGTGTGGATCTGGCGTTCTACTATCGGTGGAAACGGTATGATTTCGCCCTCAATGTAAACAACGTCACCGATTTGTCTTATATCTCGAGCGCCAATGCCACTACGGACGTGGTTCCTGGAGATCCGCGGAAGATCACGGCGTCGCTAAAATACGTTTGGTAGAACGAACCGACCAACCAGCAAGTCGGCCAGGTCGATTGGACCGCGGCCCACGTCTCAATGACTTGGGCCACTGGCCCCTTGCTGTCTTCGAGTCTAGCCCTTTAAGCAAAAACCAAAATAACCCATGGACATGATAACCTCCGCTCCAAGTCCGAATTTAACATTCGCGAAGCAAGCTCGGCGGGGTCCTTCAGACTTGGCGGGAGGATCTCAGTCGCGAACGGTGGCCCCAAGGCGAGAGGTTTAAGCATGGTTGAATCTGCACAAAATTGCGATGTGGTGGTCATCGGCGGCGGCAACGCGGCGCTTTGTGCCGCGATCACGGCGCGCGAAGCGGGTGCCAGTGTGTTGGTGGTGGAGCATGCGCCGAAGGCGATGCGCGGGGGAAACAGCCGGCACACACGGAACCTGCGGCTGATGCATGAGGCTCCGACCAAGGTGCTGAGCGATGCCTACACGGAAAATGACTATTGGGACGATCTTCTGCGGGTGACCAAGGGGGAGACCGACGAGTATCTGGCCAAGATGACCATTCGACGGAGCGCCGAGCTGTCGGCCTGGATGGAAAGCCATGGCGTCCGGTTTCAGCCATCACTCACCGGCACGCTCGATTTATCCCGAACCAACGCCTTCTTTCTCGGCGGGGGCAAGGCCCTGCTTAATTCCTACTACAACACCGCGGATAAATTGGGCATCAAGGTACACTATGAAGTCGAGGTGCTTGATGTCCGGCGGGAGGGAAATGTAATCCGTGACATCACCATCGTCCAGAACGGGGAGAAGGCTATCATCGTCGCCAAGTCGGTGGTGGTGGCCTCGGGGGGATTCCAGGCGAACATCGAGTGGCTGCGGGAGATCTGGGGTGGTGCCGCCGACAATTTCATCATTCGGGGCACGCCCTATGCCCAAGGGAAGGTGTTGAAGGCGCTGTTAAACCAGGGCATTGCCCAAGTGGGCGATCCCTCGCAATTCCACGCGGTGGCGATTGACGCCCGGGCTCCGAAGTTTGATGGGGGCATTGTCACGCGACTGGACTGTGTGCCTTTTTCCATCGTCGTGAACCGGGACGGGAAGCGTTTCTACGACGAGGGACAGGACATGTGGCCGAAGCGTTACGCGATTTGGGGCCGACTGGTGGCGCAGTGTCCCGAACAGGTTGCGTACTGCGTTTTCGATCGGAAATGCATCAATCTTTTCATGCCCTCGGTCTTTCCCGTGTTCAAGGCCGACAGCCTTGGCGAACTGGCGGCCCAACTCACGCTCGATCCGGGCAGGTTGGCTGCGACCGTGGCTGAGTATAATCGCGCCGTGGTTCCGGGTGAGTTCAATCACCGCATCCTGGACAATTGCACCACCCAGGGACTCAACCCGCCCAAGTCACATTGGGCGCAGCCCATCGACAGCCCTCCCTTTTATGCCTATCCCTTGCGGCCCGGGATCACCTTTACCTATCTTGGGATCAAGGTCGACGAGCACGCGCGGGCCATGACGACGGAAGGCCACACGATGGCCAATCTGTTTGCCGCCGGGGAAATCATGTCGGGCAATGTCCTGGGCCAAGGGTATCTGGCCGGATTTGGCATGACCCTGGGCTCGGTTTTCGGACGAATTGCCGGGGCAGGAGCCGCAAAATATGCAATCAACTAATACAACCGCCGAAGCCCGGCGACTGCTGGAGATATGCAATGCCTGCCGCTATTGCGAGGGCTACTGCGCCGTGTTTCCCGCGATGGAATTGCGCCGGGCGTTCAGCAACGAGGATTTGAGCTATCTGGCCAACCTCTGCCATAACTGCCGGGGCTGCTATTATGCCTGCCAGTATGCGCCTCCGCACGAATTTGCGATCAACCTGCCCAAAACCCTGGCCGAGTTGCGCGGGGAAACCTATGTGGAATACGCCTGGCCCCGGCCGTTCGCGGTTTTGTTTCAAAGCAATGGGACCGTGATCAGCATCGCGACGGCTGTGGGGATCGCCGTGACCTTATTGCTGACCGCCTGGCTGAAGTCACCGCAGGCCTTGATCCAGCCTCATACCGGCCCGGGTTCATTTTACGAAATCATCTCCGAAAAGGCGATGATCGGGGTCGCGCTGGCCACCACGGGCTTCTCGCTTTTGGCCCTGGCCATTGGGGCGGTGCGTTTTTGGCGGGATACAGGCGGCGGCAGCGTCATGAATTTGCGCGCCCTGCAAACAGCCATCCGTGATGTCCTGACGCTAAAGAACCTGGGTGGGGCGGGGGAGGGGTGCAATAACCGGGACGAGAAGTTCTCCCAGGTGCGCCGCCGGTACCATCACGCGCTCTTTTACGGTTTCACGTTGTGCATGGCGTCGACCACGGTTGCGGCCATTTACGATCATATTCTCGGTTGGCCCGCGCCTTATTCGTTCTTCAGCATGCCGGTATTGCTGGGCTCAACCGGAGGACTGGGCATGATGATTGGCACCGCCGGACTCTACTGGCTCAAGATCGTGGGCGACCCGGAACCGTCCGCCCGTAAACTTCTGGGCGCCGATTACGCCCTGCTCATGCAGATGTTCCTGGCTGCCGCGACCGGTGAATTGTTGTTGGCCTTCCGCGATACCAGCGCCATGGGGATACTCCTCGCGGTCCATCTTGGGATCATCTTCTCCTTTTTCGCCTTCATGCCCTACAGCAAGTTTGTCCACGGCATCTATCGATCAGCCGCCTTGCTACGGAACGCCCAGGAGCGCTTAACGGTAAAAAACCTGGCCGGTAGCTTGGAATAGCTGGCAGGAATTATTCGCATGGATCCGGAAACCCAATCAACAGGCGCGGTCGGTGCGGAGCCGGCCCCGGTGATGTCTCCGTCCGAGCGACGGGCGAAAATCGGGGCCGTGATCCGGGTGGCCAGCGGCAACTTCCTGGAGATGTATGACTTTATTGTCTACGGCTACTATGCGGTCTACATCGCCAAAGCCTTTTTCCCGCGACAAAGCGCTTTTGCGTCATTGATGCTGTCGCTGGCGACCTTTGGGGCCGGGTATTTGATGCGTCCGATCGGGGCGATTTTCCTGGGCAGTTACATCGATCGCAAGGGCCGCCGGGAAGGCCTGTTGCTCACGCTGGGCCTCATGGCCCTTGGCACGCTCACCCTTACACTCACACCCGGCTTTGCCGTCATCGGCTTGGCCGCGCCGATTATTATTGTCATGGGCCGGTTGCTGCAGGGGCTGTCGGCGGGGGTCGAGCTCGGCGGGGTTTCGGTTTATCTGGCGGAAATCGCCACCTCGGGCGCCCGAGGTTTCTATTGCTCCTGGCAATCGGCGAGTCAGCAGGTGGCCGTGGTGTTCACCGCCGTGATTGGACTGACGCTCGCCGGGATGCTCACCCCCGAGCAAATGAACGATTGGGGCTGGCGGGTGCCCCTGGCGATCGGCTGCCTGATTATTCCTTTGATTCTCTGGTTGCGGCGGTCCTTGGAGGACACGGCGGTCTTCAAGAAGATGCAACACCACCCGCGAAAAACCGCCGAGGTGCTCCGGGTCCTGGTGAACAACTGGCGAATCATCCTCTATGGTTCCATGATGACCGCGATGACGACGACGACCTTCTATCTCATCACCGCCTATACGCCGACCTTTGGGACGCAGGCATTGCATCTGGCTCCCTGGCAGAGTTTCTTCGTCACATTGGTCGTGGGGGTTTCAAACTTCATTTGGCTGCCGATTGCCGGTGCGGTTTCTGACCGAATCGGCCGGAAGCCCTTGATGCTGTTGGTTCCGGTACTGGCGTTGCTTACGGCCTATCCGGCCATGTCCTGGTTGGTCGCAGCCCCTAGCCTGATGAAGCTGCTGCTGGTGGAACTCTGGTTTTCCTTCTTTTTTGGCGCCTATAACGGCGCCCTGATCCCACTGCTCGTGGAAACGATGCCGCCCTTGGTAAGGACCACGGCGTTTTCTCTGGCCTTCAGCTTGGCCACGACGGTTTTCGGAGGATTTACCCCGGCTATCTGCACCTACTTGATAGAAAAATCCGGCAACAAGGCTTCTCCGGCACTCTGGCTGATGTTTGCGGCGGGGATAAGCCTAACCGGGTTGTTTTTGAATCGCCGGACGGCTGAGAACCTCCAGACCGCCTAAGTTTGGATGCTGCCGAATCACACTTTAATCCCTGCACTGCTTTCCTATGCGCAACATCAACATTATATTGGCCGGGCTTTGCGCGATCCT
Organism: uncultured Opitutia bacterium; assembly: GCA_903902745.1. GTDB lineage: Bacteria > Verrucomicrobiota > Verrucomicrobiia > Opitutales > Opitutaceae > CAIUWA01. The sequence goes on along the minus strand of CAIUWA010000032.1, from coordinate 15,133 downwards.
GTCATCGCTGCACGGCCAGGAATCCCAGTACCATGTGAGTGGTCACTATCCGATCGGCGGGGACAAGTCCCGTTGGGACTACCTCTATGTGGATCCGGCCACCCGGTATCTTTATGCGGCCCACTATACGAAATTCGAGGTGCTGAACGCTGACACGGGCGTCAAGATCGGTGAGATTGCCCCGGCCCGCAGGGCGCATGGGGTCGCAATAGTACCGGAGCAAGGCCGAGGCTTTGCCTCCAGCGGGAGCGACAATGCCTTGATCATGTTTGATGCGAAGACCCTGAATACTTTGGCCATCATCAAGACGACCGGCACCAATCCGGATTCGGTCAGGTATGACGCGGCGGACACCAAAAAAATCTATGCGGTAAACGGCAGCAGCGGCAACGTGACGGTCATCGACCCCATCAAGGGCGAGGTCGTCGGGACCGTTACCTTGACGACGGGAAAGCTGGAGCAAATTGGATTCGACGGCCGGGGCCGTGCTTTTGTGAACAATGAAGAGAAGAGCGAAATGTATGTGTTCGACACGCACACGCTGCACGCGATTGCCACGTGGCCGCTTGCCCCCGGAGAGGGCGGAACGGGATTGGCTGTGGACAGCCTGCACCACAGGGTTTTCACGACATGCGGAAACGGGAAACTGGTCGTGCTGGACACGGATACGGGAAAGATTGTCGCCACTCCGGCAATTGGAGAGGACGCCGACGGGGTTATCTTCGTCCCCGCTTCCGGTCTGATCTTCACCTCAAATTCCGATGAGACCATGTCTATCCTCCATCAGGATTCCCCTGATTCCTACCGCTTGGTCCAGACCCTAAAGACCGGCGTAGGGGCGAAGCAAATAGCCATGGATGAGAGCACCGGTCGAATCTTCCTCCCTGCCGGGGCCTTCGGCCCCAAGCCTTCGCCCACTCCCCAAGTGCCGGAGCCGCTGCCCACCGTGGTCCCGGGGTCCTTTGAAATTATTGTTGTCAGTCCCTAGCGGAGGCTGGCGCATGAACTTTATGAAACCATCAATCGCACGAATTCTAGCAATGGTCGTCAGTCTTGGCTTCGGAGTGGTTTGTGTGCCAGGCCAGGAAAAAACCTCAAAGGCGGCGGACAACAAGATCTATGCTCAACAGTTGGTGAACGAACTGATGGCAGGGCACAGCGACCTGCTCATCGTTGGGTTCCACGCCATCGCCCCAGGTGCGACCGATGCGACCAAGATTGCAACCAATGAGGACAAGGTTGGCCGCAAGGACGAGCCGGACGACCTGATGGTATCGCAGGGATCGAAGACGATCCTGTCACCCGGGCTGCATGGGAAAAATCGATTCCAGGTGCTCCTGCCGCTGCAGGACGCTTCGGGGAATGTCATCGGCGCCTTGGGACTGGTGTTCAAGTATCAGGCCGGGGACAATGATGTCGATTTCCTCATGAAGGCGAAAGTCATCCGAGACGCGCTGCGCCCGAAGATTCCGGAACTGGCGGCTCTCTTCGTCCCGACCAAGTGATTCCAAGCCCCACCGCTGCCATTCCCCGTCTTGAGTCGCCTTCGACCCCCCCCCAACCATGAAAACACCCTATCGTTCCATCGCGTGTCTCGGACTTCTTCTCTTGGTCGCAACGTCTCCTCTGCCCAGGCTCAGTGGCGCAAGTGAGCGCGAAGCCCCTCCGTTGCGGCTGGTTCAGGAAATACCCTTGTCGGGCGTCCAGGGCCGTCTTGACCACTTTACCCTCGATACTAAGCGCAAAAGGGTGATCTTTTCCGGGCTCGGCAATAATACGGTGCAGATTGTCGACGCGTTTGCGGGGAAGCAGATCCAACAACTAGAGGGGCTTTCTCAGCCCCAAGGTACCTATTACCTGGCTGAGACGGACCGGCTCTACGTGGCGAATGCTGCGGATGGGCATGTCAATGTTTACGACGGCACCAAATTTAATCTCCTTACCTCAATCGATTTTGGCGAGGATCCCGATAACCTCCGTTACGATCCTGAGTCCAAGCGGCTCTACGTAGGCTTTGGTGATGGCGCGATCGATGCGATCGACATCAAGTCCAATCAGCGCCTGAATCTGAATTTCAAACTGGAAGGGCACCCAGAGGGATTTCAGCTCGAAACAAAAGGATCGCGCATTTTCGTCAATGTAGCCGATAAGAAGAACATAGCGGTGATTGATCGGGCCACCGGCAAGATCAACGAATGGTCCCTGCCGAAGGGCCATTCCGCAAATTTCCCGATGGTGCTGGACGAGGTGAACCACCGGGTGTTCGTCGGTACCCGCAAACCGTCCCGGCTCACGGTTTTGAACATGGATACTGGCGCCATCGTTGCCAGCCTCCCCTGTGCGGGTGACATGGACGACCTCTTTTATGATGCAGCACGCAAGCGGATCTACGTATCGGGCGGGGAAGGTTTTCTCAGTGTTTACCAGCAGGACAACCCAGACCATTACACGGATATGGGTCGATTTGCCACCGCGCTGGGCGCTCGCACCGGCGTATGGTATGTGAAGCGCGACCGCCTTTACGTTGCGGCGCCGGCCGGCGGTGCCTTGGGCGCGCGTTTGCTGGTGTTTGAAGCCCAGGATGATTGAGCCCAACCTCGATTGGGCGGGGTGGCTATCACTTTTGAAGCTTTCCCAACTATGAAAAACATCCTCTTCGGAATCGTCATCGGATGCCTCATTCCTATCGTAGCCGCCGTGTGCTTTGTCCGGGGGGGCGGGATGCCAGTGCCGACCCAGGGGGCACCGTTGCCCATGGAGCGAACCTTGGCGAAGTGGGCGCTCCATGCTGCCATGGACAAAGAGGTCGACCGGCCGTCGCCGGTCAAGCCGGACGAGGCCAATTTTCTGGCCGGGGCCCGGGTGTATCAGGCGCAGTGCGCCGTCTGCCATGGCCGTCTCGGTCAACCGGCCACGGCGATTGCGACGGGCATGTTTCCCCGTCCGCCCCAGCTGCTGCCGCCAAAGAAAGGAGTCACCGACGATAGCGTCGGGGAAACCTACTGGAAGGTTAAGAACGGTATTCGTCTCACCGGCATGCCGGGTTATGGCACCACCCTATCGGATCCTGAAATGTGGCAGGTCAGCCTGTTGCTGCTCCACGCCGACAATTTGCCTGGTTCGGTGCAGGAACTCCTGCGCCGCCCGAATTAGAGGGGTCAGTTTAGGCCATGACGCGAAAAGCAAGACTTCCCTTCCTACGGATCCTGAATCGATTTGGGCGTGATCGGTTCAAAATAATTAGTGCCTCCGGGCTGCGACCGCATTCGACTGACCGGCCCTCGGAATGTTGCGACCGGATCGTTTCTGGACTGAACTCGCTGCGCCGTGCGGCAGGGAATGCCGATTGCCCTGTACCGCTCAATCAATTTGGATGGGGGTTTTGCAGGTGGTTGCCCTTCGGATATGAACAAAACCCGTAGACCGTCAGTAGCCGCGGAGCCGTCGAGATGGCGTCGTGGATTTTCCGCATTTTTCTTGCTGGTGCTCGGCGCGCTTGCCGGTTGCGCCCTTTCCGACAGCAAGTCCGGAGCCCTGGCCCCGGTTGCGGTCGAGGGTGCGCTCGGGGCCCAAACGCTTGAGCGGATTACCGTGGAAGCGTCGAAGATTGAACACCCGCTGGTGAGATCGCTCGTGATCGATGGCCGCGATGGTTTTTCTCCCGACGAAATCGCGGTCATGGCCTTGGTAGGAAGTCCCCAGCTGCGGGCCTTGCGCGACCAGCGCGGGGTCGCTCAAGCTCAGGTACTGCAGGCGGGAATTCTGCCCAACCCCCAACTCGGGTACACCCTTGATCGGCAGTCGGGCAACAGCGACCCAACCTTGATCAACGGCCGGAGCCTCGGCGTCAGCTGGGAACTGACCTCGCTGCTGGCCCGGCACGACCGCATCGCCGGGGCCAGAGCGACGGCCGGAGCGCTTGACCTCGATATCGCCTGGCAGGAATGGCAGACTGCCCAGGCTGCGCGGCTAAACGCGTTCCGGTTGCTCGCGCTGCAGCAGCGTCTGCCGCTCGTTCGGAAGATCGAGAGCGATATGGCCGAGACGCTCGCCGCGGTCCGCCAGGCCGCCGCCCAGGGCCACCTGACCATGGTCGACTTGACCATGCGTACGGACCAATTGATCACGGCGCAGAACAACCGCATGGCCGCCGAACAGGAGGAACGCACCGCGCGTTCCGCGCTCAACCTTGCCCTCGGCCAGCCGGCCGATGCCGTGATCGCGCTGAAATCGGCCGCCGGGTTCCCCGACCTTCCGGCGGAGGTCACGCCCGCCACGCTGCTGGCTGGCCTGGAAAAGCGCCGGCTCGACCTGGTTGCACTCACGCTCGGATATGAAAGCAACGAGGCCGGCCTCCGCGCGGCGGTGAAGGCGCGGTTCCCCAAGATCGGGCTCAGCTTTGCAAAGGCTAGTGACACGAGCAACGTGAGAACCCACAGCTTCGGCGTCACGGTCGACCTCCCGTTATTCGACCGCAATCAGGGGGCGATCGCGGCGGGTAAAGCTACGCGCCAGCAGCTGTTCGACGAATATGTCGCTCGCGTGGCCACGGCCCGCGCCGACGTGGGACTGATCTTCTCGAACCTGACCGCGGTCCGCGCCCAACTCCAGTCCGCCACGGATTCGCTGCCCGACTTGGAACGGCTCGTGGCCGCCTATGAGCAGGCCCTCGAGACCCGCAACACCGACGTGACCGCCTACCGCGATGCGCGCGGCACCCTCGCGGTCCGCCGGCTCGACCAAGCCAATCTCCGCCAGCAGGCGCTGGAATTGGAGGTGGCACTCGAGATCGCCACGGGCCGCCCGATGCTCAACCTCAACCGGCCGCACTGATTTCCCCATGAAAAAAGCCCTGATTTTCCTGATAGTGGCCGCCGTTTTCGTTGCGGCCGGCTTCTGGTACAAGTCGCGCCATGCGATCATCACCGCCGAGGAGGAAGCCGCCAAACCTGCGGCCAAGGCTGAGACCGCCGCCCTCGCGGACCAGCCGATTTCCCAGACCATTGAGGTTTTCGGCGTCATCGTGGCCGCGCCGTCGGGCGACCACGTGGTCGCCGCCCCCTACGACTGCGTGGTGCGCAAGGTGAGCGTCAGCGTCGGCGCCTCCGTCGCCGCCGGCGACATCCTGCTTGAGATCGATCCGAGTCCAGATGCCAAACTCGCGGCCGATTCCGCGCACAGCCTGCAGGTCCTCGCAGAGAAGGCCCTGGTCGCCTTTCAGCAGCGCTACGACCTCAAGCTCGCCACCAGCCAGGAACTCCTCACGGCCAAACAGGCAGCGGAGGACGCCAGGCTCAAGGTCGACAGCTTCACGGCCCGCGGCCTCGGCGGCGACGGTCGCGTCACCGCGACCGCAGCGGGTGTGGTGACCAAGCTTGAGCTTTCCGCCGGCTCGCTCGTGCCGACCGGCACGGCGCTGGTGACCGTCTCGACCGGGGGCCAGCTTGAGGCCCGCCTCGGGGTCGAGGCGGCCGATGCTGGCGCCGTCGCCGCCGGTCAGGCCGTGACGCTCGATTCCTCCAACCGTGCCGAATCGGCGAAGGTGGTCGCCACCATCCGCAGCATCGGCGCGGCGCTCGACCCCGCCACCGGCGCCGCCGAGGCGCGGGCCCCCCTGCCCGCGGGTGCTCCGCTCTTCTTTGGCGAGCATGTGCGCGCCCAGATTGAATTGCAGAGGAAGGACCACGCCCTGGTCGTGCCGCGCAGCGCCGTGCTGCCGGACGAAGACAAGCAGGTCATCTTCACCGTGAAGGATGGCAAGGCCGTCCGACACGAGGTAAAGCTAGGGCTGGCCACCGATGAATTGCAGGAGGTCGTCGGCGAGGGCCTGAAGGCGGGCGACCTCGTCGTCACCCTGGGGAACTACGAACTGGAGGACGGTATGGCGATCCAGCCCCAAGAGAAGGAGGCCAAGACCGACGACAAGAAGGAGGGCGCCAAGGAATCCGCCAAGCCTGCGACGGAGGCCAAGCCGTGAATTTTGTCGCATGGATGCAGGCGCACCGGCGCTCGGTGCTCTTTCTTCTCGCCTTGCTGGTGATCGGCGGCGGCTTTGCGGCGTGGACCCTGCCGGTGGCACTTTTCCCGCACGTCCAGTTTCCCCGTATCGTCGTAAGCCTCGACGCCGGAGACCGCCCGGCGGAGCGCATGACCGTCGAGGTCACCATGCCGGTCGAGGAAGCCGTACGCTCCGTACCCGGACTGCGCAGCCTGCGCTCGAACTCCAGCCGCGGAAGCTCCGAGATCTCCATCAACTTCGAGTGGGGCCAGGACATGATCTCCGCCATGTTGCAGGTCGAATCGGCGATCAACCAGACGCTCTCGTCCCTGCCCGCCGGCACCAAGTTCGAGGTGCGACGCATGGATCCAACGGTATTTCCCACCATTGCCTACACGCTCACGTCCGCGAAGCAGTCGCTTACCGCGCTGCGTGACATCGCCTATTACCAGCTGCGCCCGCTGCTTTCCACTGTCCCAGGTGTCGCCAAGGTCGCCGTGTTCGGCGGCACGCTGGCGGAATACCGCGTGACCATCGATCCGGCCCGGCTGCAGGCCCACGGCCTGACCTTGGACGACGTGGCCAAGGCGCTTTCGGCCGCCAACACCATCAGCGCAGTCGGCAAGCTGGAGGACCACTATAAGCTTTACCTGGCCCTCGCCGATAGCCGCTTTCACCGCATCGACCAGATCGGCGAGACCGTCCTGCTCAAGGGCCCGTCCGGCCTGCTCCGCGTCGAGGACGTTGGCACGGTCGAACTCGGCACCGTGCCGCAGTGGACGCGGGTGACTGCCGACGGCCGTGACGCTGTCATCTTCCAGGTCTACCAGCAGCCGGGCGCCAACACCGTGCAGATCGCCCGCGACGTGCAGGCGCTGCTCCGCGGCTACCGCAGCCAGCTGCCGCGCGACGTCAAGATCGCCAACTGGTATGACCAGAGCGAACTCATCGTCAGCTCCGCCGACAGCGTGCGCGATGCGGTGCTGATCGGCGTGCTCCTCGCCGGTGCCGTGCTGTTCCTCTTCCTGCGCAACGGCAAGATCACCTTGATCGCGATGGTGTGTGTGCCGGCCACGCTGGCGGCGACGGTGCTGCTGCTCAAGCTGCTCCACAGCAGCTTCAACATCATGACCCTCGGCGGCATGGCGGCGGCGGTCGGCCTCATCATTGACGACGCCATCGTGATGGTGGAGCACATCATGCGCCGGCTGCGCGGCGTGCACGGGCCGCACCACGGCCGGGTCTGGTCCGCGGCGGCGGAGTTCACGCGCCCGCTCGTGGGCTCGTCACTTTCCACCATCGTCATCTTCGCCCCGCTGGCTTTTTTGTCCGGGGTCACCGGCTCCTTCTTCAAGGCGCTCTCGCTCACGATGGCGGCCAGCCTGGTCATCTCGTTTCTCATCGCCTGGCTCGCGGTGCCCATCCTGACCGACCACTTCCTGGCCGAAAAGGATGCGGAGCAGGAGGAGGGGGGCGCGTTTACCGCCCGCGTCCACCGTGGGTATACGGCCCTCATGCGCCGCGTCCTCGGCCGCCCTTTTCTGGTGCTTCTGGGCATCGTGCCCCTGCTGCTCGCCGCCTGGCTGTGCTACCAGCGCGTCGGCTCGGGCTTCATGCCCTCCATGGACGAGGGCGGGTTCATCCTCGATTACCGGGCCCCCGCCGGCACCTCGCTCACCGAAACCGACCGCCTGCTCCGCCAGGTGGAGGCCGTGCTCCAGGAAACCGCCGAGCTGCAGACCTATTCGCGCCGCACCGGCCTCCAACTCGGCGGCGGCCTGACCGAGGCCAACGAGGGCGACTTTTTCGTCCGCCTCAAGCTGCGGCCCCGCCGCGATATCGACGAGGTGATGGACGACGTGCGCAAGGAGATCGAAAAGAAGGTCCCCGGCCTTGAGATCGAGATGGCGCAGCTTATGGAGGATGAAATTGGCGACCTCACCGCTGTCCCGCAGCCGATCGAGATCAAGCTCTATTCCGACGATGCCAACCGGCTGAGCAAGACGGCGCCGAAGGTCGCGGCCACCATTGGCAAGATTTCTGGTGTCGTCGACGTGAAGAGCGGCATCGTGCTGGCCGGCGACGCACTTACCATCAGCGTTATCCGGGCCAAGGCCGCCCTTGAGGGCATGGATCCGGACACTGTCACGCAGGCGCTGAACGCCCTGCTCACCGGCGCAACAACGACGACCAGTGTCGAGAACGGGCCCAAGCTGGTCGGCATCCGCGCATGGATTCCCGAAAAAAACCGCCGTACGGCGGAAAACGTCGCCCAACTGCGGATTCGCGCGCCGGACGGGCATTTCTTTCCGCTGCAGCGCGTGGCCGAGATCACGCCGGTCATCGGCCAGCCGCAGATCGTGCGCGACGACCTCAAACGGATGATTCCCGTGACCGGGCGCATCAGCGGCCGCGATCTGGGTTCGACCATCCGCGACGTGCAGGCGGCGCTGGCAAAACCGGGCCTGATACCGCACGGCGTCTATTTCGCGTTGGGCGGCACCTACGCCGAGCAGCAGAAGGCCTTCAGCGGGCTGATCGCGGTGTTCGGTGGCGCCGTCGCGCTGGTGTTCCTCCTGCTGCTCTTCCTCTATGAAAGTTTTCGTACGGCCTGCGCCATGCTCGGCTGCACGCTGCTCGCGCTGTCCGCCGTGACCATCGGGCTGTGGCTGACCGGCACCGAGCTGAACATCTCCTCGATGATGGGCATGACCATGATCGTCGGCATCGCCACCGAGGTGGCCATCTTCTATGTGTCCGAGCTGGTCTCGCTGCCCGACGACCTGCCGCCGCACCAGGCCCTGATCGAGGCTGGTGTGAACCGCATGCGGCCGATCGCCATGACCACCTTCGCCGCGATCCTCGCTTTGCTCCCGCTTGCCCTCGGCATCGGCGCGGGCTCCGCAATGCAGCAGCCCCTGGCGATTGCCATCATCTCCGGACTAGCGGTACAGATGCCGCTCGTCCTTATCGTATTGCCGGTTTTGCTTTCTCTCACTTCTAAGCGAGTCCAAGCTAGTCATCCGGTTCTCGACGTTTAGTTGCCGGAAAGGCGCGAACGCCCGAGCCGGTCGTCATCAAGCTGGTTCAGGCCACACATATCATTTCCTTACGTCCCTCAGGAACTCATAGTCTCCACGTCAGTTTGAGGTAACGCCCGCCTCGATGAGTAGGCTCGAAACGGAAGTTAAAATCCAACTGAGCATATTGGCATCTCCGCTTTGCTTCATCGAATGCTCTCCCTGACATCTCCAGTTTATTCATGAATGCCGATTTTTCTCCAGAGTTCGCAATGGCAGTCGAAGTAGAGAGCATGAACATTTCTCCTGTTAGCAATCGCGCACAAGAAGCTATGGAAACCGCCGCTCAAACCCGTATGGAGGCTGCGCAAGGAGATATTCAGGCAAAATCAAAACTGGCGCAAATCGTGAATCTGCAGGCACAGGTCAAGGCACCCGCTGCTGATCCTGTGAAGGCGGCGACGGATGCTTCGGTTGCGACCCCAAGCGTTCCTCCGCCTCCGTCCGGTGCGGTGCTGAACGTTAAGCGGTGAAGGTTCGCGAATCGGCATTTTGCAGCCCTAGTGATCGCGCGGAATCCAAGGCGAACTATTCCTAGGGGACCCGTTCCCAATCGATTTCCGAGATAGCGTCGCGGTAATCTGTTCAGGCAAGAAAGCTCTGTTGAACAGTCGCCTAGATTCCAAATCGTCTTCGGACAACCCGCGACGAACCTATGCGGTCGAGGTGGGTTGGGGGCGTAGCTGCAACGAATATCCGACGTGAGGCTGGCGACGGTCCTCTAGGGATGAGATTGCCTCGATTTAGTGGACATAGACATCCGTGTTGACGGGTCAGCTGTTTGGTCGCTTCCGAGGACAGGAGCGATAAAGCTTGCCGCAGGAAGCGACCAAACAGCGGGTGACACGGAGTCGGCCGGTTTGGGTAGCGATAAGGACAACTATGAACCAGACAGACCGCAAAGGGTCCGGGGCAACGCCCCGGCGCAAGTTCGACGAGACCTACAAACGCCATGCCGTGGAACTGACACTGCACGGGGACCGCACGGTGAAGACCGTGGCGAAGGAATTGGGGCTGCCAGCCTGGCAACTCTACGAGTGGCGCAAGCTCTACGCGCCCCGCCCGGGCGACGGAGGGCCGACACCCCAAACCTTGGAGGAGGCGGTGAAGGAGAATGAGCGCCTGCGGGCGGAGGTGATCCGCATGCGCGAGCGGGAGAGCGTCCTAAAAAAATCGTTGGGCATCCTCTCCGAAACGCCCGAGAGCGGTATGCCCAGATCGAGACGATGAAAGGCGAGCACCCGATCCGGATGCTGTGTGATCTGCTGAGCGTATCGCCCAGCGGCTATTATCGCTGTCGCCAGCAGCAGCCCAGTCCCCGCCAGCGCGAGGATGCGGCCATCACCGCGCAAATTACGGCCGCCCATCAGGCCAGCCGGGGCACCTATGGGGTGCCGCGGATCGTCGAGGACCTCAGGGCGGAGGGCACGCGGACGAGCAAGCGCCGGTGTGCTCGTCTGATGCGGGCCGAGGGACTGCGCGGCAAAAAGAAACACTGTCGGCGCCCCCGGACCACGGACAGCCGCCACGCGCAACCGATTGCCGCCAACCTCATCGCCCAGCGGCCCGCGCCGACTGGACCCAACCAGTCCTGGCTAACCGATATAACCTACCTCGAAACGGCCGAAGGCTGGCTGTATCTTGCCGCCATCCTTGACCTCTGGAGCCGGCGCATCGTCGGTTGGGCCTGTGGCCCGACCCTCCACGCCAGTCTCGTGCTGGCGGCCCTCCAGGACGCCCTGCAACGTCGGTCCCCACCTGAAGGACTCCTCCATCACTCGGATCGTGGCAGCCAATACGTGGATGATGATTACATCCAGGCCTTGGCTGCGGCGGGCATCGTCCGCAGTATGAGCCGGGCCGGAAATTGCTACGACAACGCCGCCATGGAATCGTTCTGGAGCACCCTCAAGACCGACACCGGCCTGGATGAATCGATTCCGACCAGTCGCCGGAATACCGAGCTTGCCGTCTTCGATTACATCGAGACGTTCTACAACACGACGAGGCGCCACAGCTCGTTAGGTTATCTCTCCCCTGTGGCGTTCGAAAACCAACAAAAACTAAACACCATCAAAGCCGCTTGAATTGGTGTCCATTTTATCGAGGCAAGCCCATTCTCAAGATCCTTAAGCTTCTGGAGGGTTACGTAGAGGAAATTACCAGAGCCACATGCTGGATCCAGGACATGCACTTTTGATAGCCGTTCGAGAATATCATGCTTTAGCTTTCCGGCCTTATTTAGCGCTTTCTTGAGCGTCCCGCCAGTTTTCCCGGAAATGCTTGTCGAAATCTTGAGTTTAACTTCGTCCCATTCACGGCGAAGTGGGGCAATCACTACCGGCTCGACTAGGAGTTCAATGTCTTCTCTTCCGGTATACTCAGCGCCAAGCGCCGCACGCGTATTGGGATCGAGGCCACGCTGAAATATTGTCCCGAATATAGACGCGTCTACACTCCCCCATTCAAGTGCACATGCCTGACGAATAATGGAAATCTCTTCTAGGGTTAGCTCAAGTACAGGAACGTCGGTGAACAGATCTCCGTTAAAATAACGAATGCTTTCCGGCCCGAAATCGCCTCCCGTAGCCATTGCTGAAAATAATTGCCCGCAAAGTCTAGTAAAACGTACCGGATCAGCGTGGCTCTTCTCAACTATACTTGTGAACACTTTGGCCGGCAGCAGCCCCACGTCTTCTGCAAAGAGCGCGAACACTACTCGGTCCAAGAATTTCGCAACCGACTGGGAAGGAATCCCTCGCTGCCTTAGTACCTGTGCTAAATTCCCAAGTTTGCCGGCCGCATCGCGAGTAACGGCAACTGATGTTTTCCCAGGTTTTAGCTTCTCCGGTTCGGTGAATACTTGGCGTAGAATTTCCACACTGCGTGGAGTCGCCATGTCAGACGTGCGTATCTTATATATCTTCTCAGCTGTTCCGGTAAAGTTGGTATATATGTTTAGAATATCAGTGTCACAAACAATAAGAAGTGGAGGATTCTCAAGTGACGCGCGATATTTGAGAAGCTGGTCGTATGCTTTATCCAGATTCTTGTGCCTCCCCTTATACTCGAAAGCAAAGTACCCCTTCTTCCAAACGTCCGCCCATCCGTCACCACCTCCGTGAATTTCAGCACCTCGTTCAAAACAAAACCAGGTGCCTGTGGGATCGAGCTGGGCCGGTGGCTCGTGACCAACAAGAGCGCACAAATCCAAAAAATGCTGCTGGTAGCTTGACCGTTCGGAAAGAGCTACTTTAGACCATTTTGCGATAAATTCAGCTGGAGTCACCAATCAGTGTTATTCGCGGGTCCCGCTTCGTGCCGCAAGTTCAATTACATAGATTTCACTAGCATGACCGCAAACAGCTGTTCAACTTCAGCGAACATTTCAGATAGAATTGCTTCGAAACAACCTGGCTACAGCAATGTGTCCACGCTAAGTAACAGGAAACTAAAAGATGACCTTCAGCACCGCATCGAAGCTGTGATCCAGACGCAAATGCCCATAGACTTTCATAGCAAGCGACCCTCCGTCCTTGTGACCTAGCCACCGACTGACTGTAGGAATATCTACCCCGGCTTCTATACAAGTTGTCGCAAAGAAGTGCCGGAAATCATGGTGCGTGAACTGTGGGTATTCCAATCGCCGGCACGCGGTCTGTAGGCATTTTTTCGCGCTATCGATTAGACTCACGAAATCCTCCGGCTTCGGCTTCCGTTCATCATGCAGCCGCATCAAGAGCACATAAAGAGCCTCGGTCATTGGGATAGTCCGCTCCTCGTGATTCTTGGTGCCCTGGTCGCCACCCGTTACCCGTACCGTTCGTTTGTTGAAGTTCACTTCAGCCCATCGAATCGAGACGGCCTCGTGAATACGGCAACCGGAATACGCCAGCAACTCGACCAGGTCGGCCCCGTCTTTGGCCTTTAGCTGGCTTCCTGGGCGTCCATCGCTTTCCCGGATGGCTGCGACCAGGTTCTTGAACTGATCCCTCGTAGGGATGACTACAGGGGCATTAACGACCCTCCTGCGTTTAATGTCCTTGGCGGGGTTGGTCATCATGAGCCCCAACTGCACCGCATAGTCCAAAACGTTCCGCATGACGTTCAATTCATGCGCCATGGTCTGCGGGGCTTTCTTCACTCCCCTTTCCGTAAGCCACCGTTCGCAATGATGAGCCTGGATGTTGCGGATCGCGATACCGGCAAAGAACGGGGCAACGTTGGCAATACAGGTCTCCCGGCGCTTCACAGTGTTGGCCTTCAAAGCATGGGAGGTCGTTGCAATCCAGCGGGCCGCAATGTCCTTAAAGCCTAGGTTGGCGTCGGCTGTGATCTTGAGGTTCGATACCTGGTCCCTCATCTCCGCTAAACGGCGGTCCGCCAGCTTCCGGTCCTTGGTTTTGAGGGAGCGGCGAAATTGCTTGTCAGAGCGTTTGAGCAAAGCGTAATACCCACCGCTAGATTCCAAACGATACAGGTTTTCTGCCACCCGATGAAAGACCACTTTTCTACTGCTTTTAGCGCCCTCGCCGGTGCTGTTTTGCATGCCGAAAAGCATACGGTGACAACTTCAGGTGACAACTGCCAAAATGCGGGAGTTTATTACTCTCGCAAGTCGTTAATCTAAATACCTTTCGCCAGGGTAGCTCAGTGGTAGAGCAGAGGACTCATAAGCCTTTGGTCGCGAGTTCAATCCTCGCCCCTGGCACCATTTCTACCAACAAGATAGGGAAGTAACCCTTGTTTGTACTATTTTGTCTGTCCGGTTACTGTCCGGCTTTCGGTGTTCTGTAACCACTTGGTTCGATGCTCGGGGCGCGTCACCTGATATGCCCCTGTTAAGCGCTGGGTCCCCAGCCCGTGCGGCGTCTGCGCGTTTGATGCCCTGTCTAGCGCGTTCCGCGACGTCGGGTCATGTCAGAGCCCGCGGCGCCCAGTGAGGGCGCCATCTCTAGAGGGAGAGTGTTTATAGGCGAATAGACAGCACGGCTGTCATTGCGGCGAAGCTTTCACCAGATCGGCAAAGGAAACGAAATCTCAGCGAAATGTTAGACTGGCTTGCTTCCGAATAAGCGGCGCACCAATCTGTGTTCCGAAAGCAGGCCAACGGCTTGCGCTATTGAAATCGACGTTGGCATCTTCCACCAAACACCAGAATGAAGAGTCTGCCATTTGCCTGCTTACTCATCTCTACGGCTTGGTTTATGGTGCCGGAAGCTTTCGCTGTATCCGAGCACATATTTGATGTTGAAACTCCGCCCGGACCCAACTTTGCGGTCGCTGCTTTCCGCTGGTGGCACCCGCCGAGTCCCGAGGCCTTGCGCGGGATCGTGGTGCTCATGCCAGGCAGCAATGCCGACGGCAGGATGCAGGTCGAGGACCCATTTTGGCAGGACTTCGCGAGAAGACACAGTCTGGCGCTGATCGGTTGCTGGTTCAAAGATCACACGCACGAGAACATGAATATCGAAGAGTATGCCGCAGCTCGTGACGGCAGTGGCGGGGCCCTGTTGGATGCGGTGAACCGTCTGGCGAAGTTGGCGGCACAACCCGAAGCAGCCGCAGCGCCGCTGCTGCTTTGGGGGCATTCCGCTGGAGGCGAATTTAACTACGAATTCGTTTGTTGGAATCCAGCTCGCGTCGCGGCTTTTGTGGTCAACAAAGGGGGCTATTACTTTACCCACCTGGCGCCCGCGGCCACGCGAGCCGTGCCGGGCCTATTTTTTGTGGGCGCCAAAGACGAACCGTTCCGCATCCAAAGCATTCAGGGTATCTTCGCCGTGAATCATCGGGCAGGCGCCGACTGGAAGCTTGTCGTCGGGCCTGACGCAGGGCATGAAGTGGGCAACACCCGTGAATTGGCGGCACAGTTCTTTGCCGAGGTTCTCTCGCGGTGCCGCTGACACCCCACGGTGACGTGATTCCGGTAATTCGAGCCGCTTGAAATGTCGGTCTGGGCCAATAAAAAGGACCCAGATCATGAAAGGTAAACGCTACAGTACAGAGGAGAAAGTCCGTATCCTGCGGGACGTGGACGGAGGCAAGAGCATCG
>CAIUWA010000031.1 GCA_903902745.1 uncultured Opitutia bacterium | reverse complement strand
CGGTCGCCGGGGATTTGGCCTTCTCGTCGTCGGGCGACGGCAAGGGCAGCTCCTCGTCGGTTTCGCTGTTGATTCCGGCGGCGCGCTCGCGGGCCATGGCGGCTTCGTCGTGCCGGACCTTGTCGAGCTTGGGATTGATCAACTCGGCGAGGGGCGTGCCGTGTTCGAGCGCCTCGTAAGCGGTGCGGTCGGCGTCGGCGGCGAGGATGAGTGCAATGTCGGGACGGACACCCGGGGCGGCCGCCCCGAGGCTGACCATGCCGGCGGGCAGCGGGGGCGTCGTGAGCAAGGTCAGCAGGGCGGGGCTGGTTTCACGGTTGATGAGCACGAGCACGGGTGATTGCGGCCGGGAGCGGGCATTCAACCAGGTGGCAAAGGCCGAGGCCGCGTCGGGGCCGGCCGAGACAAAGCGCAAATCCAGCACCAAGCTGCCGGTGGCGGACAGGGGCGTCGCCGGCAGATCCTCCGGGAGCGCATGCACACGGAGATAGATCAGGTGGGGTTCGAGCGTCTGTCCCGCCGACTTTGGCGGCGTGACCGGCGGCACCGCGGGTGCGGCGCGGAGCACCACGGAAAGAAGAATAAAAAACAGGCTGAAGCGCTTCATGAACGGGTCAGTTGGCGCGCACCGATGTCGCGGCGGAAATATTTGCTGGCGCACTGGATCTGCCCGCAGGCCGCGTAGGCGCGGTCGGCGGCAGCGCGGAGCGTGGGCGCGAGCGCGGTCACGCCCAGCACGCGGCCGCCGTTGGTGATGATCTGGCCGGCGGGATTTTTGGCCGTGCCGGCGTGATAGATGAAGGCCTGAGGCGGAAGGCTCGAGGCGGAAGGGAAGTTGATGACATCGCCTTTCGGGTAAGCATCAGGATAACCCTTGGCCGCGATAACAACGCACAACGCGTAGTCCGATTTGATCTCGAGTTTCATGCCGCCGAGTTCGCCCCGGGCGGCGGCCCAGAGCAGCGCGAGGAGATCGGTCTTGAGGCGCGGCAAAACCACCTGCGTCTCGGGGTCGCCGAAGCGGGTGTTGTACTCGATCACGCTGGGACCAGCGGGCGTGAGCATGAGGCCGATGAAGAGCGTGCCGCGAAAATCAATCCCCTCGGCGGCGATGGCGTTGACGGACGGGCGGACAATCTCGCGCTCGATGCGCTCGAGCAGATCGGGCGTGACGACCTCGGCGGGCGAGTAGGCACCCATGCCGCCCGTGTTGGGGCCGGTGTCGCCGTCACCGATGCGCTTGTGGTCCTGCGCGACTGGCAGCATCACATAATCGCGTCCGGACACGACGACGAGCAGCGAGGTCTCTTCCCCATGGAGACAATCCTCGATGAGAATCTGGCTGCCGGCGGTGCCGAATTTATTGCCCGCGAGCATGTCGCGCACGGCGGCTTCGGCCTCGGCCATGGTCTGGGCAACGATCACGCCTTTGCCGGCGGCGAGCCCGTCCGCCTTGATGACGATCGGCGCGCTCTTCCCCTTGAGGTAGTCGAGGGCGGGAGCCACGGCGGAAAAGATGCCGGCGGACGCGGTCGGAATCCCGTGCTTCAGCAGGATTTGCTTGGTGAAAACCTTGGAGGCCTCGAGCCGGGCGCCGTCGGCCTTGGGGCCGTAAACGGGGATGCCGGCAGCGATGAGCTGATCCGAAAGGCCGAGGGAGAGCGGCACCTCGGGGCCGACGACGACGAATTCGATCTTCTCACGCCTCGCGAGAGTCACGAGTCCGGCGACATCATCTGCGGCGACGGCGAGGCAGGGGACATCCTGCGCGATGCCGGCGTTGCCCGGGGAGCACACGACCCGTGGCTTGGCGGGTGAGGCAAGCAGGGACCGCACGAGCGCATGCTCGCGTCCGCCGGAGCCGACAACGAGAACGGAACGGGGAAGCAGGATCGCCACGGTTTGAAAAACTCAGAGCCTTGCGTGAGTGGCAAGGCTGGCGTTGCTCGAGAATCGGAATCCGAGCTAAGGCAGAGTATATATTTCAATCAAGGCTTCGCCACCCGGATCGCTGCTGCCAGGAGTGGCCACCACGGTATAGATGCCCGGCGGAAGGCGCACCACTTCGGCGGCGTCCTTGGAGTCGATAGCAAAGGGAAATTCCCCGACATAGGTGAAGATTTTCTGAAAGGCGCGGGTCAGACCGGCGTTGTTATTACTATTTGCGGCGCTGGACCAGTCGCCTGAATGCAATCGGATGATCTTGCCGGGAAGCGTTTCTATAATCTGACCACTAGAGTTGAAGATTTGAAAATCGGGATCGGCCCATACGCCATCAATCCCCACAGATTTCAAGGCGGGCCCGGCTACACGGATCAGCAACTCGCGCGGATTGACACCTGGCACAGCCAGCCCGGCGATCAGGGACTGACCCGGGCCCACGCGACCGCGCAGCGCGATGTTCAACAGCGACGCCGAGTTACTTGCGTCGGGGTCCGAAATGAAGAAAGTACCGCTATCGAACGAGAGCTGAAAAACGCCGCTCGTCGGCGTGGAAAAGTCCATGCGGTAAATCTGCTGGGCTTGATCGGTTCCAATGCAAGTCAGCTGGCCTGTGGTTTCGCCTGTGCGAACATAGGTGAAGGAACCATCCGCCGGCGGATCGAGCAGGACGAGCGAGGTGGTGGAAGGCGGCTGGCTGGACGCCGCGATGAGCGAGGTAAAATGGCCGTCGGATCCGAGGACAATCGATTTCATCCCCAACGAATGGGCCAGGGTGGGCAATGAGGTGTGAAACGCCTTGCCCGCGAGCGAATCCGGAGCAGCGGCAAAGGCGGCCCGGGCCAAGCCCAGCAGGAACAGGACTTGAAGACTTTGGCGGCACATAATTTCCGAGGTAGACAATTCTTTGCAAAAAACCCGCCGCCGCGCGCGACAAATTTACAGTACCTGCAGCTTCTTCCGGTAGAAAGCGACGACCTCGTCGGGGTCGTCCGTGAAGAGGATGTAGTCGGCGATCCAGGCTGGGGCGCGCTTGGTGCGGATCATTTCCTCGATCTGCTTCTTGAGGTCGCCCCAGAAACGGGCGTTGAAGAAAACGTAGGGCACGCGCGGGCGGATGCCGAGCTTGAGGTTGCACATCTCGATGCCGATTTCCTCGAGCGTGCCGACGCCGCCGACGTTGAAGATGCAGAAATCCGCCGCCTCGAACCATTTTTGGCGGAAGTGGCGCGAGGCCTCCTGGAAGGTGTTGAAGAAATCCACGCCGAGCTCCGGCGGCTGCGCCTCGAGCTCGAGGAAGCACGCGCCGGTGAGCGCGCCCTTGCCGCGGGCCTGGTCGGTCGCGAGGCGCATCACGCCGCCGCCGCCGCCGGTGAGCACGCCGAGGTTGTGGCCGATGAAGGACGTGAGCTTGTCCACGAGCGACGAGATGCGGTCGGTATCGGCCTGCTCGAGCCCGACGGCCGAGCCGTAGAAGGCGAGGATGGTCGACTCCTGGAACTTGCGGGCCATCTCCTCGCGCACGAAGAAGCCATGCTCCTTCTTGTAGACGTGCAGGTAGAGTTCCTTCGTCAGCTCGTCGTACCAGTAGATCTGGAGCCCGATGGAGTTGAACATGTCGAGGCGCGCATGCGCATTGCTCGAGAGAAAATAGCCGTGGGTGCGCGAGGCCTTGCGGAAGATGAGGCGCTTCAACTTCACGTCGCCGATGCGGGTGACGAGCTCGATGTGCTCGAGCAGGTCGGGGAAGTAATCGACGATGAGGGTGTCGGCATTCTCTGGCGCGTCGTCGAGCGCCTGGATCATCGTGCGGCAGCCGATCGGGCAGGCCTCGGCCTCGAGGAATTTCCGGAGGTCCTCATTGGCGCGCACGACAACGGAGCGGTTCTCCATCGTGCCGGTCTGGCCGCGGACAGTGATCTTGGTCCGGGGCTGCGCGTCCTTGGTGTCGCGCGGGGGATTTTCATCGAGACACTTGTAGAGGCTGCTGGCGGCGCCGAGGAGCTTCTGTCGCTTCTTGGTGAGCGCCTTCAACTCGGGGTCGTCGGCCTCCGGGGCGCGGTAGATGTCGACCGAGACCATCGGGTTCACCACCGGCTGGTCGCCGGTGTTGTAGATCTCGAGCATGACATTCGTGCCGAACGTCTTGATCGGGTCGAGGAGCACGGCGCTGGTGTGGATGCCGAAGTTGCCCTCGCCGGGGTTGAGGACGACGAAGTGCTCCTTGAGATACATGGAGCAGCTGGTGAGGATGCCTGAATGCGGCGGGATGGTGAGGGGCGCGGCATCGTGGCGGACCTGGACCTTGTCGAGGTAGGAGCGGCCGGCGTTGCCGCTGACGATGTGCTCGAAATTGATGCGGAGGAGCCGCGGGTTTAGCGTGTAGCTGACCTGGTGCGGAGTGAGAAACACGCGGCCGAGCCGGTCGATGCTGATGGTGTTGGGCAGCTTGATCTGGTTCTGCTTGATGGCATCCCAGATTTCCGCGGTGGTGAGCTTGGCGGCGGCGGGCGCGTAAAACAGCCGGCCGACGGGCGAACCGGTGCGCAGGAGCTTCTTCCAGTAAGGTGAGTTGGGGAAGCTCGGGTCGTAGATGAAGGCGTCGGCGGAAAGCTCGAGCCGGTTGCCCTCCACGCGGGGCTCACCGTGGATGAGCATTTCCAAGCCGATGCGCGCGAGGGAACTGCGCTCGGTAAACTTCAGGTCGGCGAGGCGGGCCTTGAGAAAGTCGAATTCGGCGGGGTGGCGCGGCCAGAAGGCGAGGGTGAGCGCGACCGTGCGCTCGTCCTTGTTCTTCACCTGAAGGATCTGGCCATCCTGGCTGGTCCAGAATTGATCGGGATTCATGTTGAAAAGGGGCCG
>CAIUWA010000030.1 GCA_903902745.1 uncultured Opitutia bacterium | reverse complement strand
GGTCGATGCCCTTCAGGGCATCAAGACCAACTTGGGCTTTGAACTGGGCACTGTGCTGACGGCGTTTTTTGGACATTGGGATCGTTCTTCTGACTTTGGGTTAACGATCCGACCTGTCCAACTTTCGGGGTCCACCTCAAGATGGCTCCATCCTGAAATTCAATGGTTATCTCGGCGTGCCCGCCGATTTTGAAGAATGGACGGATGGTGCCGTACGCAATCTTCTGGGAGTGTCGGGGTTGAAGCCCGATTCAAGACGGAATGAGCTCAGGATCGCGATTCAGCGACAATTGCACGAAGGCCAGCGGTTATCGGCGCAGTTTTTCCTATCCACCGAGATGGGGACGCGGATGCTCCAGGGACCGCCGGCCTACACCGTCAAATTGAATGACCTGATGGTGCGCCCCGTGGTGGAGTATGAGCTGCCGCTGCGGGTAAGCGCCCGGCAACGGCACGGGACCAATACACTACGTATCACCAAAGCCGAGCGGCGCGAGGACGGGCGGATGTTTGTCAATTTGGTCGAGAGCAAACCGGATCCACGGACTGATACCACCCTCTTCACGCTCTCCGGTTCCGTGCAGTCTTGGGATCCCAAGGTATACGCCCTCGTCAATCGTGAGAGAAACGAAGCGGTGCTTATCTTAGGCTACGGATCGAATCAGACGACCTGGATCGGAACGGTGGAAATCAGGTGGAACACTCTGGCGTTTTCGCGGCCGAACGAACAGCGCGAAGGCCAATGGGGGCCGGAGCCGGCGACTTGGTTCGACGGCACCGTTCTGACGCGGGTGGGCTTTGTGGAAGAGGGACGCATCAGCCGGGAGATGAAGGTGGATCGATTTGAGGCGACGCCGTGAAGTCGCGCGCGAGCCAGTCGGTGAGGCCGGCGTTGTCCAGGATATTGGTCCCGAGCTGATAATCGGGCGCGAGCAGGCGGGCGTAGCTGGGCTCGAGGAAGCGTTGGCAGTGGAGGATGACGCAGGCGCGCTGGCCGGGGGCGCGTACGAGGCGGCCCAGCGCCTGGTTCACCTTGGTCATGCCGGGGATTTGATAAACGCGGCGGAAGGCCTCCTCGCGGCCGAGGGCGGAGAGTTCGTTAAGGCGGGCGCGCTGCACGGCGTTGACTTCGGGGAGGGCGGGACCGACCACCATCGCGTGCGTCACGCGGCCGCCGAGGAGGTCGATGCTCTCGGCGAAGCTCGAGCCCAAGACTAGAAAGAGCGCATCGGAGAGCACGAGTGACTCCTCGACCCAGTCCGCCTGCGCCGCGAGGTCGCGCAGGCGAGGCTGCAGGGCGACGCGTAACACGGAGCCGGCGTTGTCCAATGCGCGCTGGATCGCCTCGGCGTAAGCGTAGCTCGGAAAGAAGATTGCGACCGCATGCGTATGGTCGATTTGAGATTTGTGATTTGAAATTTGGGGTTTCCGCGTCGCGGCAGCATGGAGTGCTTCGACCGTAGCGGCGGTAGTTGCGTGGTACTTTGCGCGCTGGTGGAAGCTCGTGTCGACGCGGGCGTCGAAGGCGATATCGTAGGCGCCGGCTCGCCAGGGGGTGTGGGCGGTGACGAGGCGACACACCCCGTCGCGTTGCGCCACCCCTCTTTCTAGAGGGGAGCCGGAGTCAGACTCCCCTCTAAGAAGAGGGGTGCCCAACGGGCGGGGTGTGTCGGCTGCGTGAAGCCCACAGCTCTCGGCAAACTCCGCGACGGGCGACAGCGTCGCGCTCGCGAAGATCACGCCGCCGTAGGCGCCGAGCGTTTCGGCGATGGCGTCGGCGGCGTCGAAACAGGTGAAATGCAGCTCGCCGGCGCGCGGGCACCACAGGAGTTTCTTCAACTTGGCGTTTGCCAGCCAGTCGACGAATTCGGGGATCTGCCACAGCAGGCCGGCAAAATGCGGCCCGAGTGCGGCGGAGTCAGGCGGGGTCGCGGCCAGCTGGTCGGCGATGCGTGTGAGCGTCTCGGTGACATCGGCCTCCAGGGCGGGATCGAGCGCGTCGACGGGGATCAATGCGGCCAGAAGCTTTGTCCAACTTTCCCAGGCGCGCAGCAGCGGCGCGGCGGCGTGCAGGTGATCGAGTTCGGTCAGGAGCCCGCGGGCTTCGTCGGCTAGCGCCACATGGGAATGCGCGTCGGCCACGCGCGAGGGCAGGTTGTGGGCCTCATCGAGGATGAGCAGCGTGCGCGCCGGCTCGAAGCCGGGCTGGTCGTAGAACAGGCCGCGGTTGCGCGGGGCGAAGACATAATTGTAGTCGCCGATCCACACGTCGTTGAACGCCAGCGCCGCCCGCGTGATTTCGTAGGGACAGATCGTGGCCGCCCGCCCGGCGGCCCGCAGGGTCTCAAGATCGCGCGGTTCATTTTCGAAGAGATAAAACCGCGCCAGACCGCTCTGCTGCCACCGCTCCTCCGCGCCGTTGAGGAACACGCACTCCTCGCGCACGCAGTGAAACGTGTGGTTCACGCAATGCTCGGCCTTGTTGCGTACATGCCAGACGGCCACCGACGTGGCGGAGGCGGTTGAAAGTTGAGAGTTGAAAGTTGAAGGTCCGGAACCGGATGGGCTTTCAACTTTCAACTTCGGACTTTCAACTACGCTCGCGGTCATTCCCGCGAGCGTCCGAACGACCTGCAGCTGGCCGGTGGATTTACTGGTGAGGTAGAGCACCCGCTCGAAGTGACCGGCTTGGAGCTGGCCGAGGGCGCACTCGAGGAGCATCCCGGTTTTGCCGAAGCCGGTGGGGGCCTCGAACAGGATCGGGCCGTGATGCTCCGTCAGGGCGCGGTCGAGGTCGGCGCGGGTGGTTTCCTGGCCGGGACGGGGCGCGGCGAAGGCCGGCCGGAAGCGCAGCTGGCGCAACCGCTCACGCGCGCGCCAGCGGAGGTCGAGAAAATCGGCGACACGTTCGAGTTGTGTGCGAAAGTGCGCGTCGTCCGCCGGTGTGAGAGTGACGGTCTGAGCCAGTCCGCTGCCGGCTTCGACGAAGACCAGCTCTGCGCGGAGCGTGGAGCTCGTCGGGGTCGTGGCGCGTGGCGAAATGCGCCAGAGGGCCACATAAGTCGCGAGCTGGATGAAATAGCTTGGGTAGTCGGCGCGCAGTTCGCGTTCTTCGATGGGCAGGGGGCGGGTGACGGTTTTGATTTCGCGGAGGAGCAGCGCGGGTGGCGTGGGCACTTCCTCGTTTGTCGAGACGATCGGGGGCGGATCCGAAGACACACCCCGCCCGGTGGGCACCCCTCTTTTTAGAGGGGAGCTTGGAGCCGAGAGTAGCTGGTCGATCCGGCCGGTGAGCGTGATAGTCCAGCCGCGGTGGAAGATCTGGCCTGTGATGGGAATCTCGAACTCGGCGCCGGGCTGTTCGCTCGCGGTTTGGGCGCGGAGCTGCTGGTGCCAGTGCGTGCCGAGCTGGGCGCGCCACAATCCCTGCGAGCCGTCGCCGCCATCGCGCGGGCCGAGCGTGAAGTCGGCGAAGTCGCCGACTCCCAGGCTGGCGGTGCGCTGATTGAGATCAAACTGCATGGGGACGCGGCCATGGGCCACGGGGAATTAGTAGTTTGGAATTGGGAATTGGGTGGCAGCGGAGGAATTGGGCCGTCCCCCTTTCCTTCCCATTGCTGACGCGCGAAGGATCTTAGGCGTGCGTGAGCGACACTCCTACACGAGCGCGTTTTTTACTAATTACAAACTCCCAATTCCAAATTCCTCTCGCGCATTGTGCCGATCAATCCAGCAGAATCTCCGTGTGCCCGCGCAGGTAGTCCTCCAGTCGGCGCTGGAGCCGGGCGACCTCAGTCGCAGGGGCGGTTTGTGCGGTCAGGGGCTGGTTGAGTAGTCCCGTCACGCTGGCGCGGTCGGCGGGAGGCAGGGCGGCGATCCATTGTTGCTTGACGGGATAGCCCTCGTCGCGGGCGAAGCAGTAGAGGCTTTTGAAAAAAACAATGTCGGAGCGCTCCGCGGTTTCCAGGGCGGCAAAGGCGGTGCGCAACAGCGCCGCGACTTGCGCGCGGCTCTCCTCATGCACGGGATTGCGGGCGATGAGGGCCGCGAGGGCCGAGGCAAAGCGCAGCGTGTCGTAGTTGCGGCCGATCGCGGCATGCCGGGTGTTGAGCCGAGCTTCCTTCACGAACCAAGTCCGGCCTTGGTTCGAGCTTTCGAGGTCAAGGGCGACCTCGTCGAAAAGATCGAGGGCAAGATGCGGCGCGGCCCGCCGGGACGCCGCGGTCCCCGAGGCGGATTTTTTCGGAACCCGCTGCAGGATCAGGAGGGCGCCATGTTCCGGGGAGAAGACCGTGAAGGTTTGGAAGGAGTCCGTGGGCGGCCGCCGGAGCAGCACGTAGGCATCGGTCTGGAGGGTGCGGCCGGCCATGGCGTTAGATCGTTCCCGTTTCTCCTTCTCGGAATCGTTCTCACCCCGGAAATCTCGAGAAAGATTACGAGAACGAGAAAGAGAACGATTACTTGGCGAAAGGCGCGCGGGTGTTGCCCGGCACGTACGCCCCGCCGGAGATGATCATCTTCATGCCATCGCCGACACTCATATCGAGTTCCACGACGTCCGTGCGCGGGAGCATGAGGAGAAAGCCGCTGGTGGGATTGGGGGTGGTGGGCACGAAGACGGTCCAGATCTCCGCGCCGATTTTGAGCTGCGGCTCCATCTGTGCCTTGCTGGTGAGAAAACCGAGTGTCCACATGCCTTTCCGCGGATATTCCACCAGGACCACCTTGTTGAACAGGTTGCGGTTCTGGGTGCTGAACGTGTCCACGATCTGCTTTACGGTGTTGTAGACCGCGCTCACGCCCGGGATGCTCTGGATGAAACGCTCGCCGACCTGCAGGAAGAATTTTCCGAAGACGTAGTGCGACACGTAGCCGAGGAGGGTGACGAGCAGGATGACCACGATGGTGGCGAGGATGTCCCACACGAGGATGAGGCTGGAGCGGTCGCGCAGGGTCTCGGGCAGATAGAAGAAGAACAGCGGCCGGAAGGTGCCGCCGACGAGATCGATGACCTTGCTGAACGCCCAGAGCGTGACCCAGAGGGGCGCGAGCAGCAGCAACCCGGAAAAGAAGGCGTTGCGAAAGGTGGCGAGGCGGGACGGTGAAGTCATGAGTCAGGGCAGTTTCGGGCACGCCGGGCCGGACGCCAAGTTATTTGACGAGGTCGTCCCGGGCGGGAGGGTGGGCGTGTTGTCCCCAACGCGCGGCCTGCCCTGAGCCTGTCGAAGGGGTTTGGCTCCGCCGACGTTTGATCCTCACACGGAGATATTCAACGCGTTGGGGACAACGCGTTTCACCACGGCATCGGCGGAGCATGACCGCGCCCTACTTGACGAGGCGGAAGGCCGGGCGGACACCGGCGGCCTGGAGGAGTTTCACGGCGCGGGCCTCGGCGCGGCGCATGACCTGCTTTTTGGCCGGCCGCAGGTCGTCGTAGCCGGCGAGATGCAGCCAGCCATGGATGACATAAAGGATGAGTTCGGCCGCGAAATCCCGCCGGTGCTTCCGCGAGTAGGTGGCGGCGGTGTCGGCCGAGATGCAAATTTCGCCAGCGGCCCCCAGGGCCGGGTCGCCCTCGAAGGTGATGACGTCCGTCTCCGATGGATCGGCCAGAAAATCGCCGTGCAGTTTCGCCAGGGCGGGGTCGGTAAGGAAAACCAGGGACAGCTCGCCCGCCGGGCAGCCGCCGCGAAATTTTTCGGGATGCGCGTCGAGCGTCGCGACCGCGGCTGCCAGACCACGGCGGTCGAGCCGCAGGCGGGAGTGGCGGTTGGCGATGGCGAGCTGGCGCATGCGCGGAGGACGGAGGACGGAAGACGGGATAAGGCAGGACTTCAGCTGACGACTTCCGACTTCTGATCTCCATCCTCCGTACCCTCGGCATACGCCACGCGGGCGTGGAGCATGTTGAGCAGTGTGAAGGTGAAGCTGCTCTTGATTTGGGCCAGCTCGGCGAAGGTGAGGGGCGCCTCGTCCAGCTGGCCGTCGGCGATGCGGTCACGGAAGATGGACTCGATCAGTTCGCCCAGATGCTGGGGCGTGACCTTGCGCAGGGAGCGTGATGCCGCCTCGACGGCGTCGGCCAGCGAGATGACGGCGCTTTCCTTGAACTGCGGCCGCGGGCCGTCGTAACGATAGTCGTCCTTGGCCACCGGTGGAGTGTCGTTGGGAGAAAAAGGCGTGCGCGACGCCGCCACGGCCCGTTCATAGAAGAACCGCACCAGCGACGTGCCATGGTGCTGCTGGATGACATCGATGACCGCCCGCGGGAGACGGTGCTTCTGGGCGAGGGTCACGCCGTCCTTCACGTGATTCTTGATGATCAGTGCGGACAGGGCGGGCGTGCTGGGATCATGCGGGCTGGTCGTGCCGGAACGCTGGTTCTCGGTGAAAAACTCCGGTTTCACGGTCTTGCCGATATCATGGAAAATCGCGCAGACCCGGGCGAGCAGTGGATTGGCGCCGATGGCGTTGCAGGCGTTTTCGGCCAGCTGGGCCACCACGAGGGACTGGTGGTAGGTGCCGGGCGCCTCCAGCTGCATGAGGCGGAGGAGCGGGTGGTTGAAATCGGTGAGCTCGAGCAGGGTGATGTCCGTCGTGCGCTTGAACAGGCTCTCGAGCACGGGCAGCACGCCGACGACGACCACGCCCGTGAGCAGGCCGGTGCAGAGGCCGGCGCCCATCTGTTGCAGGAGCGCGACCTTGGGCGTCTGGTCCACGATGCCGATTAGCAGGGCGAACGCCGCCACCGTGAGGCCGCCCAGGCCGGCGGCGCGCACCACGCGGCCGCGCTTGCGCACCTCGCGGCAGGCAAAGATCGCGACCATCGAGGCGAGAAAGGTGAGCACGAGCAGGTCGAGCCGGTTGCCGTAGATCACCCCGGTGAAGATCGAGATGAGCAGCGCCATGAAGATGGCCGAGCCGGCGTCGATGAGGATCGCCACGATGAGCGGCGCCAACGCGGTGGGCGCGATATAGGGCAGGGTGGAGGCCCAGGGGCTGTCGCGCAGGAAAAATTCCAGGCCGAGGAGCGAATAAGTCGCGCGCACCAGGGCGAGATTGACGATGACGACGAGCGCCAGCAGCGCGAGGCGGCCGTTGCTCTGGAGCGTCTCGCGGTCCTCGATGCAGATGTAGATCACGCTCGCCATGACCATCGCAAGCACGAGCAGGATGCGGCCATACAGCTGCAGGTCCTCGTTGGCCGCGGTGTCCTTGGAGTCGAGGAGGAACTGGCGCTGGGCCATGAGCATCTCGTATTGCTCGGCCGTGACGCGCTGACCGGGCTCGATGATCGCCTGGCCGCGCTCGACCGTGACGGTGACCGCCTTAAGCGCCTTGAACGCCTCCGCCTCGCGCCGGCTGGTGGCGTCCCGGTCGAAGACGATGTTGGGGGCCAGGCCGTTGCGGAAAAGGCGGAGCAGCACGCCCGCGACATCGCGCGTCGTCCCGCCGGCGGCGAGGTTGATGCTGAGGAAGCTGAGCGCCTGCTCCACGGATTGCACGGGCCGCTGGGCAATCTCCCCGTTGGCGCGGAGGATCTGGTAAACGAGCACGCTGTTCACCTCGCCCGACTGCTCGAGCGAGCTGTCCTGCACACCCTCCGCGTAGATCTCGCGGAGCGCGGTGAGGCCGTTTTCGATCAGGGTGGAGCGCAGCTTGGCGTCACCGGTTGCGAGAAATGCAGCGACGTCGTCCACCCCGGCGTTGTAAGGGCCCTTGGCGTTAAAGGCCTCCACCACGCGGGAAAGGGCCTCGCGGCGGTTGGTGACGGTGGGGGCGTTGGCGGGAAAATCGCGCTCGAATTTCTCCAGCTGGACAACGAGGTCGCGGAGGTTGGTTTCGAATTGCCGCAGGGGCGCCAGCTCCAGGCGGTAGACGGGCGGTACGCGATGCAGCAGGGCATCGCGGGCGGCCTGGGTCTTTTCCTTGCTCGTATAACTGAAGGCGGTGCTGGCGGCCACGCGGACCGTGGCGAGCTGGCCCGGCAGCACGGGCAGGTCGATCGTGGTCACGCCGACAAAACTGATGAGCACGATCGCTGCGACCGTCGCGACGAAGATCAGTCCGGCGATGAGCCGGCTCTTTTCCAGGAAACTCATCGCCGCGGAGGTTTCCGCTGTCTTGCGCGTGTGTCGGGGGCCGAGCAGGCCGCCGCGCAGGAGCTGGAGATTTTGGCGGAGGGACATGAAGGAAGTGAAAGTGAGAGTGAAAGTGAAGGGGAGCGCGACGGGCGCGATGCGGGGTCAGGCGGACGGGGCGGAGTCGCTCATGGGGTTCTTGTAGCGCTCATAGGCCTCGATGATCTTCAGGACGAGCGGGTGGCGCACGACGTCGGCGCCGCTGAAATAGTGGAAATCAATGCCAGGGACGTTGCCGAGGATGCGGCCGACCTCGATCAGGCCGCTGGCCTTGGAGCGCGGCAGGTCGACCTGCGTGACGTCGCCGGTGATCACCATGCGCGACTCCTCGCCGAGGCGAGTGAGAAACATCATCATCTGCTCCGGCGTGGTGTTCTGCGCCTCATCGAGGACGATGAAGGCGTTGGAGAGCGTGCGGCCGCGCATGTAGGCGAGCGGCGCGATCTCGATTATGCCCTTCTCCGTGAGACGGACGACATCCTCGGCGTCGAGCATGTCGTGCATCGCGTCGTAAAGCGGGCGCAAATAGGGCAGGATTTTTTCGCGCAGGTCGCCCGGCAGGAAGCCGAGGGCCTCGCCGGCCTCGACGGCCGGGCGGGTGAGGATGACACGCTGCACCTCGTTCTTCAGCAGGGCCGAGATCGCGGCCGCCATGGCGAGGTAGGTCTTGCCGGTGCCGGCGGGGCCGATGCCGAAGACGATGGGGTTCTTATGGATCGACTGGAGGTAGAGCTTTTGCCCGAGTGTTTTTGGGACGATACTGCGGCGATTGGTGCTGATCACCAGCGGCTCGCCGAACAGCGCGCGCAGCTCGTCACCGTTGCCATGGGAGAAAATCTCGACGATGCGGGTGAAATCGGGAGTGCGAATAACCACGCCCTGACCGCGGGCTTCATTGAGATGCCCGAAGAGCGACTCGGTGCGCGCGATGGCGTCGGCCGGGCCGTCAATTTTCAGCCATTCCTCGCGCGTGACTAGCCTCAC
Source organism: uncultured Opitutia bacterium (assembly GCA_903902745.1). Lineage (GTDB taxonomy): Bacteria > Verrucomicrobiota > Verrucomicrobiia > Opitutales > Opitutaceae > CAIUWA01. Next base: position 33,063 of record CAIUWA010000030.1, on the reverse strand, counting down.
GCCCAACGACTGCTCCACCAAGCCCAGGTTCTCATCTCGCCCGCCGTACAGCTGGTGGAGATGGCGGGGATTCGGAAAATACAGGGTTTTCGAAGGCATGGCCGGAGTGGCGGGCATGGAAGGATGGAGTCAGACGGGGAGGTGCCGGACTTATCGGGAGGCTCCGCCGGATCGCGAACGCTTCGCAGCCGGGCGGGCCTTTGATTTCCGGTTTAGCCGCTCGAGGGCGGTGCTCAACCGCTTCCACGTTGCATTCAAAGCCTGAGGCAGGATGCGGGTGTGGCCGATGACAGGCATGAAGTTGTTATCCCCGTTCCAGCGCGGGACGATGTGGGCGTGAAGGTGCGCAATGCTGCCTCCGGAGGCAGATCCCAGATTGAAGCCAATGTTGAATCCATCGGGCTTGAGCGTGGACTGAAGCAGCTTTTTGCCCAAAACGATGATTTCCATCAAATCGGTGCGCTCGGCCGGCTTTAGCTCGTCCAAATCCACCACCGGACGAAATGGCACGGCCAGCAAATGGCCGGGATTGTAAGGGAAACGGTTGAGGATCAGGTAGGATAGGCGCGTGCGATGAACGATCAGGGCGGTCTTGTCATCCCCCAAGGCAGGCAGCTCGGAAAACGGCCGCTTGGTGGCCGGAAAACGTGGCGCCTCGATGTAATCCATACGCCAGTAAGGATGGAGCTGCTGCATATCGGTGGAAAAAGGAGGGCGAGGAAAAGGGACATTGCCAGCAAAGTCAAAACCGCTCCAGACGGGCTCAACACTGGCAATTTTTACTCTTGTACCTTTATATGACTAACGTCATTCAAAGATTTGATCCGTTCCCATGCGTTATCCACCCGCCCACAAGCCCGCTACCCGGCGCCGCATTCTTGATGCGGCGAGCCAGGCCTTTCGGGAGCGGGGCGTGGCCGAGACCGGGGTGGATGAGGTCATGCGCCGGGCCGGGCTCACCCACGGCGGGTTCTATGCGCATTTTCGCGACAAGTCGGAGCTGGTGTCCGAGGCCTGCTCCACGGCGTTCGATGGCGCCGTCTTCAACCTTGATCGCATTGCCGCGCAACCGACGCCCGGCCGGCGGGCACGCGTGCTCATCGACAGCTATCTTTCCATGCATCACCGCGACAATCACGGCTCGGGCTGTGTGGTGGTGGCGGTGGGGGCCGACATGGCGCGACTGCGCGGGGCGGCGCGAGCCGGTTACTCGCGAGGCTTCACCGGTCACCTTGATCGGCTGGGCGCGGCGCTGCGCCTGAGTCCCGATGAGTCGGTCAACCGTGACCGGGTCACCCAGTTGATGAGTTCGCTCGTCGGCGCGCTGCTTTTTGCGCGGGCCATCGATGATCCCGGGCGCAGCGATGCACTGCTGCATTCAATGCGGCGGAATTTGCGCCGCGAATTTTGCACCGAACCCCCGCCCGCGCGGATCCCGGCGCCACGCACCCCCGCCCACGACTTCCTGCACATGCCTGAGACCCTTTCGCCCTGACTCCGCCGGCTCATCCAGAATGCAATACAATGTAACACGTGTTACATTGTTTTCAGACCTTCAGCACCCTCCGTTTTCACCGTTCCCTTTAACCCACCGCAATAAAACCACCCCATGCAATCAGGTGTGCCATAGGCTACACCGGACTGCAGACCTGAAAGCATCCCTCATCTCATTCCATGAACCCTTCTCGTCCTTCCCGCCGGGTGGTCATCACCGGGCTTGGCGCCATCACTCCGGTGGGCAACACGGTCTCCGCCACCTGGGCGTCGCTTATCGCCGGGCGCAGTGGTCTCGGGCGCATCACTCGCTTCGACCCCACGGGGTGCACGGCGCAGATTGCCGGCGAAGTAAAGGGATTTGAACCCTCTGCCCCCCTGGCGGTGCCGCTCCATCCGCGCGGCCCGCAAGGCGATCCGGTGACATGCGTGGTGTCGCCCAAGGAGGTTAAGAAGCTGGGGCGTTTCACGCATCTGGGCCTGGCAGCCAGCGTCGAGGCGTATGCCGACTCCGGCCTCGATGCGCATCGCGCCTCGATCGCGTCCGAGCGCATCGGCGTGAACCTCGGCGTGGGCCTGGGCGGACTGCCCGAGATCATTGCCATGCAGGACACGTGGCTGGCCGGCGGCTACCGGAAGATCTCGCCGTTTCTCATCCTGCAGATTGCGCCCAACATTCTCGCCGGGCAGGCGGCGATCCTGCTCGAGTGCCGCGGGCCCAACATGAGTGTGGCCTCGGCGTGCGCGACGAGCGGCCATGCGCTCGGTGAGTCGCTGCGCGCCATCCAGCGCGGCGATGCCGACGTGATGCTGGCCGGCGGATCGGAGGCGGTAATCACGCCCCTGGCGGTCGGTGCGTTCGCTCAGATGCGCGCGCTTTCCACCCGCAACGACGCTCCCGAGAAAGCCTCGCGGCCCTACGATGCCGATCGCGACGGCTTTGTGATGGGTGAAGGCGCCGTCGTGTTCATCCTGGAGGAGCTGGAGCATGCCCGGCGCCGCGGGGCGAGGATTTATGCGGAGTTGAGCGGTTATGCGGCCACGGCCGACGCCTACCATCTCTCGTCGCTGGCGCCGGAAGCCGAAGGATCGCGCCGTTCGATGGCACTGGCGGTCGCGGATGCCGGACTCAAGCCGGGGCAGATCAGTTATGTTTCGGCACATGCCACCTCCACCCCCGGCGGAGATGGCGAGGAAGCCGCGGCGATTGCCGCCGTGTTTGCGGCGGGCAAGGACCAGCTGCACGTCAGCGGCGTGAAATCAATGACCGGCCACCTGCTGGGCGGCGCGGGTGCGCTCGGGGCGCTGGCGGCCACCCTGGCCGTGCACCACGGGGTGATCCCGCCCACGATCAACCTGGAGAACATCGATCCCGCCTGCGCCGCACTTGGACTTAATTTCACGCCCAACACCGCGGTCAGCAAGCGCGTGGACCATGCGCTGGCGAACAGCTTCGGTTTTGGCGGCACGAACGCCTCGCTGGTGGTCGGACGCGTGTGACGAGCAGCTGGTTTGTTGTAGCGGCGGTCAATGACCGCCGATGGAAAGCCCGCAAGCACGGCGGTCATAGACCGCCGCTACATCCAGACGGGGACTTTTGACATTAGCCGGACTGCCTCCACGCTGGCGGCGTGCTCACGGAGAATCGCAACGTCAAGCAGGAGCCCGGCGCGCGGCGCCGCTGGTTTGAGGACGACGACCTGGAGTTGATTGTCTGGTACCGGCCGGCCGGTGAACTGGAGGGATTCCAGCTCTGCTATGACGAGCCTGATGGCGCGCATGCGCTGACCTGGCGACAGGGCGCGGGTTTTGCGCGCAATCGCGTGGATGGCGGTGATGCGACGCCGCTCAAGAACGAGACTCCGGTCCTCACGCCCGACCGCAAGACACCCGCCAAGGACGTGACGGCGTTGTTCCGCGCACGCAGCGCTACCATCGAGGTGCCGTTGCGGGAACTGATTCTCCGCCGGCTCGAGGCCGGGAGCTGAGCCATGGACCGCCGTCTCATCTGGTTTCTCGGGCTGCTGATTCCCGTCATGGCCTGGTCATGGATTGACCCACATGACCGGTTCACCTGGTGGCTGGAGTCGGTGCCGGTCGTGGCCGGTGTGCCGCTCATCCTCGTCTTCCAGAAAAAATTCCCGCTTTCCACGCTGCTGCTCGTCCTGCTCTGGCTGCACTGCGTCATCCTGGTGACGGGCGGGCATTACACCTATGCGCGGGTTCCGCTGGGCGAATGGGCGCGGGGTTGGTTTGGCTGGACGCGAAACAATTACGACAAGCTCGGCCATTTTGCGCAGGGCTTCGTGCCCGCGATCCTCACGCGCGAACTCCTCGTACGTACCTCACCTTTGGGGTCGGGGAACAGGCCCTTCGACTTGGCTCAGGGCTGGTCCGCGAAGCGAACCAGCCGGTGGCTGGGATTTCTGGTGGTGTGCGTGTGCCTCGCGTTTTCCGCCCTGTACGAACTGATCGAATGGTTCACTGCCGTGACGAGCGGCGCGGCGGCCGACGATTTTCTCGGCACGCAGGGCGATCCTTGGGACACGCAGACGGACATGCTGATGGCGCTGATCGGCGCAGTGGTCGCAGTGGTGGCCATGAGCCGCTGGCACGATCGTTCGCTGCAGAGAATCCCGGACAAATAGCCCCGGCGCTTTCCCGCGACACTGACCGGGTTATTTTTTCCGGTCTGCGGCGAGGTCGAACTGGAGGTCTTGCCTCATCCGGGTCGCAACCTTCTGCCCGTCCTTTTCCCCCGGTTCAAACTCCCACTTCAGTGCGGCCTCCTCTGCGGCCCGGGCCAGATCGGCGTTGGTCGACTTGATGGCCTTAGCGCTCGCGACCCGGCCGTCGGCTCCGACAACAAACTCCACGGTGACGGTGCCGGTGACGCCCTTGGCGCGGAGCGCGGGAGGATAGACGGGCTGGTCCTGGCGAACCGGCCGGGGCACCTTGTCCATGGCGGCCGGCTTGGCCTTGAGCTCGGGCCCGATCATGACGCGGCCCTCGGCGCCGGCGGACGGATAAGTGCTGAGCAAAAAGACATTCTCGGGCGTGAAGTAGCGGCGCAGCAGCGCATTGATCTCGTCCCGCGTGATGGCGGCGTTGTCTGCGGCGCGGTTCCGGACCGCGGCGAGGCGCGCGGGATTTTGCTGGGCGTCACTCAGCGCGGTGTAGAGCCAGTACGAGTTGGTGCGGAGATCGTCCTCGCGGGCGCGCAGATACGGCTCGCGGACCCGGGCAAAGGTGTCCGCGCTCACGCCCTTCGTGCGCAGGGCGGCGATTTCCTGCGCCACAATCTGGGCGGCTTGCTTGGCATGTGCGGGGCTGACCTCCGCGGTGACGAAGAAATAGCTGAAGCCCGGGAAGGTGTCGTGACGCACGAACTCGGCAAAGGGCGTGTAGGTGGCGCCGAGATCCTCGCGCAGGCGTTCGCGCACGCGCTCTGCGAGGACGGCCGCCGTGATGACGCCCCGCCGTTCCTGTGGGGCCCCGCTCACCTCGGGCGCCGGCCAGAAAAACGCGATGGTGGACTGGGTGAGCGCGGCACTGGTGGCGAAGGCCACGGCATTGCGCACCTTGGCGAAGTGGACGGGTGCCGCGCCGTGGGCGGTTCGGGCCGGACGCGCGGGCAGGGCGCCCAGCGTGCGGCCAACCGCCTCGCGGGCCTCCGCCCACGGTACATCGCCCACCACGCTCACCTCGATGCCACCCTGCCGGAATTGCGGTTCCAGCCAGTGGGCCAGCTCGGCATAATCACGGGAAAGGGTATCGTCCGCATTCGGCAACGCAAAGCGCCGGTCGTCGGTCATGATCGCTTCCACCGCGGCCTGAATCGGGCCGCCGGGTGAGTTCGCGATCGAGGCATAAATCGACGAGAGTGACGCCCGCACCTGGCGGATCATGCCCGGATCAAAGGAGGCGTCGGTGAGATAGGCGGCGATGAGCTGCAGGCAGAGCGCCAGCTCGCGGCGGGCGCAGCGACCGGAGAAGACGCTGGCATCGTCGCCCACGGTGAACGACACCTCCACATTGTGGCCGGCCATGAGGGCGTTGAGGTCGTCAATGGAATGGCGGCGGAGACCACCGTTCATCAGCGCGGCATTGGCGAACAGATGGAGTCCAGCCCGTTCGGTCGGCTGCGAGAGCCGGCCGTCGCCCACTCGCAGGCAGATCCCGACGCTGTCGGCCTCGAAGGTGGTGGACTTGAAGTTGAGCTTCACCCCGTTGTCGAACTCGGCGAGCTGCACGTCGAGATCGGCGAGATGTTCCTCGCGGCGGAGATGTCCGGGCGGGCCGAAATCAGCGTAGGCGAACACGACCGGCTTTTTTTCCTCCGGGGGCGTGACGGCGACATTGCGGCTTTGGTTGAGCACGCGCAGCACGTCGTTCCGGACGATGGAAGCCTGGGAGTTCACGGCCAGGAAAACATGCGGGGCGTCATTGCTCCAGGCCGCGCGGAAGGCCCGGAGACAATCGGCCGGGGTGGCGGCCGCCAAGGCATCGGCCAGATCCTGCTGTTGTGCCTCCGGGGTGGAGAAGGTCCCGCCGTAGAGCAGCACGCCGCAGAGGTCCCCGGCGAGTTCGGGCGAGCCGCGGGTGCCGGCAGTCCGCACGGCGTTTTCGTAGCCCGCGGTCACCTGTACTTTCGCCTGCCTTAATTCCTCCGCGGTGAAGCCGTGCTGGAAGGCGCGCCGGTGCTGCTGTTCAATCTCGGCCGCCAGCGGCGCCCAGTTTTGCGCGTTGCCGGAGACCGAGATCGAGCTCAGCAGCCATTTGGGCTCGAAGTTGCTTACCGCCACGGTCGGCGCCACGTAGTTGCCGCTCACCTGGTGGGTGGCCTCCTCCAGCCGCTTTTGCAGGATCGCGAAGGCGAGGGCGCGGTGCAGGGACTCCACCCTCCAGGCATGGGAATAGCTGGGAATGTCCTGCGCGAGCGGATGCTCGAGCGTGAACGACATGCCGGCCCAGCGGGGATCGCTGAAGACGCCGATGTTGGGTGGCGAGGCCTGGGGGGCGAAGAAATCCGCGGGTTCCGTGCGAGCCGCGGCGCGGGCCTGCAGCGGGCTGAAAATCTCCGTGATGAGCCGGACGCAGTCCTCCGCGACGACGTCACCGACAACGATCACGGCGAGCCGCTCCGGGCGGTACCAGGCATCGTAAAAGGCCACGAATTGGCTGCGGGTGAAATGTTGCACGGCGTCCTCGGTGCCAATGGGGGCGCGCCGCACGGAGCGGGCGTCGGGCCAGAGAAACGCCTGGTGGGCCAGGCTGACGCGGGCGTCCGGGGTGTTGCGCGTGGCCTTTTCGCTGAGAATGACGCCGCGCTCGCGCTCGATCAGATCCGGGTCGAAGGTAATGCCGCTGGCGTACTCGTTGAAAACCCCGAGCCCCAACCGCAGCATCGGCTCGCGCGCGTCCGGCAGCTCTAGATGGTAGATGGTGTAGTTGCCCGTGGTGAACGCGGTGTTGTCCGGCCCAAGGGCGATGCCGGCGTGCTCGAGGGCCGGCACCAGGGCGCCGCGCGGGTAGGCCTGGGTGCCGCGGAAGGCCATGTGCTCGATGAAATGGGCGAGGCCCCGTTCGTCATCCGCCTCGTGCAGCGAACCGGCCGACACCAGCAGGCGCAGCGAGACGCGCCCCTTTGGCTCGTGGTTGGGCATGATGGCATACCGCAGCCCGTTCGGCAGCGCACCCCACCGCACCGTGGGGTCCGGCGGCAGGTCGCTGGTCATGGCTGACCACGGGGCGGCGGGAGCGCGCAGGGCGAAGGCCCAAAGGACAACGATGCTGAAAAACCACGCGCGCCGCATGGGCGTTATCGGCGCAAAGCGCGCAGGTGGAGGCAAGCGCCAAGGTGGGCTGGTACATTGGTAGGGCGCGGACTCCGCTCCGCGCCCTACCGGCCTAGGCAAGAGCGCCGCTTACTTTTTCTCCGGCAGTACAATCACGCGAAAGGCGCGGCCGGGGGCGAGGTAGGTCTTGGCGAGCGCGTCGAGGTCGGCCTTTGTGACGGCTTCGAAATCGCTGGCGCGGGTGCGGGACCAGTCGAGCACCTCCGGCTTTTCCTGCGCCCGGGACAACACGCTGCCGATCCAATACGGATTCGTACGGTGCGACTCGCGGACGCTGGTGAGGAGGGGCAGCTTGGCGCGCTGGAGTTCGTCCTCGGTGACGCCGTTCTTGTTTAGATCCGCGGCAATTGCGATGACGACATCGGCGATTTCCGCGGCCTTGGCGGGATCCACCGTCACGTTGGCCACCATGAAGCCATAGTCGGTGTAGGTGTCGCTGGGCTGGCTGCCGGCGCCGGGGCTGTAGGCGCCGCCGAGTTCCTCGCGCACCTTCACACGCAGGCGGTCGCTCAACACCTCGCCGAGTAAAGTGAGGCGGCGCGTGCGGTGGATTTCGTTGGCATCGGTGGTCGGCCAGTAGATTACGATCACACCCTTCGGGATCTCGGTGGGGACGGTGTAGTTCTTGGCGAACGACTGGTCGGGAAACTTCACCCGGCGCTCGGCGGTGAGCGCGGGGCGGGGGGCGCGGGCCGGCAGGGCGCCGAGGGTTCGCGCGGCGGCCGCGATGGAGGCGTCGATGTCGAGGTCGCCAACGAGCGCGAGCTCGAGCGCGCCACTGGCGAGTTGGGGCGCCAGCCAGGCCTTCACTTCGGCGAGCGTGCGGGAGAGGGAGACCTCCTTGGAGGGCAGGCCGAAGCGCGGGTCACCGTTGGCGAGGAGCCGCATCACCTCCAGTTGGAGCGGGCCATTGGTCGTATGGCTGAGGCCGGTGTAGAGTTCCTCGATGCCCTTCTGCGCTTGGCGGTATGATTCCGGACGGTAGCCCGGGTCGGTGACGTAGGCCGTGATGAGCTGAAGCTGGAGGAGCAGGTCGTCGCGATTCGTGGTGCCGCCAAAGGCGAGTGCGTCGGGGCCGACGCGGAAGCCGGCACCCACGGTGCGGCCGGCGAGCAGGGTTTGGAGATCGTCGGTGCTGTGTTTCCCGAGGCCGCCGGCGGAGAAGGTGCTGCTGGCGAAGAACGCCAGGCCGGGCTGGTCGCGCGGCTCGGTGAGCTGGCCAGTGCCGGCGCGCAGGCTCACGCGGATGCGGTTGGCCTCGAAGTCGGTCTTCTTGAGGTTGAGGCGCACGCCGTTGGCGAACGTGACCAGCGTGAGGTCGAGGTCATCAATGTGCTCGCGCTTGGTCACGGTGCCGGCCGGGCCGAAGTCGGTGTAGGCCCAGGCGGCGTCCGCAATTTTTTCCGGTGGTGCGACGGGGGCGGCGTGGGCGGCGTTGTAGGCCGCGGTGATGGCGGCGACCGGGTCGCCCGGGATGGTGATATTGCCGGCCACCAGCAGGTAGCGGTGCGGCGTGTCCCAGGCGGCGCGCAGGGCGGCGGCGCAGTCCTCGGGCGTGACCTTGGCGAGGGCCGGCGCAAAGAGGGCGAGGTCGTCCGCGGGCGTGGTGAAGACGTTGTCCTCGGCGAGGGCACCGAGAATCTCGCTGGCAATGGCGGGCGAGCGGCGCGTGGCGGCGCTCTTGGCGGCCTGCTCGAGCGAGTTGGAGTAATTGGCGACGGCCTCCTTGAGTTCCGCGGGCTGGAAACCGTACTGGAGGGCCCGGCGCAATTCCTGGTCGGCCACGGCGAGGGCGGCCGGCCACTGCGCGGGTTTGCACGTCAGGTCGATGGAGGCATCGCGGTAGAATTCGTACGCCTCATGCACCCCATTGCTACCCTGCGTGAAGGAGGCGTCCTCCTTTTTCGCGAGGATCGAGAGGCGGCGGTTGAGCATCTCGACGGCGAGCTCGCGCGGGAGATACTTGAGGCGGTTGGCAGCGTTGTCGGGCTCGTGGGCGTAGGGCGTGACCGTGTCGATCGAGACGCTGGTCGACTCGGCCTCGGGTTCGGGATGGAAGTTCACGCGGAGGCCGGAAACGTCCGCAACCTTGCCAAAATCGGGCAGCGGACGGGCGGGGGCGCGGGCGGTGATGCCGGCGAACGCAGTGGTGATCAATTTTTCCACGGCGGCCGGATCAATGTCGCCGACGACGAGGACGGCCATGCGCTCGGGCCGATACCAAGTGTTGTAGAAATCCACAAACGGGGCGCGGTCCGCCTTCTCAATGACCGGCTGCAGGCCGATGGGCATGCGCTTGGGGAAGAGGGTGCTGCCCAGGACGAAGTTATACTGGGCCTCGTAGGTGCGGTAATCCACGGAATCGCGGGTGCGTTTTTCGCTGAGAATGATGCCACGCTCCTTGTCGATTTCCTTGTCCAGCAAGAGAAGACCGCCGGCGTAGTCGGAGAAGACCTGCAGGCCCTCGGCGAGGGTGGCTGCCTTCGTGTCGGGCAGCTCAATCATGTAAACCGTGCGGTCGAAGGACGTGTAGGCGTTGGTGTCGCCGCCGAAGTTCATGCCCAGGCGCTGGAAGACCTCGACGAGGGTGTCGGGCGCATAGTGGGTGCTGCCGTTGAACGCCATGTGCTCGAGGAAGTGGGCGAGGCCGCGCTGGTTCTCGGTTTCGAAGAGCGATCCGGCCTGAACCAGTAGGCGGAGCGAGGCGCGGCCCTTGGGCTCGGCGTTGGGGCGGATCACATAGCGCAGCCCGTTGGGCAGCGTGCCGAAGCGGGCGGCGGGATCGGCCTTGAGGTCGCTCGTTTCCTGGGGAAACGCCGTGGCGGCGCGCAGGCCGGGGAGGAGGAAGAGGAGGGCGAGCAGGGCGGGGCGGAGTAGCTTCATCATTGTGAGGCCAGCGTGGCCCAGCCTCCCGCCGGGCAAAAGCATAAAAGGCTCGGAAAAGCGGGTCGGGCCTTTTGACTGTGAATTCCGTCGTGATGCTCTGGTTATACCGCCTGCTCTTTCTTCCCGTGCTCGTGGTGCTGGCGCCGCGTTATGTCTGGCGCATGCGCCGGCGCGGCGGCTACCGGGAGAATTTTGCGCAGCGCTTCGGGGCGGTGCCCCAGCTGCCGCCGAAACGATCCGGCGTCCGCCGGATCTGGCTGCAGGCGGTGAGCGTGGGCGAGATGCTCGCCATCGCGCCGTTGCTCGAGGCGCTGAAGCGCGAGGGGACGACGGAGGTTTATCTCACCACCACGACGAGCACGGGCTACCGCCAGGCGCAGGACCGCTACGCCGGGCGCACACTGGAGATCGGCTATTTTCCGCTCGATTGGTGGCTTTTTTCGCGGCGGGCCTGGCGGCGGGTGGCGCCCGACCTCGTAATTCTCACGGAGGGGGAACGCTGGCCGGAGCACATCCATCAGGCGCAAGTCCGCGGCGTGCCGGTGGTCTGCATCAACGCCCGGCTTTCCGATCGCAGCTTCCGCCGGATGCGAAACTTTCAGGCGGCGGTCGGGCCGATGCTGGGCGGCATCACGCGGCTCCTGCCCTGTTCGGAGCCGGACGAGGCGCGCTTCCGTGAACTCGGCTTTCCGGCCGGGCGCATGACCACGACCGGCAATATCAAACTCGATGTGACCATCCCGTTGCTCAGCGCGGCGGAACGGACACAGCTCAGTCGCGAACTGGGTTTGGCGCCGGGTAACCTCGTGTTGCTGGGATCATCGACCTGGCGGGGTGAGGAGGAGGCGCTGTTGGGCGCGTTCCGACAGGCCCGGGCCGCGGGCCTCGCAGTCTCGCTCCTGATCGTGCCGCGCCATGCCGAGCGCCGGGGCGAAATCGAGGTGTGGCTGAAGGCCTCGGGGCATTCCTATCATTTCCGCTCGCGCGGGGCAGCGGCCGGCCCGGTTGACGTCAGCATAGCTGACACGACCGGCGAACTGCGCAAACTCACGCAGCTCGCGGACCTGGTGTTTGTCGGCAAAAGCCTGCCGCCGCACACCGAGGGCCAGACCCCGGTGGAGGCGGCGGCGCTGGAGAAGCCGATTTTATTCGGCCCGGGCATGGGCAACTTCCGCCAGATTGCCAAAAACCTGACGTCATCCGGCGCGGCTCGCGTGGTTTCCGATGCGGGAGAACTCGCCGCGAGCGTGCGCGAATTGTTGCAGGACGAATCCCGCCGCGCCGCGATGGCCGCGGCGGCCCAGGCCTGGCACCGTGCCAACCAGGGCGCGGTCGCGCGCACCCTGGTCGTGATCCGCGAGGAGCTGGCCAAGCGAGGTGGGTCGAAGCTTAAGACGTGACCCCTTTTAACTGCGGGGAAGAAGAACGCCAGGTCGCGGGTTCAACGGGGCCGAGGGCGAAGAGGTAGGTGATGGCGCCGGTCAAGGTGACGATGCCGATTGCGGCGAAGGCCCAGAGGAAGTTTCCGGTCCGCTCGACTACCAAGCCAGTGAGGAAAGGCGCCACGACGCCGGCGAGGTTGCCCACGAAGTTCTGCAGCCCCGACCAGCGGCCCGCCGCGAGCGGGCCGGCGATGGTCTGGGTGATCGCCCAATGGCTCGAGGCGAAGATCCCGTAGGCGACGCTCGCGAACAGCAGTACGGCCATCGCGGCCGTGGTGTTGGAGGTCAGGGGAACGAAGACCACCACCGTGGCCAGGGCCAGGCCGGTCACGGTGCAGGTCTTGCGCACGCGCGTGGGCGTGGCCCCGGCCCGCAGCGCGCGATAGGACAGCCAGCCGGCGAGGATCGTTGAGCAACCGGCGAAAAGCGGCGGCAGCGCGCCGACGTAGGCCATCGTCTGCGTCGAGAAATGCCGCTCCTGAACGAGATAGTACGGCAGCCAGGTCAGCAGGAAGTAATAGAAATAATTGCCGCAGAAATGGCCGATGAACGTCGCCGGGACGGAGCGGTGCCGGAGGATTTCGAGGAAGCCGGGCGGCGGGACCGTCGGTCGCCCGGCGCCGGTGCGAACCGTTTCGTCGCGGGGCATCCAGCGCAGCCAGGCCGGCACCCAGAGCAGGCCGGCCAGGCCCAGGACGACGAAGAGCGCGCGCCAGCCCCAGTGTGCGACCACGAGTCCGCCGACGAGGGTGCCGAGCGCCGGCCCGAATTTCGTGCCGGCGTCGATCAGCGCGTTGGCCACGCCGCGTTGGCGTTCGTCCAGCCGCTGCACGAAGATTTTCGAATAGCAGGGATAGGCGACGGATTCCCCGACTCCGAGCAGCAGGCGAAAGGTGAACAGCATGCCGAACCCGACGGCCCAGCCCGTGGCCGCCGTCGCGCCCGACCAGAGGACGAACCCCGTGATCATCACCACGTTCACGTTCCACCGGTCCACCACCCAGCCGGATACAATCTGGCAGAGCGCGTAGCTCCAGAAAAACGAGGACAACAGCAGGCCCAGTTGCTTCGGCGAAAGGCCCATCTCCACCTTCAGGGTCGGGGCGGCGATGGAGAGATTGGAGCGGTCGATGTAATTGATCGCGACCGACACGACCAGCAGACAGACCATCGGCCAGAGGGCGAACGGGCGGGTTTTCGTGCCGGGGTGGGCCAGGGGGGTGGCGGGCTGCACGCGGGCATTGAAGACGGGAGGGCGCGCAAATCAATGCGTTCCTCGGCTCGGTAGTGAAAAATTGTAGCGGCGGTCTGTGACCGCCGGCTTGGGATGATCGGCGCTCATAGAGCGCCGCTACCGCAAACGGACCCACGGTCCTCGACTCGCTCCGGCTCAGGCTTCGATCAGCTCGGCGGCGGGCTCTTCCTCGTTCATGGGAAAATCCTGCGCGAAGTGCGGGAAGGAGATGAGCTCGAAGCTGCCGTCGTAGTGCTCGACGATGGCAGTGAGCGATTCCACCCAGTCGCCGGAATTGAGATAGTGCACGTCGCCGAGCATCTTGTCGGCGGCCGTGTGGATGTGGCCGCACATCACGCCGGTACAGCCGCGGGCGCGCGCGAGCTCGGCGATGTGCACCTCGAAGTTCGACACGTGGCTGACGGCCTCCTTGACCCGCGCCTTGATCGCCTTGCTGAGGGACCAGTATTCCTGGCCGCGCCAGGCGCGCCACGCGTTGTAGAGGCGGTTCAGCTTCAGGAGCGCGCGGTAGCCCCAGTCGCCGAGGTGGGCGAGGAAGACGAAATTCTTCGTCACGGTGTCGAACACGTCGCCGTGCAGGACGAGATAGCGACCACGCGGGCTTTCGTGGATGTAGTCCTCGACGATGCGGAGGTTTTCAAACTCCAGGGGCAGGAAGGCCGAAAGGATGTCGTCATGGTTGCCGCGCAGGTAGACGACCTCGGTGCCGCGCTTCTCGAGCTTTTTCAGGATGATGCGGATGAAGCGCGTGTGCGCCTTGGTCCACTGGCCGGCGCGCTTGAGCTGCCAGCCGTCGATGATGTCGCCGTTGAGGATGAGTTTTTCGCAGCGGACGGTGCGCAAAAAATGATTCACCTCGTTCACCTTGCACTCGGCCGTGCCGAGGTGCACGTCGGAGAGGATCACGGTGCGGACGCGGAGATGTTTTCGTTCCATGGCAATCAGGTGGGTTGGGCTCCGGTCGGTTTGTAACGTATTAGGTTACAAACGGGCTCGGAGGGCGGGGCGAATTCTGGGCGGCGGCTGGGAAAGGAGGCGTGAAGTTCAGCGGGTTCGGGCGGGGACGAGGTGGCGCGAGAAGTCGCGGGGACGACGATGCGGAGGCTGCGCGGGCGCACGACGACCTCGACCCGCGCCGCGGTGGCATGGGTTTCGCCATCGGTGTGGATGAAGCCGGGTGCGGATCGCTCGATGATGAAGCAGCGGTCGCGCAACCGCAGCACCCCCGGACTGCGGTCGATCGAACCGAGGAAGAGCCGCGCGATGAGCGGCAGGGCGCTAAAGAAGCCGACGGGGTGCAGGGCCACCAAGTCGAGCAGACCGTCGTCGACCCGCGCGCCGGGGGCGATGAGGGCGTGGTTGCCGTACTGGTCGGAGTTGGCGACGGCGATGACGAAGGCGTTGAGTTCCTCGCGCCGGCCGGCGCCGAGGATGGTGCACGGCTCGGAGCGGTGACCCTTGAACGCCGCATAGCCGGTGAGCGCGTAGGCGGGCAGTCCGCGCCGGGTGAGCCGGTTGAAGCGCCGGCTGATCTCGGCGTCGAAGCCGAGACCCATGGCGTTGCAGAAGGCGTGGCCGTTGGCGGTGCCGGTGTCGATCAGGGCGATGCGGCTTGCGGGTTCGGCGAGCAGGGCGAGCGCGCGCCGCGGGGCGGTTGGAATACCGAGATGCAGGGCCAGGCCATTGCCGGATCCGCAGGGCACGAGGGCCAGCGCCGCCGGGGCGCCAATGAGGGCCTGGGCCACCTCGTTCATGGTGCCGTCCCCGCCCACCGCGACGATGCGCCGGCAGCCCACGTCCACGGCTGCCCGGGCCAGCTGGGTGGCGTGTCCGGGCGAAGTGGTGGACACCAAGTCCGCGTCGAGTCGGTGCTCGGTGATGAAGGCGCGGATGGCCGGGATCAGCCACGGATTGCGGCGGTTCCGGCCGGAATACGGATTGAAGATGAAACGCGTTTTCATGCGGGGGATTACGGCGTCTCCACGGCCCGGAGATCGGCGGCCACCTTTGGACTGACGCCGCCGGGAGGAGAGCCGGGGGTGATTTCTGCCAGCACCCGATCGGCGATGTCATAGGCGGCGTTGGGGCGGGAGAGGGGCGCGAGCGCGGCGCGCCAGTCGCGCCAGACGGCACCCTGCCAGGCGAACGCGCGCCGGCATTCGCTGATGACGGCATCGGGGGTCGTGGCGAGCGCGCCGACGCCGTGGCGGCGCAGGAGTTCATAATTGCCCTCCTCCTGACCGGGGACGATCTGGTTCACAATCATCGGGCAGCGCGCGGCGATGGCCTCCTGGGTCGTGGCACCGCCGGCTTTGCTCACAACGAGATGGTGGGTCAGGAGCAGACGGGGAATCTGGTCGGTCCAGCCCAGAATGTGTTTCGTTCGACTGGGCTCACCACGGGCGGTGCGACGGTCGGCGTATTCCTGCAGGTGGCGGCGCAGGCCTTCATCGCGGCCGACGGCGCAGGTGATGTCCCAGTCCGGCTCGGAGAGGAGCAGGCGGGCGGTCTCGGCGGCCCCGCGGGTGCCGGAATTGATGATGTAGAGAATGCGCGGGCGGCTGCCGGCCGCGGTTCGACCCGGCTCACCGCAGGCCAGATCGGGCGGCGCGAGCGCGGCATTTTCCGCGATGAACGCCGGCGTGGGAAAGCCGTGGACATGGATGCGCGCGGCCTCGACGCCGGCGCGGAGCAACACCTCGGCCGAGTCGGAGTTGGGGACGAACCAACCGGTGCAGGCGGCGCGCCACCAGAGCGAGTTGATGCTGATCGAATCGGTGACGATATTGAAGTGTGGCACGTCCAGCCGTTGCTCGAGGGCGAGCCGCTCGAGCATGAAGGCGTAAACCGGGAAGGTGCTGCAGATGACATCGGGTTTTTCGCGGGCGATCAGGTCGACGAGCAGGCGTCTTTCGCGCGCGAGCGCCCACAGGCCGCGCGGGAGGATCTGCGAACGGTCGACCCAGCCATAAAAACTGCTCCAGAGGCGCGGCGAGCCATTGATCAGGGCGAGGTAGGCACGGCGGAAGACCTCATTGAGCCGCGGGGACGCGAGGGCGTAGAGGTCGGCGACGTGCGCGGCGCCGGGGGCGAGACGGGCTTCGAACGCGGCGGCGAGATTGCGGGCCGCGGCATTGTGGCCTTCACCGAAGCCGGCCGTGAGGATGAGCACCTTGGTCATAAGGGGCGGCTGGCACCGGCCACGATGCGGGCCAGATCGGCCTCGAAGTGGGTGATGACGTTTTCCCACGACTGGCCCGCCAGCGACGCCGGCGCGTGAGCCCGGAGCTGCGCGCGCAGCGGATCATCGGTGGCGAGCCGCACGGCGGCGGCGATGAGGGCCTCGGGACGATCGGGAGGGACGGTCAGGCCGTTTTCACCGTCGCGCACAAACTGCCGGGCCGCCGCGTAGTCGAAACCCGCGACGGCCAGCCCGCTGGCCATGGCCTCGGTGAGCACGTTGCCAAACGTTTCGGTTAGGCTGGCGTGGATATAAATGTCGGCCGAGGCGTAATGCCGGGCCAGGTCGGCCCGCGGGATGAAACCCGGGAAGTGATATTCCGGGTGGGCGGCAGCGAGGGTGCGGCGCAGCGGGCCGTCCCCGACAAGCACGAAGCGCAGGCCGGGCCTTGCGGCACGCATGGCGGCATAGGCTCGGAAAAGCAGGGGGTAATTTTTTTCGGCGGCCATGCGCCCCACGTGCAGCACGACCGGATCAGCGGGACCGGGACCCCAGGTGGACCGGAGTCCCTCCGAGCGCAGAGTCGGGGAAAACTGGCGCGCATCCACGCCGCGGGAGAGCACGCCGAGGTCACGAAAACCGAGGCCGGCCAACTCCGCACAGAGTTCGGCGGTTGGCGCGAACGTCCGGAGCGTGCGGTTGTGCACGCGCCGCAGCCAGCCCAGCGCGGCCCGGCGCAGGGGGGCAAAACCGTAATGGCCGGTATAGCTGTGAAAATTGGTGTGAAAACTGGACGTGACCGGCAGCCCCAGCGCGTGGGCGGTGCTGATGGCGGAAGCGCCCAGCGGGCCCTCGGTAACCACATGCACCAAGTCGGGTCGGTCGCGGCGCCAGAGATTTTTCAACCGGCCCCAGGCGGGAAAGCCCACCCGGAGCAGCGGGTAGCCGGGAATGGGCGCACCCGGCATGGACACTTCGCGAAATTCCGGCTCGGGGGCGGCGCCGGCCAGTTCGGGCCGGTGCGGCCGGTAGACCGTCACCCCATGTCCCCGGCGCCCGAGTTCGCGGGCGATGATGCCGAAGGTCATGGCCACGCCGTTGATCTCCGGCGGGAATGTCTCGGTGACGATGGCAAGCTTCACGTATCCGGGCGATTGGGCGGCGGCGTTAGGATGGAGGACGGTGGAATTAGTACGCCCACACTGTAGGCCGCCGGTTGTGTCGGATGCGTGGCATTCCGGTGACGATCACGGCAATTTCCCGGTGGTGTAATAGTTGCAATTGGGTGTTGCACCGGGGCGGGCGGTTTCTACGTTCGCCCTTTTTACGCGGATGCAATCGCACGGGCCCAAGCGCGTCTATACCCCTCAGTCGCTCGAATTCTGGTTCGATAAGCTCGAAATCGACTGGGAGAACCATTTCAGCGCGGCTCAGTTGGAGGAAGGGCACCGCATCTACCGCGAAGGCGAGGTACGCGAATTGGAACTGACGGCCAAGGATGCCATTGTGCATCGCCGCATTGATAAGCGCGACGAGTACGCCGTCATTGAATGGGACGAGGCCGAGGGTGGCCTGGCGGTGCGCTCTTCCTCGACCGACCTGGACGTGGCGCGGGCGCTAGCCGTGGCTGGATTGCATGAAATTGAGGAATTGGTGGCCGATGAAATCCCCGTGCTGCCTGGCGAACTGGCCTCCGTGCCGGCGGCGTCCGCTCCCGGCTCGAACGGGTCCAATGGCAACGGCCATCACGGCGCGAACGGCAAGGGCACCAATGGCCACAAGGACGGGGCGAGCCCCGCGGCCCCCGGGGTCATCCGGCCGCTGCTGCTGGTCTTCAAGACCAAGACGGCCGGGCTGACTTTCCAGGCCTTCTGGATCGATGCGGATGGGCGGACCAGACATCCGGCGCTGGGCGTCGCGGCCCATGCGAATGGCAACGGCCATGTCTCCTCCGGCGAGCGCGCGAAGCTCATCGGGCTAGCGGCTTACGCCCGCAAGGCGCATTTTTTCTACCATCAGGACACGGGCGTCTACGTGATGGAATCGCTCGTGGAGATTCCGAATTTCCTCAAGACCGTGCTGCCGGCGTGGCGCCGCCTGTTTGCTGTCGAGCTCGACGACCGCTGCGCCAATCTCCTGAAGGGCACACGCATCATTGAGATTGAGGCCGTGGCTGAACGCCGTTCGACTGGGCTCACGGCAGGCCGTTCGACGGGGCTTCCGGCGGGAGATTCGACGGCGTCGGCCGACGGGACCTCGGTGCCGCGGAGCGACGAGGGTGAGGGACTGAATCTCCGGTGGATTTTCCGGGCGGGCGAGCGGCTGCTCACCGACGCGGAGGTGAACACCCTGCTCAAGCGCCATGGCTCGCCGGTCATCCTGCCGAATCTCGGGATCGTCGCACTCGACGCCGTGCGCTGGGAATCGTTCAACGCCTGGCAGCGGAACGTGGCCGAGACGCACGGGGAGGGCGCGTTGTCGCCGTATCTCATTTTCTCCCTGTTCAACGACTCGCGGCTGAAGCTCACCCTTTCGCCCGAGATCGAGGCGTGGCGCCAGCACGTGTTGGCCCCGTCCGCCACGCCGCAGGCGCTCCCGGAAATCCTCCGGCCTTACCAGCGCCGCGGGGTCGAGTGGCTGTACCACCTTTGCGAAGTCGGCTGCCACGGCCTGCTGGCCGACGAAATGGGGCTGGGCAAGACGCTCCAGGTCATCGCCCTGCTGGCCGCGCGCCCGATCACCGACCGGCCCGGCCTCATTGTCTGCCCGGCGAGCGTCGTCCCCGTGTGGCGCGAGGAAATCGCCAAGTTCTTCCCGCAGATCACCGTGGACGTGCTCAAGTCCGGCAACGATTTTGCCACGCGCCGCGGTCCGGTCCTCTGGCTGGCGAGCTACACGCAGCTGCGCAAGCACCGCGAGATGCTGGCCGCGCACGAGTTTGGCTACGCCGTGCTCGACGAGGGCCAGTTCATCAAGAACCCCGATGCGAAGGTCACGCAGACCTGCTTTGCCATCAAGGCGCGGCACCGCCTCGTGCTGACCGGCACGCCACTGGAGAACCGGCAGCTCGACCTGTGGAGTATTTTCCGTTTCCTGCTGCCCGGCCTGCTCGGGTCGCGGGCCTCGTTCGAGGCGGCGTTGAACGCCGACCGCGAAGCCACCCTGACACGCCTGCGGGCGCAACTGGCGCCGTTCATCCTTCGCCGCACGAAGAACGAGGTGGCCAAGGAACTGCCGCCCAAGGTCGAGATGGACCTGCTCTGCCCGCTCACCGACGTGCAGCGCGCCGAATACGCGCGCATCTGCACCGAGGGGCTTGAACGCCTCGGCGACGACGTGGGCGCGGCGATGCGCGAGAAATCGTTCGGCTTCCTCGCCCTGCTGACGCGCCTGCGGCAGACCTGCTGCGACCCCGACATGCTCCCGTGGCTCAAGTCGCCGCTGAGCGACTCGGGCAAGATCAACCTGCTGATGGAAAAACTCACGGAGATCGTGAGCAGCGGCCACAAGGTCGTGATCTTCTCGCAGTTCGTCATGCTGCTGGACCGCGTGCGCACGGCCCTGATGGCGCATTTCCCGGAATTGCCGCGCTACGAACTGACGGGCATGACGCTCGACCGCCAGAAGCCCGTGCAGGCCTTCCAGGGCGCGCAGGGTGCGGCGGCCATGTTGGTTTCGCTCAAGGCCGCGGGCACCGGCATCACGCTGCACGCCGCGGATTATGTCTTCCTGCTCGACCCCTGGTGGAACCCGGCGGTCGAGGCGCAGGCGGTGGACCGCGTGCACCGCATCGGACAGACGAACACGGTATTCGTGTACCGCATGGTCACGGTGGGCACGATCGAGGAACGCATCCAGGCGCTGAAGGCCTCGAAGAAGGACCTGTTCGACAAGCTCATCGGCGGACTCGGCGGGGACTTCGACCTGAGCCAGCATTTCACGTCGCTGCAGAGTCTGGTGCAACTGACGTCGCTGGACGAACACGACCATCCGCATTCGCCGGCGAACCTGGAGCCGGCGGAGCCGGCTGCGTCTCCCTTGTCCGCCGCGGCTCTCATGACCCCACCGGCGCCGACTGCCTCCTGATCAAGCCAGGGATTTCGCGCAGAGGCGCCAAGGCGCAGAGCAAGGCAGCGTCACGCGATCCGGTAGCCAGGGTTTTTCGATATGGCCCTGTCTGCAGTTCCCGGAATTCCGTTTCCGGAGCCACTCCGCGTCTTCGCGCCTCTGCGTGAAACCGGATTGGAATCAGCTCAGGGCTTGAAGATGCCCCAGTGGAACTGCTGGTCGAGGGCGAGCAGCCAGATCATGGCCACGTAAATGCCGAGCCCGATGAGCGTGAGGTTTGCGATCAGCCGGCGGCGCGGGTCGGCGGATTCTGCAACATCCGGGGTCATGGCCGCAGAGAGAGCGGGTGAAGCCGGAGATGGCTGGGTCGCAGGCGCGGAAGCGGAGGCGTTTCTTTTCTTTTTGCTCATGACGGAAATCCAGCGGGACGGAATGCTTGGCGGGGCGCAGATGGCGGGCGAGTCAAAATCGGACTGCTGTAGGCCAAATCGCTGACCTGGCTGCCACCTCAGCGAGGTGGCCTACAACATGATCCTTCGAGGGGCGGTGAGAAACTCGCCCTGCTTTCATTCCTCCGCTCATCACACGAGGACTTGTTTTGCGCGGCTTGGCACATAGCTTGGGGCAACGTGAATCCGCCGCCCAACCTCCTTGCCCAGCCCGACGCGGTGGTGCTCGACCTGCCGGTGACCTCGGGGGAGGCGGCGATCCGGGCGCTGCATGCACGGCTGGCCCTCCTGCCGGCGGTGACCGATCCCGACGGGTTCATGCGCGACCTGATGGAGCGGGCGGCCGTGTCGTCGGTCTGCATTTCCCCCGAAGTGGCCCTGCCGCACGCGCGGACGTCCGCGGTGAGCCGGCTGCTGCTGGCCGTGGGCCGGGCCACGCCGTCGGTGGCGTTTGACGCGGGGCATCCCGCGGTGCGGCTGGTGATTCTGATCGGGACGCCCAAAAAACAGGTGGCCGAATATCTGCAGCTCGTGGCCGGCATGGCCCGGCTGTTGAAAAACGAAAAGGTGCGCGCGGCGCTGCTGGCGGCGCCGACCGAAGCGGAGTTCCGCGCGGTCCTGGCGCGTGGGTTGCCGGGATGAAAACCCGGTCCGAACCCGCCCCCTTGTTCCTGCGCCGCTTGATGGAGGCGTTGCGCTGGCGCCTGTGGATTGCGGAAAAACTTCATCCCACCGAGTGGCAGACCACGCTGCTATGGGCCGCACTCGCGGGATTTCTCGGGGCGCTGGCCTCGCTGGTGTTCAGCGGGATGGCGGAGGGCATCCACGAATTCCTGACCGGCTCGAGCGCGGGCGTCGTGGAATCGATGCGGCAACTGCCGTGGTGGGCCTGCATCGCGGTGCCGGCGACGGGCGGCCTGCTCGCGGGGCTGGTGCTGCAGTTCGGAAAAAAACTCACGCGCGACCAGAGTTCGACGGACTACATGGAGGCCATTGTCATCGGCTCGGGGCATCTCCCGATCCGGTCGAGCCTGGTGAAATGCACGGCGGCGCTTTTCTCCATCGGCTCGGGCGGATCCATCGGCCGCGAGGGCCCGATGGTGCAGCTGGCGGCGATGCTGGCGTCGTTTGTCGGCCGCGCGCGGCGTTTCACCCCGCCGCAGCAGCGGCTGCTGGTGGCCTGCGGCGCGGCAGCGGGCATCGCCTCGGCGTACAATGCGCCGATCGCGGGCTCGTTTTTCGTGGCGGAGATCATCCTCGGCACGATCGCGATGGAAAGCCTCGGGCCGCTGGCCGTGGCCGCCGTCGTCGCGGCGCTGACCATGCGCGTGCTCACGAACGCGGCCCAGCTCTACCACGTGCCGGCGTTCAAGCTGCACTCGCCGTGGGAAATGGGCCCCTACATCCTGCTCGGGCTGCTGGCCGGGGTCGTGGCCCCCTGGTTTCTGCGGTCGCTGCGCGGGGCGGAGCGGCTCTTTGTCGCCACCAAGCTGCCGCTCACCGCGCGGTTGATCCTCGGGGGCCTCGTGGTCGGCGCGCTGGCCATCCGCGTGCCCGAGGTCTGTGGCAACGGCTACTCCGTCGTGGTCGACATCCTGAACGGCAACCTGGGCAACCTCGTGTTCGGATTTCATCTGCGCAACGGTCATCTCGTCTGGATCGCGCTGGCGCTGGTTTTTGCCTGCAAGTGGCTCGCGACGGCCGCCTCGTTCGGGTCGGGCGCGCTGGGCGGCGTGTTCACGCCTTCCTTGTTCATGGGCGCGAGCCTGGGTTACCTGTTTGGCACGGCGGTGAACGCGGTCTGGCCGGCCGGCGCGGCCGACCCCGGCGCCTTCGCCCTGGTCGGCATGGGGGCGTTCCTCTCGGCGGCCAGCCGGGCGCCGGTCATGGCGGTGATCCTGTTGTTCGAGGTGACACTGAGCTACGACATCATCCTGCCGCTGCTGCTGTGCAGCGTGCTCGCCTATTACACGGCCAAGGGCATCGAGGACCAGTCGCTTTACAGCGAGTCGCTCCGGCGCAAGGCGTCGGAGCAGCCGGCAGCGGGGCTGCCGGCCGGCCGGGTCGCGGATCTGATGAAGGCGGATCCACCCGTGCTGGCCGTCACCGCGCGCTTTGCGGAAATTGCGCAGAGGTTCCTCTCCGTGCGCGTGAACAACCTTTACGTGATCGACGCGGCCGGCCGTTTCCTGGGCGTGGTGTCGCTGCACGACATCAAGCCGTACCTCGCGGAACCGGAAGTGGCGGAGCTGGTGCTCGCGCAGGACATCATGCACGAGGATTTTCCCCGGCTGGGGCCCGACCAGTCCCTGAGCGAGGCGCTGGGCGGATTTCTCGGCATCACCGCGGAACGGCTGCCGGTGGTGGAGCCGGGCGGGCGGCTGCTGGGCAGCCTGGCGAAGGGCGATTTGCTGCTCACCCTCGTCGAAAAACGCAAATCGCCGCCGCCGGGGTAGGAGGGCAGTTAGGGGTGGTAGGGCGAACCGTCCCGGTGAGCCGCGGGTCGGCGGGGACACCTCGCCCTACCAAATTCAGACAAGACCACAAAGGTATCGCTGGCTAGCGCCGCCTCGTCAGCGCAAATTCGTGACGGCGCGGTCCGCCCCGGGGAGGGGCAGGTCGAGCGTTTCCAAGGCGCCGTCGTAAAGCAACCGGCGCTGCTCCGGGGAAAGGCCGGGTTCCAGCACGGCGGCCCGGTAATCCTTGTAGAGAGCACATTCCTCCCGGCGTTCCAGCGTGTTGTAGGATTCATCCATCAGGACGCTGACGGCCTTTTCCGGATCGTCGGTGTCGGGCCCATTGCCGATGAACTGCGCCACTTCCCGGCGGAGGGCAGCCGATTCCTTTTCCACCGCGGTGATGCGGGCCAGGTTTTCGTCGTTGTAGCGGGAAACCAGGTCGCGGACCGGCTTCACCTTGGCTTCCGTCCGGTCCTGGGGATTGATCAGGATGCTGAGCTTGGCCCGGCCATCGGGGCCCTTGGTGGTGTCAACGCGCGAGACGGAAATGATCCTTTTGATCTGCTGAACCAGGACGAGCGCGCTCTTTTGCGCGGCCTTTTTTTCGTGAAGCAGGGCGGTCATGCGCGCATTGATGGACGCCGGCAAGGGAGGCGGGGCAGGTGGGCGGGCCAGTTTTGGGAGCAAGATCAGCTCCCGGCGGATGTCCTCGGCCATGGCCTCGAGGGCGTCGATCCGCGGCTGTTGTCGTTCCGCCAGCCGGGCGAGGGCGCGGGCGCGCAGGAAATCGAAGCGGGCACTATCCTCAGCCACCACGGTCTCGCGCAGCTCGGCCTTCAGGTCGGATTTTTCCTTCTCGTAGTCGGAGATCTTGCGGGCGAGTTCGGGGGACAGATCGACCGGGAGGCGCAGGCGGGCTGTCTCCGGCGAGAAGAAGAACAGCGGATTGGTGTCGGCGGACATCGCCGGGACGGGCGCATCGTCGCCACTCGCGAGCGCCCGGCCCGCGACTTCCTCCAGTTCCATGGCGATCTCGCGTAGGAGCCGGCGCTGCGCCGGCGAGAGGCCTTTCTGATAATAGACGGCCGCCCGCATGACCTGGTACTGGGCGAGAATGGCTTCGGCCGGCGTCCGGAATCCGCTTACGCCGAGCTGCCAGCGGCGCAATACATTCCAGTCGGTGGTGTCGTCAAAGAATCCGCCAATGATCAAGTCGGCGCGAAGCTGGTCGGCGGTCAGCTCGAGCGCGGCGATGCGCGGGGTTTGCCCGCGGGCGAAGGCGGCGAGTTCGCGCTGGCGGGTGAACGGATCGGCGTCCTGCAGGGCGTCGAGCCGGGCGCGCAATTCACCTTGGAGCGCGAGCTTGGCTGCGCGGTACGCATCGAGCCGGTCCCGCAGCTTGCCCTTCGCGCTCAGATCCTGCTGGGCGAGGCGGGTGCTCAGCGGGGCATAAAAAGGCTCGTTCACAAACGCCGCCAGCTCGGCGGGCGCCGCGTATCGTCCCGGGGGCGGCCCCAGCGTGGCCCAGGCGGCGCCGAGCTGGGGCGGGGTGGGGGGAAAGAAAAACGGTGTCTGGCGGCCGAGGTATTGGCGGGGGGAATAACGGGGGCCGGGATAATCGCCCGGCAAGGAGGAGGTCGGCAGCGATGGGTTGGACGGTTCCGACATGCGCGACGTGGACTCGGAAGGCCCATCCTCCTCGCCGCGGCAGGAAAGGGAAAGGATCGCGCCGAGCGCGAGGGACAGGAGGAGGCGGCGTGGCCGGCGGCAAAAGCCGGGAGGGACGATGACGCGGTTCATGTTTGGGTCGTTCGTCGTGCGCGCGGACCATGCGCCCACAGGGGGAAGCGTGGCGGGAACTCAGACACGGCAATGCGTGCAAATGTGCGCGATTTTTCAACGCAAATCGCCGGGCCGCCGGCGGCGGCCCGGAAATTCCAAATTCCAAACGCCAAATCCCAGAGAAGTTATGCCGGGGGTAGATTCCAAATCCCTGGCGCATCATCGCCTAGCTGTGCAGCGGGCTCCTTTGGTCATTTTTCAGTCTCGCACTTCGGCCTGACCAAGGAACTTGGAAGCACCGCGCTACCTCGACCGCGACCGTCAGTTTAAAGGATCGGAGCTTCTTTGGAGTTTTCAGATTGGAATTTGGAGTTTCCGGGCCGTTGCGGCCCGGTGTTTTGCCGGTTTGTCACGCTCGCGTCACAGAACCGTAACAAAGGTCCGCTAAAACAGTACCCGTTCCAGCAACGTTAACACTGAAACAAACCACCCTATGTTTATTCCGAAATCAAAATGGCTGGCCCTGTGCGGCGCGATGATCGCGTTCGCCGGCTCCGCCTTGGCGCAGGACAGCGGCCCGCTCATCGACTTGCTCATCAAAAAGGGCATCGTCACCGACCAGGAGGCCGAGGATCTGCGCGTCGCGCTGGTGAAGGACTTCACGGCCAACACGTCCGCCGGCAAACTCAACCTCAGTGCCCCGGTCGTCGACTTCAAGCTCTCGGGTGACATGCGCATCCGGTACGAGAACAACGGCCAGGTGCCGGAAACCGCCGCCGGCGCCGCTGCGCTGGTCAACGAGACTTCCCGCCAGCGTTTTCGCTTTCGTCTCAATGGTGACGTGACCCTGCAAAAGGGTTGGACGACCGGCTTCGCGCTCGAGACCGCGCAGACAAGCGACTCGGCGAATCAGACTTTCACCGGTGCGGCGGACGACTACGGGATTTTCCTCGCCAGGGCTTATCTCGGCTGGCAGCCCAACCTCAACTGGGCGTTCGTTCTCGGTAAACAGAAGAACATCATGTACTCGACTGATCTCCGCTGGGATGCGGACATCTCCCCCCAGGGCATCAGTGAAAACTACAAGGGCTTCATCGGGCCCAAGGACACGTTCGAGGTCCGCGCGATGCAGCACGACATGCAGGACAACAACGAGGCGGTGGCCGGTCCGACCGGTCGCGATGCCTGGATGTTCGAGCAGCAGGCGGTCTACACGCACTGGTTCCAGCCGGATAATCTCAGCAGCCTGATCCTCGCGGTGGGTTACTCCGCCTATAACCAGTCGAACATTCCCTCGGCGGCCACGATCACCCCGTCGAATTCGCCCCTCAACTCGGCGAGTTTTGTCGGCAGCCCCCGCGCGCAGGACTACGGAACCTTCGCCGGCGAGGTCAACTGGGCCAACATCAACGGCGCCGGCACGGCCTTCAAGGTCTACTGGGATTCCTCCTACAACTTCACCGGCGCAACCCGCGCCTTCCAGGTCTACGGCCTGAACCCGGCGGTCTTCAGCAAGGGTGCCAGCGCCTGGCTGGGGGGCATCGGCTACAGCTACGGCACGGGCAAGGTCCAAGGCGACTACAGCGCCAAGCTCGACTACCGCGAAGTCGGCGTGACCGCGACCGATCCGAACACCAACGACTCCGACTGGGGCCTCAGCAAGGTCAACCAGAAGGGCCTCAAGCTCGCCCTCAGCTACAACCTCACCGACTTCGCGAACTTCAACGTGACGTACTTCGACACGAAGATCATGCACCAGAACATGACGTTCGCGCTGGGCAATCTCGACCGCTCCCATGAGCTGCTCGTCGACTTGGTCGTGAAGTTCTAATCTCAGCCTCAACTTAAAATCTCCCATGAAGAAATATCTCATCCTCCTTGCCGCGTTCGCGGCCGCTTCCGCCGCCTCCGCGCAGAAGCTCGTCATCAAGGGCTCGGACACGCTCGGAGCCAAGCTGGTCCCGACGCTCGCCGAGGAATACAAAGCGAAGAATCCCGGCGTTTCCTTCGAAATTGCCGCCGAGGGTTCCACCACCGGTATCGCCGCCATCACCGACGGTACCGCGCAGATCGGCATGTCCTCGCGGCGCGCGAAGGCGACCGAGGTCTCCGCGGCGCAGGCCAAGGGCGTGAACATGAAGCCGACCATCGTCGCCTATGACGGCATCGGTGTCATTCTCAACGCCGGCAACCCGGTGAAACTGCTGACGAAGCTCCAGGTGGAGAAAATCTTCGCGGGTGACATCACCGACTGGTCGGCGGTCGGCGGCAATCCGGGCAAGATCTCCATCTATACCCGCAACACCGCGTCCGGCACCTACCAGGACTTCAAGGACCTCGCGATGAACAAGCGCGACTACGCCTCGTCCTCCCAAAAGATGGCCGGCAACGAGCAGATCGCGGCCGAGGTCGGCAAGAATCCCAGTGGGATCGGCTACGTGGGCCTGGCCTACCTGTCCGCCGACGGGATCAAGACGGCGTCCATCGATGGCATCCTGCCGACCAAGGAAACGGTGTTGTCGAAGAAGTATCCCTATGCCCGTCCGACATTCTACTACACGAACGGCGAGGCCACCGGAGAGGCGGCCAAGTTCCTCGAGTTCACCCTCAGCGATGCGGGCCGAAAGATTGTGGAAAACATCGGCTTCGTGGCTCCGCCCCGCTAAGCGCGGCCATCCTTTGACACCAAGGGCCCGCTGGACGGAAAGTCCGCGGGCTTTTGTTTCTCCCTCGTTTTTCGCCCCCGGCCCTTTCTAGACTCACCCATAACATGGAACCTTCGCGCGCCGCCGAACCCGCCGAGTTTTTGACGGGCCGCCGCAAGTTTCACCTGTTTGGCCTGACGATTGACGAGTGCATCAAGGTGTTCTTCGGCGGCAACGCCGTCGTTTCGGTCGTGGTACTGGCGCTGATCACGATCTTCCTGTTTAAGGAGGGCTTTGGCTTTTTCGGCCTGAATCAGCAGAGCCTGCGGGTTTACCGCCAGGCTGGGTTGGAGTACGTGGATATCATCCGGGCCCAGCAGGACGACCACACGGCGCTCACGCGCTATTTGTCCGACCTCCGGCTGCGGCAGTTCAATTACTTCACGCAGCAGCAGCACCTGGCGCCGGCCGAGGCGAACCAGCGGCTGGCGGGCTTTGATGAATTTGCCGACCGCTTCGGCGGGGCCGTTGGGCCGATCCGCGGGCTCGTTTCCGATCTCACGGAGACCGTAACCGCCATCAAGGACAAGTTCACCAACACGGAGAACCGGAAGGAGGAACGCCGCCAGCTCCTGGCCGAGGGCCGGACCGCGGACGCCGCGAAAGTTGAGATCACCGCGGTGGACTTTGCCGCGGAGCTGAAGCCGCTGCTGGCCACGCGGCCCGCTTACGTGGAAGCCAATGCAGAATTTGCCCGACAGCTTTCCGCCGTGATTGCGTCCGCGCCCGCGATGCCTATCCCCGACCTGCAGGCCCGGATGGACCGCTTCAAGCAGCTGACGGGCGAGTATCTGGCAGGGTTTCCCGCCGTAGAGCAGAAGCTCAAGACGTGGGACTACACCCGGCCGGTGCCGTGGTACCAGACGGTCACGTCGTTCATCTTAGGACGCGATTGGGTCACGGCGAGTTTCTGGCAGGATTGGTACGGGGTGATCCCGCTTTTCATCGGCTCCCTAATGGTGTCGGTGGTGGCGCTTTTCTTCGCCGTGCCGCTGGGCGTCGGCGCCGCGATTTATATCAACCAGATTGCCACGCCCCTGGAGCAGAAACTGATCAAGCCCGCCATTGAGTTCATCTCGGCCTTCCCTTCGGTGGTGCTGGGCTTTTTCGGCGTCGCGGTGCTCGGCCAGGCGCTGCGTGCTCTGTCTCAACAACCATCGCTCGCGTGGGTGCCGGGGTTTCCCTTCAGCGAGCGGTTGAATATCCTCACGGCGGGCTGCCTGCTGGCGCTGCTGGCCGTGCCCACGATCTTCACGCTCGCGGAGGACGCGCTCAACAACGTGCCGCGCTCGTTCAAAGAGGCGTCGTTCGCGCTGGGGGCCAACCGGCTCCAGACCATCGTGAAGATCATCATGCCCGCCTCGCTCTCGGGCATTATCTCGGCGGTGCTGCTCGGCCTCGGCCGCGTGATCGGCGAGACCATGGTGGTGCTGCTGTGCGCGGGCAATCGTATCGCCATCCCGGATTTCACGGCGGGCCTCGCGGTCATCACGCAGCCGGTGCACACCATGACCGGCATCATCGCTCAGGAAATGGGTGAGGTGGTGCGCGGCAGCATTCACTACCGGGCGCTGTTTGTCGTGGGCCTCGTCCTTTTCTTCCTTTCCCTGCTCATCAACTACGTGGCGCAGCGCATCGTTCGCCGCTACCGCATTTCCATCGGCTGAAACCATGGCCGCGCTCGTCAATCCGCATATTTTCCAGACCCGCCCCTCGGCCGCCCGACGGTGGGAACGGGCGTGTTTCGGCCTGTTCGGCGCCGCGACCTATCTCGTGCTGTTTTGCGGGGCGGCGGTGTTCCTCACCATCGTGGCCAAGGGCTCGCGCACTATTTTCAAGGCCGAGGCCCCTTTCATCAACACCACCTTTTTCACTGACGCGCCTGAATCGCTCTACGTTTTCGAGTGGCAGGGCAAAAAGCTGGAAATGGGTGACCGGGAGCACCGGGCCTTTATCGAGCAGCATCCGGATGCGGCGAAGGTCAAGACCGAGAGCTATATTTACGCCGCCGGCGGCATCTTCCCGTGCATTGTCGGCACCGTGCTGCTCGTGGTCGGCTCGATGACCATCGCGCTCGTTCTCGGCGTGTGCGCGGCCGTTTACCTCAATGAATACGCCCGGGACGGCGCCTTCATCCGCTTTGTGCGGCTGGCGATCCTCAATCTCGCCGGCGTCCCCTCGATCGTATTCGGCCTGTTCGGCTTCGGCATGTTTGTGATCTTCTTCGGCTGGAATGTCTCCCTGCTTTCCGGCTGGTTCACCCTGGCGTTTATGGTGCTGCCCGTGATCATCACCGCCAGCGAGGAGTCGCTTAAGGCCGTGCCGAAGGGCTTTCGCGAGGGCTCGCTCGCGCTGGGCGCGACGAAGTGGCAGACCATTCGCAAGAACGTACTGCCCTATGCGCTGCCCGGCATCCTGACCTCGTCGATCCTCGGCATCGCGCGCGTGGCGGGCGAGACGGCCCCAATCATGTTCACGGCGGCCTACGTGGTTCGCGACAAACTGCCGTGGCAGGTGGAAAAGTTCAGCGACTTTTTCTTCCAGGGCGTGATGGCGCTGCCGTACCACATCTACGTGGTCAGCTCCAAGATCCCCCAGAACGAATACACGGAACGCGTGCAATACGGCACGGCCCTCGTTTTCCTGCTGATCGTCGCGGTGATTGCCACGGCGTCGATTCTGCTCCGCAATAACCTCCGCAACCGTTACAAATGGTAACCGCCGCCACGCTCATGGAAACCCGCTCCCCCGCGCCCAACCTGCGTCCGACGATGCCTGCGGCAGCCACCGGCCAGCCGGCCGGGACGGCGGCCCCCGCCGCGGAGGTGCTCATCGACATCGACCACCTCGATTTTTTCTACGGCGCCTCGCAGGCCCTGTACGATGTCAGCCTCCGCCTCGACACCCGCAAGGTGACGGCCTTCATCGGCCCGTCCGGCTGCGGCAAATCCACCTTGCTCCGCTGCCTCAACCGCATGAACGACCTGATCGACGGGACGCGCGTGGCCAAGGGTTCGATCAAGATCCGGGGCGTCGACATCAACCGGCCTGACGTCGACGTGATCGAGCTGCGCAAGCGTGTCGGGATGGTGTTCCAGAAGTCGAATCCCTTCCCGAAATCCATCTACGAGAACATCACCTACGGCCTACGGCTCCAAGGGGCCACGACCAAGGCGAGGCTCGACGAGGTGGTGGAAAAATCCCTGCGCGGAGCCGCGCTGTGGGAGGAAGTGAAGGACCGCCTGCATACCAGCGGGCTCGGCCTTTCCGGCGGCCAGCAGCAGCGCCTCTGCATCGCCCGCGCCATTGCGGTCGAGCCGGAGATCATCCTCATGGACGAACCCTGCTCGGCGCTCGATCCGCTCGCGACGGCCAAGGTCGAGGAGCTGATCCATGAGCTGAAGACGAAGTTCACCATCATCATCGTCACCCACAACATGCAGCAGGCCGCGCGCTGCTCGGACAAGACCGCGTTCTTCTACATCGGCCGGCTCATCGAGTATGCCGACACGCAGCAGATCTTCATGAACCCAAGCAATCCCCAGACCGAGGCCTACGTCTCGGGCCGCTTCGGTTGAAGCCCCGACCATGAGCACCACCACCGATCCCGTCCCGCCGTTTCCGCCCCACATAAAGCGCTTTTTCGACGCCGAGCTGGAAAGCTTCCGCTCGCATTTGATCCTGATGGGCGAGACCGCCGCCAGCCAGGTGCGTTCGGCGGTCAAGGCGCTGGTCGAGGGCAACACCTCGCTGGCCGACCAGGTGATCGCCGCGGACGATGAAATCGACCAGCTCGAGGTCAAGATCGACGAGGAAGCCATGCGCTACATGAACCTCCGGGCGCCCATCGCCACGGAGCTCCGCCTCGTGATCGTGGGCATGAAGGCGAGCCACGACCTCGAGCGCGTGGGCGACGAGGCCACGAGCATTGCCAAACGGGCCGTTCGTCTCAGCGCCGAGCCGCCGCTCAAGCCGTATGTCGACATTCCGCGCATGGCGGCCATCGCGCTGGAGATGCTGCGGGATGCGCTCGACTGTTTTCTCAATGGTGACACTGAGAAAGCCCTGGCCGTATGTCGTCGGGATGCGGAGGTCGACCAAATCAACAAGCAACTCTATCGCGAGCTGACCAGTTTCATGATCGAGAAGCCCGGCACAATCAGCCGGGCGATCGAGCTGATGTTCATTTCAAAATCGCTGGAGCGCATCGCCGACCACGCAACCAACATCGCCGAGGAGATGATCTACCTCGCGAAGGGGAAGGACGTCCGCCACAGCGACGAGCTGAAGAAAAACGGCGGGGCGGGGTGAGCCGCCGCGTGGCGGCGGTGGAATTGGGAGTTGGGAATTAGGAATTGGGAGTTGGGAGTTGGTGGCTCATGCCAATTACCAATTACCAATTCCAAATTCCCAACCACTGACTCCAGTCCCCGCAGGGCTTCACGCTTTTCCGCGCAGCCAGATCCAAAGGCGCCCGATGTGCTCGCGGACGGCATAGGTGCTGCGAGCGAGGGCCTCGGGTTCGCAGATGAGATCCGACCCGTGCCAGCCGGGTACGGGCTTGGCGAGAAAGTCGGCCGGGCAGGGCAGCGCGTCGACCCCGGCATGGCGGAACAGGGCGGCCGCTCGCGGCAGGTGCCAGGCGGAGGTGACCAGGGCCACGGGCGCATCGCCGATCAGCTGGCGCACAGCCTGCGATTCCTCCTCGGTATCCCGCGCGGTTTCGATTTTAACGATGCGCTCCGCCGGGGCCCCGAGGGCGACCGCCGCGGCCGCGAGCACCGAGGCATGTGTGGGATGATTGCCGGAGGCCGGGCCGGTCACGATGAGGCGCGCCTCCGGCAGAAGCCGGAGCAACCTGACCCCTTCAACGATGCGGGCCAAGGCGAACGGACTGAGCTGGCCGGTGGCCGGAAGACTTGCGTCATCGCCATGCCCGCCGCCGAGCACCACCACATAGCGGCAGCGAGCGAGGGCCGGGGGCAGGGGGGCTCCGGGGGTAAATTCCGGCTGGGGCGGATAGTGCGCCTCCAAGGGTCGGATGAGCCAGGTGCTCACCAGGTTGTTGCTGAACAGCAGCAGCAACAACACGCCCGCGATCACCAGGCCGCGGCCCAGATTTTGCCGGCGGCGGCTCCGCATCAGCCACAGCCCGGCCAGCATCAGCCCGAGGCAGATGGTCAGCGGCATGAGGCAGAACGAAACCGCCTTTTTGAGCCAAAACAGCATGGCCGAAATTCGCGATTGGCGGATTTGACCGCAACCCCGGAAAATATTCCTGCCGCCTGAACAATTCAGGCCCGGGCGAGGAACAGGGATTGATATCAAATTTCCGCACGGCCCAAGCTGTAGAAGGGATTGACAGTGCCAGAGGGGCTGGCGACATTTCGCGTTCCATTTTTTACGGCGGTCATAGCTCAGTTGGTTAGAGCACAAGATTGTGAATCTTGGGGTCGCGGGTTCGAGTCCCGTTGGCCGCCCCAT
>CAIUWA010000029.1 GCA_903902745.1 uncultured Opitutia bacterium | reverse complement strand
GCGGGATAAATTTTGCATTAACGGCGGGGATCGCGTCACTTCCACTGCCGGCATCCGTTAGGCTCGGTATCAACCCTTCCCCCATGAACCTCCCCCGCTCCCTCCCCCTGCTTCTCGCCCTCGCTGCGGCGTCATTCGCCCCGGCCGCCTTCGCGCAGCCCGCCGCGACTCCGACTCCACCGGTGATGGCGGTGATGGATACGACCACTCCCTCCGACTGGATCGATCCCGACACCGGCCACCGCATCATCCGGCTCTCCCCCGAACCGGGCAGCTCGACGCTCTATTTCCACGACAACTCCTACTCGCCCCAGGGCGACAAGTATATTTTCAACTCCCCGAGCGGCATCATGATG
The DNA here is from genome assembly GCA_903902745.1 of uncultured Opitutia bacterium. Taxonomy (GTDB): domain Bacteria; phylum Verrucomicrobiota; class Verrucomicrobiia; order Opitutales; family Opitutaceae; genus CAIUWA01. The sequence continues at coordinate 38,282 of CAIUWA010000029.1, read as the reverse complement.
GTCGACATCTCGAAGCTCGGCAGCACCCCGCCCAAGGCGGATGTCGCCGTGGCCGGCGGCCGCGGCAGCTACATGGCGCGGCGGACGCGCGAGGTCTATTTCACCCGCGGTGGCGCCGGCCCCGGCGGTGGCGGTGGTCGTGGGCGGCGGGGTGGCCAGGCTCCCGGAGCCGACGGCCAGCCGGCAGCGACTGCTCCTGCGGCACCGGCCGCTGCAGCCGCGGGCGCCCCCGCTCCGGCTGAGGGTGGCGCATCCGCCAACCGCACCGGCGCCTTCGGCGGCGGCGAGGTCTTTGCCTATAACTACGATACCGGGGTGACCCGCAAGGTGCCGAACGCCACACGCACGCTCATCAGCGCCGACGAGACGTTCACCATGGCTACGATCGCCGCCGAGGATCCCACGGGCAAAATCACCGCCCCGCCCCACCGCGAGCCCGTGCCCCAGCTGCAACGCATGTTCCCCGGCAAGAAAATGGAGGAACTCACGATGGACCAGCAGTACGCGGTGAACAAGGAAGAGGGCCTGGCCCGGCGCACGATCAACCCGCGCGGCGAGGCGATCATCTTCACCAACCTGAAGACCGGCGAGGCCAAGACGGTCGGCTATCAATACGGCTCGATCAACCACATGCAGTTCTCGCCCACCGATCCGAATATGCTCCTGTTCTGCCACGAGGGCACCTGGCATGAGGTCGACCGTGTCTGGACCATCAGGACGGATGGCAGCGACATGCAGCTCCGCCACAAGCGGACGATGGACATGGAGATCGCCGGCCACGAATTCTGGAGCTTCGACGGCAAGACCATCTGGTTCGACCTGCAGACCCCCCGCAGCGTGGATTTCTGGATCGGCGGCGTGAACATCGATACCGGCAAGGAAATCCGCTACCACCTCAAGCCCGAATGGTGGGGCGTGCACTTCAATGTCTCGCGCGACAACAAGTTCTTCATGAGCGACGGCGGCGATCCCACCCAGGTCGCGTTCCAAAAGGACGGCATGTGGATCAATTTCTTCCGGGTTCAGCCCGACGGCACGGTCACACGCGAGAAGCTCGTGAACATGTCCAAGCACAATTACGTCACTGGCCAGGGCGGCATCGAGCCCAACGGCTCCATCACCCCCGACAGCAAGTGGGTGATCTTTAGCGGAAATATGTACGGCGTGCGTCATGTCTACGCCGTGGAAGTCGCCAATTCCAAGTGACCCATCTTTAAACCCCGCTGTTGAATCTGCCCGGAATTGTCGCCGCCAAGACAGCGAGGCTGTGACGCATCCGTTTGAACCTGTAGGAGCGGCTTTATGCCGCGATGAGGGGTCTGCTAGCCAAACCATCGCGGCATGAAGCCGCTCCTACAGTTGATCCTAGGTAAACTGATACACCTCCCGTCTAAATCGTAGACATCCGCCCGGATTTTTGGGTTAGTTTCCCTTCACCGCCAGCATGCTTGGACTGGCGGTGCTAGATCTCAAATCCCCCTCCTCCACCCTTGGTTTACCCCTCCCCATGAAACTCCGGAATACGTCCTGCCTCTTCCTCATCCTGCCGCTTTCCCTTCTGACGGCAGTCCAGCTTAGCGCCGCCGCGAACTGGCCCGCTCCGAAGGTTGTGCCGCTGATGCCGGCCAACACCGCGCCGAACGGCCCCGCGATCCCGAGCACGCCTCCGGTTGAGTCAGCCCATCCCGCCCCCGTCGCCCTCTGGCCCAATGGCGCCCCCGGTTCCGAAGCGCGAAAGGATGAGCCCGAGCAGATCAGCTACCGGCAGGAGCCGGACATCGTCTTCCCGATCATTTTCAACATCCACAATCCATCGATCACGCCCTTCCTGCCCGCCAAGGGCAAGGCGACCGGCGCCGCAGTGGTCATCGCCCCCGGTGGCGGCCACATGTTCGTGACGATCGACCGCGAGGGCTACGATCTCGCCAAATGGCTGGCTGACCGCGGCATCGCCGCCTTCGTGCTGAAATACCGGCTGGCGCGCGACCAGTCCGGGGAGGGCACGGCCTATAAGACCACGGTGGAGCCGGTGGCGGACGGCCTGCGCGCCATCCGTCTCGTGCGCAGCCGCGCCGCGGAATGGGGCGTGAACCCGAATCACATCGGCATCCTCGGCTTTTCCGCCGGCGGCGCCCCCGCCCTGGGCTCCGCCCTGCACTTCGACGAGGGCAAGGCCGATGCGGCCGACCCGGTCGAGCGCCTGAGCTCGCGGCCGGATTTTCAGGCCTTGGTCTACGCCGAGGTGCCTCGCGGCGAAATCGAGGTGCCGAAGAACACGCCTCCGGCGTTTTTCGTGGTCGCCTTTGACGACTCCCCAAAGGCCGCACCGCTGGCCAATCTCTTCCTCAAGTACAAGGCGGCCAACGTGGCCACCGAGGTCCACATCTACAACAGTGGCGGCCACGGCTTCGGCGTCCGCACCGACCGGCCCCAGCTTTCCATCTCCAGCTGGCCGTCCCGGCTCGTTGACTGGCTGGGTGAGACCGGCATGTTGAAAAAATAATCTGACTTCCCCCATGCGGTTTCCCCAACGCAGCGCCCTGCCCTTCACCGCCCTGCTCGTCCTCGCCAGTATGGCGCGGGGTGCAGCAGTCCATGCCAGCTTCGAAAAGGACGTGTCACCGCTCCTGCAGAAGTACTGCTACGACTGTCACGGCAACGGCAAGAGCAAGGGTGATGTGGCGCTGGATGTGTACAAGAGTGTCGCCGATGTGGAGAAGGACCGCCTCACCTGGGAAACCGTGCTGCATCACGTCCGGTCCCACGAGATGCCGCCCGACGACACCGAATTGCAGCCGACCCAGGCCGAGCGCGATGTCATCGGCGACTGGATCGAGAAGGAGCTGTTCAAGTTCGACCCGAACAATCCCGATCCCGGCCGGGTCACCATCCGCCGCCTCAATCGCGCGGAATATAACAATACCATCCGCGACCTGATCGGCGTGGACTTCAAGCCGGCCGCCGATTTTCCGCCGGATGACTCCGGCTATGGCTTCGACAACATCGGCGACGTGCTCTCGCTGCCGCCTGTGCTCATGGAGAAATACCTGTCCGCCGCGGACAAGATCCTCGATCAGGCCATCGTCACTGATCCGATTGAAAGCAAGGTGCAGCGTTTCCCCGCCAGCCTCGCGCAGGTCGGGTTCAATGCGATCGGCGACCGGGGCGACGGCTGGGTGCAATTGATCAGCCTCGAGGAGGACGACGTCGCCGTGGAGCTGCCGGTGGCCGCGGCCGGCGACTATCTGGTGCGGGTCCATGCCTTTGCCAAACCCACGGGAGGCAATCTGGTGGGCGGTGGCAGCAACTCAACCGAAGACACCAAGAACAAGCCCGACCCGACAAAGATTTCGATCATGGTGAACGACGCCTTCATCCAGGATTTTGAACTCTCCACCGACGAGGCGCATCCCGGCGTTTACGAAGCCCGCGTCGGCCTCCCGGCCGGCAAACAACGCGTCCGGGCCGAGGCCGGGCGCATCCACGGCGGCGACAACGATCTCATCATGGTCAACGGTCGCCTCGGTAAACAGCAGCCGGGGATCGTTTTTGTGAAATGGATCGAGGTCGAGGGCCCTCTGCCGGCCGCGACCCGCCGTTACCGCCCCGACCAGCTCGCCGTCACCGGCGAGGGAAAATTCACGGAGGCTGGCGAACGCATCCTGCAGAAAAACGGGGATGTCTCCACGACCATCAACGTGACCAAGGAAGGCGACTACCTCCTGCGCGCGCAGGCCTACGCCCAGCAGGCCGGCACCGAGACCACCCGGATGCAGTTCCGCATCGACGGGCAGCCGCTCAAGGATTTCGACGTGATTGGACTTCCCAAGATGGAGCCGCTGGTGACCCAGAGGGTTTTTTCGCTCATGCTGCTGGTGCCCCAGCCCTATGTTTACGAGTTTCGCGCCCACCTGACCCCGGGATCGAGGAATTTCTCCGCCGCCTTCGTCAATAATTTCGAGGATCCCAAAAATGAGAACCCGAACCTGCGCGCTCGTAGCCTCACGATCCAGAACCTCGAGGTGGTGAATCTGTCCGAGCCCGTGGTCACGCCGGCCATGCCCGCGCCGTTGCAGGAAATCTTCGCGAAGTACACCGCGCCCAAAAGGCCGGGACTCCTCGGCCGGGTTTTCGGCCGATCGGCCAAGCCGGCGCTGAATGCCGAGACGGCCCGCGCCATCATGGCCGATTTCACCCGCCGCGCCTGGCGGCGGCCCGCCCAGCCCGCGGAGATCGACCGCCTGATGGATCTCTACGGGCTCGCGGAAAAGCACGGCGACAGCTTCGAGGCCAGCGTGAAGCTCGCGATGAAGGCCGTGCTCGTTTCACCGCATTTTCTATTTGTTGGCGAACCGCCGCCCTCCGCCGCGCTGGCGACTACCGTCCAGCCGCTGGATGAATTCACCCTTGCCTCCCGGTTGTCCTATTTCCTCTGGAGCAGCATGCCGGACGAGGAACTGCTCGGGCTGGCCGAACGCGGCCAGCTGCGCCCGAACCTGGAGGCCCAGGTCCGCCGGATGCTGGCCTCCGCCAAGGCCCACGCCCTCGTGGATAATTTCGCCGGCCAGTGGCTGCAGATCCGCAGCCTCGATACCGCCTCACCCGACAAGTCTCTGTTCCCCGACTACGATCTGGGACTGCGCACCGCGATGCAGCGGGAGACCGAACTCTTCTTTGAGAACATCATGCGGCAGGACCGCCCGGTGTTTGAATTCCTCACGGGCGATTACACCTTCGTCAACGGACGGCTCGCGAAGTTCTACGGCCTGCCTGATGTCACCGGCGAGGAGTTCCAGAAAGTCTCGCTTGTGGGTGCCCCGCGCCGCGGCGTCCTGACCCAGGCCAGCGTGCTGACGCTGACGTCGAACCCGACGCGCACCTCGCCCGTCAAGCGCGGCAAGTGGGTCCTGGAAAACCTCCTCGGCACCCCGCCCCCGCCGCCCCCCCCGAACGTGCCCGACCTCGACGACAAGGGGCGCAAGCTGACCGGCACGCTGCGGCAGCAGATGGAGCAGCACCGGGAAAACCCCAATTGCGCCTCGTGCCATGCCCGCATGGATCCGATTGGATTCGGCCTGGAGAATTTTGATGCCATCGGTGCCTGGCGCGAAAAGGACGGCGAGGCGGCGATTGACACCGCCGGCAAACTCACGACTGGCGACACCTTTGGCGGCGCCGTGGAGCTGACCGCCCTGCTCGCCAGCAAGCGGCGCGGCGAGTTTTTGCACTGCCTGTCGGAGAAGATGCTGACGTATGCGCTGGGCCGCGGCGTCGAGTATTATGACCGGCCAGCGGTCGACCAGATCGTCAAGGGCCTGGAGCAGGGCCAGTTCAAATTCTCCAGCCTGATCCTGGAAACTGCGAAGTGCTTCCCCTTTGAAATGCACCGGGGCGAAAACTCCCCCGTCGCTGCGGTCACGGCCGAATCACCGGTTGCAATCGGATCCCGATAATCGCAATTTTTTGCCCTTCCCACCCCCTCAATCCCCGCCGCGCCATGAGTAACCATTGGTCAATGCCCCGCCGCACCTTCCTGCGCGGCCTAGGAACGGTTGTCGCCCTCCCCGTGCTTGATGCCATGCTCCCGCTGCGGGCCTTGGCCGCCGCAGGTGGCGAAACGACCGACGCTTTTCCCAAGCGCGTGGCCTGGCTCTACGTGCCGCAGGGCAAAAACATGGCCGACTGGACCCCGCAGGTCGTGGGCGAGAATTTCGACCTGCCGATGATCCTGGAGCCGCTGAAGGATTACCGGAAGGATTTCACGGTCATCACCGGCCTCGCCAACGCGCAGGGCAATTCCCTCGGCGACGGCGGCGGCGACCACGCCCGGGCCTCGGCCAGCTATCTCACCGGCTGCCATCCGCGGAAGACCGCGGGCGCCGACATCAAGGCGGGCATCTCCGTTGACCAGATCGCCGCCAACAAGATCGGCCGCGAAACCCGGTTGCCTTCGCTGGAACTGAGCTGCGACGGCGGCCAGCGCGCGGGCTCCTGTGATTCCGGCTACAGCTGCGCCTACCAGTTCAACCTTTCCTGGAAGTCGGAAACCATGCCGGTCAACCCGGAGGTCGACCCGCGTGCCGCATTCGAACGCCTGTTCGGCAACGGTGATTCCGCCCGCTCCAAGGAAGCCAGCGCCAAGCGCGCCCTCTACAACCGGAGCGTGCTCGACTTCGTCTTCGACGACGCCAAGCGCCTCGGCGGTACTCTCGGCGCCACCGACCGCCGCAAGCTCGACGAGTACCTCACCGCGGTGCGCGAAATCGAGCAGCGCATCGAGCGCGCGGAGAAGTTTCCCGCCAAGGTGCCGGCCGGCGTCGTGGCCCCCGAGATGTTCGAGAATTACGAGGAGCAGCTCCGGCTGATGTTCGACATCATGACCCTGGCGTTCCAGACCGACAGCACGCGCATCTCGACCTTCATCATGGCGCACGATGGCAGCAACCGGCCCTATCCGTTCATCGGCATCAAGGACGGCCACCACGACCTTTCCCACCACCGCAACGACGAGGAGAAGAAGGCCAAGCTCGCCCAGATCAATCGCTTTCACATCACCCAGTTTGGCTACTTCCTCAACCGCTTGAAATCGGTTAAGGAGGGCAATGGCACGCTGCTCGACAATTGCCTCATCACCTACGGCAGCGGCATCAGCGACGGCAACCAGCACCTCCACGAAAACCTGCCGATCCTGGTCGCGGGATCCGGCGGCGGCGCCGTCAAGCCCGGCCGGCACGTCAGGGTGGACGACAAGACCCCGCTGACCAATCTCTACCGGTCCATGATCGAAACCGCCGGCGTGCCCACCGAGAAGATCGGCGACAGCACCGGCAAGCTGGACAATATTTTCCGCCATACGGCCTAGGCTCCACCCCAAGCCCCAGCACTGCTCTTGCGCTCCGGGAATCTACCGACCGCACCAAGGGCGCCGGGGAGCGGAAGTCCGGATTCGCACCAGTAAGAGTGCGCCGCCGGTTTCGTCCGCGACAAGCTTGGAGCCACCCCATCCCTTCCGCTAAAAAGACGCAGCTGCTGAACAACCATGACTGACCAAGCCCCGGCGCAGCCGGCCAATTCATCCGCCGCCCAGCGGTTCCTTCCCTTGCTGGTGGTGCTGTTCATTGGCAGCGGTTGTTCCGCGCTGATCTACGAGATCGTCTGGTTCCAGCTGCTGCAGCTGGTGATCGGTTCCTCCGCCGTTTCACTCGGGATTTTGCTGGGCACCTTCATGGGCGGAATGTGCCTGGGCAGCCTCCTTCTGCCACGCTTCATTTCCACTGCGAAGCATCCCTTGCGGGTTTATGCGCTGCTGGAGCTCGGCATCGGCCTGATCGGCATCGCCGTGTTGTTTGGCGTGCCCTACGTGGACCGGCTTTATACGGCGAATGTCGTTTCCAGCCTGGCGGGAATTCCCGGGCGCGCCTTCGTCGCGGCCCTGTGCCTCCTGCCCCCGACGCTCCTCATGGGCGCAACGCTGCCGGCCATCGCCCGCTGGGTTGAAACCACGCCTCGGGGTGTGGCCTGGCTCGGTTTTTTTTATGGCGGCAACATTGCCGGCGCCGTGTTCGGCTGCCTGCTGGCCGGCTTCTACCTGCTGAGGATTCATGACATGGCGGTGGCCACCTATGTGGCTGCAGCCCTCAATGGACTCGTGGCCTTGGTTGGCCTTGGACTGGCCGTCCTGACTCCCCATGAACCGGCAGACCCGGTCTCCAGCGCGGACACTCCACCCGCGCGTCCGGCGGGCCTCGGCCTGGTGCATGTCACCATTGCGCTGTCCGGATTGTGCGCCTTGGGCGCGGAAGTGATCTGGACCCGACTGCTGTCCCTGATGCTCGGTGCGACGGTCTACACCTTTTCAATCATTCTGGCCGTGTTTCTCCTGGGCCTCGGAATTGGCAGCAGCCTTGGTTCCCTCGTGGGACGCCAGCTCTCCAGTCCACGGGCCGCCCTGGGCTGCTGCCAGCTGCTGCTCACCCTCGCGATCTCCTGGGCGGCCTACATGATCGCGCAGTCGCTCCCCTATTGGCCGATCGATCCCGGCCTCTCCACCAATCCCTGGCTGAATTTTCAATTCGATCTGGTGCGTTGCTGCTGGGTCATTCTCCCCTCGGCTATTTTGTGGGGAGCCAGCTTTCCGCTGGCGTTGGCCGCAGTGGCTTCACAGGGACAGGATCCGGGAAGGCTCGTCAGCCGGGTCTATGCGGCCAATACCGTCGGGGCCATCATTGGCGCCATCGGGTTTAGTGTCCTGATGATCGGATGGAAGGGCACCCAGCAGTCCCAGCAAATCCTGATCGTGCTATCAGCTATTTCCGCGCTCGTGGCGCTTGTGCCTTCCTTCTGGGCACGGGCTGCCGGTTCCACCGCCGGACAGCCGCAATTCAGGAGTATTTCCACAATCGCTTTTCTGGTCATCGCAGGAATCGCAGGCTTTCTGGCCCTGAACCTGCCCAAGATTCCCTGGGGCGTTGTGGCCTATGGGCGGTACCTGCCCAGCTGGGAAGGTGAGATCCGCTCGGGCCGGTCCAAGATGCTTTATGTTGGCGAGGGCATGAATTCATCGGTCGCCGTCACCGAGCTGAGTTCCGGCTCCAGGAATTTCCACGTCAGCGGCAAGGTCGAGGCCTCCAGCGAGCCGCAGGATATGCGGCTGCAGCGCATGCTGGGCCACATCCCCGCCCTGCTGCACCCCAACCCGCGCTCCGTGCTCGTCGTGGGCTGTGGCGCGGGCGTGACCGCCGGTTCCTTCGTGCTGCACCCCACCCTCGTGCGCGAGGTCATCTGCGAGATCGAGCCGTTGATCCCCCAGGTCGTGGCCCAGTATTTCGGCCCGCAAAACTACAATGTCGTGCATGATCCGCACGTGACCGTGCATTACGATGATGCCCGCCACTACATTCTCACGACACAGGAAAAGTTCGACATCATCACCTCCGACCCGATCCATCCCTGGGTCAAGGGTGCCGCCACGCTTTACTCCAAGGAGTACTTCGAGTTGTGCAAACAGCACCTGAATCCCGGCGGCTTGATCACCCAGTGGGTGCCGCTCTACGAAAGCAACGTCGAGGCGGTGAAGAGTGAGATCGCGACCTTCTTCGAGGTGTTTCCGCACGGCGTCATCTGGAGCAACGACAACAGCGGCGTGGGCTACGACCTCGTTCTCATGGGCCAGGTCGAACCGCTGAAAATCGACGTCGACGCCCTGCAAAAGCGCCTTGAGCTCCCCGCCTATGAACGGGTGGCCTCTTCGCTCAACGAGCTGGGTTTTGGTTCGGCCGTGGCACTGTTGAGCACTTACGGTGGCCAAGCCTCCGACCTTGGACCCTATATGAAGGACGCCCAGATCAACCGGGATCGGAACCTGCGGCTGCAGTATCTGGCGGGCCTCGGCCTGAACGCGCTCAAGGGCGGCAGCATTTATGACGAGATTGCCGGCTACCGGAAGTTCTCGGAGACCCTCTTCATCGCCACCGGCGAGAAACAAGAAGCCCTCCGCGTGGCCCTTACGCCAAAAGATCCGAAACCCTGAGCGGACTAGTGCAGTAGGAAACCGCGGATGATGCGGATGGACGCGGATAGTTCAGAATCAAAATCACGGATTCATCCGGCAGCTTCAATCACGTGCCAGATTGAGTAGCCTTGGGTGATCACGTTTTGAATCCCTACTTCCCTATCCGTGTTTATCCGCGAAATCCGCGGAAAATCCGCCTGTCTTGCTCCAGCTGAGAACGGGACTGCCGAAGTATGCTTCCACCCCGGCGCTCAGCTCAGATCGCGAATGGAGCCGAACTCGGGATCGAACAGCCGGCGGTACGTGCGGACGATCATTCCATCGGTCAATCCGGCCAGCCAGTCGCAGATCTGCCGCGCCTTCCCCGCCGGCGTCTTTTCGGCATCGATCAACCGTCCGACCCGCGGCGGCAGGATGTTGATCACCCGCGACTCCTTCTCGACGTAATTGCGCCAGGATGATTCCCAGAGCTGGAACAGGACCCGGCGCGCCTTGTGTTCCATCTGCTGGAGCTGGGGGCTCTCAAAAATGATGTCGTTGGCAAGCTTCTTGAAGAACGCCGCCTCGCGCTCGGCCTCGGGAGCGACGACCAGTTCAAAGCGGTAGCGGTTGGTTTTTCCGGCCATGAAGTTGTCACGCTCACGCAACCGGCAAGCAGTGATGAATCCGCCGATCTTCATCGAGAAAACATTTTCCAACCGGTCACCGCGCATCGCGGTGAACAATTGGTCCAGCAGGTGCTGGCGCTCCGCATCCATCGCCTCGCCCGCCGCCCAAGCCTCGATGCGCTCGAACGTGAGGAAGCCCGCCTTCACGCCGTCCACGATGTCGTTCAGCGAATACGCCGCATCGTCGGCCCAGTCCATGATCTGGCACTCGACGCTCTTGAAGGCATTCAGTTTTTCGCCGACGTGAAGGTCTGCGGGGATGGCGGCGTCACCGAAGACGAACGCGCGCACCGTCGCCTGGGGATCATAGAGAAAGTGATTCTGCGGCGCCGTGGGATACTCGCTAAAGAGCTTCTTGTATTTCAGCACTCCGTCCAGCAGTGCCCGCGTCGCCTGCATGCCGCGCACCCCGGCCTCGCTCTCGTAGATCGTTTCGGTGAGCAGATGCAGCGTCTGTGCATTGCCCTCGAAGCCACCCCATTTGACCATGAGCTCCTGCAGCGTGCGCTCGCCCGAGTGACCAAAGGGTGGATGGCCCAGGTCGTGCGCGAGGCACACGCCCTCGACCAGATCACTGTCGATATAGAAATCGTCCGACAGGAGACCGCCCTGGGTGCGTAGAAAATGACAAATTGAGCGCCCGATCTGGGCGACCTCCATCGAGTGCGTGAGCCGTGTGCGATAGAAATCGTATTCGCCCGAGAGGAACACCTGGGTCTTCGACTGGAGCTTCCGGAAGGCGTGGGCGTGGATGATGCGGTCGCGGTCGATCTGGAACGCACTGCGATAGTCAGGCTTGCGGCCCCCGCCCTGCGTCTCGCTGTCAAAGGCGTTGTAGAATCGGTTACCCATCGGATTTGGCTTCGACACGAAAGCCAACGGTCGCACGATGCAAACACTTAGAGTCCGCCAAAATGAGCCTGAACCTCACCTCTTCTGCCCGCCGTCGCCTCGAGCAAGCGGCCCGTCGCGCCGCCGGGACGGCCTACGCGCCCTACTCCCGATTCCGCGTCGGCGCGGCCGTGCTCACGGGTTCAGGAAAAATCTTTGCCGGCTGCAATGTCGAGAATGCCTCCTACGGCCTTTGCAACTGCGCCGAGCGCACCGCCCTCTTCACCGCGGTCGCCGCGGGCGAACGTAAGATCAGGGCAGTGGCCGTCTACACTCCCACCCCGGACCCGAAGATGCCTTGCGGCGCCTGCCGGCAAGTCATCCACGAGTTCGGCCCCAAGGCCGTGGTCATCAGCATCTGCAAAGGCGGAAAGCGCACGGAGCTTCCGCTTGCTCAGCTCCTTCCCGCCGCTTTCGGGCCGAAGGATCTGAAATAGCAGTAATGGGTCAGTTTGCCCGTGCTCGACTGTAGGAGCGGCTTTATGCCGCGATGGGCGCTGGGCAGATCCAGCATCGCGGCATAAAGCCGCTCCTACAGTTCAACTAATCCGGGAAGGTTACCCGGTTTGGCCGCTGATGGAGTCCCGCACCATGGCCAGGACTTGGTCCCGCGGCACGTCGCGCTCGCTGCGCTCGGTAAGGTCGCGCAGCTTGACCACACCCTTCGCGAGTTCGTCGGTGCCGTAGATCAGGGCGATCCTCGCCCCCGACTCGGCCGCGGCCTTGAACTGTTTGCCGAAGGCCACCTCCTTGAGTGGATAATCGACCCGGTAGCCCGCGGCGCGCAGCGCTTGGATATCGGCAAACGCTGCCTTCCTTTCCGCGGCCCCGCCGATCACGCAATAAATGTCCGCGGCCTGGACCAGATTCGGCACCAGCCCCCGTTGCTCGAGCAACAAGGCAAAGGTCATGTCGCCGATCGCAAACCCCGTCGCCGGGAGCGCGGGCCCGCCCAGCTTTTCCACCAAGTCATCATAGCGCCCTCCTCCCGCCAGCGCGCGCAGCTCACCTTTTCGGTCGAAAGCCTCGAACACAAAGCCGGTGTAGTAGGCTAAACCGCGCACCACGCCAAGATCGACCTGAATGAAGCTTGCGAGGCCCATGGCGGCAAGGCCGTCCAGAAGCCTGCGCCAGTCCGTGAGGCGCGCAGCCAGTTTTTCCCCGCCGGAGGCCGCGAGTACCTGCTCGAGCGCGTCAAGCGACTTGATCTGCAGGAAGGCAAGGATCTTGCCCTTCAGGTCCGATGCCAGCGGTCCGAATTGCTCCGAGTATCCCTTGAAGGCGTCATCGCCATGTTTCTCATAACGATCCACGGCACCCAGCACCGCGCGGATGCGGGGCTCGTCGAGGCCGAGCGTCTCAAGATAATAGAACCACAGGTTGCGGTCGCTCAGCCGTACATAAAAATCCTGCTCGGTGAGGCCGAACCCGCACAGGCACTGCACCAACAGCGCGATGAGCTCGATCTCGGCCTCGGGACCGGCCTCGCCAAAGATGTCGGCGTTAAATTGGGAGAAGCACCGGCCCCGGCCCTTTTGCATGCGTTCATAGCGGTAAAATTCCGCGATGCTGAACCACTTGATGGGACGCTTCAGTGCGCTCGCCCGGGCTCCGACCAGCCGGCACACGGTCGGGGTCATCTCCGGCCGCAAGGCGACTTCCCGGCCGCCCTTGTCCGTAAAATTGAAAAGCTGGTTTTCGATTTCGTCCCCGGACTTCGCCTTGTAGAGCTCGAGGGGCTCAAGGACGGGGGCGTCGTACTCGGCGAAGCCAAAAGCCCCGGCCGTCCGCCGCCACAGCCGGAAAACATGATTCCGGCGCGCCAAGTCCTCAGGATAAAATTCCCGGAAACCGGGCAGGGTCTGAAACGTTGCCATGGAAGCCGCCACGTTGCGAAGCACGCCCGCGCAGGGCGAACCATTTTTGCCGGCGCAAAAAAAGGCCGGAACTCCGGCCCGGCCACTCTACCACGCCTAGCGAACGGCTAAAGCAGCTTGGTGAGATCCAGCTTGGCGAGCTGCTGCTTGAGGATCTTGCCCGACTTGAACTTCACCACGGCCCGCTGCGGGATTACCACCTCGGCCTCGGGCTTGTTGGGATTGCGTCCGATGCGCTGCTTGCGCACCTGCACTTCGAGCACGCCGAAATTACGGAGCTCGACATTGCGGCCGGCCGCAAGTGCGTTTTGGATGATATCGAGCGTGCGCTGGACCGTCTCAACCACCTGCTTTTGCGGGAAGTTGGTCTTCTTGTAGATTTCGAGCACGATCTCGCGTTTCGTGAGATTGGTGGACATGGGGGAATTTCTCCTGGTTGGTGAATGGTGAACTTTTCTAAGTCATTCTAACCTTGAGCTTCTTTTAAGTTACTTGGGTATGGAGGACTAGGTCAACCCATTAAGCCCAGCCACTTTTTAAAAGTCCGTGGAACTTAGCCCGTGAATTGAGGATTGAGCGGACAGATTCTTCAAGTCGCCTGGGGTTCCAAACTTTCGGCCGTCGGCCCGTGGATATTTTCGTCCTTGCGGGTCACACCGGCAAAGGCCCCATGCTCTTCCCCCATGCCTGATCCCGCCGCCATCAACGCCATGTTTGCCCGCGTCGCACGGCGTTACGATCGGGCGAATCATCTGCTCAGCGGCGGGATGGACGTCTGGTGGCGGCACCGCTTGGTGGCCGCGGTTCGCCGCCATCCGCCTCGGGATGTGCTCGATCTCGCCACCGGTAGCGGCGATGTGGCGTTTGCCCTGTCCCGTGGACTCGGCCCCGGTGTGGCAATCACTGGAATGGACTTCTGCCAGCCCATGCTCGATGAGGCCGTGGCCAAGAAAAACGCCGGCAACCAGCACTCGCGTTACGCCGCCGTGAGCTTCCGCCACGGCGACGGCCTGGCCCTTCCTTTGGCTGACGAAACCTTCGACGCCGTGACGATTTCTTTTGGCCTGCGCAACATGGCGGATCGCGCCCGGGCCTTGGCGGAGATGCGCCGGGTGCTGCGCCCGGGAGGGAAACTATTCGTGCTGGAATTCTCGCAACCGAATGCCTGGTTTCGACCACTCTACTATTTTTATCTGGAGCATCTTTCCCCGAGACTCGCCGGCCTCATCACGGGTGAACCATCCGCCTACGACTACCTCTGCAGTTCCATCCAGCAGTTTCCGGATCGTTCCGGTTTGGCGGCGGAATTAGCCGCGGCCGGCTTCGCCAGCGTCACAGCCCACGGAATGACCTTCGGCGTCGTGGCCCTCCATGAAGCCACAAAATGAGGCCCCGACGGCGGCCCGATGGGTCCCGTCGCTTCCGCGGGTTTAGGCGAACGACTTCCCGCAACCACAGGTACTCTGGGCGTTCGGATTTTTGATCTCGAAACCCTTGCCGTGGAGACCGTCGTCGAAGTCGACTGCGCATCCCTGCAAATAGGCCAGGCTCGCCGGGTCCACCACCATCGGCACTCCCTCGCTCTGAAGTTCGGCGTCGCCGTTCTTCGGCTCGTCAAAGGACATTCCATACTGGAAACCCGAACAACCGCCGGTCTCAACAAAGATGCGGAGGCGTTTCGCCGGAGCCTGGAGCTCAGCATGCATGGCTTGCACGCGTTGCGCGGCGCGCGGCGTAAGGGTGATCATAGGGGCAAGCTAGAACTCGTCAGGCCCTTGTCAAACCACCGGCTGCAAATTTCATGCCAACGAGCATTTGCATACTTGCCAGCCCGACATCGCTGCCCTTTTGTGGAAACCGTGGCCGCGATAAAACACATCTTCAACGAGATCCATTACGAGATGGTACACAAGGTTGCCGAGGGCGGCATGGGTGTCGTTTACGAGGCCTTCCAGCGTGGCGCCGGGAATTTCAAAAAGGTCGTCGCAGTGAAACTCATCCGCGAGGAGTACTCCGCGATCGAGGAATTTCAGAAGAATTTCATCGGCGAGGCCCGCCTCGTGGCCGACCTCATCCACACCAATATTGTCCAGACCTACCACCTCGGCCAAGTCGGCGGGCAATACTTCATGGTTATGGAATATGTCCGCGGCGTTAACCTGGAGCAGCTCCTCGAGCGCCACCGGGCCCTGCGCCGGAACATGCCGATCGACATCGCGGCTTTCATCGTGTCGCGCATCGCGCGCGGCCTGACCTACGCGCACCAAAAGCGCGACAGTGAGGGCCGCCTGCTCGGCATCGTCCACCGCGACATCGGCCCGAAAAACGTCCTCATTGCCTATGAGGGGGACGTGAAGCTCACCGACTTCGGCATCGCGAAGGCCCTCGACCTCATGTACAATGAGGAAGGCAAGGTCATCGCGGGCAAGGATGAGTACCTTTCGCCTGAACAGGCCAGCTACGCCGTGACCGACGCGCGCGCCGACCTCTTCCCCTTGGGCATCGTCCTGACGGAACTGCTCCTCGGCCGGAATATCTTCCGGTCGACGGATCGGGCGCAATCGCGCCGCAACATCCTCTCGATGCCGATTCCACAATTTTCCACCCTGCGGCCCGACATCGACCCCAAGCTGGAGGCCATCATTCAGAAGGCCTTCCAACGCGATCGCGACCAGCGCTATCAAAGTGCTTACGAGGTGCTCAATGACCTCGAAATGTACCTTTATAGCGACCGCTACGGCCCCACGAACGAAAAACTCGGCGTCTACCTCAAGGAAATCATGGGCCACAACGAGCCCATCGCCGCCACGCTTTCTTCCCGCCCCCCCACCACGATCTCCTGACACATGACCAACGTCATCGTCCAAATCGTCCATGAGCGGGCCCGGATTTAGCCAAGACCTCCGCCAACGCCAGACCCAGTCTCTTATCCTCGCGCCGCAATTGCGGCAGTCGCTAAAGATTCTGCAGGTCGCGGCGCTTGACCTGCGCTCCGTCATTCAGGAGGAGCTGCAGGCCAACCCCACGCTCGAGGAGCTGCCCATGGAGGGCGTGAGTCTCGACAAGGAGCGCGAGGACACGGAAAAATCCGGCGCGGACGCCAACTCGCCGGCGGATTCCGACACCTCGGAAAGCCGCGAGGAGCTGGATTTCTCCAAGGAGTTCCAGATCCTCAACAAGCTCGACGAGGACTGGCGTGACCACATGGCCAGCGCGGGTGGCGCCCAGCCCTTCACCACCGAGGATGCCGAGAAGCGCCAGCATTTCTTCGATTCGCTCGTGAGCGAAACCTCGCTGCAGGAGCATCTCATGCAGCAGGCGGAAATGGCTGATCTCACACCGGCCGTGGTCGACGCCCTGCGGCACCTCGTCGGCAGCCTGGATGACCGCGGTTTTCTCACGCAGCCACCGGCGGACATCGCGCTCCAGACCGCGCTGCCGCTCGAAGCCATCCAGGAAGCCATCCGACTCCTCAAAACCTTTGACCCCCCCGGCATCGGGGCCGAGTCACTCGAGGAATGCCTGCTCATGCAGCTCGCCGCCAAGGGTCGGAAGGAAACCATGGCCGCGCGCATTCTGCGGGATTATTTTGAGCTGATGAAGCGCCGGCGCATCCCCGAGATCGCACGCAAACTGGGCGCCCATGCCGACGACGTTCAGGTGGCGATCGAGGAAATCGGCTCGCTGGATCCCGCTCCCGGCCGCCGCTTCGCCGAGGACAACAACCGCATTGTCGTGCCCGATGTCACGGTCGAGAAGGACGGCGACAAATGGGCCATCTCGCTCAACAACGACTATATTCCGCGCCTGCGGATCTCGAGCACGTACCGGGAGCTCATCGCCAAGGGCACGCTGTCGAAGGAGGAGCGGGACTACCTTCGCGAGCGGATCCGGTCGGGGAAATTCCTGATCAACTCCATCGAGCAGCGCCAGCAGACCATCGAACGCATCACCCGCGAGATCATCAAGGTGCAGGAGCCGTTTTTTGAGAGCGGCGTCTCGCAGCTGAAGCCCCTCACGATGACGCAGATCGCCGATGTGGTCGGGGTGCACGAGACGACCGTCAGCCGCGCCATCGCCAACAAGTTCATCAAGACGCCGCATGGGGTGTTCGACATGAAATTCTTTTTCACTCCCGGCTATCAGGCCGACAGCGGGGCCTCCGTGTCCAACAAGAGCGTGAAGGAGATGATCCATGACATCATCGGCACCGAGGATCGCTCCAAGCCGTCGAGCGATCAGGAAATCGTGACAAAACTGCAGGAAAAGGGCATTAACATCGCGCGCCGGACGGTCGCCAAATATCGCGAGGAACTCGGCCTGCTGCCGAGCAACCTGCGGCGGGATTACATGTGATCAGGTGAGGCTTAGGCCAGGATTGATCCGCAGGCCCATGCCGCCGGGCCGCCCCACCCCTGCCCGGTCCACCCAGGCGGCGAACGCAATCATGCCGGCATTGTCCCCTGTGTGCTGCGGCTGAGCCGGGAAAAACGCCACGCCCTCGCGCTGCGCCAGCTTTTCCAGCCCGGAGCGCAACAAGCGGTTGTTGGCAACTCCTCCCGATAGTCCGATGCTGCGGTACGGAATTTTAGCATGCTCCAGCGCCAGCCCGGTCTTTCGGACCAGCACGTCGACCACGGCCTGCTGATAGCTGGCGCAGAGGTCGGCCAGCCGGGCCTCCACTTGCTCGGTCGTCATTTTTTCCAGCATGTAGCGCAGGCTCGTCTTGAGTCCGGAAAAACTGAAATCCAGCTCGTCCCGCCGTCCGATGCCCCGGGGAAAGTCATAGGCATCCGCGCGCCCCTGCTGCGCCAGCCGTTCAATGAATGGCCCACCGGGATAACCGAGCCCGAGCAGCTTCGCCCCCTTGTCCAGCGCCTCGCCCGCAGCATCGTCCCGGGTCGCGGCAATCGGGGTGATCCGCCGGCCGGCATCGAGGGTGAAAAGCAGCGTGTTGCCGCCGGATACGATGAGTCCCAGGTGCGGAAATAATCCATCCAGACGCTCGTCAAACCGCGCGGGGTCCTCGGCATGCAGCGCGATAAATGGCGACCAGACATGTCCGACCAGGTGGTTGACCCCGACCAGGGGCACGCGCAGGGCCAGTGCGAGCGATTTTGCCGCGGCCACGCCGATCGCGAGGCACGCGGCCAGCCCGGGCCCATGCGTCACCGCCACACCGTCGATCGCAGAAAAATTCACGGAACCCCGTGCCCGCTCGATCAACGGCCCAAAGTGCCGCAAATGTTCGCGGGTCGCCAGGTCGGGCACCACGCCCCCATGGCGTTCATGGAGGGCAACCTGGCTGTGAATCCATTCGCCCACCATGCCGCGGGCCGGGTCAAAGACCGCAAGGGCAGTCTCATCGCATGAGCTTTCGAGTGCCAAAATCATCCGGTTCAGTGTGTCGCCGCGCCAGCGGCGCGCGCCGCAAAAACCCCCACCCCTTTCAACACGTCGACCGCCGCCTGCAGTTGCCGGTCCTCAATCGGCGCAAAGGCGAAGCGCTCCTCGAAATCCTTCGGGGCGGTCACATCGGAACGCGACCGCTGCAAGCGCAGCTTGCTGTCCTCGTCGGGGGTCATCACGACGCCGACCTGCGGTTCGATGCCCTTTTCGTGGATGCTGATCCCGCTGGGCGTGTAGTAACGCGCGGTCGTCAGGCGCAGGCCTTCACCGTTCTTAAGTTTGAATACCGACTGGACCGAGCCCTTCCCGAAGGAGCGTTCGCCGACGATCACGGCCCGCCCGGTGTCCTTGAGCGCACCGGCGACGATTTCCGCGGCACTGGCGCTGCCGGCGTTGATCAGCACAGCGATCGGGAGCTTCAGCGGTTCGCCCTTGGCCTCGGAGCGGTAGTCATCACGGTCCGCCGCCTTGCGGCCCTGGGTGTAGACGATGAGTTCGCCCTTCCTGAAAAATGGCTCGGCCACCTCGACCGCGGCATCGAGCAGGCCGCCCGGGTTGTTGCGCAGGTCAAGGATCAGGCTGGTGGCGCCCTCCTTGACCAACCGATCGAGCGCCTGGCCGAACTCAGCCCCGGTGTGCTCGGAGAATTCGGTCAGCTGCAGATAGCCCACACCGCCGGGGAGCACCCGCACGTCGCGCACGCTGTCCACCTTGATGACTTCCCGCGTGAGGGTGAGATCGAATGTCTTGTCGGTGCCGGGCCGGTAGAGCCCAACCTTCACCTTGGTGCGCGGCGGACCGCGGAGGCGATCCACCACGGCATTCATGGTGGCACCCTTTTCGACCGGCTTGTCGTCCACCCGCACGATTTCATCCCCCCGCAGGATGCCCGCGCGTTCGCCTGGCGTGCCCGCAATGGGCGCAATGACCACCGCCCGCCCCTGCCGGATTTCCACCTGGATGCCGATGCCCCCAAACTTTCCGGTCATTTCCTCCTCCATCTCGCGGTAGTCGCTCGACTCCATGAATTCGGAGTGCGG
Organism: uncultured Opitutia bacterium; assembly: GCA_903902745.1. Classification (GTDB taxonomy): domain Bacteria; phylum Verrucomicrobiota; class Verrucomicrobiia; order Opitutales; family Opitutaceae; genus CAIUWA01. Next base: position 18,886 of record CAIUWA010000029.1, on the reverse strand, counting down.
ATCCAGCGATTCAATCATGCCATGCAGTGCCGACCTGGTGAGTTTGTCAAAATCCGATTCCTTGGCGTCCACGTAGTTCTCATTCACCAGCTGGAGGACTTCGCGCACATAGTCCGAGGAGCGGTCGAGGTCACGATGCCCGAACCAGCTCCAGGCCAGCGCCCAGTGCGTGGTGGCCAGGGCCACGCCCAGCCCAAAGGCCACCCCAGCCATGATCGCAAGAATGCGTTTGAACATGCTCCCGACTGTGTGCATCCGCTTCCCTTTGTAAATGGGTTCGTCAGCTACACCAACGCCGTCCGCCGCCCCGCCGGATTTTCTCCGGATTTTCCAGGACCAGGCTGGTCCCGGCGGCACCATGACCTTTGCGCAGTTCATGGAGCTGGCACTTTACCACCCCGAGGCTGGCTATTACCGGCGGGCTGGTCCGCGAGTGGGATTCGGCCCCGGGACGGATTTTTTCACGGCCACCACGAGCGGTCCGGTTTTCGGCGAACTCATTGCGGCCTCGTGCTGCAATCTCCTGGGCGGTCGCAATCCGCAGGACTACACGTTCGTTGAAATCGGCGCCGAGCCCGGCCACAGAGTGCTGACGGGCGTAGCGCATCCGTTTGGCGCCGTCCGCACGGTGCGCGTGGGAGAGCCGCTCGAGTTGAGGGGCCATTGCGTGGTGTTTTCCAATGAGCTGTTTGATGCCCAGCCCTTTCACCGCTACATCTTTCGCGAGGGAACCTGGCGGGAGCTGGGTGTGGCCTTGCGCAACGACGCACTGGTCGAAACCGAGCTGACCACCGCCACACCCTCGCCCCTGCCCGCGACGGCGGGGGAAAGCCAGATTTTCGACGCGCCCCTCGGGGCCACCGCGCTCGCAAGTCGAATCGCAGCGGAACCCTGGCAGGGACTCTTCATCGCCTGCGACTACGGCCGGACTTTTCCCGAACTCGCCGAAAACTCCCCCAACGGCACCGCCCGCGCCTATCATCACCACACCCAATCCAATGATCTCCTCGCCCGACCGGGTGAACAGGATCTCACCTGCCATGTCTGCTGGGATTGGCTGACCGACGCGCTCCACCGGCACGGCTTCGCTCACCCCTCTGTCGAATCCCAGGAGGCCTTTTTCGTGCAACACGCGGCCGAGTACATCACCAGCCTGACCGCCGCCGAGGCCGCCAAGTTCAGCCGAAAAAAGCTTTCCCTGCTGCAGCTCCTACACCCCTCCCATCTTGGCCAAAAGTTCCAAGTCCTGCATGCCATCCGACCCTAGGAATCGGCCAAAATTCCCCTTGCTTCGCCGTTGGGGCGCCCTTTATTCATGAACCTTTAATCAACTCGAAATCATCATGGCTAGAATCTGCGCAATCACCGGTAAACGCCCCGTCAAGGGCAGCATCATCAATCGCAAGGGCCAGTCCAAGAAGAGCGGCGGCATCGGCACGCACGTGACGAGCATCACCAAGCGTAAATTCCGCCCCAACCTGCAGCGCATCCGCATCCGGACCGCGAATGGCGGCACCAAGCGCGTCTGGGTCGCGGTCAAGGCCATCAAGGCCGGCCTCGTCCAGAAGGCCTGAGTCCTGTCCTCACTCCCCTCTCCAACCCACGGCCCAACAGCCGTGGGTTTTTTGTGCCCTGGCGAGCCCGCTTCGGGACAGGGACTTTGGTGCCACAAGAACTTGAATTTTCCTATGGCGGCGGCACCGGGGCTAGGTTGCCGTCCCAAAGCTGATGGTAAACGGGGTTGTCAGGCACAGGGATGCGACGGAGGTCGAACTGATGGTCCTCCACGTAATCCAGACCGTAGTGAAACGAGGCCAGCAGCAACGGATAGGAGAACGCGTTTTTTTTGTGCAGGTAGCTGCGCGCATAGGCGAGATAGTCGATCCCGACCTCAAGGTTGATACGCCAGTCCCAGACCGTCGGTTCATAAGGCACACGCGAGACGGTGCGCCAGGCGGCGGGCTTGAGCTGGAGCAACCCACGTGCGCTGTCGTTCCGGGCCGCTGGGTCAAAATTCGATTCCGCCGCCACCAAGGCGTAGATAAACGCCGGCTCAATCCGGTAGCGCTGGGCCTGCGGCTGGATCGCCGCCCAAATCTCACCCCGCGTCGGAGCCGGGCCCCCGGGGCCGGTCGGACTGGAATGCCGGCTGCATCCAGCCAGGGCGCCCACCATCAACAGGAGGCGGATCGTTCTCATCGCAGCCCTTACAGCGCCCGGAAGACCACCGCGGCATTCTGACCGCCAAAGCCGAGGTTGTTGCTGAGCACCGTGCGTACCGAAGCCGTGCGCGCAGTATTGGGCACATAGTCGAGATCACAGTCGGGATCAGGCTCCACGAGATTGATCGTAGGTGCGATGCGGCCGGTCTGGATCGTTTTCACGCAGATCACCGACTCGATGCCGCCGGCCGCCCCGAGCAGGTGGCCGGTCATCGATTTCGTGGAACTGATCGCGAGCTTGGATGCGTGGTCGCCAAAAACCTTCTTGATCGCGAGCGTTTCAAACTTGTCGTTGTAGGGCGTGCTCGTGCCATGGGCGTTGATGTAGTCGATTTGGGCGGGCACGGCGCCTGCGCTGGCCAGTGCCCGCTTCATCGCCATCGAGAGACCCTTACCTTCCGGATCGGGCTGGGTGATGTGAAAGGCGTCACAGGTGGCGGCATAGCCGGCCAGCTCACAATAAATGCGGGCCCCGCGGGCCTGCGCGTGCTCCAGGGATTCGAGCACCAGCACCCCGGAACCTTCGCCCATGACAAAGCCGTCGCGTTGCGCATCGAACGGACGGCTCGCATGCGCGGGGTCGTCGTTGCGCGTGCTCATCGCCTTCATGGAGCAGAAGCTGGCGTAGGAAAAGGGGGTAATCGCCGCCTCGCTGCCGCCGGCGATCATCACGTCGGCGTCACCGCGCCGGATCGTGTGCGCGGCCTCGCCGAGAGCGTGGGTACCAGTGGCGCAGGCTGATACCACGCCGAAGTTGGGTCCACGCGCGCCGTACTCGATGGCCACCAGACCCGAGCACATGTTGCCGATGAGCGAAGGGATCGTGAAAGGGGAAACCTTGCGCGGGCCGCGCTCAGCGAGCACCCGGAGCTGCGTCTCATAGGTCAGCATGCCGCCGATGCCCGAGCCGATGATGACGCCCACGCGGTCACCATCTTCCGCGGTCATCTGCAAACCGGAGTCGCTCACGGCCTGTTTGGCGGCGACGAAGCCAAAATGCGTGTAGCGGTCATTGCGGCGCGCCTCCTTCGCATCCATGTGTTGCGTCACATCCCAGTCGCGCACCTCCGCCCCGATCTGGCAGGCGAGATCGCTGGGATCGAAATGGGTGATGCGATTCACCCCCGGCTTTCCCGCCAGGAGACTGGCCCAGAACGCATCGACGTTGTGGCCAAGACCGTGAACCACGCCGAGTCCGGTGACCACCACGCGACGGGAGGAGTTAGGCACGGTTTCCATGGGCGGCGGAGCGCGGGCGGCAGGGTCGTTTCAGGAAAATGAAAAGGCGCCCTGACCGCACCCCGCTGAGGGACCCCGGTAGGGCGCCTAAAATTATGCGAGCCAGACTGGCTTACTTGGCGCCGGCCTTGGCCTTGATGTAGTCGATGACTTGGCCGACGGTCTGAAGTTTTTCGGCGTCGGATTCAGGAATCTCGCCTTTGATCTCGTCCTTGAACTCCTCCTCAAAAGCCATGATCAACTCGACGGTGTCGAGGGAATCGGCGCCAAGATCGTCGAGGAAAGAAGCAGTCGGTGTGATTTGCTCCTCGTTAACATTTAATTGGTTAACGATGATCTCTTTGACGCGCTGTTCGATGGTTTTTGTATCGGCCATGGATGGTAAATTCGGGTGATTTGGAGGGTTCACATCGTCATGCCGCCGTCAACGGTAAAAACTTGACCGGTGATATACCCGGCCTCCTCGGAGCAGAGATACGCCGTCATGTTGGCGATATCGGCCGCCTCGCCAAAGCGCTTGAGGGGCACGGTATCAAGGATCTTGGCCGAAACTTCGGCGTCATTCACAAACTCGGTCGTCATGTCGGTCTTGATGAAGCCGGGAGCCACGGCATTGGCCGTGACGCTGCGCGAGGCAAACTCGCGGGCGAGAGTCTTGGTCAGGCCGATCATACCCGCCTTGGCCGCGGAATAGTTGGCCTGCCCGGCATTGCCCATGATGCCGCTGACGGAGGCGATGTTGACGATGCGGCCCCAGCGGGCGCGGGTCATCGGCCGCGCAATGTGTTTGGTCCAGTGAAAACAGCTGGTCAGATTCGTCCGCAGCACGGACTCCCAGTCATCCTCACTCATGCGGAAGAGCAGTCCATCGCGGGTGATGCCCGCGTTATTGACGAGGATATCAATGATCGGAAACTCGGCGAGCAGCTGCTCCGCCGCCTTGGCGATGGCGGCGCCATCCGCGACATCGACTGCCAGCGCCTTGGCCTTGCCTCCGGCCGCAGTGATGGCCGTGGCGACCGCCCCGCAGGATTCGGCGGATTTTGAAACGCAAATGACCGTGACGCCCTGCTTGGCGAGAGTCTCTGCAATGGCCTTCCCAATGCCACGGCCGGCGCCGGTAACGAGGGCAGTACGATTATTAAAGGTCATGAGGGGTTTCGGTTATCAGGGGACGGGAGTCAGGAGACCGGGGCCAGAATTCAGGAGTCAGAATTCAGGAGGACAAGCGGAATAATCGGGTCGGAAGCTGCTGGCCCTATCCCTGTCCACCGTCACCTGTCTACCGATTCAGTACACGTCCCGCTGGTAGCGTTTCTCCTTCTTCAACTGCTTTACATAGTCGGCGGCCTGTTCCGGTGTCATCCCGCCCTGCTGCATGACGATGTCATGCAGCGCGGTGTCGACGTCCTTGGCCATCCGCTTCGCATCACCACAAACATAAAAATACGCCCCCGCCTTCAGCCAGGCCCACAGTTCCGCCGCATTTTCTCGCATGCGGTCCTGCACGTAAATCTTCAGGTGCTGGTCGCGCGAGAAGGCGGTGTCGAGGCGCGCCACCTGGCCTTGGGCGACATATTGCTCCCATTCCTCCCCGTAGAGAAAATCCGTCGCCCGGTGCTGGTCGCCAAAGAACACCCAGTTCCGGCCCTTGGCTCCGCCCGCCACGCGGTCCTGCACAAAGGCCCGGAAGGGCGCGATCCCCGTGCCCGGGCCAACCATGATGCAGTCTTTGGCACCGTCCTCCGGGGGGCCGAAATGCGAGTGCGACACAAAGACTGGCGTCGGCGTGGTGCCGACCTGAACGCGGTCGGCCAGAAAAGTTGAACACACGCCCACCCGGTCGCGCCCGTTCGTCGCATAGCGCACCACCGCCACCGTCAGATGGATTTCCGCCGGATAGACCTTGGGAGAGGAGGCAATGGAGTAGAGCCGGGGCATGAGGCGGCGCAGATGATCGACCAACTCCTGCGGCGTGAGCCGGGCGCTGGGAAATTCCGCCAGCAAATCGACAAACTCGCGCTCATCGAGAAAAGCCGTAAGCACTTCCTTTGATTCCGGCGCCAGCAGTCCCGCGAGTTTCGCCTTTTCGCCGGCATCGGCAGCCTTGGTCGAAAGCGTCTCAACGATCTTTCGGGTCGGACCGGACAGCGCGAGCCGGGAGGTCAGGGCCTCGCGGACCGCAATCGGGGCGGTCGCCTTCGGCAGCATTACTGGCTCGTCCCCGGTCGCACCCAGCCGCTGCAGGAGCTCAGAGACTTCCTGCGGGCGGTTCGTCGGGAACACCCCCAGGGAGTCACCCGCCTTGTAGTGGAGTCCGCTGCCGGCCAGATTCGCGATGATGTGCCTGGTTTCCTTGGCCGAGCCCGGCCGGCTGAGCAGACGGTTTTCGGTGATGAGCGACGGAAACGGGCGGTCTTTCGAGAAAGCGGAGTCGGCGGCGGGAACAGACATGATTGCGCCGGATGAAGCGGCGCGGGGCAAAGGTGGCAAGCCCGTTTCGCTCGCGCAAGCTTGCAGCCCGGGGGGATTTCCGGCCCACTCACCGTTTGCCCGATGAACGACGCCGAACCCATCCGCCTGCAGAAGCATCTTGCCGACTCCGGCGTATGTTCCCGGCGTGCCGCCGAGGCGCTGATCGCGCAGGGTGAGGTCTGGGTCAACAGCACCCGGGCCACCCTCGGGCAGAAAATCACGCCGGGGGTCGACAAGGTCACCGTGAGCGGCAAGTCCGTGCGGCCGGCCGCCCAGCCGCGGATCACGCTGGCCATGCACAAGCCGCGCGGCCTCATCTGCTCCAACGACGACCCACATCACACGGAAACCATCTTCACCGTGCTGCCGCGGGAATTCGCCAAGCTCCGTTTTTTTTGCGCCGGCCGCCTCGACAAGGACAGCGAGGGTCTCGTCATTCTCACCACGGATGGCGACCTCGCCCACCGCCTCATGCATCCGTCCAATGTCGTGGTGAAGCGGTATTACGTCGAGTTGAAGCAGCCTTTCCCCTTCGCCCGGGTGCCCCTGCTGCTCAAGGGCATCGTGTTCGACGGGGAGCGGCTCAAGGTCGAGCATGCCGCCGTCGTCAATCCCGGCCCGACCCGCGCCTCCACCCAGCTCGACGTGCACATGCACCACGGCAAAAAGCGCGAGATCCGGCAGCTCTTCATGGCCCTGGGCTATGACGTGAAGCGCCTGCGCCGGTATCAGATCGGGGCGTTTCCGCTGCGGGGAATCCCATTGCGCGCCATGAAACAACTTTCTACGAAGGAGATCGAACTCCTGTTCCGGGTGCCACGGCCCCAGGGCAAGGAAGCCTCCCCACCCGCTTTTATTGACCACGATGAAAACTAAACTTCTCGCCCTCCTCCTCTGCCCTGCCGCCGGCCTCGTGGCCGCACCCCTGACCGAGACCACCGCGGTGCACGCGAAACCCGACCTGGCCACGCCGGCTATTACTTACCTGAAGGCCGGCACTGACCCTGTCGCGACCCCGGACTCATTGTCCTCGGCCCCGGCCGGCTGGATGGCGGTCGAGTTGCCGGGCCCGTTTGAAGGCTATGTCCGCAATGACGACATCACCAAGAGCCTCGACGTGCGCGTTGGCGGGCAAATCTACATCGAGCCGGCCGCCGATGCCGCGGTGCTCACCACGGCGGAAAAGGGCGACAAGACCGAGATCACCGGGCTTCGCGGCAAATGGACCCAGATTCATCTCGATAAAAAAATCACCGGCTTCATTCGCATCGCTCCGGCCCCGCTCCCACCCGTGGCCATTGCTCCCGCCGGAGCCGCGGACGCCGTCCTGTCGCCCGGCGGCATGGGGCCCGACCGGGCTGCCACGGCGGGCAAGGCCGCCCCGATGGTCGATCTCGGCGACGGAGGCTCCAGTGCGCTTCCCCGGCTTTTTCAAGGCAAGCTCGTCTCCACCCGGCGGCCGTTTGCCCCCCGGCGGCCGTACGACTACCAGCTCAACGACGATGCGGGCGTGCGCTTCGCTTATCTCGACCTCAGCAAGCTCCTCCAGACCGATCAGATCGCCAACTACGCCGGTCTCACGGTCGTCGTGAATGGCACGGCCAGGAACGAGCCCGCGGCCAAGGGCATCGTGATTCAGGTCGAATCGCTGGAGTTGAAATAATTCCTTCTCTCGGCCCAGGCCCAACGAGCTTGGATTGGAAGCCGGACCACCCTCATTCATCCTCGGTATTCGCGTCCCTTCATGGAACTCATTGATGGCAACAAGATCGCCGCCGACATCGTCACGGAGCTGAAGGCCGAGGTCGCCCAAATCAATGGCCGAAAGCCCTGCATCGCGCTGGTGCGCGTGGGCGAGGATCCGGCTTCCGTTTCCTATGTCAGGAAAAAGGAGAAGACCGCAGCCGAGATCGGGGTCACCAGCCGCATCATCCTCCCGCCGGTCAGCATCAGTCAGGCGGAACTCTGTGCCCTTCTCGACGCCCTCAATGCCGATCCCACCGTGGACGGCATCCTGGTGCAATCGCCGCTGCCCAAGCACATCGATGAGGTGGCGATTTTCCGCCGGGTCAGCCCGGAAAAGGATGTGGACGGTTTCAACACCCTGAACCTGGGCAAGGTTGCGCAGGAAGATGAAACCGGCTTTGTCGCCTGCACTCCGGCCGGCATCATGGAGTTGCTGGCGCGCAGCGGCGTCGACCTGAAGGGCAGGCATGTCGTCGTGGTGGGACGCAGCCTGATCGTGGGCAAGCCCGTCGCCCTGCTCGCCCTCCAGAAAAAGGCCGGTGCGAACGGCACCGTAACCATCTGCCATTCCAGCACCACCAACCTCCCTGCCCTCACCCGCCAGGCCGACGTGCTGATCGCGGCTATCGGTCGCCCGGAATTCGTCACCGCCGACATGGTCAAACCCGGGGTCGTGGTCATTGATGTCGGCATCAATCGCGTCCCCGATTCATCCAAGAAAACCGGTTACCGCCTCACCGGCGATGTCCACTTTCCCACTGTCGCCCCGCTTGCCAGCAAGATCACCCCCGTTCCCGGCGGGGTCGGGCCCATGACGGTCGCCATGTTGATGAAAAACACGGTCAAGGCGTTCCGGCTCGGTCAGGCACGCTAGCTTGCACCCGGGAGGCCTACCCGCTTCTCTTCTTCCAATGGCCGCCCCAAAAATTCTGGTCGTCGATGACCAGCCGATCAATGTCCAGCTGCTCAAGCGCAAGCTGGAGCGTGAAGGTCATCAGGTTGTCGCCGCCTACAGCGGCTTGGAAGCGCTGAGCGCCGTGGAGAAAGACCGGCCCGACCTCATCCTCCTTGATGTGATGATGCCGGACATGGATGGCATCGAGGTCTGCCAGCGGCTGCAGGCCAGCGAGGAAACCCGCTCGATCCCGATCATTTTCATCACCGCCCGTACCTCCAAGGAGGGCAAGATCGAGGGCCTGGGGGTCGGCGCCGTCGACTACATCACCAAGCCCATCGACCTGGATGAGACCCTCGCCCGGGTGCAGACCCAGCTGCGTTTTGTCTCGATCAACCGCGAACTGGTCATGCTGCAGCGGCGCCTGTCCGAAGCCCGCCGCGCCGCCACCATCGGCGCCGTAACCCAGGGTATTGCCCATAACCTGAACAATCTCCTCGGCGTCGTCATAGGATACCTCGATCTCGTCAAAGCCTACCACGACAAGCCGGAGATGGTGAAAAAGAACGCCGGCCATGTGGAAGAGGCCGTGCAACGCATCGTCAGCATCATCAAGCAGCTCAGTTCCCTGGTCATCAAAACCCGGCTGCCGCTCATCAAGGGCAATCTCCAGCGCCTCCTCGAGAGCGGGGTCCAGCGTTTTCAGGCCGACAATAAAATCACCGCCCCCGTCACCATCGATAATCCGCTCGGCGAGCTCATGATCGACACCAACTTCGAGGTTTTTGAGGAGGTGCTTTCCAAGACGCTGATCAACGCCTGGGAAGCCTATGATGATAGACCATCCTCACCGCGCCCAATCCTGATTCGCACCCAGATCGTCGAGAAGCCCGACGAGGGCAAATTTGTGCAGATCGATATGGAGGACCAGGGGTGCGGCGTTAATCCCCAGATTCGCGATCATATCTTCGAGCCCTTCATCAGCTCGAAGCAAACGGTGGGAGTGGGCATGGGCCTAACGGTTGCACGCCACGCCTTGCGCAACCTGGGCGGAGAGGTCTCCCTCGCCGATCGGCCGGGCGGCGGCACCATTGCCACGCTCATGCATCCGTACGACCGGAAGGTGCGCAAGACCATCCATGAGTAAAATCGCCTTTCTCGGCGCCGGACGCATGGCCTCCGCCATGGTCGACGGGCTGCTCGCAAAAAAGGCCGCGGCACCGCCCGATCTGGCCTGCACGGGCGGCGACGACGATACCGCCAGGCTGCTCTCAGCCCGCACCGGCATAGCCGCCCCGGCCGATCTCAATTCGCTTTTAAAGCAGGCCGACACCGTTGTCCTCGCCTGCAAACCGCAGCAGCTCGCCGGCCTTGATGCCCGCCTCGCGGAGCTGACCGCCGGCAAGCTCGTCGTTTCCATCCTCGCCGGCAAGCGCCTCGACCGCCTGGCCCAGATTTTCCCCCGGGCGCGCAATCTCGTTCGGGCCATGCCCAATACGCCCGGCCAGATCGGAGCTGGCATTACCGGCTGGTGCGCACTCAAGGACCTCGCCGCGACCGACCGGGCCATCGTCAACACCGTGCTGGGCGCGCTCGGCAAGATGGTGGAAGTCGGCGAAGCCCAGCTTGACGCCGTCACCGCCCTGAGTGGCAGCGGCCCCGCCTACGTCTTCGAGTTTGCCGCCGCGTTGCGTGACGCCGGTGAGGCCGCCGGTCTCCCCCGGGCTGCGGCCTACCAGCTCGCCGTCGAAACCATCCTCGGTTCCGCCAAGCTGATGGCCCAGTCCGCCGTGGAGGCCGAGGAGCTGCGCAACCAGGTCACTTCGCCCAATGGCACGACCTTTGCCGGGTTGAAGCGCATGGAGGCGCGCGATTTCCGGGGTCTTATTCGCGAGACCGTCCTGGCCGCGAAATTACGCTCTGAGGAACTGTCGAAAGAGCCATGACCGCGGCGGCACCGAGGACCGGTGGCCCAAAAATACATTTCGTGCTTCCGCCCTTCCGGGCTTCCGCGATTAACTCCCCTGCATGAGCACCCTCCACGGCCGCATCCTCGTCACAGGCGGGGCGGGCTTCATCGGCAGCGCCCTAGTCTGGGCGCTCAACCAGCGGGGCCTCACCGATATTGTGGTCACGGATGTCGCCCTCACCGGGGAAAAGCGCCGGAACTTCACGGCGCTGAAATTCACCGACTATGTCGAGGCGGGGGATCTCCGGGCCCGCATCGCTCAAAATCCCGGCGCCTTCGGCGAGTTCTCCACGGTTTTCCACTTGGGAGCCTGCTCATCCACCACCGAGAAAAATTTCCCCTACCTGCTGGACAATAATTTTGCCGTTACCAAGGAGCTCGCCGCGTGGTCGCTGGCCCGTGGCACGCGCTTCATCTATGCCTCGTCCGCCGCCACGTACGGCGACGGCGCCAAAGGCATGGACGACCGGGATGAAAATCTCGCCCGCCTCAAGCCGCTCAATCTTTATGGCGAATCAAAGCATCTTTTTGACCTGCATGCCCAGCAGGCCGGCTGGTTGCCACGCATTGTTGGCCTGAAATATTTCAATGTCTTCGGCCCGAACGAGGACCACAAGGGCGACATGCGGTCGCTCGTTAACAAGGCCTACCAGCAGATCCAGGCAACCGGCGAGGTCGGGCTCTTCAAGAGCTACAAGCCGGAGTACAAGGACGGTGAGCAACAGCGCGACTTCCTCTACGTCAAAGATGCCGTCGAGATGACGCTCCATTTCGCCGAGAAGGCGACGACCACCGGTGGCCTCTACAACCTGGGCTCGGGCCAGGCCAAAACCTGGCTCGAGCTGGCCAACGCCATTTTTTCCGCGCTGGAGCGCAAGCCGGCCATCAAGTTCATCGACATGCCCGGGGAATTGCAGGGCAAGTACCAGTACTTCACCCAGGCCGACATCACCAAGCTCCGCTCCACCGGCTACGACCGCGCCATGACGCCGCTCCCGGACGCCGTGCGCGACTACGTGAAAAATTACCTGGTGCCGGGGAGGAAGCTCGGCGAGTGAACCACCCCGGCGATCGTTGGTAATCCCGGCTTCAGCCGGTTACGGATTTCCATGCTGAGGCTGGAATGGGACAGCAAAAAGGGCCCGGACAATGCCGGGCCCAAAAGCTTAAGTGCCTTCCCGCCGTTTACGGCAGTTTCAACAGTTCCTCGGGCGACCATTCGGCATGAGCGCCGATCTTTGCGTGAATTTCGACGACCTTTTCCTCCGTCACCGGGCCGGATGTGTTGCCAAAGGCCTGGCGGACATAGGTCAGCACGGCGGCAATCTTGTCATCGCTCCAGTTGGCGCCGCCCGCCCCGACCGCCGGCATGGGCACGGTGCCAAAATTCATGCCCTTGACGGTGATGGGGCCCTTGAGGCCGTTTTCCAAAATACGAACGATTCTTTCCTCGGAACCATTAATCCACTCCGAACCCGCCAGCGGAGGGAAAGTACCCGGCACGCCAAGGCCAGTGGGCTGATGGCAGTTGATGCAGAGGGACTCATACAGCTTCTTGCCGTAGACAACCGGATCCATCTTCACCGAAGTGTCCACGGTGTGCGGCAGGGCGCGCTCATCAAAGATCCTCGGATCAAAATGTCCGGAGAACAGATTGAGGTAGGTGCCGCCAAAGAAGATCAGTCCGCTGAAGGTGAAGAGTAGCACCAGCGGCAGCAGCTTGTAACTGCCGCGATCATCGGTCTTGTCCGCCACCGCCTGCTCATGCGCATGCAGCAGCTCCCCGTCGGAGAGCGAGGAAGAGGAACCGGGTTTCGGAGAGGGGTGGTCGCTCATTTGTGTTCCCCCTCCTTCTTGGCCGGGGCGATCGCGTTGACCGCCTTTTCCGCCGGATAATCCGCCGGTGCACTGAGACTCAGCAAATAGGCCGCCAGCACCTCAGCCCGGGGCGTGGGTACAATCTCCCGGTCGCCATTCATGGCGACGGCCTTGGGCGATGGTTGGGCATGGGCCGGACGTTCCTCGAATAGGAAGGTGAAGGAGGGCATCGTGGCGGTGCCATGATAGAGAAGCTTGTAGACGTCATCAGCACTCTTGAGACGGGCACCCACATTGGTCAGGTCCGGCCCCACCCGGCTGAGGCCAAGTAGGACCCGCTCCTGATGGATGTAATCGCGGGCGTAGCTTTGACGGTCTCCCCACTTCCGCTCGGTATCGCTGCCATAACCGGGCCGGCGCACCTCTTGGGTGTGGCAGGCGGCGCAGCCGAGATCCTGGTAAACCAGCTTGCCGCGGGAAGCGATGCCCGGCGCGCGCTCGGGAAAGGCACGGTTCTCAAGCTGGTCATAGTACGGTGCCAAACCGCCAAGCTGGGCATTGCTGCCCAGTGCCAGACCGCCCCAGGAAAGTGCCAGGGAGGCGAAAATACCGACAAAAAGGAGCAGGCCGTTTTTCATGACGCGGATGCCTCCATGGCGGGTGCCGTGCTGCCAAAGGTGGAGCAGCCCGCCGCCGCTTGCAGAAGGAAGAAATGTACGGTCAACACCAGGCTCCCGAGCAACAGGATTGCCTCACCGGCGGTGGCGGCAAGCAGCCAGGGACGTGTGCTGGCGGCGATGGCCGCAAAGGAAAGTTTTGCATCGAGCAAAGCATGACCCTGGGTCCAGCCCGCCATGCCAAGACTGACAACCGTGACCAAGGTCCCGAGAACCATCAGACGGAAATGCATCCGAATGAGACCGCTGGAAGGCCAGGCCAGACCGGTGATGCGCGGCGCGAGATAATAGACCGCGCCGAGGATGAGGAAGGAATAGGCGCCTACCAGGGCCAGCTTGAGCTGAGCCATGGGGAAATAAGTAAATTGCACCACTTCGGCAAATGTCTGGAAGGCAAATATCGCATCGAAGATGCCGCCAATCAAATAGGCCACGAGACCGAAGGAAACAAAGCGCAGGGCAATGTCCCGCTTGTCACCGCACAGCACGCCGCGGAGATTCAGCGCCACAATGACGTAGTGGAACAGCACGATCAGCGTGGCCACGATCCCCATCGTGGGAATCCAGGCCGGCACGGGACCGCCGACCAGCTGCCGGGTTCCAGTCCAGGCACCGAAGAAAAGGAGGGCCCAAAAGCCATGCGGGGCGAAGTCGTAATTGGCGATGGTCCGGCCGGTCAGTTTTGGCACGAGGTAGTACGCGGCGGCCAAGGCGATCGGAATGAGCCAGAGGCTGAGCAAATTCTGGCCAAACCACACGGCCACCACGGCCTGTCCAATCCCGCGAACCGGGGCACCCAGCAGCATCACCTGCGCAGCGGAATAGAGCCAAGGGAAGAGAAAGAGCGCCGCCACGGCGTACCACTGCGTCGCAAAAGTCGCCCGCTGCCGCCGGCCGGTCCAAGCGAGAATGCCGGGAGTGGCGATGGCCGCATAGGCCACCAGCAGTAACGGATGCACGTAAGCTGGCATCTGCAGGAACGGCACCCCCGTGGCCTCGCCCATCGCGATGCAAACCAGACCAAAGGCCACCCCGAGGTTCCAGAAAACCGTGCCGGCCGTCAGCAGGCCCAGCCCGCGCAAGGGCGCGCCACCCAACCGGCCCAGGAGCCAGAGCGCCACGGCAAAGCCGACGTTGGCGGCCCAGCCATAAATGAAGATCGTTTCCTGCAGCGCCTGCGTGCGCCCATGGGTGAGCCAGGAACAGTCCGCCAAAAAGGACGGCGTGTGCAGCTGGATGGTACTGATGACCGACAGCACGCCCGCGAGAACCAGCCACTTGAGCGCCGCACAGAGCAACAGCGAGAGCGGCCAGCGCGAGCTGGTATCAGATTCACTAAGGGCGTTGGAAGTGACCTGAGTCATCAAAATCGCGTGTTGGAAGTTGGCAGGTCGCGGATTTGCCGGACCGACTGCGCGGCCTGGATATCCTGAAGCGTAAGCTCCATCGCCCGGTTGATGGGGAGTTGCACGACCCCCTTCGCCTGATCGACCCAGGCGTAGGCAGCAACCTGCGCCTCCTCCTTTTTGTGGAGCTCCGCCAAGTAATTCTTGCGGTCCTGGGCCGTGGCCTTCCACGCCTGGTCGGCCGGCAATTGCTCCGGCGCGACAGTGTGCGGCGCCGGCGCACGGTGCGGCAGGTAGGCGTACTTCACGACCAGCAGGAAGAGCGCAAAGCCGAGAAACACCACGGCCACGGAAAAACAGGAAACGGACTTGGAGGAGGATTCACTCATAGGCCATGGGAGTCCAGGGACTCGGCAATGCGCGGGTCGCGAATCGGGATCAGCTTGGAGGTCGGGAAACTACCGAGATAGGCCCACACACAGATACCGCCCACCCCGATGACGGAAGCAATCACCCACAGGAGGTTGATCGAGAGAAACGGCAGCGAGTCACCGTGCTCATCCTTCAGCGCCGGCAGGATGTTGTAGCACATGTCGACGAGGATGATGGCAAGAATCCAGCAGACGATGGGCCGGATCTTCGAATGCACAACCTTGTGCTTGTAGGAAAGCAGGTACAGGAAGGGCACAAAGAAGTGACCGAAGAGAATCAGCATGCCGACGTATTTCCACTGGTTGGGCGAACCATCGTGGTTCACCTCGCGGAGATTGTACCAGAAGGTTTCCTCCGGCACGTTGGCGTTCCAGATCAGGAAGTATTGGGAGAAGGTCACGTAGGCCCAGAACACGGTGAAGGCGAAGACGAGCTGGCCGATGCTGTAAAGGTGATAGGTCGTGAGCACCCCGCCCTTGAAGTCACCGCGGGCCCAGAGCCAGAGCATGATGAGCACGCTGATGGAAAGCGCGCCACGGACGCAGTTGGCAAAAAACCACACGCCATACATCGTCGAAAACCAGTGGTACTCGAGGCTCTTCACCCAGAAGATGGCCGCAAAGGTCAGGGTGAGCGCGGCAATTGGCAGACCCATGGCGGCGGACTTGCGGTTCATGAGGGTCCACTTCACATCGCCGTCGGCATCCTGGGTGAACGAGGCCTTGCGCAGCCGAGCGGAGAGCCAGACCCAGCTGGCGAAGAACGCGAGGGTCATACCCGTGAACATGTTCTTATTCAGGAAGCCGGCCTTCTTCTGGTAAAGCACATCGGCGCCCACTGTGCCGTGCCCGTGCAACTCATGGCCCAGATCCATCCATGGCCAGACAAAGCCGGGGTTGATCCAGGCATAGGCCAGCAGCGGGAGGAAAAGCACAAACAGCCACTTGAAGGCCGACAGCCAGTGTTCCCACTGGCGGCGGATGACCACGGACCACGAGGCATCGACGATGTGATGGATGAGCACCAGCAGCAGCATCCCAATCGTGATGGCGGTCCAGTAGGTGATCCCGACGAGATAGGAGAGCGCCACGCCGTGTTTGTCGGGCGAGACCACCAGGCCAAGGGCGGTCAACGCCAAGCCGGCGATACCGATCACCAGCGCCTTATTGGCCGGGGAGGCCGGCGCTGATGCGACCGGAAGGGGCGTCGAGGCGGATGCAGCGGGGGTGCTCATTTGAGACCAAGGGTTTGTTTGGCCGCGGCGTCGGTGACGTCGGAGGCCTTGCCGGCCTGCGCTCGCTGAAGGGCGCGCACATAGGCAATCACGGCCCAGCGGTCCTCCGGTGTAAGTTTGTCCGCATACGGCAGCATGTTCTTGTTCTGAGTGCCGTTGGTGATCGTGTTGTAAATTTCACCCTCGGCCATCTGGCGCAGGCGGTCATCGAGGAAGGTGGCCGGCAGAAGGCCGTAACGCTTCGTCACGCCGTTGCCGTCACCTACCGCGCTGTGGCAGGGCGAACAATAAATGGTGTAACGCTCCCGGCCGTGCTCCATGAACTTCATGTCGACGGTCAGACCCGCGGGAAAGCCCCTGGCCCACGCCCCGGCGGCGTCCTTGCCGCGGTAAAGGTGGTCATCCGCGCGCAGATCGTCCCGCGACACGACGTGCTCGGGCAACGGACGGTCCGCGCGGCCATCCGCAAAGAACGGGCTCGCGGCCTGCGCCTTGTATTTCGGCTGGCGCTTCATGCCGGGGAAGGCCCACTCGGGGAACACATCCATCGGGGGCGAGGTGAACTTGGCGTCACGGAATCCCAGGATGGAAACCACGACCACGACGACAAAGGCGGTGACGAGATAGACGTAGCGCATGGCTCAGGCTTCCAGCTCCTTGATGTCCTTGCCGCCGGCCTGCTCAAGCAGGGCCTTGGTGTTGGCGAGATTGAAACGCGGATCGCGCGCCTCGATGACGATGAAAAGTTGGTCGTCCATGCCGCGTCGGATCTGGCCGTACTTCAGCACGGGATGGTAGTGCATCGGCAGTCCATTGAGGAAGAACATGCCGCCGATGGTCGCGAAGGCGGTGAACAGGATGGTGAGTTCGTAAGACACCGGGAACGCAAACATCGGGCTGAAGTACGGTTTGCCACCCACCAGCAAGGGATAATCAAATTTGTCCGTGAACCAGATCATCGACATCCCGGTGCAGAAACCGGTGATGCCGCCGGCCAGCGAGATGCGGGGCACGATCGAACGCTTCACGCCCATCGCCTTGTCCAGGCCGTGAATCGGCAGGGGCGTGATGCAGTCCCAATGCTTGTAACCGGCATCGCGCACCTGCTCTGCGGCATGGTAAATGCCGGGGACGGTGTCGAAGGTGGCGATCAGGCCGTATGAGGGTGCAGCCATGGAGGAATCGAATTAGTGGTGGCCGCCGTCCCCGTGCGGGTCGGCCTGCGGGGTGACCGCCTTGAGCTCCGCCATCGGCATGATGGGCAGGAAGCGGATGAAGAGGAGGAACAGCACCGAGAACACACCGAAAGTGCCGAAAAAGGTGAAGATCTCGACGATCGACGGGCTGTAGTAGCCCCAGCTCGACGGCAGGAAGTCGCGGGCCAGCGAGGTGACGATGATTACGAAGCGCTCAAACCACATGCCGACGTTCACGAAGATCGAGAGCACCCAGACCAGCGTGGTGTTGGCGCGGACCTTCTTGAACCAGAAGAGCTGCGGCGTGATCACGTTGCACGAGATCATGATCCAGTAAGCCCACGCGTAGGGACCAAAGGCGCGGTTGATGAAGGTGAAGCCCTCGTACGGGTTCGCGCTGTACCACGCGATGAAGAACTCCATCGCGTACGCGTAGCCCACGATCGTGCCCGTCGCCAGGGTGATCTTGCACATGCAGTCGATGTGGTACTGCGTGATGAGATCCTCGAGCTTGTAGATCGCGCGTAGCGGCAGCATGAGCGTCAGCACCATGCCGAAGCCCGAGAAGATGGCGCCCGCGACGAAGTACGGCGGGAAGATGGTCGTATGCCAGCCCGGCAGCAGCGACACGGCGAAGTCGAACGACACGATCGTGTGCACCGAAAGCACCAGCGGCGTCGAGATGCCGGCCAGGACGAGGTAGGCCATCTCGTAGTTGCTCCAGTGGCGGTTCGAACCGCGCCAACCCATGGCGAACAGGCCGTAGAGGAACGAACGGAGCTTGTTGCCGGCCGCCTCAAAGCGGTCGCGCAGCGTGGCGAGGTCGGGCAGTAGGCCGACGTACCAGAAGAGCACCGACACCGTGCCGTAGGTCGAGACCGCAAACACGTCCCACTCCAGCGGCGAACGGAAATTCTGCCAGATGTAGTTGGAATTCGGAATCGGGAAGAGATACCACGCATACCAGACGCGGCCGACGTGGAAGACCGGGAAGATCGCCGCGCAGACGACGGCGAAGATCGTCATGGCCTCGGCCGCGCGATTGATCGAGGTCCGCCATTTCTGGCGCAGCAGGCACAGGATCGCCGAGATGAGCGTGCCGGCGTGGCCGATGCCGATCCAGAAGACGAAGTTGACGATGTCCCACGCCCAGTTGACCGGGTTCATGTGACCCCAAACACCGACGCCGGTCGAGATGAGGTAGGTGATCCCGCCGACGGTGAAACAGGCGACAAAGCACGCGACCCCGAAGCAGTACCACCACCACGTGGGGGTCTTCTCCTCGATGATGCCGCAGATCTTGTCCGTGATCCACGAGAAGCTGCGGCCATGCTCCACCAGCACGGCGCGCGGCAAGACCGCGGGCTTCACTTCGGTAAGAATCGCCGCACTGGCGGCAGCAGATGGTTCAGCGTGGGCCATTAGCTAAGTCCTCCCATGCGTTTTGCGACGTCGAGCGCACCATGGCCCGGTTCCTTCTTTTCCTCTTGGCCGTGCGGCTCCCCTGCCCCGTGGCCTTCTGCTCCATGGCCGCCCGGGTGATTCTTCAAGTTGTATTCCGTGCGGCTGGCCGGCAGCGCGGCATAATCCGGCATCCGGGGATTCGGATTGCGCAGCTTGCCGAGATAAGTGGTCCG
>CAIUWA010000028.1 GCA_903902745.1 uncultured Opitutia bacterium | reverse complement strand
TTGCCCTCCAGCTTGGTCGGGCGGCCCTGATGCGTTTCAGCCAGCAGGGGGATCGCCGACTTGCGCAGCGGCATCGCCGTGGCGAAATAAAGCGGCAGGCCCGGGATGACACCCTCGACGGACTTGCCATAGGGCAGGATGTATTTTTCCGGGCGACGGCAACCGGCCAGACCCAAGCCCCCCAGGGCAAAGGACGCCGCCATGATCTTCATGAAATGACGCCGGTCGACGCCATCCAAGGAGGCTGACCCCTCGGGAAATTCACGCGCCAGCTGCGCCTTGAAACCGGGCGTGGCGGCCAGCTCGTCGAGACTGCGCCAGTATTTGGGACCGGTCAGCTCGCGTTCCGACGGGGCGGGATGGTGAAATTTGCGTTTCATCGATGGCAGCCGGAGCAGCTTTGCGGGGGCTTGATGTTCCAGTCGTGCACAAACTTCTGGCCGGCCTCGGGGCCCGATTTGGCGGCGATGGTCTGCGAGTTGAGGTTGAAAACGTCACCCTTCTCACGGACGCGGCTCGCAGGATCGCGATGGCAGTCGAGGCAGAAACCCATGCTGAGGGGCTTGGCGTGGGCCACGACCTCCATCTCATTGATCTTGCCATGGCACTCCACGCAGCTGACGCCGCGGTTCACATGGGCGGAATGGTTAAAATAGACGTAGTCAGGGGTCTGGTGGATCCAGACCCACGGCACCGGGTTGCCCGTCTCATAGCTCTCCCGCACGGGCGCCAG
Source organism: uncultured Opitutia bacterium (assembly GCA_903902745.1). Classification (GTDB taxonomy): domain Bacteria; phylum Verrucomicrobiota; class Verrucomicrobiia; order Opitutales; family Opitutaceae; genus CAIUWA01. The sequence continues at coordinate 3,883 of CAIUWA010000028.1, read as the reverse complement.
CAGCGGGCTGTCCTTCTTGATCTGGCTGTGGCAGTTCATGCACGTCTGCGAGCTCGGCACATTGGAATGCCCGGACTTGTCGACGTTCGAGTGGCAGTAACGGCAATCGAGGCCGACCTCGCCCACGTGCTTCGCGTGGCTGAACGGCACCGGCTGCACCGGCGCATAGCCCACCCGCGTGTACTTGGGCGTCATGTAGTACGTCGCCCCCGCGGTCGCGATGCCCCCGAGCACGAACAGATACACGATGATCTGCAGCGGGAGCGTGTTGGCCGACTTCGGGAAAATATTCGACATGGACCGGTAATTCTCGGGTGGCCGCGGCGCAGGTTAGATCGAATCGGCGCGGCGGGCGACCGCCCGTGCCTCGGACTGAAGCTGGAATGATGCCGACGGCCCCGACGAAACGCCCGCCCCGCTCGCCGGCCGGGCAAGGAACCGCGAGGCGAGGCCGGTGGCGGCGATCAGCCCGATGAACTTGGCCAGAAAATGCTTTCGAGTATGGTCTTGGCTCACAGGTTGTCTTGAGTGGTTGAAATCAGCTGCCGAAACAAGGGAGCGCCCTACGGCTTGTAAACAGAAAATTCCGGAGAAGTTTTTTTTGCGGATGGAATTAGGGCACGCACGGGTGTACCGCGGCCATGCTTATCAGTCAAAAATGACGCAGGAGGCCGGTGCGTCGGGGCTGGCAGGACGACGAGTCGCAAATCCTGCAGGGGAGCCGCCCCGGGACTCCCGTCCGGCCCTCACATCCGGGCGGGATCGAGGCAGGAGCCTACAAATGCATCGTCCCGCCTTAGACAAACAACCCGTCACGCATCGGCCTGACCAGGTCGCAGCGATTGGCTATTTCCGGATTATGCGTCACCAGGATGACGGCCTGACCGTTCTCTTTGGCCAGGCGCGTGAGCAGGTCGAACACCATTGCGGAATTCTTCACGTCAAGATTGCCGGTCGGCTCGTCGGCGAGGATGATCGCCGGCTGGTTCGCCAAGGCCCGCGCGACCGCGACGCGCTGCTGTTCGCCGCCAGACAACTGGGTGCCAAGCCGGTGGGTCTTCTCCCCCAGCCCGACCGAAGCCAGCAGGCCGTGCGCCCGCTCGGCCATGGCCGCCGGCGACAGTTTCCCGAGCTTGCGCATCGGCATCATCACGTTTTCGAGGGCGGAAAACTCGAGCATGAGAAAGTGAAACTGGAACACGAACCCGATATGCAGGCCACGGGCGGCAGTGCGGACGCTATCTTCGCTGTTCGACATCAGCTGCCCGTCGATTGCGATTTCGCCGGCATCCGGCTGATCCAGCAATCCCAGCAGATAGAGGAGCGTCGACTTGCCGCAGCCGGAGGGTCCGACGATCGCATAGACCTGACCGGGCTGCGCCTCGAAGGACACCCCCCGAAGCACATGCACCCGCCCCTCCCCCTGGCCGAGATAGCGGTGCAGGCCGGTGCAGCGCAGGGCGAGCTTTTCACCCGAAGGGACGACAGACGAGACGACGGCGCTCATAGGGCGGTCCCCCGCACGATGTCGCCCGGCTCGAGGCGGGCCGCCCGGCGCGCCGGAACGAGGCTCGCGATCATCACGGTGAAGATGGCCGTGATCGCCGCCTGCACGATGTGCCAGTACCGCAGGTCCACGATGAAATACTTGGTTGCGAAGATACCGGTGATCCCTCCGTGAGGCAACGGCACGCGGGAAATCGCATAGGAAGCGCCCGCGCCGAATGCGCCGCCGATCACGATGCCAATCACGAGAACGATCCCGGCCTGCCAGAGGAAGATCCGCGTAATGTCCGCACGCTCGTAGCCCATCGAGCGCAGGATCGCGATGTCCTTGGTCTTCTCCAGCACGATCATCGCGAGCGTGTTAAACATCGCGAGCCCGGCGATCAGGGTGAAGACCGAAACCGTGATGCCGGAGGTGATACGCAGCGCGCTGAATGCCGAAAGCCAGGACTTTTCCCGCTGCTGCCAGGGCTCTGCGCTATAGCCGAGCACCTGCTGCATGTGGGCGGCGTCCTCCGGCGCGCGATCCTTGTTTGCCAGGTTGATCTGCAGGAACGTCGCCTTGATCGGTTCTTTCAGCAGTGAGCGGGCCTCGATCATGTTCAGGTACAGGCGGAGGCGGTCGATGTCGCTCACGCCCGTTTCGTAGATCGCACTCACCCGGTAGCGCCGGACCTGGCCCAACGCCTCCAACTGGAAGGAGTCGTCGACGTTCAGGTGCAGGCGGTTGGCCATTTCCCGGCCGAGGATCGCACCCGACGGCGAATCCCGAAAACTGGTCAGGGAGCCGTCCACGATCTGGTTGCCGAGGTCGGAGACTTTCACGTGGGCGGCCAGGTCGATGCCGAAGACCTGGATGGACTGGTTCTGGAATGAGCTGCGGATCACCACCGACCCCCGCAGAACCGCGGACGCGCCGGAGACGTTCTCGAATTCGCTCAGGGCAGCGAGGAGCCGGCCCGGTTCCTCGATGCCCTCGATGTACTTGAGGTTCTCCTTCTGCTCGATCTCGAAACCGGAATTGTAGCCGCCCGCCGCCATTGAGCCCTGGGTCGCCTGCAGCTTGTCCTGGATGCGCATCGCCCCGTCCGTGCCGAGGATGGTCCGGATGAAGAATCCCTCGAAGCCGGTGGTGGCGGCCTGGGTCACAATGAAAAGGCCCACCCCGAGGATGATGCACGACAGGCTCATCAGCATGGCGCGCTTCTTCGCCGTGAGGAAGCGAAAGGCGATGTGCAGATTGGGAGACATCAAAAGCAGAGGCTGGGGCCGGCGATGGGCGGCAGGATGCTCACTTGCCGGCGGCGGGCACCGACTTGGGCGACGCCCCCTTGTCGGTCGCGGAATTGGCGGGAGGTGCCACCGGCGCCTGCTCGGCGCTCACATGATCCCCATCACTGTAGCGGTCGAGTTGATCAACGATCACTTCCTCGCCCGGCTGCGCGCCATCGGTGATCTCGGCGCCCGTCAGCCACGTGAACCCAAGTGTCACCGGACGGATCTCCACGCGGCCATCCTTCACGACATAGAGGCGGTTGTTGACCAGGGCGCGCTTTGGCACGATCGCCTTCGCCTCGTGCTGGCCGACCACGATCGTCACCTCGCCCGTCTTGCCCGGAATGAGATCCTCCAGCGGGATGTCGACATCAAGGTACACGATGTAGCGCTGGGTGTCCGGGTCTGCCGTCGGGAGAATCTTGCTGACCGTGGCGTTATACATCCAGCGATCGCTCCGCCCCCCCGCGCCGCCCAAAAACGTCACATCCGCATGCTGTCCGCGGCGAACGCCGGAAAAATTTTCCTCGCTGATCTTGGCCTCCACGGTGCGGGCGATGGTGATAAAAGAGGCGATCTTCTCATTGCTGCCAATAAGCGCGCCCTTGTAGGCGAACACGGCGGTCACCACGCCGTCGAAGGGCGCACGGATGCTCATCTTCTCCCGCAACCGCTCGTTCTTCTTGAGGCTGTTATCGAGGGTTTCCAGGGACAGCTGATTGGCAATTTTCTCCAGGTCGCGCCTTTGCTCGATCGCCTTCACTTCGCGGCGGCGCTTGTCCAGCTCCACCGGGGCCAGCTGCCCGCGGGTCGCCTGGCGTTCATAGAACTCCAGGCCGGCCTTCGCCGTTTGCAGCTCAAGCTCAATGGCCGAACCGACGTCGAGCGTGTTCTTCTTCGCCTGATACTCGCTCTTGAGGCGCGTAATCTCCAGGTCGAGGTCACCGGTGTCGATCTGCACCAGGAGGTCGCCCTCTTTCACGGGCGTCCCGAGGTCCATGTTGCTGGTCAGGATCCGGCCGGAAACCTCGCTCTTCAGCTCCATGAGCTTCTCCGCCTGGATGACAATGCTGCCGGGCACCGCGTTGATCGCCGGGCCCTT
>CAIUWA010000027.1 GCA_903902745.1 uncultured Opitutia bacterium | reverse complement strand
TCCGCGGGGAGCCGGTTCGGCTCCCCCGTGCCCTGACCTTTTCGACTGACTCTTTCTCTTCCATGGTAACACTCCTTTTCTCAATGGAGTGTCACCCAATTTCCCGGCTATTCCGGTCCCATCATCTGGTAGTTAGCACACTCGGTCGGCGGGCTCAGCGGCGGCTCGAGCAACGCCGAAATCTTCCTCGCCGCCGGGGCGACCTTCACGGTCAACCAGAACATCGATAGCACGTTCAACGGACATTTCGACGCCGGAACCGGCGCGGCGCTGGTCAAGGGCGGCACCGGCAGCCTGACCCTGGCCCAATCCAATTCCTATAGTGGCGGCACCACCATCAATCAAGGCATGCTCGTTTACGGCGCGGCCGGCGCGTTCGGATCGGGCGGCGTGACGCTCAACGGTGGCGGTATCAGCGTGGGCTCGGGCCTCACGTTCACGAATCCCCTCACCTTTAGCGGCTCCGCCATCGTGCTGGGCGGCAATGGCACGTTTGGCTCCGCGATCACCGTGGACAGCCACGTGGTGCTTTCGCCCGGCAATTCTCCCGGCAATATCACCTTCAGCGCGGGCCTGACGCTGGCGAGCGGTGGCGCCATTTCCTTTCAAGTCTATGACGCCAACGGCCCCGCGGGCACCGGCTACGATCTTATCACCGTCAGCGGCGGCGTCCTCGCGCTGACCGCCAGCAGCAACACGATCACCTTCAACCTGCTTTCCATCGACAGCAGCAGCAATGCCGGGAACGCGATCAATTTCAACGCGGGCACCAATTATTCGTGGGTCTTCGCGACCTCGCCCGGCAGCCTCATCACGGGCTTCAACGCGAGCCAGTTCCATTTGGTTAATGGGTTCACGAATAATCTCAGCGGCGGATTTTTTACCTTCTCCCAAAGCCTGGACCAGCACAGCCTGTTGCTCAACTTTACCGCCGTGCCCGAGCCTTCGACGTGGGCGCTCCTGCTCACAGGCGTTGGTGCCGTGGCCGTGATTTCTCGCCGCCGCCGGCGCGCGTAAGGATCGGTTTTGCGGGTGGGACGCCCGACCCCGTTTTTCTTCCCGCCTGTTCCCAAATGTCGCCGAACGTGGCGCCCGACCTTGGTCGCGGCCTCAGTGATTGCGATTGGCGGTCCAGTCAATCAGCCCGAGCAAGCTCGGGTCCTACATAAATGGTGCAGTACTCCGACTCGTCAGGGGTCACGCGCTCCACTTCACCGCAGCAACGTCTGCGCCTGGCGCAGGAGGCCCATGAACTCCGCCCGATAGCCTCCCGGGTCGTCGCTGAGGCCGGCCTCGGCCCAGCGGGCCGCATCGACCAGCAAGGAGGTCTTCGCCGGTTCCTCCCGCAGGGCGAGGCCCGAGGCCGCGACCGCCGCGGCGAACTTGAAGTCACCGCTGGCCGCCGCAAAGGCCGCGCCGCGGTCCGTCAGGGGAAACTCCAGCTTCTTGCTCTCGTCCCCGGCCGGCTCCTTGTAGCGGATCTTCACGGTCAGCAACTCCGCGGATTGCGGGCTACTGATTGCAGAACGCGGGTTGGCTCCCGTCGCCTGTCGCCTGTCACTTGGCACCTGGTATTTCAGCTCATCCACCGCCACCGTGGGCGCCGGCTCGTCCGCGCCGGCCGGGATTACTTCATACAGCGCGGTCACCGTATGGCCCGCGCCGATCTCGCCGGCATCGATCTTGTCGTTGTTGAAATCCTCCTTCTTCAGCAGGCGGTTCTCGTAGCCGATCAGCCGATAGGCGCTCGCCTGCGCCGGGTTGAACTCCACCTGGATCTTCACGTCCTTCGCAATGGTTACCAGCGTGCCCCCGACCTGCTCGACCAGCAGCTTCTCGGCCTCGCGCCGCGAGTCGATGTAGCCGTAGTTGCCGTTGCCCTTGTCCGCGAGCAGCTCGAGCGTGCTGTCCTTCAGGTTGCCCATGCCGAAGCCGAGCACGGTCAGGAACACGTTCGACTTCGCCTTCTCCTCGATGAGGCGGACCAGGTCCCCTTGATCCGTCACGCCGACATTGAAGTCGCCGTCCGTGCAAAGGATCACGCGGTTGACTCCGCCCGTCACGAAATTCGCCTTGGCGATGTCGTAGGCGAGCTGGATGCCCATCCCGCCGTTGGTGGAGCCGCCCGGCCGGAGCTCATCGAGGGACGCGAGGATTTCGCGCGACTTCGACACCGGGGTCGACGGCAGGGCCAGGCCGGTCGCCCCCGCATAGACCACGATGGCCACGCGGTCGTCGTCCCGCAGTTTGCCGACGAGCAGGCGCAGCGACTCCTTTACCAGCGGCAGCCGGTTGGGCGCGTTCATCGAGCCCGAGACATCGAGCAGGAAGACCAGGTTGGCCGCCGGGCGCGACGCCTGCGTCACCTCGCGGCCCTTCAAGCCGATGCGGACGAGCCGGTGTTTCGGCTCCCACGGTGCCGCGGCGACCTCGAGGGTGGCGGCGAACGGCAGGTTGTTCGCCGGCGGGGCGTAGCGGTAGGGGAAATAGTTCACCATTTCCTCCACGCGCACGGCGTCACGCGGCGGCAGCTGGCCACCCTGCAGGAAGCGGCGCACGTTCGAATAGCCGGCGGTGTCCACGTCGATGGAGAACGTTGACAGCGGCTCGCTGGCCACCGCGATGAACGGGTTGTCCTGGCGCAGGCCGTACGTCTCGGTGTTGGCGGCGGGTTGCACCGACCAGGTGGCGCCCCGGCCCGAGGCCCCGTTTTCCAGCGCGGCTTTGTTTTTCTCGTAAAGGAAGGTGTCGTTGATGTTAAGCGTCCCGGCATCTGCGAGCTTCTGCTTGGTCACCACCGTGATCGAGCTGGCGAGGTCGCCGACGTTCGTCCGCAGGCGGCTGCCAGACAGGGTGTTTTGGGCCGAGTAGCCGATGTCCCTGTTCGCCGAGACTTCAAACGGCGACAAGATCACCACGTCTCCCCGTCCCGCCTCTGCGGCTCGCGGTGCCGGTGTATTCGCCGCCCAAAGCGTGGTCGCCTTCACATTCCCGGTGGTCCCGCCGGGTGCTGCCGGCTGCCGGCTGGCCGGGGCCGGACGGGCAGTCTGATCCAGACCGAAGGAAGCACGGGTTGCAGGGGCTTCAACCAATGGCATCACTGCACCCCCCGCCCCACCCATCCTCGTGAGAGACTGGCTCAACAGCGGCGCGGAAGTGACCGGTGCAGCCGGTGCCACCTCGACGAAGGCCACCGTTTTATCTGCCGCCGCCGGCTTGGGGGCCGGGGCGAGATTCACCGTCACTGTGGGCGCCGCCACCGTCTTGGCCAACCCCGGTTCCTCGTCCATGGCGCCCGGCCCGGCGGCCGGATCGAACGCGATCTCGACGTAACGCTTCTGCCCCGCTTCCGCCACCACGACGTGGGCCGGCGGTTCATAGCGGATGACCATGACTGCAAAGCACGCCGCCGCGAGGCCGCCGATGATGTAATAGGCTCCGGGAAAGCGCACAATTCGGGCGCGTGGCTCATGCGGCATGACCACGGCGGAAGCGGCCGGCAGAGTCTCTGCGGCGAGCGCCGTCTCGAGCTGCGCAGCTGTGGCGCGGATTTCCGCAACCGCGGCGCGCAGCGCCGGGTTGGCGGCCAGCGCGGCCTCGACGGCGGCGCGCTCCGGATCCTCCAGCTCGCCGAGGGCGTAGGCGGTGAGCAGGGGATCTTCTGGGGAAAGTTGGTCTTCGTTCATAGGTGTTTTCTCCTCGTTCAGGGCTGCTGCGTGGCGAAATCGCGGCGCAGGCGGGTGACGGCGGTGTGAATCAGAAAGCCGACATTGCCGACCGACAGCGCGGTGATGCGGCTGATTTCCTTGTAGCTGAATCCATTTTGAAATTTCAGGCGGATGACCTCCTGCTGGTTCGGCGGGAGATGTCCGATGAGCCGCAGCAGCTCCGCGCTCGTCTCCTCCGTCTCCAGCGCGCTGCCGGGCCGTGGCTCGGCGGTGGTCACGCGCTCGGCCTCGCCCTCCTCGAAGCGTTTCATGCGACCCTCCTTCCGGGCCACATCGAGCGCCCGGTGACGGCAGACGGTGAAAAGCCACTCGACCACGTGCCCATCGATCTGCGTCCGTGACTGAGCCAGGAGCTTGACGAACGTGTCCTGAACGACATCGCGCGCGCGGTCGGGATCACCGAGCAGCCGCGCGGCATAGCGGGTAAGGGCGGCCTGGTGCTGCCGCACCGTGGTCTGGACCCAGATGTTCTGGTCATGGTCATTGTCCTCCGAGGTTGCGGCTAGGGGTTTCACGTAACTTCAGGGGTAAGACGGGCGACCAGGCGGCTTCTTAGACCAATTCGGATTTTTAACACAGAGTCCGCAGAGTGCACAAAGATGACCTTTCCGGTTGGATATTCTCCGAGCCCTTTGCGTCCTCCGTGTTAAAAATGTTTTCGTCCGTCTTGGCACCCGGTGCAACGCCTGCTTTCGTCCCACCCATGCGCCGCTTCCGTCTGTCCTCCGCCCTCTGTCCACTGTCGTCCGTCCTCCGTCTTCCGTCCCCCGTCCTCTGTCTCCTGTCCTCCGTCCTGCTGTTCACCAGCTGCACCAAGCGCGAAACGCCCGCCGAGGAAGGCATTCGCACCCAGACCCTCCTCCTCGGCAACGGCGCCGAGCCCAAGGACCTCGATCCCCAGGTCGATGTCGCCTACACCGACGGAAATATCCTGATCGCACTGTTCGAAGGTTTGACGTGCATCGATGACAAGACCAGCCAGCCCGTGCCCGGCGTGGCCGAACGCTGGGAGACCAGCTCCGACGGCCTGACGTGGACCTTTCATCTTCGTCCCAATGCAAAATGGTCCAACGGCGATCCGGTCACCGCGGCCGACTTCATTTATTCCATCCACCGCATGCTCTCGCCCAAGCTCGCCGCGGAATATTCCGCCATGATGTGGGCGATCCGGAACGCGGAGGCGTTCAATGCCGGGAAGATCACCGATTTCTCCCAAGTCGGGGCGCGCGCCCTGGATGACCGCACGCTGCAACTCACGCTGGGCGCCCCGTGCCCCTGGTTGCTGGCGCTCACGGCCCACCCCACGTGGCTGCCGGTTCACCAGGCGGTGATCGAAAAATTCGGGCCGATGGACCAGCCGGGCACCCGGTGGACCCGCGCCGGGAATCTCGTCGGCAACGGCCCGTTCCTGCTGAAGGAATGGACGCCGAACTCCCGCATCGTCGTCGAGCGCAACCCCGCCTACTGGGATGCCGGACAGGGAAAGCTCCAGCGCATCATTTTCTTTCCCAACGACAATATCGCCACCGACGAAAAAAATTTCCGGGCCGGCCAGCTGCACCTCACCTACGAACTCGCCCCGGAAAAAATCGCGACCTATCGCGCCGAGGCTCCCGAAAAACTGCGAGTCGATCCTTTCCTCGAGACGCTGTTCCTGCGGGTGAATGTCACCAAGCCGCCCCTCGACAACCGCAAGCTCCGTCAGGCACTGGCCCGGGCGCTCAACCGCGAGTCCATCGCCAAAAACGTCCTGCGAGGCAGCCGGATGCCGGCCGGCGAATTCGTTCCACCCGGAACCGCCGGGTATGTGTCACCCGCGCCGATCCCGGATGACTACGAAGCGGCCCGACGCCTGCTCGCGGAGGCCGGTTATCCCGGCGGAAAGGGCCTCGCGCCCATCGAGGTGCAGATCAAGAGCGACGACATGCACCGCGCCATCCTCGAGGCCATTCAGGAGATGTGGAAGCGGGAACTGGGCATCACTATCGTCATTGCCCCGCTGGAACAGAAAACCTGGATTCAAAACTGGAGCACCTTGTCCTATCAGGTCGCCAGCTCCCGCTGGGTCGGCGATTACGTCGACCCCGACACCTTTCTCGGCATGTTCACCACCAACAATGGCAACAACGAGACCGGCTGGAGCAACCCGGCCTATGACCGCCTGATCGCCGAGGCCGCAGGCACACTCGATGCCCCGCGACGCCTAGCCATCCAGCAACAGGCGGAGACCATCCTGCTCGATGAGGCGCCGATCATCCCGATCTATCACGGCGCCCGGATCTACCTCATCCATCCCGCGGTCAAGGGCTGGGTGCCTTCCCTGCTGGGCTTCCACCGGTATCAATTCGTTGAATTGAAAGGGAACTAGTCCTGCTGGATGACTACTTTGGCTGTGTCGTGGCATGGCGCCTGCATTTTACAAACCTTGAGCTGCGCCTGCCGGCGGCCCACCTTCAGTCCATGCGCTCCCTTTTTGCCCTTTCCCTGCTGGTCCTGCTTGGCTCCGCCCTGCCGGTAGGCGCCAGCCCGCTTGCCGTGGTCCGGGTCTGGCCGGCTTACCGCACAGCGGACTCCTTCGAGCGGCTCGGAACCTACTTCAACGGCGGGGAGAATCCCGCCGGCGAGACTATACGGCGCAGCCAGCCGTCGGCGCGAGAGGGGTACTATTTTCTGGTGCGCTTGAATAATCCCGGCGCGGGGCTGCCGGGCGCCACCTTTGAGTTGCAGGTCGTAACCCCGGCCTCGCCGGAACCAAGGGCCTACGCCTTCAAGGCCGATGTGCCCGCGGGCAGCCGGGCCTTCAACCTCGGCCTCACCGGCGCCGACTGGCCGGGGGCGAAGACGGGGGTAGTCGCCTGGCTGCTGACCGTGCGCGCACCTGACGGCACCGAACTCGCCCACCAGCAAAGCTTCCTGTGGGCCGCCCCGGCGGCCACGCCCTGACCCTTCCCGCCCCACTCCGCATGCCCGACCTTTTTGCGAAGTACGACCTCGGCTCATTCTGCGACGAGATGTTCGCCGGCCCCGGGAAGCCACGGGCGCATTACGCGCGTCTCGCCGAGCGCTTCTCGCGGCTCGAGGGCATGCGCGAGCTGCACGAGCGCCAGCAGCTCGCCGACCAGACGTTCCTGCGGCGCGGGGTGACCTTCACCGTCTACAGCGACGACCGCGGCACGGAGAAGATTTTTCCGTTCGATCTCATTCCGCGCATCGTGCCCGCCGACGAGTGGGCCCACCTGGAGTCCGGCCTGATCCAGCGCATGACCGCGCTCAACCTGTTCCTCGCCGACATCTATGGCCCGCAGCACATCCTGCGCGAGGGCATCGTGCCGCGCGAGATGGTCGAGACCTCGAAGCATTTCCGCCGCGAGATGGTGGGTTTCGCCATGCCGCGCGGCCTCTTCGTCCACATCAATGGCAGCGATCTCGTCCGGGACCAGCACGGCACCTACCGCGTGCTCGAGGACAACCTGCGCACGCCTTCGGGCGTCTCGTATGTGCTGGAAAACCGCCAGATCATGAAGCGGGTTTTCCCCAATCTCATCCGCGACTACCGCGTGCGCCCGGTCGAGACCTATCCGAACGACCTGCTCGCCCTGCTCATGCACCTCGCGCCCGAGCACGTGCCGGAGCCCACGGTCGTGCTGCTCACCCCGGGCGTGTTCAACTCCGCTTATTTCGAGCACAGTTTCCTCGCCCGCCAGATGGGCATCGAGATCGTCGAGGGCAGTGATCTCGTCGTGGAGGACGACCGCGTCTACATGCGCCGCACCGACGGGCTCGCGCCCGTGCACGTCATTTACCGGCGCATTGATGACGACTTCCTCGATCCCACGGTCTTCCGGGAGGACTCGCTCCTCGGCGTGCCCGGCCTCGTCAATGCCTACCGCAAGGGCAACGTCGCCCTCTGCAATCCCATCGGCACCGGCGTCGCCGATGACAAGGCGATGTACCACTACGTGCCGCGGATGATAAAGTTCTACCTCGGGCAGGACGCCATCCTGCCGAATGTAGACACCTTCCTTTCCTCCGATCCGAAGGACATGACCTACATCCTGGAAAATCTGCCGAAGCTCGTGGTGAAAAGCGTCAACGAGGCCGGCGGTTACGGCATGCTCGTGGGGCCGCACAGCACCAAGGAGCAGATCGAGGAGTTCCGCGCCAAGATCATCGAGCATCCGCGCAATTTCATCGCCCAGCCCACCCTCGGCATTTCGCGCTGCCCCAGCATCTGCGGCGACTGCCTCGAGGGCCGGCACATCGACCTGCGCCCCTACATCCTGAACGGCGAGACGATCAAGATCATGCCCGGCGGCCTCACCCGCGTCGCGCTGCGCAAGGGCTCGCTCGTCGTCAACTCCTCGCAAGGCGGCGGCTCGAAGGACACCTGGGTGCTGGCCGCCGATGATGGCGCGGCCGAAGCCGAGCCCGAGGCCCCCGAGGAAATCAAGGTCTGACCATGCTCTCCCGCGTCGCAAACCTCGTCTACTGGATGGCCCGCTATCTCGAGCGCGCAGAAAACACCGCGCGCATCATCGATGTCAACGCCCAGCTCGTGCTCGACCTCCAGTCGCGCCAGGCGGCGGATGATCCCCGCTCGTGGAAGCCCCTCGTGAACGTCTCCGGCGGCATCGATGAATTCACCGAGCTCCACGGCGATGACGTGAGTGAGCGCACGGTCGTCGATTTCATGCTGTTCGACATGAGGAACCCGAGCTCCATCCTGTCCTGCATTAGCCTGGCGCGGGAAAATGCCCGCTGCATCCGCGACCAGCTCGCCAGCGAGGTGTGGGAGCAGATCAACTCGTTTTATCTCAAGCTGCGGGAGGACGACTACACCCGTTATGCTCAGCTCGGTTCCTCGGATTACATCGCCCGCGTCAAGACCCAGATCCAGCTGTTCTACGGCATCGCCGAGTCGATGCTGCCGCGCAATGAAATGTGGTGGTTCTTCGAGCTCGGCCGCCACCTCGAGCGCGCCGACAACACCTCGCGCATCATCGACGTGAAATATTTCACGCTCCTGCCCAGCCTGCACGCCGTCGGCTCCGCGCTCGACATCGTGCAGTGGGCCGCCGTGCTGCGCACGTGCTCCGGCTTCGAGGCCTTCCGCAAGAGCCGCCGCGGCCAGCTCAACCTCGAGCACGTGGTCGACTATCTCGTGTGCGACGAAAATTTCCCGCGCAGCGTCCTTTATGCCGTGAGCCACGCCGGCTTCGCGCTCGACTGCATCACCGCCGAGGCCCCGCATCTCACGGACAATCCCGCCCGCCGCCTCGTCGCGCAGCTGCATGACGAGCTGGCGGGGACCGTCATCGCCGACGTGATCGCGGACGGGCTGCATGAATACCTCGATGACATCCAGCTCAAGCTCGCCGGCATCCATACCGCCGTGCAGGAGACCTTCATCAATTACTCGACGGACGGCGCCAAGATGCTGAACTGAGCGAATGCCCGCTCCCGCTTGGTCCGACTGGCAGCCGCTCCCCGCCTTCGCGCCCCCCTGGGATGCAGCCGGGCTGGCCGAGACTCTTGATGGCGGACAGGCCTTCCGCTGGAACCGCCAGCCCACTGGTTCGTGGCTCGGCCTGTGGGCCGGATGTGCGGCCGAAGTCCGCCTGACGAACGACGCGCTGCAATGGCGCGCGCCGGCAGCCGTGGCCACAGTCACCGGTGCGGCCCTCCCGCGCTACTTCGCAGCGCAAGAGGACTATGGTGCCCTGGTCGACAGCCTGCCGTGGCGCAGCGACCCCCACCTGGCCCGTTGCCTGCGGGAATTTCCCGGGCTCCGCATCCTGCGCCAGCCGTTCGGCGAAACCCTGCTGGGCTTTCTCTGCAGCGCCACAAAGCAAATTGTGCAGATCAAGCAAATGCTCGCGTTGCTCGCTTCGCGGCACGGGGGAAAAATTGTTCCGGGGCATCGCCGGCTGCCCACCTGGTCCGAGCTTGCCGAAATTCCCGAGGCTGATCTGCGCGCCTGTCTCCTTGGTTTTCGCGCCCGCTACATTCACCAGACCGCCCGGTTCATCGCCGGCCATCCCGGCTGGCTCGATGAAACGGAGGCTCTGCCATACTTCGAGGCCAAGGCCCGGCTCTGCTCGCTTCCCGGGGTCGGGGAAAAAATCGCCGACTGCGTGCTGCTCTTCGGCGCCGGCCGGCTGGAGGCCTTCCCGGTGGACGTGTGGATCCTCAAGGCGATGGCCGCCCGCTACGGCCTGCACGGATGGAAACCCGCCCAGGTCACCCAGTTTGGCCGCGTGCATTTCGGCCCGCTGGCCGGCCTCGCCCAGCAATACCTCTTCGCCAGCGAACGCCGCGCCGCCCAGGCCAAAGGGTAACCGATTGGATTACGCTTCGATCGCACCGTCCGCCGTGGGATTTTTATGCAGCAGCCGCCACGGGAAAAAATATACAGCGTAGACCACCGCATAAACGGCGAAGTTCTCGAGCTTCGCAAAATGGGCGAAGGCGAAGAAAAAAATCAACAGGTGCATGCGGATGACCCCCTTGTAGGGCGCCATCAGGCCGGAGCTGGCGTCCCGCGCCTTGCGCTGCGCGATCGCCGCGGCCGTGACCGAACCGTCGTCGGGTGGAGGGTGATCGATCTGGCGGAAGGCAGTTCGCTCCGCCAGGAACGCGAGTGGCAGGAAGAGCCAGTAGCGCGCCACCACGATGCGATAAACCGCCAAGTTCGGAAAGGAGCGGCTGCTGGTCACGGGAAAGAACGTGTTGAGAAACACGGAATGGACGAAATGAAAGCCGCCGAAGTGCACGGTGAAAAATGCGAGGCCGAACAACGTGCCGGCGCCGATCACGCCGACCGCCGCCAGCTGCGGGACCGGACCCGTGGTCGAAGACTGATCGGCCGCCAGGCCCCGCAGCAGCGCGCGCAGGGGAATCGTGACTGACCAGACGATGAGCGCATAACCGACCACCAAACTCGAAAGCCAGAGGCTCCAGACCAGGTCGGTCGTCTGCCAGCCCCCGTACCAGGCCAGCGCCAGGCCGCCGCAAAACGCCAGTGCATCCAGCCAGGCTCCCGCCCAGCGGCTGCGCGACGCACTGGCGGCGGGCTCGTTCACTTCGCCTTTTCGATCAGCTCCACCTCATAGCCCTCGGGAGCGTCGATGAAGGCGATGGTCGAGCCGCTGCTGGTCTTGGTCGGGCCGTCGCTGAGCTTGTAGCCCTTCTTTTCGAGCTGGGCCGCAAAGGCCGCCAGGTTGTCCACCTCGAACGCGAGGTGCATCAAGTCCGGCTGTACCTGCACGCTGGGGCTGTTGGGCAGCTGGCAGATCTCGATCTCCTCGTCGCTGTTCGGCGTGGCGAGGAACACAATCTGGGCGCCGCGCGGCGACACGCTCCGGCGCGCCACCTTGAGCTCGAGCGCGCTCTCATAGAATTTCACGGTGCGCTCGATGTCGTTCACGCGCATCCGGGTATGCAGGAGTTTTTTGACCATGCGGAGAGTTTGCCTGCCCGCCTTCCGCGGTGCAAGCTGGAGTCACCATGTCGATCGACCTCGCCGTCATCCGGGCCGCCCACGAGCGCATCCGCGACAAAATCCACCGCACCCCGGTGCTGACCAGCCGGCGGCTCGACGAGGCGTGCGGCGCGCAGCTTTTTTTCAAGTGCGAGAATTTCCAGAAAGTCGGCGCCTTCAAGGCCCGGGGCGCGACCAACGCCGTGTTCTCCCTCAGTGAAGCCGAGGCGGCCCGCGGGGTCGCCACGCACTCATCCGGCAATCATGCCGCGGCCCTCGCGCGGGCCGCCCGGCTGCGCGGTGTCGCCGCCCACATTGTGATGCCCAGCAACAGCTCCGCGGTGAAGCAGGCCGCCGTGCGCGGCTACGGCGGCCAGGTCATCCTTTCCGCTCCCACCCTCCAGGCCCGCGAGGAGGCCTGTGCGCGCGTGCTCGCCGAAACCGGCGCCGCGTTCATCCATCCCTATAACGATTATCGGGTGATGGCCGGCCAGGGCACGGCTGCACTCGAACTGCTGGAGGATGTCCCCGACCTCGACCTGATACTTGCGCCCGTGGGCGGCGGCGGACTACTCAGCGGCACCGCCATTGCGGCCAAGGGGCTTCAGCCCGGTATCCAGGTGATCGCGGCCGAGCCCGAGCAGGCCGACGACGCCCGGCGCTCTTTCCAAGAGGGCCGCATCATTCCCGCGCAGGCCAACACGATCGCCGATGGCTTGCGCACCTCACTGGGCGAGCTGAATTTCCCGATCATCCGCGCCAACGTGGACGACATTGTCACCGTCAGCGAAGCGGCCATCGTCGCCGCCATGCGGCAGATCTGGACCACGATGAAAATTATCATCGAGCCCTCCAGCGCCGTCCCGTACGCGGCCATTGCGGAAAAGAAATTTGCGGTCGCCGGCCGCCGGGTCGGCATCATCCTGACCGGCGGCAACGTTGATCTCGATGCCCTGCCCTGGCTGAAGTCCTGATGCCCCGCCTACCCCACCTCCTGCTTGGTTTTGCGCTCCTCCTTCCAGCGGCGAGCGGAGCCGAGCCCATCGATCGCAAAGCGCTGGTTACCCGCCACAATCCCAGCCTGACCCACTTGGATCCCTGGGCACCGCTTTCCGTCGGCAACGGCCATTTCGCGTTCACCGCGGATGTGACGGGACTACAGACCTTCGAAGAGCACTACCACCAGAAGGGCATCCCGCTCGAAACTCTCGCCCGCTGGGCCTGGCACGAGAATGCCAATCCCAATGGCTACAAGCTGGCGGATGCCAACCGGCCCTTCACCGCTTACGGCCAGACGCTCGGCTATCCGACCAATCAAAACGGGCCGGCCGGAATGTGGCTGCGGGAAAATCCCCAGGATGTGCCGCTGCCCCGGCTCGGCCTCGAGCTGGACCAGCCGGATGGACCCACCTTGGTCCCCAGCGAGGTGCATGACATCAGCCAGACACTGGACCTCTGGTCGGGCATCGTCACCAGCAACTACACGCTGGAGGGAGAGCCCGTGAAGGTGACGGTCGCGTGCCATCCCGAGCAGGATGTGCTGGCGATCCGCATCGTCTCGCCGCTGGTCACCAGTGGCCGGCTCTCGGTGCGCCTCGCGCTGCCGCGCGGACATGACATCAAGACCAAGAACAACCCGGAGCTGGACTGGTCGCTGCCGGAGACGCACACGACCAGGATCGTCGCGCAAGACGGAAACTCCCTGCGGCTGGTCCACACGCGGGATGCATCGAGCTACGGCGTGGATCTCCGATCGGCGTTGTCACTGAAGATTGCATCGGCGGGAGCGCATGCGTTTCGGATCAGCTCCGCCGCGGGCGACGTGCTTGAATTCACCGTGGCGTTCGCCCCGTTGGGCGAAACGAACCTGCCGAATCCCGCCCCCGCCCCGGCGGCCACGGAGATCCGCGCGGCCAGTACCAGCCAGTGGGAAAAATTCTGGCGCAGCGGCGGAGCGATCGACTTTTCCGGCAGCAAGGACCCCCGGGCGGCCGAGCTCGAGCGGCGCGTGGTGCTTTCGCAATATCTCACAGCCATCCAGTTCGCCGGGGATTTTCCGCCGCAGGAAAGCGGACTTACCGACAGCACGTGGTACGGCAAGCACCACACCGAGATGATCTGGTGGCACGCAGCGCATTTCGCGCTGTGGGGCCGCGACGCGTTCCTGGACAAGAATCTCGCGTGGTATGTGAAGTCGCTGCCCATGGCGCGGGTGCTCGCGCAGGAGCGCGGATTGCGCGGGGCGCGCTGGCCCAAGATGATCGGCCCGGACGGCCGCGAGAGCCCGGGCGGCAATCCGCTGATCATCTGGAATCAGCCACACGTCATTCATCTCGCGGAGTTGCTTTACCGCAACAACCCGACTCCCGCCACGTTGGCACGCTATCGCGACCTCGTACTGGAAAGCGCCGATTGCATGGCATCGATGCTGCATTGGAATGAAGTCCGCGGCTGCTATGTGCTCGGCCCGCCGTTGTGGATCGCCCAGGAAATCTACGACCAGGCGACCAGCATGAACCCGGCCTTCGAACTCAGTTACTGGGCGCGCGGCCTGGAAATGGCGCAGCAATGGCGCGAGCGCCTGGGCCTCATGCGTGATCCGGAATGGGAGCGCATGCGCACGCATCTCGCTCCCCTGCCACAGAAGGACGGGCGCTATGTCGCCCTCGAATCCACTCCGGACACGTGGGACAACAAGGACAGCCGACACGATCATCCTTCCTTCCTGATGGCGCTGGGCATGCTGCCGGGCGACGGCGTCGATCGGGCCGTCATGGGCCGCACCCTCGATGCCACGCTGGCGACCTGGGACTGGGAGGCGAAAATCTGGGGCTGGGACTATCCGATGATCGCGATGACGGCGGCCCGGCTCGGCCGACCCAAGGACGCCGTGGACGTCCTGCTCAAGGACGGCCCGAACAACCACTACATGCCCAACGGTCACAATCCCCAGCGCGACGACCTGCCGGTCTATCTGCCTGGCAATGGAGCCCTCCTCTCGGCCGTGGCCATGATGGCAGTGGGCTGGACCCCCCCTTCGCCCGCCGGCTCAGGCGAGGCTCGCGGCACGCCCGAAGGAAACGCCCCGGGCTTTCCGCGCGATGGCTCATGGGTGGTGCGCGCCGAAGGCCTCCATCGTCTGCCCTAAGCGAATGTTGGTGGGGCGTGTTGACCCCAACGCGCTGGATCGGAGCGGTTTCGTCGCAACGCGTTGAGGTCAACACGTTCCACCCTCGTGCCACTTCAATCGAGGTGGAAGACTTCCTTCAGGTCACGCGCCACCGGGCTGTGGTCGGGGTTGCCCGGCATGATGTCGCCCATGTGTTTCCACCAGCGCTGGCAGACCTCGGTCTTCGCGATAGCCGCCCAGCGGGCCTCGTCCTCGACTTCGACATAGGCAAAAAGCTGGCGGGTCTCCGGGTGGAGAAAGATGGAGTAGTTGTGCGCGCCGTGCGCCTTGAGCACGGCGGTGAGTTCGGCCCAGATGGGCTGGTGGCGGCGGGCGTATTCCGTTTCCTGCCCCGGCTGAACGCTCATTACGAAGGCTTTTCGGATCATGGTGGAAAGAGGCCAGCCCATCGGTTCACACCGGCATGGCAACACTCAAGGCAACCCCCATCTCGCGCAGCAGGCTTTGCTGCCGACCTGCGGCCTGCATCGCCGCCTCGATTCCCCGCACCGCCAGGAGGGGCGATGTGCCGTCGGCCGGTGTAATCCGATCAATGAGATCCGGGGAGATCTGGCGCACCGGCGCCGCGGCGAGCACTGCCTCGATCAATGCCGTGTGCGGCTCCGCCATCGCCGTGGTGCAAATCGCGACCGTGGCGTCGTGGAGATGCTGCAGGATCCGGGTGAACATCACGCGCCGCGTGTCAATCGAGGCCGGCAGGGGATGCGACCGCTCCGGCCCGGCGGCCGGGCTGATGGTGCAGATTTTTTCGTAGGACCAGACAGCCCGGCCGGCCGATCCCTCGATCACAATCTCCGGGTTGACCAGTTCACGGCAGGCGTGGGTGAAGCCGAACCAAAGCGCCACGTCCGCCCCGGCGCGGGCGCGGACCACCGCGGTGTCAAAACTCTCGATGGCATGGGCGCGGAAAAGCTCCGCCTCGACCCGGCTGGCGGTGGCAACCTCCTCCAGGCTTCCGCCGGAAAAATACAGGGCCAAATTGGCAAAATGGCCGAAGGCGTTGTTCAGCGGTGAATCGAGTACCGCGACGCCCCCGACCTGCAGGCGCCCCGTCCAGTTGTTGCGAGTATAGTACGAGGCTGGTCGCGGCCAGAGGCCCAGCACGCGGATCGACCGCACCCGGCCAATGGCGCCGTCCAACAACTGCTGCTTCAGCCAGCGGGTGCCCGGAGTGTACACATCCTGAAAGCCCACAGCCACGAAGCGGCCGGCCGCACGCTCGGCGTCGCGGATGGCATGGATATCACGCAGCGAGCCCGCCAGAGGCTTTTCCACCAGCACATTCATTCCGGCCTTCAACGCGGCGATAGTCATGCGCGCATGCCACTGGATCCCGGTGGGAATCAGGCAGAGGTCGATCTTCCCCGCGTGCCGGCGGAGCATCTCCTCATAATCGGAATAGACCGTGCAACCCAGGCTGCGCAGCTCGGCGACGTTCTGCGCCTCCTCGTCCAAGTTGATGACCACCGCGGCCACCAGCTTGATCGCTCCGCGGTCCAGCAGCTCGCGCACGAGTTGCAGATAGATGCGCCCGTAACCCGAAATGCCGATCAGGGCGACGCGGGCCGGAGAGCCCGCCGCAGGCAGGCCTGACCAGTCCCCGGAGTCCGGGCTGGAGGTTCCCGCGCTCATCCGGCAGCAGCCATCCGCAGCGCGCCGATGAAAATGCCGATGATCACGGCCGACAAGGCGACGCAGATGACGAAACCAATTCCGTCGACCCGGTCCCATTTGCAAAATTCCCAATTGGAGGAGGGCACCAGCTTGGTGTGCTCAAAACGCATCGGATTGCGCACGGTCTCCGCCATCGCGGCCGCCTCGAGTTCCGGAGTCGCACCGACCGGGGTCTTCATCTTGCCATAGAACACCGCGACGCGCGCCGGATCGGCATGCCGGGTCACGAGACTGACGAGGATGATGACCACGAACGGGAAAAGCCCGTCGGAGAAAAGCTGGGCCGTCAACCGCTGGTTCGGCGTGAGCGACGTCACGTCGAGGCCCGCCTTGCCCAAAGCCCAGGCCTCAAAGTTGAACCGGTTGAGGCCGCTCTTCGCGACGAGCGGGCTGGAGAGGTCATTCTCGCGCTGGTGGACCACCGATCCAAAATAAACCCCCGTCCCGGCCTTCGTACTCATCTGGGTGAGGGCCGGATTCGTCGCCAGCGCCGGAATCTTCGAGGCGGTCCAGGGGACGACGATGACCGCCAGCGTCGAAAGGATGACGCAGCACCATACGGCGGGGGCCGTAGTCCGCCTCCACCAGTAAGTCATCAGCACGGCCGCACCAAAGGGAATGTTAACGGTGAGCACGATATTGATGATCGAGAAAAAGCTGCCCATCTGCAGGGCGGCGAGCGTGCCGAGAGCCAGAATGGCCACGATCGTGCAGCGTGCATAGAAGACACCTTGCTGCTGCGTGATGCCGGGCCAGATCTGCCGGAATACATTGCGCACAAACAGCGATGAGATCGCCAGCGCCTTGGCCGCGAGGGTGGACATCGTGCCGGCCAGCACGCCGGCGAGCATCAGGCCAATCAGCCCCGGTCCGAGCAGTTGGTTGGACATCGCGCCCCAGGCCGCGTCCGGGTCCGAGAGGCCACCGGTGCCGAACAGGGCCACCGCGATCAGGCCGGCAAAAGCCCACATGATGATCATGAGCCGCTTGAGATAATTGCCCGACACGCCGGTGCGGGCGGCGAACTCATTCTTGGCCGAGCCGCAGATGCCCATATTGTGGCTCAGCCCGGCATTCTGGACAATGCTCACCAGCAGGATGCCGCCGAGCGCCCAGAGGGAGAACTGGTCCGTGCCGCTTGCCCCCAGCAGGTCGAACATCCGGGCCGGAACCTTCTGGCTGAGCGCATGCCAGCCACCGATCGCATGCAGGCCCGTCGGAATGAGGAGGGCCGAAAACACAATGATCAGGATGCTCTGCAGACCCTCGTTGACCGCGGCCGCCGCCATGCCGCCGAGCACGATGTAGGTTCCGACAATGATGGAAAAGACCGTGTAGAATGTCACGTCACTGAGCACCGTGATGTAACTGTGCAATTCGCCGCGGGCGTTGCGGTCGCGCAGCAGATCCAGCTGCGGTTTGGCGTCCGCCGCGAGCGTGCCGGCGGCGAAGCTTTTCTCCAGCTGCTTCAGGTCGCGGTAGCCCTCGATCGAGGCGCGATCCGATGCCGTCCAAGTGGCCTCGGGCTTCACCACGAGCGAGGAGGCGATCTTGTAGGCGGTGACATTGCCGAAGCCGAGAAAGACGCAGGCCACGAGGATCTGGAACAGCGCGTAGAACATGCTCAGGCCCCGGCTCGCGAAGCGGTCCTCGAACAAGTCGGCGAGGGTCGTCAGGCGGACGCGGCGGAACCAGACATTCATGAACCAGAAGTACGGGTTCATGAACACGGTTTGAAACGAGAGCCAGGAACCCGGCGCGCCCTGCTGGTAGACAAAGCTCGCCGTGCTCACCGCGCCCTGCGGCTCGGTGGCGTTGCCGAAATTGAGGAAGAACTGGTAGAGCTTGCCGAGCTTGCGCCCCGCGAGGAAAAAACTCTCCTCCGAATTCGTGCCCTTGGCCGCGCGCAGGCCGATGTAAACCACCGCCCCGAGGTAAAGCAGGATGATGGCGAGGTCGATGAAATGGAGGCTTCCGTAGATCATTGCTGAGGGGGTTGGGGAGGGAGGCGCGGGGTAAGTGCTGCTTGGGCTGGATCAATCCGGACAAAGCCAATGGCCCAAGTCATCGTCGGGATACCGGTCAAAACAACAAGCCAAGACGACCCGCCCGGAGGGTAAAGGAGATATTCGTACGACCGGGGCAAAGGTCAAAAGCTGCGGGGCGGACGGCCCGTCGCCCGGAGCCGGTCGGTGAACCAAAGGCGCCGGAGGAAGCTTGATTGACTGCGGCCGAGGGGCGGTAGCATCTATGGGGAATGACCGGAAACCGCGACGCGTTGCCTGGCAGATCCTCCTGGCTCCTGCGGCTGGTCGTGCCGCTGGTCGTGATGGGCTTTCTGATCTGGGACACGGTCGCGCGCAGCCGGCACATCCTGCAGGTGACCGCAAGCTACGGCGTCACGGTGGATCCGCCGGCCATCGATGCACAATCGCCCACCGGGTATGAACAGGGCATGAGGTCCATGCTGTTGCCGGAGGCAGACGAGGACACCGCCCACTGGGTGATGCAAACCCAGGCGATGATCGCCCAAGGCGATTGGCGCGTTCGCCGGGTAGAATATGACAATGTGCCGCAGGGACGCGAAGTGCACTGGGCGGCCCCGTTGCACTGGTGGCTGGCATTTCTGGCCTGGATCGACCACCTCGTGACGGGGCGGCCCATCGGCATCTCGGTCGAGCGGGCGACGCTGATCTCCGGGGTCGTCATGTTCGGCTTGTGGCTGCTTGGCCTCCTCCCCTTGTTGAACCGAAGATTTTCCGTCGTCGCGGGAGCCGTCGTTACGATCGGCGCCGTGGCGATGTTCCCGTTCTACACCGATTTTCTGCCGGGGCGCACGGATCATCATGGACTGGTGAACATTTGCAGCATGTTTACCGTGCTGCTGATGGCGGCGGGTTCCCTCCGCACTGCTGGTGGTTCCGGGAGATCCGGGCCGGGCGCGCCTGCCATGGCGCCGGACGCGTCCATCGCCGATGCCCGGGAACGGCGCGCCGCCCAATGGTGGTTTGCCGGATCCGCCTTGGCCGGGGGCGTCGGCTTGTGGATCAGCGCGGCCACCTTGGTCCCCGTGTTGATCGGCCTTGGGCTGGGCGTGCTGGCGGCCAGCTGGATTGGGCGCAACCAGGCGCAGCCTCTCACCTGGATGCGCGATCCGGGACTTTTCCGCCTCTGGGGCCTGGTCGGAGGTGGCGTGAGTGTCATGGCCTATCTGATCGAATACTTTCCGTTGCATTTCGGCCTGCGCCTCGAGGTCAATCATCCACTGTATGCGGTCGCGTGGATTGGTGGCGGTGAGCTGCTCCGGCTGGCCGTGTCCGCCCGTGGCGGCCTGCGGGCACTGTCCCGCCGTGACTGGGCCCTCGGGGCGCTCGCTGCGGCCTCGGTCACGGTGTTGCCGGCCATCATTCTCGCTACGGCGGCGAAAACCTTCACCGTGGCTGATCCGTTCGTGTGGCAACTCCATACCCGCTACATCTCGGAATTCCAGAGCCTGCGGCGGCTTTACTCCTCCCATGGGTTGTCCTGGAATTTTGCGGCGTTATGCCTGCCTGTCCTGCTGCTGGTTCCCGCCCTGGTGATGATTCTGCGCCGGTCCACCGGGTCGGAGGCGAAGGCCCATCTCGTGCTTGCGTTCTGCCCGGCGGTGCTGGGCTGGATCCAGGGCTGGAACCAGATCCGCTGGTTGGGCCTGGCCTACGCCCTATCGGTGCCACTGATTGCGGTCTTCTTTCGCCTCCTTGAAGCGCAGGGTGAAAAAAAACGCCCGGTGATCCTTGCCTGGGCCGCCGCTTGCGGGCTCCTGCTCGTGCCGGGCATAGTTGAGGCCGGCCGCCAGATGTCGGTGGGAACGGAGTTCACCACGGCGGAGATCCGGAACCTCGCGCAGCGCGACGTGGCCCACTGGCTGCGGCAGCGCGCAGGCCAAGATCCGGTCGTGGTCGCCTCCTCGCCCTCGGGCACCACCCTGCTGGTTTCGCAGGGTGGGCTCGCCGGTCTGGGCACCCTCTATTGGGAAAATGCCGAAGGCCTGCGGCATGCGGCGGCACTCTTTGCGGCGCCCTCCGCCGAGGCCGCCCATGAGCTGGTCCGGCGTCTTGGCGTCACCCACTTTGTATTTTTTTCCTGGGACGCCTTTGAAATCGGCCTGGTGAAGCTGTCGCGCGGCCTGCCGGACACCGCCTTGCTTCCCACGGATGCCTTCATGGTCAACCTGCTGGCCTCGGCCGTGCCGCCGCCCTGGCTGCGGGCGATTCCGTTCACCCTGCCGGCACACAGCGCCTTGGAAGGCCAGCAGGTCCGCATCTGGGAAGTCGTGCCCGATCAGACTCTGCCGGAAGCGGCGGCCCACGCCGCGAATTACTATCTCGAGACCGGCAAGCCGGATCCTGGCAATCAGCTCGCCCCCATGCTGGCGAGATTTGGAAACGATCTGGCGGCCAACGTGATGCTCGCGGGTCTCGAATCGCGCCGTCAGGACCCGGCCGGTTTTTCTACCGCCATGGCCGGGGTCATGGCCCGGCTGCGGCAGGCACCTTCCCTGCCTTTGGATGATCATATTCACCTCGTCGTGGTGCTGGCGGTCGCCCAGCAGATGGAACTCGCGCGGGAGCAACTGCGGTTGGGCGTTAAAAAAGTGGACGAACGCAGCCTGCGGCACCTGACGCCCGGCACCCTTTCCGATCTGCTCTCGCTCTGCGACGGACTTGGCGTCGACCTGCCCGACCCGGCGTTGAAACGGCTGGCGGAGCGCCTCGTGCCTCCCATCCGGCGGAAATAAGATCCCCGACGCCGTCCAGTGATTCAAGGAGCCGGGGTGGGCTCACCCAATTGACGCAACATGTCGCGGGCCGCGGTATTGGCCGGCTGCAGGCGGAGCACTTTCTCAAAGTAGGGTCGCGCCTCGGGGCCGCGACCGGCCGTCACCAAGGCGTATCCGGTGTTATACTGCACCCGAACGTCGTTTGGGCGCAGCCGCACGGCCTGCTGCAAATGAACGATCGCCTCCGGGAGCTGCCCGGTTTGTCCCAGGGTGATGCCGAGGTTGAGGTGGGCATCGGCGTGGTCCGGGTTCAGCCGGATGGCTTCCCTGTATTGCGCCGCGGCCTCGGCCTGGCGGCCCAGCGATGCCAGCGCCAGCCCGAGGTTGAAATGCACATCCGGCGAATCCGGCTTCAGGCGGACGGCCGCGTTGAAATGCTCCAGGGCGGCGGCCCCCGCATTCAAGCGAAGCAGCGCGGTGCCCCAGTTGCTCTGCGCCTCCGCGTAACCGGGATCGATCTGCACCGCCTTGGCGTATTGTTCGGCAGCCTGGTCCCAGCGCTTGAGTTCAGCCAGGATCAACCCGTATTGGAAATAAACCTCTGCCGGAGCGGCGTCGTATCGCAGCGCCTCCGCGAAGTGGGCGACCGCCTCCGGCTCCCGGCCGAGCTGCATCAGGATGGTTCCGAGGTTCAAATGCGCCTTGAAGAAGTACGGTATGATCCGCACCGCCTCTTCGAATGGCGCCACCGCCTCGGAAACCCGGCCCGAGCTCATCAGCGCGAGACCCAGGTTGTAGTGCGTGTTGGCTACGGTGGGATCAAGGCGCCGCGATTTCTCATAGAGCCCGATCGAGTCGGCGACCCGACCAAGGTTATAATAGGTGAGCCCGAGATTGTTGAGGGCCCGGGCGTTTTCCGGCCGCTTCGCCACGGTGTCCTCCCACAAGGCCTGTCCGGACCGGTAGACCTCATTCCGCTGCAACGTCAGCCCAACCGCCGCGACGGCGAGGAACGCTCCGGCAACTGTCACCGCCCGCCACCCGAACCAGCTGGCTGCAGCCCCAAACGCAAACGCCAGAACCGCCGCGAGCGGCAGGTACATGCGATGCTCCACGATGATCTGGAGCGTGGCCGGGAGGAGGCTGGTCGGGGCGAGAATCACAAAAAACCAGGCGCCTAGAAACCCGATGACCGGCCGGCGCCACAACGCCACCAGCGTGGCCCCACCGAGCCCGAGAACCGGCAGCGCCCAAGGCAGAGCCGCGCCCAGACGCGGCGGCGGAATTTCGCCGTAATCGAACACGAGCGGGTGTGGCCAGAACGCCAGACCGACATAGCGGGTGACCGCCTCGAACTGCGTCAGACCGTGCCCCACCCACATCGCGCCGTCGGAAAAATGGAAGGTGCCTCCACGATCACCCCCGGTGCCCGCCAGCAGCCAGAGCAACGGCAGCCAGGTCGCCACGAGCGAGAGATGCTGCCCGCGATGCCGCCGCCAGGCCTCGACAAAACTGCCGCTGACAAAGGTCCGGTCATAGAGGAACACGAGAACCGGCGCCAGGGCGGCAATCTCCTTGGTGCCGACTCCCAGCAGGCAGGCCATGACCGAGACCGCCTGCCATCGGCGGGGCGTGGGCGAATCCACCGACCGGACAAAGCCATAAAGCGTCAGGAGAAAAAACAGCCCCATCAATGATTCCGCGCGCTGGATGACGTAGGTGACCGCCTCGGTCTGCAGCGGGTGCACCGTCCAGATCGCGGCGATCACGAGGGCCAGGGGCCAGGCCGGCTCTCCGAACCGGGACGCCAGCAAGGGACGGGTGAACGTGCGCCGCATCACGCCAAACAAAGTCAGTCCGGCCAGGAGATGGATCACGAGGTTGAGCGCGTGGTAGCTCCAGACCTCGTACCCACTGACGGCATAGTTCACCGCCAGCGAATAATTAAGCAGCGGCCGGCCACTCACCGTAAATCCCCAGCCGCCCGGCGGTGACAGCGCCTCGCCGGGTGGCCAGAGCCGGCGGATGGTGGGGTTGTCGAAGATCGACGAAACGTCGTCGAAGGTGAACGGGGCGCGGAACGTGTTTGCGTACGCAGCCAAAGCCGCGGCGCCAATGACCAGCACGGCCAGCACGGAGGCTCGTTTCCCGGGGTTCACTCGCGGATGTTTTGAAGCCCAGGGAGACAAGTCAACAGCAGGGGCAGCCCGCGCGATGACCGGTTCATGGAGCCCGACCGGAGGACGCCTTCATGGCCTGGGCCTGCTGCAAATTTTCCGCCACACCAGGCACATCCGGGATCCGCTCATACTGCGCGATCGCATCATCGATCCTGCCGGTGAGCAGTAATGCATTGCCGAGATTGAAGCGCGCATGCCGGTTGCCCGGCTCCGCGGCCAGGGCCTTCCGGTACTCTTCTATTGCCTCCGGGAAACGATTTGTCCCGGCCAGCAGGTCCCCCAGTGCCAGATGGATGTCGGTGAGCCCGGGCTGCAGGCGAAGAGCATCGCGATAGATTTTCTCGGCTGCGGTCATGTCGCCCTTCCCGGCTGCGATCTCCGCCAGCTTGATCTGCGCCTGCAGAAATGCGGGATTCAGCCGCACGGCGGCCTCATATTCACGAATGGCCTCGGCCGGCCGGCCGAGCTGGTCCAGCGCCAAGCCCAGGTCATAATGCAGGTCCGGCATTTCCGGCTGCTGGCGAAGCGCGATTTCATACTGCCGAATCGCCTCCGGAACGCGGCCGATTTTCAGCAGGGTGTTGCCCGCATTGATGCGGGCGTCGACAAAGCCCTCCTCCACTTGAATGGCCGTGAGGAAATGCCCCAAGGCCGCGGACTCCCGGCCGGTGCGGGCCAGCACGATGCCCAGGTTATAGTTCGCCGAGGGGTAAGTCGGGCGCAGCTGCACGGCTTTCGCAAAACAACTCTCCGCCTCGGCCAGGTTGTCCCGCGCGAGCCAGAGGGAACCCAGATTGTTGTACGCGCGCGCATTGTCCGGTTGCTTCGCCACGGTATCCAGCCAGATGGCCATCTCGCTGCGATAATCCTCATTGCGGCTGGCCGTCAGCATTCCTGCCGCCACCGCGAGAGTTAAAAATAGCCAGAGACTTCGCCGGCCGGCCCACCGGTAAACTCCGGCCGCGACCAACATGATCACGGCCGCCAGCGGCAGATACATCCGGTGCTCGAACATGGTGTCCGCCAGTGGAACCACACTGGAAGTGGGGGCCAGAATACCGAAGAACCAGCAGCCCAGAAATCCCAGGACCGGCCGATGACGCAGGGCCGTCACGGTAAGGCCCACCAGCGTCAAAATGATGAGCACCGAGGGCACGATGAGCACCATCGAATGTTCCACCACCGCCCCGCCGTGATCAAAAATGAGGGGGAATGGCCAGAGGGCGAGCCCGAGATAACGCGTGATGACGGTGAACTGGGTGAGGGCGTAGTCATACCAGGGAATGCCGTTTTCAAAGCCGACCGACTGGCCGCGGCCACCGGGGCCCAGCATCAGCCAGCCCAGTACGAGCCAGGTGCAGCCCAATCCGGCATAGAGCCGCCCGCGTTCACGCCAGGCCCGGCCAAATGAGCCCGCGACAAAGGTGCGGTCATAAAGCAGGACCATGAGGGGAGCCGAAACCATCACCTCCTTGGCCATCATGCCCAGCGTGCAGCAGATCAGGGAGAAGGCATACCACCGCCAGGGCTGGGGAGAGGCCGTCCCGCGAATGAAGGTGTACAGCGTGAGCAGATAGCACAGGCCGAGCAGCGACTCGGCCCGCTGGATCACGTAGGTCACCGCTTCGGTTTGCAGGGGATGAAGAATCCAAAGCAGCGCCACGCCCAGGGCCAGCGGGAGCGACGCTTCGCCCCAGCGCGCCGCCAGCGGCGGCTGCCGCAAGGAGCGTCGCACCACGCCAAAGAGGATCAGGCCCGCGAAAACATGGATCGCTAGGTTGACGCCGTGATAGCCCTCCACCTGCAGGCCGCCCGCGGCGTAGTTGAACGCCAGCGAAAGATTGAGCAACGGCCGATCGTTCACCGTCAGCGCGCCCCAAGGCGGACCCGCGAGGACCTCGCCCAACCGCGCGAGATGCCGGATGCTGGGATTCTGCGCAATCGATGCCGCATCATCAAAAATGAACGGCACGGCAAAGCTGTTGGCGTAGGCCGCCAAGGCCGCGAGCACGATGACGCCACCGGCAAGAAAGAGGGCCCGGCGCGAGGGGGAAAACAATGGGGTGCCGCCCGGTATCACGGGATGCTTCGGGCGGCGCCGCGACGAACGTCCGCGATGAAGGGGATCAAACCGGCCAGGACGGAGCTTCGTCTGGGATTCACCGGCGAATATTTTGTTGCACGCGGAAACAAGTCAACGGCAGGCGTCGACCGGTCCGAATTTCCGGCCGTTTCACTGCTTCTGCTGGTAGTACCGCTTCATCGCGCGAACCTGCTCCAGGTTTTGGATCACCCCTGGCTCGTTCGGTCGCCCGCGCAGGACGATTTCATACTCGGCGATGGCCTCGTCATATCGCCCCGCCAGTGCCCGTGCATTGCCCAGATTGTTGTGCGCCTGCAGGCTGCCGGGCTGCAGCCGCACCGCCGCCTCAAATTGCACCGCTGCCTCGGCGGTTCGTTCCGCCTTCGTGAGCGCCAGGCCATAATTAATGCGGGCGTGATCGTTGTCCGGCCGTTTCGTCACCGTGTCGCCCCACAGGCTGAGCTCGCTGCGATATACTTCGTTGCGCCGGACGGTCAGCCAGCCGGCGCCCACGGCAAGGGCCAGAAACACGATGATGACCCTTCGCCCCACCAACAGGTAGGATCCGGTCACCAATAGGGTGATGACCGCCGCCAGTGGCAGATACATGCGGTGCTCGACAATGATCTGGAGCGTGGCGGGCAGGAGGCAGGTCGGGGCGAGGATCCCAAAAAACCAGGCCCCGAGAAAGCCCGCGGCCGGCCGGCGCCACAGTGCCACCAGCGTCACCACCGCGAGCCCCAGCACCGGCAGCGCCCACGGCAGGGCCGCAGCCAAGGGCGGCGGGGGAATCTCGCCGTAGTCGAACACGAGCGGATGCGGCCAGAACGCCAGCCCGACGTAGCGGGCGACCGCTTCGAATTGCGTCAGTCCGTGCCCCACCCACATTGCGCCTTCCGTCAAATGGAAGACGCCACTGCGATTGCCACCCGTGCTAGCCACGAAGGCGAACAACGGCAGCCACGTCGCCAGCAACGAGAGATGCTGCCAGCGGTGCTGCCGCCAGGCGGCGCGGAAACTACCGCTGACGAAGGTCCGGTCATAGAGCAGCACCATGACCGGGATCATGATCGCTACTTCCTTCGTGCCGACTCCCAGCAGGCAGGCCGCGACCGTCACGACCTGCCACCAGCGCGGCCGGGGTGATTCCACCGACCGGACAAAGCCATACAGCGTGACGAGGAAAAACAATCCCATCAACGACTCCGCGCGCTGAATGACATAAGTCACCGCCTCGGTCTGCAACGGATGCAGCGTCCACAGGACCGCGATCGTCAGTGCGAGCGGCAAGGCCTGGCTCTCAAACCGTGGCGCCAGTAGTGGCCGCACGAGGGTGCGACGCACCAAGCCGAACAAGGCAAGTCCCGCGAGAAGATGAATGGCGAAGTTGAGCGCATGGTAGCTCCATACCTCCAGTCCGCTGACCGCATAATTCATCCCCAGCGTGAAGTTCAGCCATGGCCGGCCTGCGACGGTGAGGGCGCCCTGCCCCTTGGGCGGCCACCATGCCTCCCCCAGACTCCGGATGGTGGGGTTGCCCGGGATGGAAGTCAGATCATCAAAAACAAAGGGAACCTGAAAACTGTTGGCGTACACCGCGAGCGCAGCGCCGACAATGACGGCACCGCCGAGCAGAATCCACCCTCCGGGGGATGCCGCCGGCCCGAACCCCGGCGCCGCTGATGTTTTCAATATTTTCACGGGTTTCAACAGGTAGCCTGCTTCCTAGAGACGGTAGCTGAATAACGTGCGCGACTCTCCAGGTGATCTTTGGGGCATCATGCGGTTAGGCTTCAGTGCAGGTTAAAAAAACACCCTCCAACCACAAAATGAATTTTGTGCCCTGACCGCAAAAAAAAGCTCCCCCGCCGTTCGGGCGGGGGAGCTTGAGGAAATAACTTGCCGGTTCTAACCGGCACAATCGGATCAGAAGTCGAACGTGGTGGTCACGAAGAACGTCCGAGGATCCGTGATGCGGTAGGTAGCCGGCGCGCCATTGTATTGATAGAGAATGGGCGTCAGGCCGCCACTCTCGGTCAAGGATTGGACGTTAAACTGGAACTTGGCCCTAACACTCTTGCCGAACACGGGCAAACGGGTGCTGTACGAAGCCCACACATCCAAGTTGGTGGTCGCCGGGATGTACAAGGGCTGCCCGAGGTTGGGGAACGAGATCGTGTTCGTGGTGCTATTCGGGTGCGAGAAGGTCGCGGGATCCAAGTTGCCATAATAACCGACGATGGCGTTGGCCGCCCAACGGAAGCCACCACCAATTGCCAGACCCTTCATTCTTCCCTCTTGGAAGGAATAATTGGTGATCAGGGAGGAGGAGTACTCGCGCTGGCCCGGAGACTTCGTGCCCGACAGCGTGATCAGCTGGTAGAGCTGGGAGTCGACGATGCCGAAGTAGGTGGTGTTCGGCGTGCTGAGCGCACCGACGTTATTGGAGTTGGCATCACCACCGTAACCGTAGCTGTTCCAGAAGTTTCCAAGGAACAGTTTGTTGCCGTTGCTCCGGGTATAAACCGTCGAAAGGTCAGGCGCGGCGGCATTTTCCCAGAAGTTCTTGCGGCCATCACCCTTTTGGGAGTTGCCCGAACCAAAGAGCCAGGAGGTGATTTCACCGGAAGCCTTGCTGTAGCTGGACTCCTGCTGTCCGGCCGTTAGCTTGATGTTCCAGTTACGCGTCGGGTTGTAGATCAGGGACAGTTCCTTGCCCTTGGACACGAGGGAATTGGTTCCCTGGGTGTTGTTCGGCAGGGCATCCGGATCGCCGGGGATCGTAAACGCCGTCTTTACCGCAAAACCATTCGCATCTTTCTCGGGTCCGGCCACCAGTGCATTGACCTGTCTCTGTTGATCAATCGTTAAGGGGAACACGGTGTTATTGTCGAAGTTGACGTCCGTCGGATCCTGGCCATTGCGAATACGCACCACCTCACGAGCCCAGACATTCATGCTGCTGGAATCGATACGTTGCGCACGGCCGATCGCCGTGTTGGCCGCATCGGACACGGCGTGCTCGGCGGTGGACTTGTACCAGTTGAGGTTCCAGGACAGCTTGTTGTTGAACATGCTACCACGGATGCCGTAGTCGTCACCCTTGCCGGATGGCTTGGGCAGTGGTGTGCTGAAGAAATCGGTCTGGAGGGTCTGCGGCGGGCTGAAGTTGTCCGAGTGATTGTAGGAGAAGCCCAGGCCGCGCACCATGTCGGCGAGGAAGCTCCCGCGCTCCGCGGCGGCATCGAGTGACCGCCAGCCGCTGAACGGCCGCGCGACCACGCCCTTGGTGTTGGTGGCGCCACCAACATCATATGGTTTCGCACCCATGGTGGTCGTGTATTCATACTTGGTGAAACCGCCCACGCTGGTCTGGGTTGTCCCCAAGCCCAAGCCGTTGCGGACGAAGACCCGCACCTTGTCATAGCGCGTGCCGATCGTCGGGATGATGCGGTTGTTCCAAAGACTGCCTTGATAGGCGAAGCTGGTCGAATCCAAGGTCTTGTTGGTCACGCCCTGACCGTTGCCGGCGATGTACAGATTGTCGTCAAAGCTCATGTCCGTCGTCTGCCACGTCTGGGTCGAGTTCCAGTCCACATAACTGAGGGGAAGCTTGTTAGGACCGCCAAAATTCGGCTCACGCGGTGCCTTCACACCTTGTGTAACATGACCATTGGAGCCCGTGCCACCCAGGTAGTAATCGCGTTCGATATTGGCGCTGCTCGCCCACGTAAAGTTGTTGGCGACGTTACCGGTGTTCTGATTGGGCAGGAACCGGGGATCACCGCCATCGAGCGAGAGCCTCCAGCGCCCGCGGTTGATGACGTCCTTCTGCTGGCTCGCCACCGCTGAAAGGGTAGCCTTGCCCATGAAGCTCAGGTAACGGCTCCAGCCTTGGGCCTTGGTGAAGTCATGCTGGTAGGCCAGCGTCGCACGCAGGTTGTTATTCCGCTCCGGGCTGGAATAAGTGTCCGTCTGGTTGTCGTAGGCGAACGGAGCTCCGAAAAAGGGATTCGGGCGGCCGTCCATCAGCTTCGTGTTGGTGTCCACGAGGATGGTCGAGGCAGCATTGGTCTGGCCAACACCGCGGCTCTGCCAGTCAGTCATCTCCTGCCGGAACCAGCCGAGCTGGAGATTCAGCCCTTGGAGAATCTGCTGATTGAGCTCGATCTTGTATGTCTTATTGGTCGTGAGGGAGTAGTTGGAGCCCGTGTAATTGTACTTCGTCCAGTCGTAGATGGATTTGTCAGTGATACCGGGAGTAAAGTACGAAGCGATGGCGTTCGCACCCGTGGACGCAGGCGGGGTGGGGGTTAGATCAGTTCTCGACTGGGTATTCGAGATGCTCGAGAGAACCCACTGCGCCGCCGTTCTCTGCGTGACCGCCGGCACCGCGGTCGCTCCGTTCGTGCCCGCACCCGATGTGCCGTTGGCCGCGAAGAACCATTGGGGCTTACCGTTGTTGAAGAAGATGACATTGTTGCCGTGGCTCGTGATGCCAGGAATGTAGGTCGCCAAGCTGGAGCTGGTGAAGCCACCCGTGCCATTGACGGTCAGGGAGGGATTCGCAATCCAGCGGGGATCCAGCGTCGAACTCAGGAAGGGACCCGACACGGTGCCGTTGGCCAAAGTAATGGTCTGGGTCGTCGGATCCCAGCCTGGACGGCCCGCATTCAACCATGGGCTGACACCATCCTGCGGCTCGTTGAAGTTGGGGGCGTTGTTGAAATCGTTGTAGTTCTCGAAGCTGCCCGTGATTTTCGTCTGGGCAAACGGCTGGATGGTGATGGCCGCAAACTGGCGCTTGGTCACGATGGAGGAAGGCTTCCGCTCGAATTCCTTGTTATCGTACAAGGCCGCGAAGAACAGGGCGACCTTCTTGCCGACGGGAACATTCGTGCTGATGCTTTCCCGGTGGGCGCCGAAGCTGCCGAAGCGAGCTTGGACCCGCGACTTCTGCTGGTTAAGCGCAGCCTCAGTCGTGGACTGGTTGACCACGCCCGACGCGCCGCCGGCACCGAAGAGGATGGAATTGGGGCCGCGGTTGATTTCGACCGAGTTGGAATTGTAGTTGTCGAAGGCAATGCGGGGCAGGGACGGATAATTGTCCTGGGCGGTGTCCGCCGAGCCCAAGCCGCGAACGCGGTTGGCTTGCGCGATACCGAACGACGGACCGTTGTCCGAACTGTAGCCGCCGATCAAATCCGACGCGTTACCGCGATTGAGGTACAGCGGCGTGTAGGTGCTGGCACCCTCGGTGTTCGCCTCATAGAGGAAAACGTCGTTGATGTTGAGCGCGCCGGTATCCTCAAGCTGCTGCTTCGTCACCACAGTGATCGAGCTGGCGAGGTCGCCGACGTTCGTCTTCAGGCGGCTGCCGGCCAAAGTGTTTTCAGCGTAGTAGCCGATGTCCTTGCTCGCATCGACCTCGAAGGGGTTGAGCGTCACGACTTCGCCAGAGGAGGAACTCGACGCGGTGGCGACCGGCGTCTGAGCGGCCTTCGCGTTGTCGGCCTGCATCGCGGCAATTTCATCCGCGTCGAGCCGGCCGTTGTTGTTCTTGTCGTACTTGGCCAGCGTGGCTGCACTCGGCGCCGCTTGCGCCAGCAACAGTGCGGGACAAAGCAGAGCCAAAAACGCGGACGTCAGCAAGCTGGCCGCGGGATTCATCGATGTAGTTTTACGGGGTGCTTTCATGAGGATAAATACTAGGTTTAAGAATAAACCGGGGGGCTAAATCACATGGCCACCACTGGGGGTGCCATGGAAAAACTAGGGTGTAGGGGGTGGTAACTGCAGGGGTGAACGGTGAGCACTTTTTACATGCTCGATTTTTGGTATGGACCTTGGACGCATGACACAAGCTTTTCGTAAGATTATTTTTACTTCTGTCCCAAGCCCCGGCCTCAGGCCTTCGCAACCAGTTATGGTTATTACCG
Source organism: uncultured Opitutia bacterium (assembly GCA_903902745.1). Taxonomy (GTDB): domain Bacteria; phylum Verrucomicrobiota; class Verrucomicrobiia; order Opitutales; family Opitutaceae; genus CAIUWA01. The sequence continues at coordinate 20,221 of CAIUWA010000027.1, read as the reverse complement.
TCGCAAGCCCGGTCATGTCCATTCCCTCACTTGGCAATAGCGATCCGGGCGATCCACCGCCCCTCCGGGCGAAAGCTGGCCGGGCCGGGTCGTAGCTCATTGCGACAATCGTAGCCCGCCTTCGCTCGCTGGACGCGGGCTTCCGCCGTCGCATAAGCTATGGCGGACAAGTCGGCGCGGCAGCCTTCTGCATCGCTGCCGCGATGGGCAAAGGCTGGTGCTCGGGACAGGACTTGAACCTGCACGCCTTGCGGCATCGGCTTCTAAGACCGACGTGTATGCCATTCCACCACCCGAGCGGATTGGGAATTTTCGATTTCAGACTGCCGATTTTAGACTGGCGGAGGCAAGCGGGGAAATCGGCTCACCCGCCTTGCCACAGTTCCCGCGAGGCCAGCGGAGCCGAGCCGGCGGCAACGACTCCGGCTACGGCGCCTCACCGAGCCGGTCCCCCATCTTCGCGTAGGTCTCGATGCACTTTGCGCTTTGGGCGGCAATATCGTCGTCAAAACGGATTCGATTTCGCGCAAACAAAGTGATCACGCAGGAACCGCCGAAGGCAAAGAGCCCCTTCTCCACCCCTTTTTCCACCGCCCGGCCCGGCACGAAACCTTGCTTGATGCTGCCGACGTTCGTCGCCCCGACCTCCATCATGGCCACCGTCCCAAACGCGGCAGTCTCGATGAGCGTGAGCTCGCGCTTGTTCTCCACCAGGTAGCCGATGTTCCGGCGCAAGGCGACCGGGCTGACCGAGTAGAGCCAGCCGTTGATCAGCCGGGTCTCCCCGGGAATACCGCCCACGGGAAAGTGAAACCGGTGATAATCCACCGGACAAAGCCGCGAGATGAGCATGGCACCGCCGGCAAATTTTGCGGCCAGCCCGGCATCATCGAGCAGTTCGGCCAGCGTGAATTTCATGCCTTTGACATAAAATCCCGCCGCCGCGTCCACGTCGGTAAAGGCCAGATGCCGGCCATCCGCGGGAAACACCGCGACCCGCTCACCCGGCGCGATGGGCCGCGCCGCCGGCTTCAAGGCCCGGTAGAAGAACTCATTGAACGTCTTGTAATCGAAAACTGATTTCGCGAACTCATCCGTGTTAAGGTTGTACTGGCCGACAAAGGGCAGGATGCGCAGCGCACTGGCCGGCCGGTTCATCTTGCGGCCATACCATTGGGAGAAAAAAGCCCGCCGGGCCAGCAGCCAGACGAGGAAGCGCCCCGCCGGGTTCTCATAGGCGAATCGCAGCCAGCCCTCGCCGTAAATCTCCTCGGTCCGGACTGCCTTCGTGTAGCGGTCAAAGTAGCGAATGGGTTCGGCGGGCATGAAGCTGCAAAGTTCACGCAAAGGCGCAGGGGCGCAAAGCAGAAACTTCCACCCTCGGGTGCTGTCGCCGGGGTCGGCCAAGGGGTGCGCCCTTGTGCTTGCCCTTCCGTCGGGGTGCGGTCGAGCCGTACCCCGACGGGAGCTTGCGAAGCTGCTCAGCTTGTTTCTCCGAGAATCAACTTACATCACCAGCGCATCGTCCTTCACCGAGAATTTCACCTCGGCGCCCTCGCCCACTTTGCCACTGATGAGCGCGCGGGCGAGCTGGGTCTCGATGTTGCGCTGGAGGAAACGCTTCAACGGGCGCGCGCCGAAGACCGGGTCGTAGCCTTTCTCGGCCGCCCACTCTTTCGCCTTCTTGTCGAGTGTCACCGTCACGCGGCGGTCGGCGAGGCGCTTGTTCAGGTCGACCAGCAGCAGGTCCACGATGGTCGTGATTTCCTCGAGCGTCAGCGGCTTGAAGAGGATCGTCTCGTCAATGCGGTTGAGGAATTCCGGGCGGAACGCCTTGCGCACATCCATCATCACGCTCTCCCGCACGCCGTCGGGAATCGTGTTGCCGGTCACGCCCTCGAGCAGAAAGCGCGAGCCGAGATTCGAGGTCATGATGATGATCGTGTTCTTGAAATCCACCGTGCGCCCCTGCGAGTCGGTGATGCGGCCGTCATCGAGGACCTGCAGGAGCACGTTGAACACGTCCGGGTGCGCCTTCTCGATTTCGTCGAAGAGGATCACCGCATAGGGCTTCCGCCGCACGGCTTCCGTCAACTGCCCGCCCTCGTCGTAACCGACGTAGCCCGGAGGCGCACCGAGCATGCGCGCGACACTGTGCTTCTCCATGTATTCCGACATGTCGATGCGCACCATCGCCGCCTCCGTGTCGAAGAGCGTCTCCGCGAGCGTCTTCGCCAGCTCGGTCTTGCCGACACCCGTGGGGCCGAGAAACAGAAAACTTCCGACCGGACGCCGCGGATCCTTGATGCCGCTGCGCGCGCGCAGGATCGCCTCGGTCACCAGTGTGACGGCCTCATCCTGGCCGACCACGCGCTCGTGCAAAACGCTCTCGAGCCGGAGCAGCTTGTCCTTCTCGCCCTCGACGAGACGGGTCACCGGCACGCCGCTCCACTTCGAAACGACCTCGGCGATCTCCTCCTCGGAAACCTCTTCCTTGAACAGCGTGGTCGTATCGCGGCCCTTCTTCTCGAGCCGCTTCAGCTCCTCTTCCATCTGCGGAATTTTCCCGTGCCGCAACTCGGCGACCTTGTTGAGGTCGTAGGCGCGCTCGGCCTTTTCCATTTCGAGCCGCAAGGCCTCGATCTCCTCGCGGAGCTTGCGGGTCTTCTGGACGGAGGCCTTTTCCTTTTCCCAGTGGAGTTTGATCCCCTTCGCTTTTTCCCGCGCCTCGGCGAGTTCCTTGCGGAGGGTTTCGAGCCGGCGCTTGCTGGCCTCGTCCTTTTCCTTCGCGAGCGCCGTCTCCTCGATCTCGAGGCGCAGCACTTTGCGCGTGAGCTCGTCGAGCTCCTGCGGCATCGAATCCATCTCGGTGCGGATCATCGCGCACGCCTCGTCCATCAGGTCGATCGCCTTGTCGGGCAGGAAGCGGTCGGTGATGTAGCGGTTGGACAGCGTGACCGCGGCCACGAGCGCGTTATCCTGGATGCGCACGCCGTGGTGCAGCTCGAAGCGCTCCTTGATGCCGCGCAGGATCGAGAGCGCGTCCTCCACGCTCGGCTGGTCCACCATCACGGGCTGGAAACGGCGCTCGAGCGCGGCGTCCTTCTCGATGTGCTGGCGGTACTCGTCGAGCGTGGTCGCGCCGATGCAATGCAGTTCGCCGCGCGCCAGCATGGGCTTCAGGAGATTGCCCGCGTCCATCGCGCCCTCGGTCTTGCCGGCGCCGACGATCACGTGGAGTTCGTCGATGAACAGGATGATGCGGCCGTCGCTCTGCTTGATCTCGGCGAGCACGGCCTTCAGCCGCTCTTCAAACTCGCCGCGATATTTCGCGCCGGCGACCAGCGCTCCCATGTCCAGCGAGAAGATGGTCTTGTCCTTCAATCCCTCGGGCACGTCCCCGCGCAGGATGCGCTGCGCCAGGCCCTCCACGATGGCGGTTTTGCCCACCCCGGGTTCGCCGATCAGCACGGGGTTGTTCTTCGTCTTGCGCGAGAGGATGCGGATGGTGCGGCGGATCTCCTCGTCGCGGCCGATGACCGGGTCCATCTTCCCCTTCCGCGCCAGGGCGACGAGATCGATGCCGTATTTCTCCAGCGCCTGATAGGTCGCCTCGGGATTGTCCGTGGTCACGCGCTGGCTGCCGCGGACTTCCTTCAGCGCCTTCAGCACCTTCGCTCGGTCGAGCCCGAAGCTTTTGAAAAGTTTCTTCAACGCGTCGGGTTTGCCCGTCTCGATCAGCCCGAGGAACAGGTGCTCGATGGAGACGAAGTCGTCTTTGAGGGACTTCGCCTCCTCCTCGGCGCGCGTGAGCACCTCGTTGACGGACTGCGTGACGTAGACCTTCGACGTGTCCACGCTGCCGGAGACCTTCGGCAGGCGCTCCAGTTCGCGGTCGACGGCGAGCTGCACCGCACTCGGCGTGACCGCGAGTTTTTCCAGCAGGCCGGGCACGATGCCATTTTCCTGGCCCAGCAGCGCGGACAACAGGTGCCACGTGTCCACCTCGTTGTGCTGCAGGCGGCGGGCGATGTTCTGCGCGTCAGTTACAGCCTGACGCGACATGACGGTTAGCTTGGCGGGATCCATGATTCCACAGTCTATCGCATACCGCGCGCCACGCCAGTCTCGAGGGGATTTTCCGCGCCAGCTGTGCCAAGCATGGTCAGTATGACCCGTGATGGCGCCAGTTGTCCCAGGGATGCAAAGCCGCTGGGAACGGGCGGCGGATTCAGTTTGGGGGCACGATCATGAACCCAGGAAGACCGCGTATTCCACGCGGACTGGGCCGCATTTAGGCTGGAGTTGAAGCCGGCACATAGTTGGATGATCCGGTGGATTCCCAAATCCCCATACTCGATACCAAGCTGGCCGACCAATGGTTTGCCGAAGGGGACGCCACCGACCAGGAACTGGACCGGACCATGGTGACCGCCCTGCGCACGGATGTCGGCCTGCGACTGGCCGCGATGGAATTGAACGCCGGCACCGTGAGCCCAAAGGAAGCTGCGCATGAATTGCACAAATTGCGCGGCGCAGTCGCCAGTTTTGGCTTCAGCACCAGCGCGCACCATCTGCAGCAGCTCGAGCACAATTGGAACTCACTGGCGCTCCCCGACCGCGTCACCGGCCTCAAGGCCGCGAATGAAGCGTTCCTCGCCGGCCTGAACGAATTGCTGCTCCGCTTTCCCCACCTCGGGACACCCTGACCCGCCGCGCCGGCAAACCACGGCCATGGAACTTGCCGAACTCACCCGTCGGGCGATGGAAATCCACGCCCGCTATGCCGCCCATGAAACCAGCCGCGACGGCCGCCCGTGGTCCCGCGCCGAGCTCGCCCAGGGCTTTGTCGGCGACGTGGGGGACTTGATGAAACTCCTGATGGCGAAGGACGGCCGGCGCCCCGCCACCGACCTCGACGCGAAGCTCGCCCACGAACTCGCCGACTGCCTCTGGAGCATTCTCGTGCTGGCCGAACTCTATGAGGTGGACCTGGAGCGCGCTTTTCTGAAAACCATGACCGAACTCAAGGCCCGTCTCGCCGCCCCGCCGGTCGGAAATTAAAACAATTCCTCCTGCGTGAGGGCGTCGCGCTTCTGTGGATCGAAGGTGCTGAACGCCAGCAGCTGCATGACACTGAGACCGGCCAGCTTGGCATCGCGGGCCAGCGCCCCCAGGAGCAGCGCGCCGGCCAGGGCGTCGTAAAGCGCGGCATGGTAGCGCCGCCGGTCCGGCGGACAATGCACGGCCGCCAGGGCCTCAAGTTCGCCCTGCAGGCCGCACGCGCCGACCAGCGATTCCAACCGGCCCGACGCAAATTGCGGGTAGAATTGCGCGTAGAGCCGCGCCGAATCCACCCACGGGCCCCAGTCAATGACCCGTTCGCCCGGCCGCGCAAAGTCGGGCGAGTTGCGCGGATAAGGCCAGACGGATTTCAGCAGCGAATTTTCCACGCCCGCATAGTGCGCCGCCAGCGGACCTCGCTCGCGCAGCTCAGCAAAATAATCCCAATCGTTCGCAAACGGCGCATGGATCGAAAGGTCGTCCGCGCGCAGGCCATGCACTTCGCTGTCCCGGGCATGCACCCGTCCCGTGGCGCGGCACAGCCGCGTCTTTGCCTCCACCACCCGGCCGGCGTGCAGCGTGACCACGCCATACTCCAGCACCCCCGAGGCGGCACTGCCTTCAAAATCCACGAAGAAAATCGGCTGTTCGGTCCAATTCATGAGGCGTCACCACGAAACACACCAAAGACACGAAATCCAATCCTGCTTCTCCGGAAATTTTGGAGTCGTCAGCGGGTTGGGCGAACCGCCCCCGGTGAGCCGCGGCTCGGCGGGGACGCCTCGCCCTACCAAATCAGGGTCCACCCATTTTTCGTGTGTTTCGTGTATTTCGTGGTTTCAAAGGGATTGTGGATCTCGCTCCCTACCGCGCTTTCATGCTCGAACTCGCCCAAGCCAGCGGCGATTTCATCCGGCCGTTGTTCGGGTCGCCCGGCCTCGCGGTCGAGACGAAGGCTGACCAGACCCCGGTGACGCTCGCCGATCGCGGCGCGGAGGAGCTCATGCGGGCCCTCATCGCGAAGAAATTTCCCGGGCACGGCATCATCGGCGAGGAGTTTGGCCGCGACCGCGCCGACGCCGAATGGGTCTGGATGCTCGACCCGGTGGATGGCACGAAGAGCTTCATCAGCGGCGTCCCGCTCTGGGGCACGCTCATCGCCCTGTTGCATCGGGGCGAGCCCGTGCTCGGTTGCATTCACCAGCCCGTGCTCCGGCAACTCATGGTCGGCGACGGCACTGTCACCACGCTCAACGGCCGAGCCGTGCGCTGTCGCGCGGTGGCCCGCCTGGAGGAGGCGACCCTGCTCACGAGTGACCCGCTCAATCCCGCGAAACACCAGGATGGCGCCGCCTATGCGCAGCTGGTGCAACGCGCGAAACTCGTCCGCACCTGGGGCGATTGCTACGGCTACCTTCTCCTCGCCGGCGGCTGGGCGGACGTGATGCTCGACCCGATCATGAATCCGTGGGACATCGCCGCGCTGGTCCCGGTCGTCCGCGGCGCCGGCGGCGTCATCACCGACTGGCAGGGCCGCGATCCGGTGCACGGCAGTTCAACAGTCGCCGCCAGCGCCGGCCTGCACGCGCAGGTGATTGCGGCCTTGAATCCGTAGTCGTACCCGGTGCGCCGCGTGGATTCCGGGCCTTATCCCAATCGCCCGGAGTTTTTGCGCCATGAAGGAGAACGGATCTCCCGGTCCGATTACCTTCCCTAAACGACCGGAAGATCCCTGCAGCGGACCGTGAGGTCCGCGCTCCTTTTGGAGCAACCGCATCGGCGATTGGCCTTATGGCTTGGCCGGGGCCGGAGCGGGAGCCGGCGGAGCGCTGTTGCCAGCTGCCGCCGCGTGCTTCGCTGCGAGTTCGGCGGTGAAGTCGCGCATCGTCTGCTGCACCTTCGCCTGGCTTTGCATGATGCGCGGCATCATGACCGCCATCATCTTTTGCTGCACCGCGGGCTGCTTGTCGATCAGGGCCTGCCCGCCCACCGTGCCATAAAATGCGGCCATGCTGCCAATCTCATCCTTCGTGAAGACCTCGCTGTAGATCTTGGCCATGTCGGCGATCATATCGGGACCCATCGCCGCATTCATCGAATCGTCGAACAGTTTTTGCTGCATTGCCATGAACGCCGGCTTGTCCTCCTCCGCGATTTTCAGCTGCGCCATCCGCTGATTCATCTGCTGCTGCATCGCCGACCCCATGGCCTTCTTTTGCTGGTCGAGGATCTTGCCCATCATCTCGTCAAAGCGCATGACCCGGAAAAGTTCCTGGGCATCCGCCATGGTGGCCGCGGTCGGCACCGGCGCATCCTTCACGCCCGCGCCATTAACCAGAGTGATCTTGGTCGTCTTGCCATCGCGCTCCAGCGTGAGTGTGGAAGCGGCGGCCTCGTAGGACTTCAGCGTGTAGCCGGCGTAGGCATCACCCAGCTTCAGCCAGCCGCTGGCGGTGCCGGCGGCGTCGGCCAGCACGAAGCGCTGGTCCTTGCCCATGTTGAGCACGGCGTTGAAGAGCGGGATGGAATCAGCGGCCAGGGCCGCGGAAGCGGTGAGTACCGCAAGGAACAGGGCTTTTAGTTCCATGGGGAAATCAACCGGCAAACTTGGAATCTTTTATCGCTCAGGCAATGCCCATCTGGTCCGGTGGAAAGATTCGGCCCGAGTCCATTACCGCAGCCTGCTGCTATTTTTTCCGACGCGCTGGCCGCCACTCCGCCGTGACCACCGAGGTGAAGCCGCCGCGGGCCTTCCAGTCCGCAATGATCGTCAGGCTGCGCGGCTGGAGCGCGCCGCCGAGGTCGTCGCAAATCTTGTTGGTCACCGCCTCGAAGAAAATGCCCTCGTTGCGGTAGGCGTGAAAATAAAGCTTCAGCGATTTCAGCTCGACGCACTTCTTGTCCGCCACGTACTTGACGGTGATGTTGGCGAAATCCGGGTGCCCCGTCATCGGGCAGAGCGACGTGAACTCATGATGCGTGTGCTCGATCACGTAGTCGCGCCGCGGCGCGGGATTGGGGAAGGTCTCGAGAAGTTTCAGATTTGCCATGGTGGTTCAACTCAGAGTTCGCAGAGAGCGCAGAGGGAGTAAAGTCCCGCCTTGGAGTCAACCGGTCCTCTCCGCGGTCTCTGCGCCCTCTGTGTTGAAGATTCCGTTCAGGTCGCCGTTTCGGTGAAACGGCTTTCGCGGATGACGGTGATCTTGATCGTGCTTGGGTACTGCAGCTCCTCCTCGATGCGGCGGCGGAGTTCCTTGGCGATCTCCCGGGCACGGTCGTCGGTGACCTGCTGCGGTGAAACCACGACCCGGATCTCGCGGCCGGCCTGGATCGCAAAGGCCTGCTGCACGCCCTCCAGCGTCAGCGCGAGTTTTTCGAGCCGCTCGAGCCGCTGGAGGTAACTCGTCATCGACTCGGCGCGCGCGCCGGGCCGGACGGCGGAAACGGTGTCGGCGAGGATCACGAGGCCGGCATAGACGGTCTCGGGCTTCACTTCCTCGTGGTGCGCGGCCACGGCGTTGACGACGATGCCCGTTTCCCCGTGGCGCTTGATGAACTCGGCGCCGATGTGCGCGTGACTGCCCTCGTATTCGCCCTCGATCCCCTTGCCAATGTCGTGGAGCAGGCCGGCGCGCTTCGCCAGGTTTGGATCGAGGCCGAGCTCGCTCGCCAGCATCGAGGCGAGGAAGCCCACCTCGACCGAGTGGTCGAGGACGTTCTGGGTGTAGGAAAACCGGTACTTCAATCGGCCGAGGAGCTTGATGACCTCGTGGTGCAGGCCGTTGACGCCGAGCTTCTGCACCGCGGCCTCGCCGGCCTGCTCGGTGGTCAGGTCGATCTCCTCCTGGGCGCGCTTCACGAATTCCTCGATGGTCGCCGGATGGATGCGGCCGTCCTTGACCAGCGCCTCCAGCGCGACGCGCGCGACTTCCCGGCGCACCGGGTCGAAGGAGGAAATGAGCACGAGCTGCGGCGACTCGTCGATGAGCAGCGTGACACCCGTGGCGGCCTCGAAGGCTTTGATGTTCCGACCCTCGCGGCCGATGATGCGGCCCTTCATGTCCTCGCTCGGGAGGTGGACGATCGTCGCGGTGATATCGTTGTTGGGCTTGCTGGAGAGGCGCTGCATCGCGGCGATGAGGATGCGCTTGGCCTCGTTCTGCAGGTCCTGCTCGGAACGCTCGAGCGTCTCGTGGCGGAGCAGGCGCAGCTCATCCTGGCACTCGATCATGACCTCCTCGCGCAGGGCCTTCTTGATTTCCTCGCCGTCCATGTGGGCCACGCCTTCAAGGCGCTGGCGGACACTCTTGGACAGGGCCCGGATGGCATCGCGCGCCTGCTTCACGGCAGCGTTCTCGCGGGCCAGTTTTTCCTGCTTCTGCTCAAACTGGAAGTCGAGCAGCGCGAGCGATTCCTCGTGCGAGCGCATTTCGCGCAGCTTCAGGTCCGCCTCGATCTCGCGGCGGTCGAACTCGCGGTTGGCCTCGGCGCGCCGTTCCTGGATTTCCGCCTCGGCCTTCTGCTTGATTTCCTCGGCGGCGACCGCGGCCTCGCGCCGCGCCACCCCCATGAGTTCGGACGCCTGGACGCGGGCCACACGGCGGGCCTGCCGGGTCAGTCCCCAGACGACGATGAACCCGAGGGTCCCGCCCAAGACAAGCGCCACCGCGAGCGACCAGTCCATCGGGTCGCTCTCGGCGATCAGCAAGGCGAAGTCGGCTGCGCTTCCTGACGTCAAGGAGCCGCAACGTAAGTGCCGGGGACGAAAGCTCAAGCCTTCGTTGCGGCCGGTGGCGTGGCTCAGCTTGAAAACTGCGGGCGGGGCTTTATGCCCCGGCGCCTTGGTCTGCCGGGCGAACAGTCGGGGCGGAAAGCCCCTTCCACACCCCTCCGGTCAACGCGCTCCAGCTAGCGGCGGCTGAAACACCGGCAGCGTCCGATCCAGCACGGCCTGCATCCGGGCGAGCGCGGCGGTGTCACCGTCACTCGCATCGGTTTGCATCAGCACATAGGCCCAGCGGTCGGCGCGCAGATGCCGGAGGCGGTTCCACGCATCGTGCGCAAAGCGCTGCCAGTGCGAGGCGACCACCGCGTCGCTGCTCACAAACCAATACGCCACCAGTTGCGGCACGATGACGCGCCCGCCCGTCGTCATGACTTCGCGCCGCACGTGCAGCACAGTGGCCGGAAATGCATTCTCCCTGGTCAATCCCGGGGCCGCGAAATGATGGAGGCTCGCATTCTCAATGGTCCACCCCTGCCCCACCAGGCAAAGTTCCGGACGGTGAATCGAAGTGCGGTCGCGCCCGCTCAGCACCAGGGAAAGAAATACCTGCCGCGACGGATCGGCAAAGGCCACATAGCTCTTGCGCGAAAATCCGGTGTCCGGCGGCAGGATCTCCCGCTCCACCGCGCTCACCTCGGCCGCGCGGCCGATCCATTCCGTGCCCAGAAACGCCGGCAGCTCGACCGGATCCCGGCCCCCGCTGGCCAGTCGCACGCCTGCACCGCCCATCAACGGCTGTCCGCCTAGCTTCGCGAGTGCAGCCATTTCACCCGAGGCGAGCAGGACGACCGCCAGCATCAGCGCCAACAGGTAGGGACGGGCGGCCCGCCCTTCCTTCCCCGTTGAAAGCATGACTGCGTCGCCAGACGGACGAGCGGGCCGCTCGTCCCTACCCTCCGACACCTCATTATCCACCAGCCACCCAGGACGAATGAACCGGCGCAACAGGCCGACCACGGCCAGCACGCCGCCCAGCACGATCACGAAAACCCCGTAGCCCATCACCGTGTGCGCCGCATCACCCCACTGCTGGCCGCCCGCCTGCGCCGCGAAAATGATCGACGAAATGCGGGCCAGATTACCGAGGTACGCCAATGGCACGCAGAGCAGCAGCACAAAGCCGCGCAGCCACCAAGGGCGGAAGGTGAGATAGCCCACCAGCAACGACAGGGCCGCGAGGGCCATGAGCGAATTTACACCCGAGCACGCGGCCGCCACATCATACTGGTAGCGACCGTCGGGTGCCAGCAGTTGGGTCCCGTTTTGCAGCACCCCGATGCCCGCCGCGTGCGCGAGTCCCGCACTGGCGCGGCTCACCCCCATCCGCAGCCAGAAGCCCACCGAATCAAGCACGTTGAGCGGGATGGCAAAAACCATGAAGGCCAGCGGAAACGCCGACGCCCGCCGCCACGGTCGCCCACCGCCCAGCGCCAGCACGCCCCAGCTGAAGCACAGTAGCGCGACGATGGAAATCCGCGCCTGCTGCACCGCGAAACCCACCGCATGCAGGGCCAGCCCGCCGGCCATGGCGGCCGCGGCCGGCCAGAGGGAAGCCGGACACCTGAGGCCGGACGCCGGTGCTTCCGCCCGGGAATCGCCGCTGTCGCCACTAGCCCCACGCCCCTCTCCCCTTGCGCGCAGGTTGCGCGCGAGCAGCCAGCCGCTGAGCGCCAGGATCAGCCAGCCGTGCTCGGTTTCCGATCCCGGATTCCACCATTGGTAACCCCACCAGTAGAACAGCGATGACGTGTCGATGTAGCCGTGGTTCGCGTTGCCAAAAAACTGGAACAGCGCCGCGCCGGCCAGCGCACAGCCCAGTGCCGGCAGCCAACCGCGATTCATCCCCGCCCCGGCTGGCGCAGCCTGGACCGGGTCGGGGGTGTGGCTTGTCATGGCCGTGATTCAGAACTTAACTCCGCGCGCTTGGCAAAACCTTCGCAAGACTCCGCTCCTCCCCGCCTGCTCGTCACCGAGCTCTGGGGTCTCGGCGACCTGGCCCTGGCCCTGCCCTTTCTGCGTAGCGCCGCCACGCACGCGCGCGTCACCTTGCTGGCGAAACCGCACGCCGCGCCGCTCCTCGCCCGCTTCGCGCCTGAAATTGAACTCGTGCCGTTCACCGCGCCCTGGACCGCCTTCCGCGGTAAATACCGCCTCCATCGCTGGCCGTGGCGCGAACTCCTCCGCGTACAGCGCGCACTGCGCGCCCGACACTTTGATCTTGGTGTCTCCGCCCGCCCCGATCCCCGCGATCATGCCCTCCTCGCCTGGGCCGGAGCCCGGCGTCGCCTCGGATTTCCCCGCGCCGGTTCCAGCCTGCTGCTGACCCAGCCTCTCCCCCGCCCCGCACTTCCCCATCGCGCCGAACACTGGCGCGCCCTCACCACCGCCCTCGGCTGGTCCCTTCCGTCCCTCGCACCCCGCAGCTCCCCGCTCGCCCCCACGACGCGCCGCGTCGTCATCCATACCGGCGCCGGCCATCCCGTGCGCCTCTGGCCCGTCGAACGCTTTGCCGAAATCGCCGCGCGGCTGCGGGCCACGGGCTGGGACGTTGTGATGCTCGACGACTCGCTGCACGATCTCGATCAGCTCATGAACGCCCTTGCGGGCGCGGACCGATTCATCGGCAACGACTCCGGCCCCGGCCATCTTGCCGCGCTTCTCGGCGTGCCGACGTTCACGATCTTTGGCCCGCAGCTCCCGGAGTTGTTCGCACCCCAACACCCGCAGGCCGCGTGGATCGAGGGCGCGCCCTGCCCCTACAAGCCCTGTTTCGATGCGTGCCGTTTCGCCGAGCCCCATTGCTTGCTCAAGCTCGAGGTCGATGCCGTATGGATAAAACTAGCCGCGTGGCTTGGCCAGAATCCCGCGCCCGCAGCCGCAAGGCGTGACATGCCGACGCAAACCGGCTGAATTCCTTCGCGCCGGACCACGATGCCACCGTCTTTCCCCGCCTCACATCCTCATCGTGAAATGCGCTCACAGGCCGTGCGCAAAGGTGCGGGATTTGGCATCGTTGCACGGATTGTTTCCATTGCCTGCACCCTCGCCCAAGTCCCGATCGCCTTGCATTATCTCGGACCGGAGGGCTTCGGACTGTGGATGACCCTGACCAGTATCGCGGGGCTGCTCACGATGGGAGATCTGGGGCTGAGCCTCGGGGCGAAAACTCTCCTGGCCCAGGCTCATGGCAGGGATGATCCCCTGGCCTTACGGGCGCTCGCCGACGAGTGTCTCCGTCAGATCCTGCCACTCGGGCTGGCCCTGGCGGGGATCGGCGCTCTGCTGGCGTGGCTGGTCGACTGGCGGGGACTGCTGGGGGTGACATCGCCAGTCCTGGCCTCCCAGCTTCCGTGGGCCCTGACCGGGCTGGCGTTAGCTGCCGGAGCTGCCTTGCCGGCGGCACTCGGGCTGACCCTCGCCGCCGCGGTGCAGCTCCCTTGGTTTCAACATCTCGCCTCCGCTCTCAGCAGCGCCCTCACTCTCGTCGTGGTCGTGGCCTGCGCCGGCTTGGGTTGGTCCTGGCTCGTGCTTGTCCTCTGCGCCCTGATGTTGCCCGCTCTCATCAATGGCTCCCTTTGGCTGATGATGCGCCGGCGGCTGCAATGGCACGGCCCTTCACCGGCTCGGCCGGGCCCGGCCGAGCGCGCTGAACTGCTCCGGCTCAGCCGCTGGTTTTTCATCCCCCAGGCCGGTTCGCTCTTTGCCGTCATGAGTGTGCCCGTGATAATCGCCGCCACCGGTGGCCCGGTCGCCGTCACGGCGTTCAACTTGCTCCAGCGCATCTTTGGCCTCGTAAGCCAGCTGCACCTGATGGCCCTGGTCGCCCTGTGGCCCGCCTACAGCGAGGCGCATGCGCGCAAGGATTATCCGTGGATGCGCGAGGCTTACCGTCAGTCGTGGCGGGCGACCCTGCTGGTGTTCGTCCCGGGCCTGGTCGTGCTCGCTCTGATCATGCCGTGGCTGGTCCAGCTCTGGGTCGGTCAGTCACCGGCAGGACTTTCGCCCGCGTTGACTGCGTTCACCGCCGGTTTGTTCGCCCTGCAACTGCTGGGCCAGCCACCCGCGATGCTCCTCAATGGTCTGGGCTTGGTCCGCGGCGTGGCCATCTATGGTACCGTCGGCCACTTGGTTTCCCTGGGGTGCATGATCGTGGGAGGGCGGCTCTACGGTGTGCCGGGCGTGGTGGCGGGGATGGCGGCGGGCTATCTCATCGTGGGATTGCCTGGCATTCTCATTCAAACCGCCCACACCCTGAAAAAAATTCCCGGATGAAGCCGGTCCCTCCTCTTCTTTCCGCCCCCGTCCGGCGGCCCGAGTGGGGGCGGATGACCTGGCTGCGCGATCGTCTCGCCCGGCGCATGGCCGGGCCCGTCGCACCATCGCCCACTGTGCCGGCCTTCGCTTGCACGATCGTGAAACTGGACCGGATCGGCGACTTCGTCCTCGCCACGGGTGCGATCCGGAAGCTGGTCGGTCATTTTGGCGAGGCACGGTGCGCCTTGGTCATCTCGGTCGAGGCCGAGCCATTCGCCCGGCGGGAATTTCCCGGCGTCACCTGTTGTGCCCTCCCCGTTGCTGCCGGCCGGTTGTTTCGCGAAATCGCGCCTCACCGCCGCGCCTGGCAGGCCGCGTTGACCGGCTTCAGTTGCGAGCACCTGGTCTGCCTGCGCCACCAGCGTTCGTTCTATCGCGACCTGGTCCTGCGCGCCATCCCGGCCCGCCGGCGCTGGTGGCTCGAGGCGGCGCCGTTTGGCGACCGCGCCCTGCTTGAACTGGAGGCCGCCGCTGCCGCTTATCCCGGCCCGGATGAGGCGGACGCGCCCCGCGAACTCGCCGCCCACCGCCTGCTGTTGGGTGCCGTGCTGGGCCGGACCCTCGCCCCGGAGGAAATTGCGCCGGTCCTGCGGCCCACCCGGCCGACGCCCCTCACGCGCACCGTGGTGGTGGCCCCGCTGGCCAACGAGGTCATCCGCGATCTTCCGGCCACGTCCGTGTGGAACGCATTGGCCGGGTGCGACCTTCCCGCAGATGCCACCGTGATCCTCCTGGGCAGCGCGGCCCAGGCGGCCCGGCTGGAGGCTTTCCGCTCCGCGGCCCCGCCGGCATGGCGGGAGCGTTGCCGCGTGGTGGCGGGAGAGACGACCGAGGGCTGGATCGGGATTATTGCGGGAGCCTCACTGGTCCTCGCCGCCGAGAGCAGCTCGGCGCACATCGCCTGCGCGCTCGACCGGCCGTTGGTGGCGGTGCTGGGTGGCGGGCATCCGGGTTTGTTCGCCCCGTGGAGCCACTCGGCTCGCCAGCGCTGGCTGACCCATCCGCTGCCGTGCTTCGGCTGCGACTGGCAGTGCGTGCACCCCGAACCGTATTGCCTGACTCGCATCGGGCCGGCCGAACTGATTGCAGCCGTTCACGAAACCATGGCCCGGCTTGCCCTCGAATGAAAAGCACCACCGTCATCATTCCGGTGCATAACCGACGCGAGACGACCCTCGCCTGCCTCCGCCGGCTGACGGCCGATGCCGTGCCCGCCTGGGCCTGCATCGTGGTGGTGGACGACGGTTCGACCGATGGCACGGGCGAGGCGGTGCGTCGGGAGTTTCCCGACGTGCAGATCGAAAGAGGCAACGGCCAGCTGTGGTGGACGGGCGCCATCTGCGCCGGCATGCGCCGGGCCCTCGCCGACGGCGCGGAATTCGTGGTGTGGCTGAATGACGATACTTTCCC
Source organism: uncultured Opitutia bacterium (assembly GCA_903902745.1). Lineage (GTDB taxonomy): Bacteria > Verrucomicrobiota > Verrucomicrobiia > Opitutales > Opitutaceae > CAIUWA01. Next base: position 4,647 of record CAIUWA010000027.1, on the reverse strand, counting down.
CGCGCCGGACGCGCTCAGGTCGCTGGTTGAGCTGGCGCGCGACCGCCACGCCATCGTGGGGGGCGCAGTCTATGTTGATGCCACCGACAGCCGGCCCGCCTATGGAGGGTTTCGCCGCGGCTGGCATGGGCTCCGGGATCTGGCCTGGCCGCAATCTGGCGTCGTGTCGTGTGCCGCACTGAACGGCAATTTCGTCTGCCTTCCCGCCAGCGTGATCGGCCGCATCGGCCTGCCCGATGCCGTACACCTGCCCCACGGCCTCGCGGACACGGATTATACCCTGCGCGCCAGCGCCGCCGGTATTCCCGTCCTGCTCGCCACCAGCTGTCGCGCGACGGCGCAGCCCAACCTCGGCTTGAACTACCGGTCGTGGTTGCTCAGTGACGTTCCGATCCGCGAACTTTGGCGCCATCTGAGGCACCCCGGATCTTTTTATCATCAACCGGCGCATTTTATTTTCCACTGGCGACACTGGGGCCTGGCAGGCGCGGCCTACTCGGCCTGGCTGGTGCTCAAGCTCGCGCTGATCAGCGTGGTCCGCCTGATCGTCCCGCAGGCTTGGTTGCGCCGCCTGCGCGGCTCGCGTTCCGCCGCGTGGCAACATGAGGTCAAACACTCCTAGGCCGTGAGTCTTCCCCTCCGCCCTGTCATCATCATCCCGGTGCACAACCGCTGTGCGACGACCCTCGCGTGCCTGCGTCGGTTGCGCGCCAACGGCGACTTCGCGCGCTGCGCCGTGCTGGTGGTCGATGATGGCTCCACCGATGGCACCGGCGCCGCCGTGCAAACGGAATTTCCCGAGGTGGAAATCCTGGGCGGCGACGGCCACCTGTGGTGGACGGGAGCCATCGCCCTCGGGATGAACCACGCCTTCGCGCGCGGCGCTCCGGCGGTGATCTGGCTCAATGACGACTGCCTCCCGGCGGCCGGCACCCTCGACGCCTTGCTGGCACAGGCCTTGGCCGCCACCTTCCCACTCGTGGCGCCCGCCTGCTTCATGGCGGAGACCGGCCAGGCCGTGCCCAATGCCTTCCGCGGACGTAATCGCGTGACACCTCGCGCCGGCGAAACCTGTGAGGTCGACGGCCTCAGCGGCTTTTGCGTGGCCCTGCCCCGCGCCGTCTGGTCGCGCATCGGCCCGCCCGATGCCCGCCGTTTTCCCCATTATTTTGGCGACAACGCCTACACGCTCACGGCCACGCGCGCCGGCTTCCCCGCCATGGTGCTCGGTGCCGTGCGCGCGGATTTGACGGGCTTCCGGGTGCCGCTGACGCTGCCGCTGCTACATGACCCGGCGCGAACCTGGCGCGAAAACTTTGAGCGGGCCTTCATCAGCCCGAAATCCCCGTGCCGGTGGCGCACGCTGTTCGCCTTTCAGCGCCTGAAATACGGGCCGGTGGCCGGCCGCCTCCTCGCCACGGGCCGCGCCGCCGCCGGGGTGGCCCAGCTGCTCTGGCTGCAGGTACGTGGGTAGCTCCGGGGTTGCAAATTCGCCTGACGGTCATGGAGTCGCGACATGAATCCGCGGCTGCGCTACTGGCTCGCTGGCGCGCTCGGCCTCGCGCTGGGCGTGATCGTGGCGTTCGGCATCGCGGAGGAGAGCTATCTTGTCGCCGGCCTGCTCGCCGTCGTGATCGCCTGGCTCGTGGCGGAATGGATCCACGGGCCCCTGCCGGATGCCTGGGCGCTCGCGGCCGTGCTGGTCGGTTACCTGCTCGGCAACCGCGGCTTCGCCCAGCTCTTCCTGCTCCCCAACTTTCCCCTGCTCCCGGCGGAGGCGGCCCTCCTGGTCTGCGCGCCCATGCTCGTCCTGCGCATGGCGTTCAAGCAGTCGGCCGCCCTGACGCGCGATGGGCTGAACTATGCCATCTTTGTCTGGATGCTTTACGGCGTGGCCCGGCTCCCGCTCGATTTCCGGTACTACGGATTCAATGCCCTGCGCGACTTTGCGACGGTCTACTATGCCAGCTTCTTCTTCATCGCGCAGGCGCTCTGCCGCCATGAGGCGTCGCGCGTGCTGCTGCGGCGGGCCCTGACCGTCGCCTTCGCGCTGCTGCCAGCCGTGAGCCTGGCCTTCACGCTGTTCCCGGTGTTTTTCCTCACGGTTTTCACGTGGAACGGCGTGCCGCTGATTTATCACAAGGATGACCTGATCGCGACGTTCCTCGGTGGCGGATTCTTCTATTTCTGGGCGCAACGCGAGGCCGGGAAAGGCCGGGGCTGGCTGCTGCTCGCCGCCATCTGCCTGTTGATGTCCCCTTCCCTGAACTCGCCCCGCGCCGCCATGGTGGGCATCGCCGTCGTCACGCTTGTTTGGTTGCTGGCCCGGCGGCCAAGGCTGCTGGCCTTCCAGGCGGGGGTCATCACTCTCGCCCTGCTGGCCGCCGCGCCGGTCTTTCTCCTGCGCAACCGGGATCTGCGGGAGACAAAGGCCTATTCCATTTATGAACACGCCGTCTCCATTTTCGATTTTCAGGGGCGAGGTTCCTATCTTAATGCCGAAAGCGGCGACCCGGGGGACAACAACCGCTTCCGCCTGGTGTGGTGGCGCAGCGTCGCGCTCGAGACGCTGGAACAGTCGCCCGTTTTCGGCCTGGGCTTCGGGGCGGACTTGGCGGCGCGCTTCCTCAACGACTACGAGCTCGCCGACGCCGATGATTTTGCCGCGCGCAGTCCGCACAGCGTGATCATGACGGTCTTCGGTCGCATGGGCGGAGTGGGACTGGTCCTCTTCCTGGCCATTGTGGTGATGGTGGCCCGCTCGGCTTGGCCGGCCTTCCGCCGGTGGGATTTCCCGGCGATGGGACTCTGGAGTGTGATCGGCGTGCTCGGGTTAAGCGCTTGCTTCGGCGTGGTGCTCGAGGGCCCGATGGGGGCGGTGCTGTTCTGGACCGTGCTGGGCATGGCCCATGATGCCGGCCGGCTGAAAGAGGCGCCGGCACTCGCCACCGCACCTGCGGCCTTGCAGCCCGCGGAGCAGGTCGGTGAGACTCCGGTCCCGTTGTGAACCTCCGCTCGCCGCTCGATTATCTCACCGTCTTCAAAACCACCACGCGCGGGCGCTGGGATGTGGCGACGCCGGTGGCGATGGCCGGCCTGAGCCTCCTCGGCGTGGCGTTCATCTACTCGGCCGTCCTGCAGTCCCCCCTGCACCACAACGACTGGATCAAGCAGCTGGTCTTTCTCGGGGCCGGCGCGGCACTCTACCTCGCAGTCTCGCTGATCGACTACCGGTTCTGGGTGAGCATCGCCCACTGGCTGTACCTCGGCTGCATCGTGACCCTCGTGCTCGTGCTGCTCCCCGGCATCGGCCTCGAGTCCGGCGGTTCCCAGCGGTGGATCAACCTGGGTTTCTTCAACTACCAGCCCTCCGAAACGGCGAAGATCGCGGTGCTCCTGATGGTCGCCAGCCTGCTCATCCACAGCCCCATCGGCACCGTCCAGCAGTCCCTCGGCGCGCTGGGGAAATTGGGCCTTGCCGTGGGTGTACCCATGTTCTTGATCTGGCGACAACCCGACTTGAAGTCGTTGATTGTGTTACCTCCGATGGTCTTTTCCATGCTCTATGTCTCGAAGCTCTCCACCCGGTTCTTTGCCGTGGCCTTGGGGGCGTTCCTCGTGATCCTGGGCATCGTCGCGCTCGACAGCCGCAACTACATGCGGTTCATGGACGAGCACAATTACTCCTACTCCAAGGAGAACCAGGGCAAGTACCAGGTCACGACCTGGGTGCCGCTCCTCGATTACCAGCGCAACCGCATCGTGAGCTTCATCGCCCCCGACAAGGTCGACACCAAGGGCACGGAAAACACCTGGAACGTCCGCCAGTCGCTCATCTCGGTCGGCTCCGGCGGTCTCACCGGCCAGGGCTGGATGCAGGGCGCCCAAGCCCAGCTGGGCTATCTGCCGCGCGCGGTCGCGCACAATGATTTTATCTTCTCGGTCATCGCCGAGGAAAAAGGATTTCTGGGAAGCCTCACGGTTCTCGGCCTGTTTGGTCTGGTGTTGTTCAACGGCATACGCATCGCCGGTCTCGCAAGGGACCGGCTCGGCACCTTGCTCGCCCTTGGCGTCACGGTGCTGTTCGCGGTGCATGTGTTCGTGAACATCGCCATGACCATCGGGCTTGTGCCCATCACGGGCATACCGCTTCCCTTTATCAGCTACGGTGGCTCCTTTGTGCTTAGTTGCTGCTTGCTGCAAGGACTGGTCCAGAGCGTCTATCGCTTCAGGAAGGATTTCACATGAGATCCCTTTTTCGCGCTACCGACCGCCCTGCCGGAATTTCCTGCGCCGCGACTGCCGCACCGGGGGTCCCCGTGTCCAACCCACCCGACACGCACCATGAGCGTCCCATCCCATCCCCATCCCGGCGACTCCTCGGCTTCCCAGCCGCAGGACGCCGCCCAGCAATATGACGCGGAACTCGCCAATCCGCCCGCCCACACCGAGTCCGAGCACATCAGCCGTGCCGAACTGAAAGCCGGCGCACAGGAACGCGCGCAACAGCGCCCGCTCCTCCAGAAAATCCTCGCGGTCTTCCAGAAGGAGAAGACCTCCTTCCGCGAGCTGATCATCAACTCCGAGCCGCTCGAGAAACGCGTCGCGCTCCTCGTCGACGGCACCCTCGAGAAATTCGAGATCGAG
>CAIUWA010000026.1 GCA_903902745.1 uncultured Opitutia bacterium | reverse complement strand
GGTTTTGCGTGGGACGGTCGCACTTGTTCATGAAGGTGAAGATCGGGATGCCGCGACGTTTGCAGACCTCGAAGAGCTTGCGGGTCTGGGGCTCGATGCCCTTGGCGGCGTCAATGACCATGAGGGCGGCGTCGACGGCGGTGAGCACGCGGTAGGTATCCTCGGAGAAATCCTTGTGGCCGGGGGTGTCGAGCAGGTTGACGGCGAAGCCGGCGTAATCGAACTGGAGGACAGTGGAGCTGATGGAAATGCCGCGCTGCTTCTCGAGTTCCATCCAGTCGGAGGCGGTGGCGCGCTGGTTCTTGCGGGCGGTGACGGCGCCGGCGAGATGGATGGCGTTGCCGTACAGGAGGAACTTCTCGGTGAGCGTGGTCTTGCCCGCGTCAGGGTGGGAAATGATCGCGAAGGTGCGACGGCGGGCGATTTCAGCGGCGGGGGACATGGCGGGAGGGTCGAGAAATATGGGCGATGGCCGAAGGGGGAAGCCTTAATTCGCGGGCGTTTTGAGCCGGTATCACGCAGAGGCGCGGTGGACGCAGAGATCGGAAGCCGGAATAATTTGATCAGAAATTCTCTGCGTCCTCGGCGTCTCTGCGTGAACAATCCCATGTCTGGACACGGAAGGCTTGTCACCCAGGGCCGAATTTTGCTCGAAACTGGTGCGCGTCGCGATTCCTGTTCGGTGCTTGCTTGGGCCGCTCATAGGGAAGGCTTTGCAGGCGGAACAAGCAGGCCGTCCGTCCTGTCGCACCATGCGCGCTACCTTGATCACCTCCTCTTCACCTCGATCTTCATGAGCCCTAAGGTGATCATTGCTGGAGGAGGCATTGGCGGAATGGCGGCGGCGCTGGCGCTGCATCGCGCCGGAGTTGACGTCACGGTCTTCGAACGCGCGCCGGCCTTTACTGAAGTGGGGGCGGGAATGAGTCTCTGGCCCAATGCCACCCACGTGCTGCAGTCGCTGGGCGTCCTCGATCACGTGATCGCGCGCGGTGAGACGGTCACGCAGTTCAATCTGCAACGTCCCGACGGCACAACGATCTCGACGATCCCGATGGACGGTTTTTCCACGCCCTCCCTTTGCATTCATCGCGCGGATCTGCACGAGGTCCTGCGCCGTTCCCTGCATTCCATCCGCCTGGAGGCCAACCAGACCGTCCAATCCTACCGGCAGAGTGGGGGCGGGGTCACTGCCAAGTTTGCCAGCGGGCTCGAGGCTTGGGCCGACGGCTTGATTGGGGCGGATGGGATCAACTCCGCGATCCGTTCACAGATTCACGGAACGACCAGCCCCATTTACCGGGGCTACTGCATCTGGCGGGGCATTGCCCCTGACACCGGGATGACCGTTCGCGGGCATATCAGCGAAACCTGGGGTGCGGGGAAGCGATTCGGCATCATGCCCATGGGCCAAGGACGTATCTGCTGGTATGCGACCCGCAATGGGCCTCCGTCGCAACCCGATGGACCAAGAGGCCGCAAATCCGAGATTCAAGAGTTGTTCCAAGACTGGCATCAGCCGATTCCGGAGCTGATTGCGGCCACCAAACCGGCCGACATCATAAAAAGCGACGCGCGGGACCGGAAACCACTCCGCCAATGGGGCGAAGGCTGTGTCACCCTGCTGGGAGATGCCGCCCATCCCATCACGCCCAATGTCGGCCAGGGCGCCTGCATGGCGATTGAAGATGCCGCCTGCCTCGCCAAGCTTTTGCCCGGTGCGAAGGATGTGGCCACGGCGTTTCGTGCCTACGAGGGGATGCGAAGAACCCGGACAGCCTTTGTCGCGCGTCAAGCCCGCCGCATCGGGGCGATCGGACAATGGGAAAATCCCTGGATCGTGAAAGCGCGCGACTGCATCACCCGTCTCGTCCTCTCCCGTTCGCCCGACGTGCAACTCAACGCGGTCTATGCCTACAAGATCTGAATTGAGCTTCGCCGCAGCTCCCCGGTCCAACGGCGCGGCGGTTCGCCGGGTCATTGGCTCCAAGCTGGCAGGCCTTCGTTTGCGACCCTTGCCCAGGCTGCTCTTGATGTTCTGGCTGGCCCCGTTGGTGGCCGCGTTGGCGGGAGGACCGCTGGTGATCGTGGATCCGGCGCAATCGCGCGTGGAAATATCGGTGAAGAGCACGATCGATTCGTTTGTCGCCCAGCTGCGCGAATTTGACGCCGCCATCACCGTGCAGGCGCAGACCGGACAGGTGGAGGCAGCGGTCTTCCGGTTTGATTTTGCCTCAATCAAAACCGGCAAAACCGACCGGGACCGCGACATGAATGAATGGCAGCAGACCGCCAGGTTTCCCGAGGTGGTATTCACCCTTGCCGCCCTTGAGCCGGCGGCGGGCGGCAAGTCACTCGCCCGCGGCCAGCTGCGCTTTCACGGCGTGGAGCGTGCCGTCAGCTTTCCGGTCTCGATCGGGCGGGAAAAAACCGACTTCACCGTGGACGGCGACGTGGTGATCGACACCCGTGATTATGGCCTCCCGGTCATTAAGAAATTTCTCGTCCTGAAGGTCGATCCAGTCGTGTCCGTGCATTTTCATTTGCAGGGAAAAGTTGCCGGCTCGTAGGTCCTGACGGGGGGAACAGATCAGGCCACCAACCGATAGGCAGCGCCGGCTGGTCTCACCGGCACGGTTTCAACCGTGCGACCGCCAACCTGCCGACCATCCGAATTTTTGATTTAGGATTTGGTGCGGGACGACGGGTGGTGCAAGGTGGCGGGATGCCTGTTCCTGCGCTCAAGCTGAAAGCCAATGCCAAGCCGCGCGTGCTCGCGGGACACCCGTGGGTGTTTGCCAACGAAGTCGAGGCGCTGCTGCCGGCGGAGCATGACGGGGAGGTCGTCGAATGCCGCGACCGGGCGGACCGGTTCCTTGGCAGCGGCGTCTACAACTCAAAATCCCAGATCGTCTGGCGCCGCTTCAGCCGCGAGCGGGCGGTGATCGACACTGCATTTCTACGGGCCGCCCTGACACGCGCGATCGCGCGGAGACAGGAACCAATTCCCAATTCCCAATTACAAATTACCCCAGGCGACTGTCGTCGCCTGGTCTGGTCCGAATCCGATGATTTGCCGGGACTCGTGGTGGACCGGTTTGGTGAGACGCTGGTGGTGCAGATCCAGACGGCGGCGCTGGAAAAGCGGTCGGCGCTGGTTGGAGATGTGCTGGCGGAGATTGTCCAGCCGGCGGAAATCATTTTCCGCAATGACGCGCCCATCCGCCGGCTCGAGGGGCTGCCGCTGGAGGTGCACACGCGCTCGGGCCGGGCGTGGGAGCCGCGCTGGGTGAAGATTGACGGCTTCGAGTACTGGCTCGACCTGCAGGGCGGGCAGAAGACGGGATTTTACCTCGACCAGCGCGCGCAGCATCCGCTGGTCGCGAAATATTGTGCGGGCAAGCGGGTGCTCGACGCCTTCTGCAACCAAGGCCCGTTTGCCCTGCACGCGGCACGGGCGGGCGCGGCGCATGTGCTCGGGCTCGACAGTGCGGAGGACGCCATCGCGGCCGCGCGGCGCAATGCGGAGCGCAACGGCGTGAAGGCGGAGTTTGCCGTGGCGAATGTCTTCGACTGGTTCAACGACGCGACGCGCGCCGGTGATCCGTTGTGGGATGTCATCATCCTCGATCCGCCGCCCTTCGCGAAATCGAAGAGCGCGCTCGAGGGGGCGCTGCGCGGCTACAAGGAGATCAACCTGCGCGCGCTGCAGCGGCTGGCGCCGGGGGGAGTGCTCGCGACCTACACGTGCTCGCACCACATGCAGGACGCCGAGTTGCGCGGCGTCCTGGCGGGGGCGGCGGCCGATGCGAAGCGCAAGGTGCGTGTGCGGGAGTTCTGCCACCAGCCGCCGGACCATCCCGTGCTCGTGACGATGATGGAGAGCGAATACCTGCGAGGTTACATCGTGCAGGCGGAGTGAGGGTGTCTCACAAGCCGACACACCCCGTCGCTTTGCGCCACCCCTCTTCTTAGAGGGGAGCCTGATCGAGTTCCCCTCTATCAAGACGGGCCTGTCAGCCGTAGCCTTGGCGAAGGCTGATGCCCAACGGGCGGGGTGTGTTGGCTCGGTGTTGAGACGTTCCAGCCAGGTCAGCGACCTGGCCTACAGCCTTGAAGCTATCTGTTGGGACCGGCGGGGCCGCCGCGCTCCAGGTTGCGGCGCATGTCGCGGAGCTCGTTCGCCTGCGTCTGCAGGCTGTCGCGCTCGGCCTTTGTCTTCACGCGGTCCATCATTTCCAGGAGATTGAGTTCGGCTTCCATCAGGCTGACCCGCTCCTTGGCGAGCTCCTCGCGACTTTTGCTCGAGGAGCCACCGAAGATGGAAAGGGCGGAGGAAACCTTCTCGTTGTTCAGGGCCTGGTCCGTCTCGGTCGACTTGGTCCTTTTCGTTTCGCGTTCGATGTCGGCTTGGAGGTCCAGAATTTCACGGTCGTGCTCGATGAGCCGGTTGCGCTTCACCTCGACGGGGGCCAGCAGCGTGGCCTCCTCCTTGGAGGCCTTGGCGGCATCCTTCGCGGTGGAGGACTTTTGATCGGTGGATTTTCCGGCCTTGTCGGACTTGGCGGTGGCGGTGCCGGCGGCCGGTGGCGGCGCGGGTTTAGCCGCCGGGTCCTTGGCATCATCCGGAGCCACGGCCTTGGGTGCGTCCTGCTTCGCGTCAGTCTTCCCGTCTGCCGCGAAGGCGCGGGTGGCGAGGCAAGCAATGAGCAATACCGAGGGGAAGAGTTTAGCTTTCATGTTGGGGCGCGTTCAGCCGGCGCAGGGTAGATATGGAATCTAGGCCGGGAATGGTGGGAGTCGAGGGGATTGGAAATGGGGCAGGGACTAGGCTGGCCGATGATGCATTTGGTTTCGGAGACATCGCAGGTCCGCTCGGACGGGCGGGCCGCCCGTCCCTACCATCCTCCCATGACTGACGCGCTGGGGTAGGGGTTGGTTCCGCAGGGGCGGAAAAAAGGCCGGGCAATCAAGCCCGGCCTTGGAGTCGGCGAGTTCGGGCTTCGCCAAACCGGGCGCACACAAGGCGCGCCCCTACTTTAGCTAAATGAGGCGAAGTTACAGGCCGTGCATCTTGCCGCCGTAGATGGCGCTGGCGCCGAGCTCCTCCTCGATCCGGAGGAGCTGGTTGTATTTCGCCACGCGGTCGGTGCGGCAGAGGGAGCCGGTCTTGATCTGGCCCGCGTTGGTCGCCACGGCGATGTCGGCGATGGTGACGTCCTCGGTCTCGCCCGAGCGATGGCTGATGACGGCGGTGTAGTTCGCCTCCTTGGCCATCTCGACGGCATCGAAGGTCTCCGTGAGCGAGCCGATCTGGTTCACTTTCACGAGAATGGAATTCGCGGTGCCGGTCTCGATGCCCTTCTTGAGGAACTCGGTGTTGGTGACGAAGAGGTCGTCGCCGACCAGCTGGACCTTGTCGCCGATGGCGTCGGTGAGTTTTTTCCACGTCGTCCAGTCGCCCTCGGCGCAGCCGTCCTCGATGGAGACGATCGGGTATTTGGCGGTAAGCTTCTTGTAGAACGCGACCATGTCGTCGCCCGAGAGGACCTGCCCGGTGGATTTCTTGAAGACGTACTGCTTCTTTTCCTTCACGTAGAACTCGGAGGCGGCGACATCGAGGGCGAGGTTGATGTCCTTGCCCAGCTTGTAGCCGGCGTTTTTCACGGCGAGCGCGATGACATCGAGCGCGGCCTCGGCGGAGGCGAGCTTGGGGGCAAAGCCGCCCTCGTCGCCGACGGCGGTGGCGAGGCCCTGTTCCTTCAGGACCTTCTTGAGGGCATGGAAGACCTCGCAGCCCATGCGGAGGGCCTCGGAGAAGGACTTCGCGCCGGTGGGCATGATCATGAATTCCTGGAAATCAATCGGGGCGTCGGAATGGGCGCCGCCGTTCATGATGTTCATCATGGGCACGGGCAGGACCTTGGCGTTGGGCCCGCCAAGGTATTTGTAGAGGGGCTGGTTGAGGGCGGCGGCGGCGGCCTTGGCGGTGGCGAGCGAGACGCCGAGGATGGCGTTGGCGCCGAGGTTCGACTTGGTCTTGGTGCCGTCGAGCTTGAGCATGGCGCGGTCAACGCCCAGCTGGTCGCAGGCATCGAAACCGGTGAGGGCCGGAGCAAGCTTGCCCTTCACATTGCCGACGGCCTTTTGGACGCCCTTGCCGCCGTAGCGGTGTTTGTCGCCGTCGCGGAGCTCGATGGCCTCGTGCTCGCCGGTGCTGGCGCCCGAGGGAACCGCGGCGCGGCCGAGATGGCCGGAGGCGAGGCGGACGTCGACTTCGACCGTGGGATTGCCGCGGGAGTCGATGATTTCACGGGCAGTGATGGCAGTGATGGTGGTGTTCATGAATGAAAGATGAAAAGGCGGAGGGGTGCATGGAAGCAAGCGGCCCGCCAAGTGGAAGGCGAAATTTGGGATTCCCGGCCCCGACGGGTGAATTTGGCCACGGAGGCACGAAGTTCACGAAGAAAGGGAAATGATCCCCAGAGGGAGCCCCCGGCATCCCGTCTCCCGCGAGGCGGTTAAAAAGGGGCGCGGGATTCGCCGAGCCGGGAGAGGAAGCGCTTGATCGGGCCGGCTGGCTTGGGCCGGCAGGAGAGGGGAATCTGGTCGGCGAACCCACGCTCCAGCGCGGTGCGGCCGACGGCGATTCCATCGTAATTGCGCACATCGAGCGTCTCGCTGGTCAGTAGCTGGGGGGGGACCTGGTCCAGGTGGCCTTCATACGCGGCGGCATGGAGGGGGGTGTCGCCGTTGTCGTTGCGGGTGAGCAAGAGTTCGGCAGTGAGAACGGCGGCGGGCAACTTGCTGAGCTGGCCGGTCTCGGCGGCGGCATGGATCGGGGTGAAGCCGGAATTGCTGGCGGCGACCAGGTTGCCGCGCGTCAGAAACTCGGCGGGAATTTGCTCGAGGTGTCCCGCGATGGCGGCGGCGTGGATGGCGGTGTCGCCGGCATTGGTCCGTTCGCCAAATGCCGCCGCGGTGACGAGCTCGCGCGGAATCTGGTCGAAGTGCCCGTTGAGTGCGGCGACATGGAACACCGTCTCGCCGCTGATGTTCTTTTCCAGGAGGCCGGCGGCCGTGACGACGCCGGCGGGCAGTCGGTCGATGGCGCCGTGTTCGGCGGCCTCGTGCAGGAGGGTGTTACCGAGGTGGGTACGCAGCCCGATGACCTCGGGCGTGAGCAGCCCGGCGGGCAACTGGCCGAGATTACCGTGACCCGCGGCGCTGTGAAAGACGGTATAGCCCGCATTACTGGCCTGATGGAGCGCCTCGGCGGTCAGCAGCTCGCGCGGCACCTGGTCGAGATGGCCGCCGAGCGCGGCTTGGTGGAGGGGCGTGTAGCCGGAGTCGTTGCGCACGGCGAGGAGCGCGGCATTGAGCAGGCCGGGGGGCAGGTCACACAGGCAGCCATGCCGGGCGGCGGCATGGAGCGGGGTGTGCCCGGCGGCATTGCGCTCGATCAGGCGCTCAATGGTAATGGCTCCGCCCGGCAGGCTGGCGAGCGAGCCGGCGCGGGCGGCGGCGTGCAGATCAATCTTGTCCATCCGGAAGGAACGTAGCGCAGCCGGCCACTGGAAATGACGCAAACTGAAAAACTTCTGAAATCAACCGGGCGCGCGGCTCTGCCGCCCCGGCCCCCGCTTTGGATTTGCCAACGCCCGGGTGCACGGCAGCGTTTCAGACGATGAACGTCCAGGAGTCCCAGCCGGCCCAAGCCGCTCCACCGCCGAATAAAAAGTCGGCCGTGCTCGTGATCGATGATGAGCCCTCCCTGCTGGAGGTTTTTTCCGCGGCCCTTTCGCCGCACTTCGAGGTGACGACCGCGAGTTCGGTCCGCGAGGCCGAATTCATCCTGCACAAGAACCCGTTCAAGGTGGTGATCGCCGATCACCTGATGCCCGGCGGCAACGGCATGAGTTTCCTGGTGCGGGCCCGCGAGGAATTTCCGCACATGCAGCGCATCCTGGTGACGGGTTACATGAAGCCGGAGATGCTGCTGCGCAGCGTGAATGAGGCCGCGCTTTTCCGCTATCTGCTGAAGCCGGTGTCCGTGGCCGAGCTCATCAAGGTGGTTCAGGATGCGGCCAAGCTGCACGACCAGAGCGTCCTGGCCGGTTAAGCGCGATGCCCGCGCCCCAGCCAACTTCCGCCCCGCGAACCGCGGTGCTGATCATCGACGACGAGGTCCCGCTGCTGGAGGCCATGCGCCTGGGCTTGGCGCCCGAGTTTGACGTCGATGTGGCCTCGACCGCCGAGGAAGGGACGCTGCTCGCGGCGACCCGGCCTTACGATGTGATCATTTGCGACCAATTGCTGCCGGGGGAACAGGGACTGGAATTTCTCATGCGGCTGGCGGTGCACCATCCCGGATCGCGGCGGATCCTCCTGACCGGCTATATCAATCCCGACCTGATTTCGCGCAGCATGACTCTGGCCGGGCTCTCGGCGTGCCTGCTGAAACCGGTTTCCACGGCGGAGCTGGCGAAGGCGATCCGCGCGGCCCTGGCGGCATAGCGGACGGAGGAGCTCGTGGCTGCCGGAATGGATTCCGCAGCCTTCCGGATTAAGATATTTTTGACATCGTTATCGCTTCAGCCGGGCACGCAGGTAAGGCGCGGTCGGGCTGCGCTTCACGGCGAGCAGGCCGGCCAGCGCGCCCTGATAGATCAACTCGCCGCCCTCGGGGCCGCCCACCGGCCCGAGCTCGATGATGTAGTCCGCCTCGGCCAGCAGGTCGAGGTGGTGCTCGATGACGACGACGGTGTGGCCTTGGTCGACCAGCGAGTGCAGCACCCCGATGAGTTTCTCGCAGTCGCTCAGGTGCAGGCCGATGGTCGGCTCCTCGAGCAGGTAGAGATTGCGCGGCAACTCCCCGCGGCTGCGCTCGCGGTAGGTGGCCAGTCCGGCGGAGAGCTCGGTGACCAGCTTGAGGCGCTGCGCCTCGCCGCCGGAGAGGGTGGGAGAACTCTGGCCGAGCGTGAGATAGCCCAGGCCGCAATCAACCATGAGCCGGCACACCTGCGAAAGCTGCGAGTGGAAGTCGAAGAATTGCGCCGCCTCCTCAAAGGTGAGCTGCAGTACCTCGCCGATGCTCTTCCCCTTCCAGACGATGTCGGCCAGGTCGGGGCCATAGCGCAGGCCGCGGCAATCGTCGCAGGGGAGATAGGTGTCCGGCATGAACGCCATCTCGAATTTGATGCGGCCGGCGCCCTCGCAGGTCGGGCAGCGGCCGCCGGTGGTGTTGAAGGAAAAGCGCGAGGCCGTGTAACCCCGGATCTTCGCCTCGGGCAGGGAGGCGAAGAACTGACGGATCAGGTCGAAAATGCCGAGATACGTGGCGGGCGTGGAGCGCGGGGTCTTGCCGATTGGCGCCTGGTCGACCTCGATGACGGACCTGAAAGTGTCGCCCACGCGGAGCTCCGAGAAAGGCACGGCTGACCGGTCGGAGGCAAAACCGGTGGCCTTGGCGAATTCCCGCCCGCTGAGCCGGGATTTTTTCAGTTTGATCGCGCAAGCGGCCGCGGGATGCAGGACATCGCGAAACAGCGTGGATTTTCCGGCCCCGCTTGGACCTGCGACCATGATCAAGCGGCCCAAAGGCAGGCGAAGGTCGAAACCCTTGAGGTTGCGGAACGATACCTGGTTCAGCCGCAGCCAGCCGGTGCCGGAAGCCATCCGCGCTGCACGATCCGCAGCCGGCAGGGGACGGTATTCCCCGCGCGCGGGATGCTTGATGCCCCTGTTAAGGAAAAGCCCGGTCAGCGACTTGGAGCTGCGCTTGATCTCAGCCGGCGTGCCGCTGGCCAGCAACTCGCCGCCATGCACGCCGGCGCCGGGGCCGAGGTCGATGATGTGGTCGGCGCGGGCCATCAGCTCCTCGTCATGCTCCACGACGAGGAGGGTGTTCCCCTTCGCGCGAAGGGCCTCAAGGGTGTCGATGAGGCGGTCGTTGTCGCGGGCGTGCAGCCCGATGCTCGGCTCGTCGAGTACATAGAGGACGCCGGAAAGATTGGAGCCGAGCTGGGCGGCCAAGCGAATGCGCTGCGCCTCTCCGCCGGAGAGGGTTTCGGTCGGACGGTCGAGCGAGAGATAGCCGAGCCCGACGTGGTCGAGAAACTTCAGGCGCTCCTCGATCTGGGGCACGATGTCCTGCGTGATGAGCCGGCCGCGCGCATCGAGGTCGAGGGCGCGCAGCTGCGTGAGAAGCTGGGACGGCGTGGCCGTGAGCAACTCGGGTAACGAGAGAGGCGGCAGCCGGCCGCGCCGGTGGAGTTTCACGGAGCGGCTGATGCGGTTGAGGCGCGTGCCGTGGCAGGCCGGGCAAGGCTGGCCGTCCTCCGCGACCTCGCCGGCAGAATCGATCCCGAAATCACGCAGGCGGGCGAGCGGATCGTCGTCGTCGTCCTCCGGCTCCAGCATCCACGGGAAAATCCGCCCGTGTCCGCGGCACGCCGGGCACCAGCCGCGGGGTGAGTTGAAGGAAAAATGCTTGGGGTCGAGTTCCGGGAAAGATTCGCCGGTCTCGATGTCGGTGCGCGTGGTGGAAAACCAGGAGAGCACCTCGCCCTGCGGCGTGAGCAGGAAGCACGCGCCCTTGCCGACGCGCAGGGCGGTGTGCAGCGCCGCGTCGGCGCGGAAGGACGCCGGAGGCCGGACGACGGAGGCCGGGGCGGATTTGGTTGAGCGGCTTGGGCCGGTGTCCGGCGTCTGGCGTCCGGTTTCCCTTTGCTTCAAATCGGCAATCACGACTTCCACGTCGTGCTCCTTGTAGCGGTCGAGTTTCTGGAAGGCGTCGACGCGGGTCAGCCGGCCATCGGCGCGCATGAGCTCGTAGCCCTGGCCGGCGATCCACGTGGCGATGGGCTGGTGGTGGCCCTTGCGGCCGCGGATCAGCGGGGCGCAGAGATAGAGGTGCTTCGCCTTCTTCGCCTTGGGCGTGGCGAGCACCCGGGCGAGGAGCTTTTTCAGCGCGCCCGGGGAAAGCGGTGTGACCGGCCGGTCGGTGTCGGGATGATGCTGGATGCCGAGCCGCGCGTAGAGGAGGCGCAGGTATTGCGCGACCTCGGTAATGGTGGCGACGGTCGACTTGCGGGAGCCACGCGTGACCCGCTGCTCGATGGCGACAGTTGGCGGGATGCCCGTCAGCTGGTCGAGGGCGGGTCGCGGGAGCTGCTCGACGAACTGCCGGGCGTAGGGCGACATCGACTCCATGAACCGCCGCTGGCCCTCGGCAAACACGATGTCGAACGCCAGCGTGGACTTGCCGGAGCCGGAGACGCCCGTGACTACCGACAACTGGCGGTGTGGGATCGAGAGCGAGAGGTTCCGGAGGTTGTTCTCGCGGGCGCCGGTGATCTGCAAGGCGTGCGGCATGAGGCGCGAGGCGTAAGGCGCGGCGTCCTCCGCAGCGGCCAGCTCAGGGTGAATTTCACTTAATCCGTGAAATTGGGCCAGGGCGGCGTGGAGGAAGGGTGACGTGGCGGTGGAGACGCGGGCGAGGTCCTCGGGGGTGCCCTCGGCGACAATGCGGCCGCCATTCGCGCCGGCCTCGGGACCAACCTCGAGGATCCAGTCGGCGGACTTCAGGACGTCGAGATTGTGCTCGATGACGATGAGACTGTGCCCGCGATCGACCAGCGCCTGTAGCACGGCGAGCAGGCGCTTCACGTCGTGGCGGTGGAGGCCGGTGGTGGGCTCGTCCAGGAGGAGCAGCGCGCCTGCTGGCGCGCCGGAGGCCGGAGGCCGGAGGCCGGAAGAAGGAGGAAGAGTCGCGGGATCGGCGGATTCGGTGTTGGTGGTGAAGGTACTGAGGTAGCGGACGAGTTTGAGGCGCTGGGATTCGCCGCCGCTGAGGGTGTTGAGCGGCTGGCCGAGGGTCAGGTAGCCGAGGCCGACGGCCTCCAGCGGAGCGAGGCGGCGCTGAATTTCGGGCTCCGCGGCGAACAGTGGGAGCGCATCCGTGACGCTGGTGGCGAGCAGGTCCGCGACCGTGTGGCCATTCCAGCGGATAGCGAGCACCTCGGGCTTGAAGCGCCGGCTTTCGCAGACGGGGCAGGGCACGAAGACATCGGAGAGAAACTGCATCTCCACGCGCTCGTAACCCAGGCCGAGGCAGTGGTCGCAGCGCCCGTCGCCGCTGTTGAAGGAAAAGCTCGAAGGGCTGAAGCCGGCCTCGCGGGCGGCGGGGGTGGAGGCAAAAAGCTCGCGGACTAGTTCCCAGGCCTCGGTGTAAAGGGCGGGATTGGAGCGCGGGGTGCGCGAGAGGGGCGACTGGTCGACGAGGACAATTTCCGAAAATTCGCGGTCGACGTGGATGGCCTCGATGGCCGCGGGATCCTCGGTGAGCTGGAGACGCTGGCCCAGCAGACCCTGATGGATGACGTTGTTGAGCAGCGTGGACTTGCCCGAGCCGGAGACGCCACTCAGGCAAACGAAGCGCTGCAACGGCAACTGAAAGGAGAGGTCGGCGAGGTTGTGCTTGGTGACGTTCTTGAAATGCAGCATCGGATGCGCCGCCGGCACGGGACGGCGTGCAGCCGGAACCGCGACGGTCTCGCGGCCGGAAAAATAGGCGCCCGTGATGCTGGCGGGGGCGCGCAGCATGGCGGCGACCGGACCCTCGAACACGATCCGCCCGCCCCGGCTGCCGGGCTCGGGGCCGACCTCGATGACATGGTCGGCGGCGCGGATCATGGCCTCGTCGTGCTCGACGACGACGACCGTGTTGCCCGCGTCCGTGAGCGAGCGGATGATGCCGATGAGCCGGTCGATGTCGCGCGGGTGCAGACCGACGCTGGGCTCGTCAAGGACGAAGAGCGTGTCGATGAGCGACGTGCCGAGACAGCTCGTGAGGTTCACGCGCTGGACCTCGCCGCCGGAAAGCGTCTTGGACGCGCGGTCGAGCGTGAGGTAGCCGAGGCCGACCTGCTGCAGGTAGCGGAGGCGGGTTAAAATTGAATCGTAGGCGAGCCCCGACTGGCGGTCGCCGCGCGGCGGGTGGGCGTCCTGGAGCGTCGCCAGCAACTGGTCGACGGGCAGCTGGTAGAGCGCGGGGAGGGTCCGGCCGCGCCACTGCCAGCACAAGGCCTCGGGTTGCAGCCGCAGTCCGCCACAGTCCGGGCACGGATTGTAAGTGCGGTAGCGCGAGAGAAACACGCGCACATGCATCTTGTAGGTGTTCTTCTCGAGGTAGCGGAAGAAGCCCTTGAGGCCATACCAATATTGTGGCCAGGTTTTGCCGTTCTCCTCGCCGTAGCCGGGCTCGCCGTCGATGATGAAGCCCTGTTGCGCTGGTGTGAGGGAGGCGAAGGGGACGTTAACGGGGATTTTTTTCCTTTTGGCCCAGACGAACAGGTCGTCCTTGGACTCGCCGTAGATTTCGCTCTCCCAGCATTTGATGGCGCCGTCCTCGAGGGACAGCGACTGGTCCGGGAGGGCCAGACGGTAGTCGATGTCGATGACCCGGCCGAAGCCGCGGCATTTCGGGCACGCGCCGAGCGGCGAGTTGAAGGAGAAGAGCGCCGGCGTGGCGGCGCGGAAGGTGCGGCCGGTCTTGGGCGAGTGCAGTCCGCGGGAATAATGACCTAGCTCCAATAATTTCAGATCTGGGATTTCAGATTTTGGATTTCCGAAGAGGTGGACTTCACCCTGACCGAAGTGGAGGGCGGCCTCGACGGCCTCGAGGAAGCGGGATTTGTGGGCCGGCGCCAGTGTGACGCGGTCTTGGACGACGAAGAGATGAGCGGCCCCGGCGAGCGGCCCGAGATCAGCCAGCAAATCGTCCACGCGATGGGTCGCGAGACTTCCGCTTCCGGGCACCAGCACACGGACATAGGACTGGCCCTTGAGATTCTTCAGGATCTCGGGCCAGGTCAGGCTGGCCGGCCGGCTGACCTTGAAGGCGATGATCAGGGTCTGGCCGCCGTGGGCGGCATGGGTCTTGGCCCAAATGGTCTGCGGGTTATCGTCCTCGACCTTTTCGCCGGTCGCGGGGTCGAAGCATTCGGCGACATGGCTGAACCAGACTTTGCAGAAATCCGTGAGCTCGGTCATCGTGCCGACGGTCGAGCGCGAGGTTTTGACCGTATTCGTCTGCTCGATGGCGATGGAAGGGCGGATGTTTTCGATGGAGTCGACCTTGGGCTTGTCGAGCAGGTCGAGAAACTGGCGGGTGTAGGCGCTGAACGTCTCCACGTAGCGCCGCTGGCCCTCAGCGTGGAGGGTGTCGAAGACGAGGGAAGACTTGCCCGCGCCGCTCAGGCCGGTGACGACGACGTACTGGCCGAGCGGGATATCGAGGTCGAAACCCTTGAGATTGTTCTGGCGGACGCCGCGCAGGCGGATGCATTCGGGTCGGAAAGCGGGGAGGGAAGCGGCGGCTTTCTTGGGCACGGCTGGCACGGATGAACACGGATTGAGGGAAGGCAAATCTCTTGGAATAATTAAGCAGGATCAAAAGTGGAGCGTGTTGACCTCAACGCGCTAAAGCCTCCGTCCGCACTTGATCGTCGCCGGAGCCAAACCCCTTCGACAGGCTCAGGGCAAGCAGCGCGCTGGGTCAGCGCGTTCCACCCCGGTCGGCCGATCGCCCTACCGGCTGCCGGGTGTCAGCGTGAGCTTCGCGCCGGCGGACTGGATGGCGCGGGCGACCTCCGGCGCGGGCCGGGTGTCGGTCACGATGGTGAAACGCGCATCGAAGCCGGTGGTGAGGTTGAGCGCCTTGCGGCCGAACTTGGAGTTATCGAGGACGAAGATGATGCGGTCAGCGGCGGCGATCATCCGGCGCTGGGCGGCGACGACGAGGGCGTTGAAATTCCAAATGCCGGTCTCGGTGATGCCGACGCCGCCGAGGATGGCCAGGTCCGCGTGCGTCTGCGCGAGCGACTGCTCGCACAACGGCCCAAGCAGCACCCCAAGCCGCCCGTAAATGCTGCCGCCGGTCACCTGGGTGTCCTGCCCGCCGATCTCACTGAAGAGGCCGGCGATGGGCAGCGAGTTCGTGATCACCTGCAGCCGCTTGTCGGCCAGCAGGCGGGCGACGGCGTAGGTGGTGCTGCCGCCGTCGAGAATGACACTCATGCCGGGACGGACCTGGCCCGCGACGAGGCGGGCGATGGCGAACTTCTCGTCCCGGTGATGCTGGTCGCGGGCGACAAAGTCATATTCCCGGGTCACGGCATCCGTCTCGACGAGCGACGCGCCGCCATGATGGCGGCGCAGCACGCCCTTTTCCTCGAGTTGGTCGAGGGCGCGGCGCACGGTGGAGAGCGAGATGGCGAAACGCGCCGCCAGCGTGTGCAGGTCGGCATACCGGTGCTCGCGGATGTAACTCTCGATCAGGTGGAGGCGCTGCCGGTTGGTCATGGGACGGGAGCGGAGGCCAGTTTTTGGAGAAGTTCGAGATAGGCGGAGATCTGCCGCGGCGGATCAAAGGTGGCGCGCGCAAAGGCGCGGGCGCGGGCGGCACGGCGGGCGTGCTCCTCGGCAGGCTCCCCGAGGAGGCGGGTGAGCGCCGCCAGAAACGCCGCGCGATCGCCGCGAGGCAGGACAAAGCCCGTGTCGCCCGGCACGCAGCACTCGTCGAGTCCCTGGGCCGCGTAGGCCACTGTCGGCAGGCCATGGGCCTGGGCCTCGATCAGGAAATTGGAAAGCGACTCGCTCCACGAGGCGTGAACGGCGAGATCTGCGGCGCTGTAAAGGGGAGTGGGGTTGGAATGGAAGCCGGGGAATTTCACGAAACCGCCCCAATTCCGTTCGGCCACGAGCCGCTCACAGTCGGCGCGAGCCGGACCGACGCCGGCCAGCCAGAGCTGGAAATCCAGGGGGCGCGGGAGCTCCGCAACGGTCTCGATCAATTCGCGCTGGTTTTTCTCGGGGCGAAACATGGCCACATTCAGCAGCACCTTGGTCGCGGGAGTGGCGCCCCATTTGGCGCGCAGCGACTCGTCGTGCCCCAAGGTGGATTCGGGCGGGAAGACGAGCGAGTTGTGAATGACCGAGATTTTTTCCGCGGCGATATCGTGCCCGGCGACCAGCGTGGCCTTGGCCGCGTGGCTGTTGGCCACGACATGGCGGACCTGGCGCAGGGAGCGGCGGAATAGCCAGGGCAGGGGTTTGCCGGTGCGCATGGTGGCGATGACGGCGAGGTACGGGTGACGGGCTTGAATCGAGCCCGCGTAGCAATTCGCCATCCGGCCCATGCACATGACCACCTGGGGTTGGATCCGTCCGACTGTGGCGCGGAGTCCGGGGGCGAACCAGTCCAGGCCGGTGTCAAAGGGCTGCAACGCACGGTGTGCGACCGCGGAGTCGAGGGTGGGAGCCAGCACGCCGCCCGGGCGGAAGGTGAGCAGGGTCGTGTCGTGCCCGGCCGCGGCGAAGGCCCGCGTGAGGAGCAGGGACTGGCGCTCGGTGCCGCCGCTGCGGAGGTAATCCTGGAGGACGAGGATTTTCATTGCGCGGCAGGGGGCCCGGGCGGAAGTTGGCCGCCCACGGACATGAAGCATCCTTTCATCAACCTGCTTGTGCGCTGGTCGGTGCTGGCCCTCGGGGTGGCGCTGGCGGCGAAGATCATTCCGGGCATTTCCTACAAGGACGGGGAGACCCTATTCTGGGTCGTGCTCCTGCTGAGCCTCTTTAACGCGATCCTGAAGCCGCTGCTGGTGGTGTTCACGCTACCGTTCATCCTGCTGACGATGGGTATCGGGGTGCTGGTGATCAATGCCTTGTTGTTCCTCTGGGTCGGCCGGCTGGTCGAGGGTTTTCACGTGGCTGATTTCTGGTCGGCGCTGTGGGGCGCGCTCATCGTGAGCGTGACGAACATTGTCCTGAATGCCTTGCTCCGAAATTCGGCGAAAAAGTCTGTCGCGCCAAGGCCGGCGAAGCGGGACGACGTGATCGATATTTAGGTGGAGTGCGTTATCCCCAACGCGCTAAGAGACGTCGTCGGAGCGTAAGCGTGGGCGGAGCCAAACCCTTCGACAGGCTCAGGGCGGGCAACGCGTTCCACCTTCGGAAATTAAAGGAGTCGGCGTGGCCGGCGGTTTCCGTTTGACGGATTTCACCACGTCGCGAGCTTGAGGGCATGGCTGAAACCATCGAATACGACCTCATTGTCATTGGCGGCGGCCCGGCGGGCTACGCGGGCGCGATTCGCGCCGGACAACTTGGAAAAAAAGTGGCGTGCATCGAGATGGAGCGCGCCGGCGGCACCTGCCTCAACTGGGGCTGCATCCCGACCAAGGCGCTGCTGAAGAGCGCGGAGCTTTACCAGAAGATCAAGAAGGCCGACGCGTTCGGCATCACCGTGAAGGATGTGTCCTTCGACTTCGCCAAGGTCATGGAGCGGTCCCGGACCGTTGCCGGCCAGATGGCGAAGGGCGTGGAATTTCTCTTCCGTAAGAACAAGGTCGATTACTTCGTGGGCCGGGGCCAGGTGACCGTGGCCGGGATGGTCGAAATCACCGAGGGCGAGCACAAGGGGAAGTTTTTCAAGGCAAAGAACATCCTCATCGCCACCGGCTGCAAGATGCGACGCATTCCGGAGCTGCCAGTGGACGGTGCCCGGGTGATGACCTCCCGCGAGGCGCTGGCCGGCAAAACCCTGCCGAAGTCCATCGTCATTGTCGGCGCGGGTGCCATCGGCGTGGAATTTGCTTATTTCTACAACGCGTTCGGCGCGAAGGTGACCCTGGTTGAAATGCTGCCGCAGATCCTGCCGGTCGAGGACGAAGAGGTGGCGAAGCTGCTGCACCGCTCGTTTGAGAAGCAGGGGATCGCGATCCACACCGCGACCAAGTGTGAAAATTTCCGCGTCGGGAAAAACTCCGTGAAGGTGAATCTCGTCAAGGACGGGAAGGCCGAGGAGATCGAGGCCGAGACCGTGCTTTCCGCCATCGGGGTCGTCGCGAACATCGAGGGCGTGCTGTCCAAGAGCGTGAAAGTGGAGCTGGACCGCAACTACGTGAAGGTCGGCGACGATTATCAGACGAGCTTGAAGGGCATTTATGCGGCGGGTGACATCATCGGACCGCCCTGGCTGGCACACGTGGCCACGTTTGAGGCGGTCAGCGCGGTCAACGGGATGTTCGGCCACGGCCGGCCGCACCGGGTAAAGAATTTTCCGGGCTGCACTTACTGCCAGCCCCAGGTGGCCAGCACCGGCTTGACGGAGCAGGCGGCGAAGGAGAAGAAGCTGGATTACAAGGTCGGCAAGTTTCCGTTCACGGCGTCGGGCAAGGCGGTGGCGTCAGCCGAGAGCGAGGGATTTGTGAAGGTGATCAGCGACGCGAAGACCGGCGAGATCTACGGTGCGCACATCATCGGCGCAGAGGCGACCGAGCTGATCGCCGA
Source organism: uncultured Opitutia bacterium (assembly GCA_903902745.1). Lineage (GTDB taxonomy): Bacteria > Verrucomicrobiota > Verrucomicrobiia > Opitutales > Opitutaceae > CAIUWA01. Next base: position 22,464 of record CAIUWA010000026.1, on the reverse strand, counting down.
GTACGGCCTGGCGGTCGAGCTGGAGGCGACGGTGGAGGAGATCCACAAGACGATCCACGCGCACCCGACGTTGAGCGAGGCCGTGATGGAGGCCGCCGCGGCGACGACGGGCGAGGCGATCCATATCTGAAGTGGCGGGTGGCGGTGGCAAGTGGCGGCCCTTGTGGACGCCCTTCCTCAGAGACGCTTTTTGGCGAATGCTCGTCCTGATGCTGTTTTCAAATAGATCTCGAACGCAGCAGCACGCTCGCGTTCGATAAAGGCAATTGCCGACTTGATCTGCCACGGAGCAAATTTTGCAGTATGCGACACATCGCAGGCATTATGCCGCTGGAGACGCTCTTTAAGCTCACAGGTTAGGCCCACATAAAATCGACCCGGCTGCTGGAGCGATTCGAGAATGTAAACGTAATGGAAGCGGTTCATCACTGAGATGAACGTTAGTGAATGGGGCAATCTTTCGGAAAGGTTCGGCTTCCGTGGCTTGCCGAGCCGTAGCTCCTCACTGTGCGTGAAAGCCCGTCTTCGCCCGCGAGACGCGGGCTACGACGTGGCAGCCTTCCCACCGCTGTCGCGGGAGCGAAGGCTGGTGCGAGCGCTGGGAATCGAACCCAGATCAATGGCTTCGGAGGCCACTACACTATCCATTGTGCTACGCTCGCGGCACTGCCAGTCCGCGAAGTGATTGCGGGCGTCGCCGCCGGTGTCGAGTGGGAAATCCTTTTGGATCAGCCCTCATCCATTTGTCGAACAAGCGGGCTTCGAGTCGGCCAGCGCACTTGAAGGCCGAGATATCCCAGTCCTCGGTCAACGCTGGCCCGCCCGGATCTTCGCCAGTATCTGCCGGGCGTCGTCATTCCCGGGCTGGAGACGCAGGACCGCCTCGAGGTGCAGCCGGGCCTCGTTGACCCGGCCCGGGAGATTGAGCAGCGCGAGGGCGAGGTTGAAATGCGCATCAGCCTGGTTCGGCTGCAGGCGGAGCGTCTCGGAAAACTGGGCGATGGCGTCAGGCACGCGGCCCACGGCGTAGAGGGCATTGCCCAGATTGAGGTGGGCCTCGACATAATCCGGCTTCAGGCGCACGGCCTCGGCATAGCGAGCGATCACCTCGTTCATGCGGCCGGGCACATTGACCAAGGCATTGCCGAGATTGTAATGCGCCTCGGCATAATCCGGCTGCAGGCGCAGCGCCTCCTGGTACTGGGCGATCGCCTCATTCAACCGGCCGGGCAGGGTGGCCAGGGCGTTGCCGAGATTGTAATGCGCGGTCGGAGAATCCGGTTTCAGCCGCAGTGCCTCCTGGTATTGCGCCATCGCATCATTCAATCGTCCCGGCAGATTCATCCAGGCATTGCCGAGATTGGTATGTGCCTCGACCAGACCCGGCTTCAGGCGCAGGGCTTCCTGATAGTGGGCAATCGCGTCATTCAACCGGCCGGGAACGGTCACCCAGGTATTGGCCAGATTGAAATGTCCCTCCGCATAGTCCGGCTTCAGGCGCAGCGCGGTTTGAAACTCCGCGACGGCGTCATCCAACCGCCCGGGAATTTTCGACCACGCGGTGCCCAGGCTCGAGTGCGCCTCCGCATAGTCGGGCTTGTAGTGCAGGGCCGTTTGAAATTCGGCGATGGCATCATTCAGCCGGCCGGGGGTCTTCAACCAGGCGCTGCCCAGATTGTAATGCACCTGGGGATAGTCCGGCTTGAGGCGCAGGGCCTCCTGGTACTGCGCAATGGCCTCGTTCATGCGCCCCGGCAGGTCCTGCAACGCACTGCCGAGATTGTTGTGCGCATCGATGTAATCCGGGTTGATGCGCAGGGCCCTTTGATACTCGGCAATCGCCTCCATGGTCCGGCCCTCGGCATTGAGAAAATAGCCCAGGTTATTGTGCGCGCGAGGATTGGCCGGGCTCTTGGCGATCGTATCCCTCCAGAGGATAATATTGCTCCGGTAATCACCGTTGCGCGCGGCAGTCAGGACGCCGGCGACCACCGCCAGCCCGAACGACGCGTAGACTGCGTTGCGCCCGGCCCGGAGCCAGGCCCAGCCCGCGACGAACGTGAGGACCGCGGCGAGGGGGAGATACATGCGGTGCTCGACGATGATCTGTAGCTTGGCCGGCAGCACGCTGGTCGGGGCGAGGATCACGAATACCCAAGCGCCCAGGAAACCCACCACCGGCCAGCGTTTCAGTGCCACCACCGTGGCCCCGAGCAGACCAAGCACCGGGATTGCCCAGAGAAAGGCCACGCCGAGGCTCGGGGCCGGAAGTTCGCCGTAGTCAAAAACCAGCGGATAGGGGCAGAGCGACAGCCAGAAATACCGCGTGACCGCCTCGAACTGGGTCAGGGCATGCTCCACCCAGACATTTCCCTGGGAGAAGTGAAACGTGCCACCCCGGTCGCCCCCTGTGCCGGCGAGAAACCAGAGCAAGGGCAGCCAGGTCACCACCAACGAAAGGTGCTGCCAGCGATGCCGCCGCCACGCCTCGCGAAAGCTGCCGCTGACGAACGTCCGGTCGTAGAGGAACACCAGGACGGGGGCCAGGGCCGTGATTTCCTTGGTCGCGACACCGAGGAGGCAGGCCGCGAACGAAAACACCCACCACCGGCGCGGTCGGGGCGAGTCCAGCGCCCGCACAAATCCATAGAGCGTCAGCAGGAAAAACAGTCCCATGAGCGACTCGGCCCGTTGGATGATGTACGTCACTGCCTCGGTCTGGAGCGGATGCACGGTCCAGAGGGTGGCGATGGCGAGGGCGAGCAGCCATGCCTGCTCGCCAAACCGGGCCGAAAGTATCGGCCGGGTGAAGGTGCGCCGCAGCACTCCGAACAGGGCCAGTCCGGCCAGAAGGTGGATGGCGAGGTTGAGGGCATGGTAGCTCCAAACGTCAAAGCCGCTGACGGCATAGTTCACGCCCAGCGTGAAGTTCAGGAACGGCCGGCCGGCCACCGAAAGTCCACCGGCGGCCGCCCCGTGCGGCGGCCACCACGCCTGCGCCAGACTCCGGATGGTGGCATTTTCCGTAATCGAGGACATGTCATCGAAAATATAGGGTCCCCGGAAGCTGTTGGCATAGGCCGCGAGTGCCGCGACAGCCACGACCAGGCAGGCCAGCATGGTTCGCGAGCGGGCGGCAGCCGTCACGCGAGAGTCCGCCGGCGTTGCGACTGACTGGTCAGGGGTCATGGGGCTGGCGGGGAAAACCGTTTCATCAGAAAAGGAGAAGACCAGTGGACTCCATCCTTGGTCAATGCAGTCCCTCGATGCGGGACTTCAAATCGGAAACCGTCTTAATCTCGATAAAGCGCGAATCATCGCTGCGCACCAGCAGCGTGTAGGATCGGCTGTACCCGAGCGGGGCCATCCAGGCCAGGTGATGGAGCCGGGCGAATTCCGCGGTGAGCCAGGCATTGAGTTGTCCGGCATCGCTCAGCCGGCTCATGACCACGGGATCGTTGTTGGTCTTCAGCACCGTCATCGCCAGGCTTCCGCCGTATTCGGGGCAGAGATCGATGTTCCCCCGCTGCAGGGCCTCGAAGCAGATCGCGGTGCCGCCCAAACCCGACTTCAGCTCGGCATTCCAAGCCGTGGCGCCATCAATCAATTGCTCGATGATGCTGCCGAGGATGTATTGTTCGGTGGTGATCATGGCACCGATCACCAGGTCGGGTGCATCCAAGTCGAACCGCTTGTTGTTCGCTCTGGCCTCCTGCCAGTCGATGCCGGCCGCCCGGGTCCAGTTGCGCAGGAACTCCCTCGCGGCCATTTCTGGAGTCACGCCGTCCTGGTCGACGCGGAGATTGAGTTGCCGCATGGCCTGCTCCGAGATCGCGCCGGTCAGTTTTTCGAGCAATGGGCGCAGAGCGGGAATGCGCTCAAAAAGCTCGGCCCGGGCGAGCAGGGCGGCGTCATAATGGGGAAAAAAATGACGGTCATCCACCAGTGGGCGCAATCCGTAGGAAGCGATCAACCCATCGGTGGAGAATCCGCAGGCGACGTCGACCTCGCCGCGGTGCAAAGCGTCATAGAGCAGGCTGGAGTTGAGCTCGTTGTAGCGCAGGGCCGGCAGCCCGTAGTGCTTCCGCCAGGCTTCATACCCATCCGCGCGCTGGACAAAGCTGGACGTGAACCCGAACAACAGCGGCGCATCTGTGCCTGGGCGCCAGACTGACAGCACGCACCCCGCGAGAACCAGTCCGCCGATCGCCGTGACGCGCCGCGGGTAGCGCAGCATGAAATGCTGGGCGAGCCCCAGGGCCCCGTCCAGCCCGAGGGCGAGCAGGGCGGCGGGCACGGCGCCGAGAAAAATGATGGCCGGCTGGCTCGTGGCGATGCCGCGGAAGATAAAAACACCCAGGCCGCCCGCGCCGACGAGAGCGCTCAAAGTGGCGATGCCGACGCAGATCACCGCCGCGGTGCGCAAGCCGGCGAAAATGGTGGGCAGGGCCAGGGGCAATTCCACGGTCCAGAACAGCTGGGCCGGGCTCATGCCCATGCCGCGGGCCGTGTCCACCACGGCGGCGTCCACCCCGCCCAATCCCACGAGGGTGTTTCGCATCACCGGCAGGAGGGCGTAGAGGAACAACGCCACGACGGCGGTTTCGCGTCCAAGCCCAAACAGCGGCAGCATGACGCTGAGCAGCGCGAGACTGGGCACGGTCTGGATGATGCCGGCGAAGCCGAGAAAGACCGTGGCTGCGCCGCGGCGGGACCGCAGAACCACCGCCAAGGGCAAGCCCACGGCTGCGGCGGCCAGCAGGGCGAGCGCCACCAGGTTGAGATGCTCCGTGGTGCGCGTCATCAGATCCGTGCGATGTGCGAGCAGGAATGACTGGAGGGCATCCAGACTCATTGGGCAGGCCTTTCACCGGTGGCGGGGAGGATTCTGGGTGCCGCCCGGAAACTTTGAAAGGCGTCGGACAATTGCGAGGTACGGACCCGGTCATGACCGAGCGCCGCCATCGCTTCCGCCACGGAATGAGTTGCCGGCAGGCCCAGCAGGGTGGGAACGGAGTCGCGGTGGGGTTCGTCGGAGGGCAGGTGAAGATCGTGCAGGCGCGTGGCCTGCCATTCATATTGCAGCCGACCGCCATCGAAAAACTTCTGCACGAATTCGCTTTTGGGCTGAAACAGAAGCTCGGCGGGAGATCCCACCTGCTCGATCCGGCCGGGGGACATGAGCGCGATCCGGTCGGCGAACTCAATGGCCTCATGGATGTCGTGCGTGACCATGACGACCATTTTATCGTGCAGCGTCCAGAGGGCGCGGAATTCCCGGCGGACTTGCAGGCGGGTCACGGGATCCAAGGCGCTGAACGGCTCGTCCATGAGCACCACCGCGGGATCGGCGATGATTGCCCGGGCCAGACCCACGCGCTGCCGCTGGCCCGTGGAGAGTTCGTGCGGCGAGGCATCGAGCCAGTCATCAAACAACCAGAGCAGCGCCTTCATCACAAACAGGGCGTCGGCGCATTTTTCCTCCGACCAGCCCAGCAGATGCGGCACGGTCAGGATGTTCTCCCGCACCGTGCGATGGGGCAGCAGGCCCGCGCCCTGGATGACGAATCCCATCCGGCGCCGTAATTCGACGGGGTTCATCCCGGCAGTGTCCACGCCATTGAACCAGACCTGCCCGGCGGTTGGCTCCACCAGGCGGTTGAGCATGCGGAGGAAGGTGGTTTTGCCGCAGCCGCTGGGGCCGAGCAGCACGAGTTTTTCGCCGGCGGTGATGCGCAGGCTGACGTCATGCACCGCCACGCGGGGCCCGAACTCCTTGCGCAAATTCCGCGCCTCAATCATGCGGCCTGATTTGGAACACGATGGCCGGCAGTGTCCAGTGCCGAGGCAGACCGGGGCAACCGAAGATCAGCGGGCGACCGGGCCCGATGCGAGAAGCCAAAGCCGGGCCGATGGCCCTTCATTACGGGCTTTTTTTCCGAGTGAAACGATGGACAAAAAAATAATAAATCGCACCCAGCACCGCGAGTGCGCCAATGATCCAGATCAGGATTTGATGCAATTCCCCCTTCATGAGGGCTTCATCCTTGCCGGCCTGGATACCCACCCAGCAAAGGACGGCGCACCAGATCGCGGAGCCGATGACGGTGAAAATCGAAAACTTGAGATAGTTCAGGCGCACGATGCCGGCGGGGATACCGATCAGGTGCCGCACTACCGGAAGAAGCCGCGATGCGAAGATCCCAAAGCTGCCGAACTGGGCCGACCATTGTTCAGCTTGTTCGACCTTGGCCGGCGGAATGAAAAAATATTTCCCGTAGCGCAGAACCAGGGGCCGGCCCGCCCAACGCGACGCCCAGTACATTGCGGTTGCGCCGATCCATGAGCCGAGGGCGCCGGCAATGACGATGCCGACGAAGGTCATGTTGCCCGACTTCTGGGCGGCGATGATGGCCGGGGGGATGATCAATTCGCTCGGCAGCGGCACGATCGAACTCTCGATGGCCATCAGCAGTACGATCAGTGGATAGCCGCCCTCGGCGAGGGATTGGTTGTACCAGTCGAAGAGGCCCTTGAATAGGTCGTGCATGGGTGGGCAAAAAAAAGGCAGGCAGCGGAAACTGCCTGCCGGGAAAGGTGAGGGAGTGGCTCAGACGTCGGGCTTCGTCTTGCGAAGGCCCATGACGCGGTCGCCTTCCTTCCACTGGCTGCGCTTCCTGAGGATCTCGACGCGTTCGAAGCGCTTGAGGACGTTGCGTTTAAGGACGAGGCCGTTGGCGCCTTGGAGGCTTTTGTGCTGGGACATGACGGGTAAAGGAAGGATGGCGGGTTGTTAAAGGGGCGGATTGCTAGAGGTCGCCCTCGCCCATGACAAGTATTTTTCTCCCACGTCTGACGCACGCACGACGATCCATTCCGGCGTTTCGTAAGGATGATGGGCCTGCACCCAAGCGGCCAGCGCCACCGCCTGCTCGGGAAGGAACTTGAAGCAGAGGCGAAATTCCTCAGTACGCTCCACCTTGCCCTCCCAGCGATAGTGGGAAGACACCGGCCCCTCGATCTGCACGCAAGCGGCCAGGCGGCGGTCGATGATGTCCGTGGCCAGCCGCTCGGCCTCGGCACGCTGTGAGACAGTGGTCCAGGCGATGAGCATGCCTTAGCGTCGTCACCGGGGAGGGGGACGGGCAAGCAGGGAAACGGTGGGAGCCGCCTTCGGCTCCGAAGCCTGGGTCTGGCCGGCAAACAACCATCGGGACACATAGCCCCGCCCCCGGGAAAATGACCCTTGACGCGATGCGTTCCCGCCCTAGTTCTGACCTTTCCTTCGTAGTCCAAAGCCCGCCCTTCCATGAGAGACGATTACATCAAAGAAGCCCTCAAGGTCATCACCGACCCGAACATGCTCATCAACGTGGTCTCGCGCCGCGTGAAGCAGCTCCGCCGCGGCAACCGTCCGCTGGTCGAGTCGCTGGAGAAGCTCTCGGCCGAGGACACGGCCCTGCGTGAAGTCAGCGAGGGCAAGATCAGCTTTGAGCTCGGCGAGGCCTGAGCCCGGAGAACTTTCGCATCCCGAAGGCGGCGCGGCGATTGCCGGGGCCGCCTTTTTCATGCATCGGTTTTCCGTCCAGCCATGAGCGCGCAAAAGAAAGACCCCGCCCGCTACACGGAAATCCGCAACTCCAAGGCGCTCCGGGACTATTTCGTGGACGAGCGCTTCGAGGCGGGCATCCAGCTTCGCGGCACGGAGGTGAAATCCATCCGCGCGGGCAAGGCGCAGATCACCGACGCCTTCGGCCGCGTTGAGAAAGGCGAACTCTGGCTGCACAACGCCCACATCGAGCAGTATGCCTTTGGCAACATCAACAACCACGACGCCCGCCGCGTCCGCAAGCTGCTCCTGCACCGGCACCAGATCCGCAAGATCACGCAGGCACTTGCGGCCGGTGGCCGGGCCCTGGTGCCGCTGCGCATGTATTTCAAGGAGGCCCTGGTGAAGGTTGAGGTGGCGCTGGGCACCGGCAAGAAGCTCTTCGACAAGCGGGACGACCTGAAGAAAAAGGCCGAGCTGAGCGAGGTGCGCAAGGACCTCAAGTTCCGCCGCGGCTGACGGTGAGCTTGGGAAACTGCAGGAGCGGCTTGACGCCGCGATGATCGAGGCCTGTCCAACGATCCATCGCGGCATCATGCCGCTCCTACAACTGCCTCAGGGCCGCAAGATGTCGGCTTTCGTCTCCGCAGTCACCGCGCGGGCCACGGTGGGCCAGTGCGTGGCAATTGACTCGGTGAGCTGCCGCCAGCCCAGCGGCTTGTGCAGCACCGCCCGCAATTCCGGCAGATGGGAAAAGTCCTCCTCGGTGAGATGCACTCCGTGACCGGTGATGATGATGAAGGGAACGCCAGGCTTCAGGGCGCGGGCCCGAACAATGAGTTCCAAGCCAGTGAGCTGCGGCATGTAATAGTCCGTCACGACGATGCCGACATTGATCTGGGGGAGTGCCTGCAGGGCATCCAGTGGTCGGGTGAAGGTGATGACCGGGTTGACGAAGTGCTCCTTGACCAGCTGGGACAGCAGATCGACGTACGATTTCTCGTCGTCGATGATCACGATGGCTTTGCCGGCGGGTGCGTTCACGGGGGATAACAGCTGCCTGTAAGGCAATGAGTAAGCGCCGATTCGGTGGCGCCGTAAAGACTGAAGCCGGCCTGATTTGGCGGATACTACGTAGTCCGTGGATAGAACCGCTACGTAGAAACCGCACGGGTTTCGGTCAGCTCCGCTGCCGGCTTGTGCGAACAGGGGGATGACTCACACTGCCGCCCGTGCTGCATCTTGTACTCAACGCCCCGCAAATTCCCCAGAACACGGGCAATGTGGGCCGGATGTGCGCCCTGACATGCTCCAGGCTACACCTGATCCATCCGCTCGGCTTCGTCATCAATGACCGCAATCTGCGCCGGGCGGGGATGGATTATTGGAAGTCCCTCGATGTCCATGAGCATACCGACTGGGCGGCCTTCCGCGCGAGCCCGCATGCGCCCAAGCGGCTCTGGCTGTTCACGACCAAGGCGGAGCGGAGTTTCTGGGAGGTGCGTTACGCCGATGGCGACGGGCTGGTCTTTGGCAATGAAGGCGAGGGGGCGCCGAAGTGGCTCCATGAAGAGCTCGCCGGATCGCGCGTGACCATTCCGCAGGCAAATTCCGGCCTGCGCTCGCTCAACCTCAGCACCGCTGCCGGCATCGCCTGCTACGAAGCGCTGCGGCAACTGCGCTGAATGATCTAGGGGACGTCCCTGCTTCAGCCGCCGGTGCCGTTACCGCCGCCGGGCACGGCTTTGTCCAACTTGCAGATGACCGTGGCCTTCTTCAGGTAATCGGGATCGATCTCCAAGCCCATCCCGGGAGTTTCGGGCACGTGGATTTTTCCGCCGGTGATCTTGAAATCCGGCTTGTACCACGAGGAAGGCCTTTGCGGTGCGCGCCAGGGATATTCCATCAGAGGAGAGGCGTTCTTCGTGCAGGAGGAGTATTGCACGATGTTGCTCGAGGTCAGCCCGGTCTGGGTGTTGTGGGGGACGCAGGTCCGGCCGAGTTTTTCGGCGATACGGGCCACGCGCTTCGCGCGGATGAGGCCGCCGTTGTAATTGATGTCGGGCTGCGCGATCACCATCACGCCGTTGCGGAGCATCCAGTCGAACTGCCACAGGCTGTAATTCTGCTCGCCGAAGGCGACCGGGATTTTCAGGGCCTTGGCCACCGCGATCGTCTCCGACAACTCCTCGAAGGGGCACGGTTCCTCGAAGAAGGCGTAATTGAGACTTTCGAGCAGGCGGCCAATGCGGATGCCATTCGGCACGTCGTAGGAACCGTTGGCGTCTGCCATCAGCACGGCCTTGTCGCCGAGTTTTTCGCGCGCCAGGACGAGCAGGGTTTCGCTGCGGCCGGGGTAGGTGTCGAGATTGCGGCTCATGCGGCCACCCATGTGGAACTTCACGGCAGTCGCGCCGGTTTCCGCGAAGCCGCGGACATAGACATCCACTTCCTCCTCGGGTGTGGTGTTCCGGGGGGAGCCGGAGAGATAGACGGGGATTTCCTTCCGGATGACGCCACCGAGCAGCGCCCCCACGGATTTGTTGGCGACCTTGCCCAGCATATCGAGGACGCTCTGTTCGGCGTAGGCGATGGGGCACCAGAGGGGCAAGCTGGCGAGCTTGTAGTTCTCGCGGTACACGTAGTCGACGAGCGACTCGATGTCACGGGCATCCTTGCCGATGAAATGGGGCGCCACCAAATGCTCAAAGATGGGAATGAAATCCTCGACCTGCTTGGTCCCGGTGATGCCCTCGGCGCCGTCCGTGGAGCGCGTCCGCACGAAGTAGTTGTTCTCCATCTTCAACATCTCCATCGAGGCGATTTTAACGGGCGCCTTGATCTGGCCGGGGATGTCGAACATCGGCTGCTCCCAATCGCGGAGGTAGGGCTTGATGTCCTTGGGCGCCGCATAGGCGGAGTAGTCGTGGGCCGCCGCACCGGGGAGCGAGCGGGGGAGTGAAGCGGCAAGCATGGCGCCGCCGGTGTATTTGATCCAATCGCGTCGGGTAAGGGACATGGAGTTTAGTGGGGTTGGGGGGATAAAATTCCGGGCGAACTGTCGGCAGGCATGACGGGCCGGAGCGGAAAAGGGAGCGGGAGGATTCTTAGATTTCAGCGAGCCGCACGCAGGCGACCTCGCGGGTGGGGCTGTCGGCGACCAGGGATGGGATGGCGAGCCGGCATTTTTCGCGCGCGTAAAGGCAGCGAGGGTGAAAGGCGCAGCCGGCAGGCGGACTGATGGGGGAGGGAGGATCGCCGGCGAGGACGATGCGCTGCCGCGTGCGCTCGAGGTCGGGGTTGGGCGTCGGAATCGCGCTGACCAGCGCGCGGGTGTAGGGATGGCGCGGACGCTCGATCACATCCACGGCCGGTCCGAGCTCGACGATTTTTCCGAGGTACATCACGGCGACGCGGTCGGAGATGTGCTTCACGACCGAGAGATCGTGGGCGATGAAGATGAGGCTGAGGTTCATCTTCCGGCCGAGTTCGGCCAGGAGATTCAGGATCTGCGCCTGGATGGAAACGTCGAGGGCGGAGACCGGCTCGTCGGCAATGATGACCTTGGGCTCCAGGGCGAGCGCGCGGGCGATGGCGATGCGCTGGCGCTGGCCGCCGGAGAATTCATGCGGGTACTTCTGCATGAAGCGTGGCGCGAGGCCGACCGTCTCCATCAGCCGGGCGACGCGCGTGGTGACTTCGCCGCGCGGGCAGACCCGGTGCACGATGAGTGGCTCGGCGAGCGTGGCGAACACCGTCATGCGCGGATTGAGCGAGGCATAGGGATCCTGGAAAACCATCTGCATGTCACGGCGGGTCCGGCGGATCTCAGTGGCGGAGCCCTGGGTGAGATTTTTGCCCTCCAGCACCACGGTGCCGCCGGTCGTGGGTACCAGCTGCATGATGGTGCGTGCCAGCGTGGATTTGCCGCAGCCGGATTCGCCGACCAGCCCCAGCACTTCGCCGCGTTGCACGGAAAGCGTGACGCCATCAACCGCCTTCACCGTGCCGGCCTGCCGCTTGATGAAGAAGCCGCGGTGGATGGGAAAATACGTTTTGACATCCCTCAGCTCTAAAATCGGGTCGGGCATGGTAGGCGTGCGGTACGAGAGGTGAAGGGCTAGATCTCCCCGGCCTGCACGCGAAGGCAGGCCTGTCGGTGGCCGGGTTGCCATTCGGCGAGCGGCGGATCAGTGAGGAGGCAGCGGTCCGCGGCGAACTCGCAGCGCGGGGCGAAGGCGCAGCCCGCGATCGGCTTGGAAACGTCCGGCGGCATGCCCGGAATCGTGAAGAGCTCGCGTCCTTTCGCCTGCAGCGAGGGGATGGAGCGGTGCAGGGCGCGGGTATACGGATGCTTGGGCTGGTAAAACAGGGTGCGCGTGTCGGCACTCTCAACGATGCGCCCCGCATACATCACCATCACGCGGTCGCAAAGGCCCGAGACCACCCCGAGATCGTGGGTGATGAAGATCACGGCCATGCCCAGCTCCTGCTGCATTTTTTTTATGAGCTCAAGGATTTGCGCCTGCACCGTCACGTCGAGGGCGGTGGTGGGTTCGTCGGCGATCAGCAATTCGGGTTTGGTGATCAGTGCCATTGCAATCATTACGCGCTGGCGCATGCCGCCGGAGAACTCATGCGGATAATAATGGATGCGCCGGGCGGCGTCGTTAATGCCGACCGCCTCGAGGGCCTCCCGACCGCGTTGAAGGGCGTCGGCCTTTGAAATTTTCTCGTGGATGAGCAGCGGCTCGATGAGTTGCTCGGAAATGCGCAGGTAGGGATTGAGCGACGTCATCGGATCCTGGAAGATCATCGAGACCCGCTTGCCCCGGATGGCCCGGGCTTCCCGCGGGGTGCAATGGAGCAGGTCGACACCGTCAAACATGGCGGTGCCGCTCTCGATGCGGCCGGGCGGCTGGGGAACCAGCCCCATGATCGAATAGCAGGTGACCGACTTGCCCGAGCCGGACTCGCCGACGATGCCGAGAGTTTCGCCGCGCTCCAGGTGGAAATCCACGCCATCGACCGCGCGATAGACCCCGTTGCGCGTATGGAAATAAGTGCGGAGATCTTTGACGGTCAGCAACGACATCGGCTCAGGAGAGAGGCAGGAGGCAGGAGCAGAAGCGCGCAAGCTAAACGCGGGACGGTGGCGCGGCCAGAAGCTCGCGCATGGCGTCAACCACAGTGGTCGGAGAGAGATCGGCCAGCGAACCGCCACCGCTGGGCGGGCAGCCGGGGGGCTGGAGAATCGTGACCGGGGCAGAAAAAACCGGCCCCGTGCGCACCGGGTTGGTCGGACCGAAGAGGGCGATGAGTGGAACACCCGCGGCGTTGGCGAGATGCATGCCGCCGGTGTCGTTGGTTACAAGCAGAGCGCAGTCACGCAGTTGTCGGGCGAAGGCGGGCAGATCGGTCCGGCCGGCAAGGTCGGTGACGCGCCCGGGTGCATAGCCGCGGGCAATGGCGGCGGTAATCGGCTGGTCGCCCGCGGTGCCGAAGAGAAAGAAACGGCGATCGGGCAGCGCCTCGATGAGTGCGCGCCAGTGGGCCACGGGCCAGCGCTTTTCAGGGGTGTTTTCCGAGCCGGCGATCAGGCCGATCGGCCGTGACGGGTGACACGTGACGGGTGACAGGTTGAAGGCAGTAGGGTCGGGCGGGGCATTGAGCCCGAAGTGGCGGAGAAAATTTTCCCAGAGCTCGAGTTGGTGATGTTGTGATTCGTCGAAGTTGGCCGGCACAGGATAGGCGTGTGTCAGCAAAGGACGGGCGCGGCCGGGGCGCACGATACCGAAACGTTGCGGGCAGCGGGTGAGCCAGGCTTCGAGGTCACCCCGGACCGAGTTGGTGAAGAGCAGGTAAACGTCGGGATAGTCATGACGCGCCCGCCAAAAGTGGGCGAAATAGCCGGCGCCGCGGCGAGGCAATGCGTGGAGCCGGTCGGCCACGCCCCAGGCGGCAAGGAGTGGCAGGAATTGCGGGCGGGCGATGAGCGTGATCTCGGCATCCGGCCGGGACACGCGCAGAGCGCGAAGCAAGGGCAGGGCGATAACGACGTCGCCGAGCCAGTTGGGCAGGCGGATCCACACCCGGGTCTTGCGCGGCAGCACTGTGATGGATCGATCGCCCAGCAGATCGCGCTTTGATTCGAGGCGAAGCCGCTTCTCCGGAATATCCTGATGGCGCCAGCGATCGTGCGCCCAGAGCCAGGAGGCACAAAGATTGTCGTCCGCGGCCAGCAGGGCCTCAAGCCAGTGGTTGAGGGCGTGGGTCAAGCCCGTGGCGGTGCCATCACTGGGGATCGCCTGAAGGCCGATCTCGACGCGCCAAAATGCCCGGCGTTGTGAAAAAATGCCATAAACCCGGGCGCCGAATTTTTCCGCCATCAGGCCGGGCAGCTCGGTGGTGGAGCAGACACGGCCGAAGAGGGTGGTGAGGGCGCCTTGCAGACCGGCATTCTGGTCAAACAGCACGCCGACAAATCCCTTCCGGCGGAGGATCTTCAGCGCCTCGGCGAAACCCTCCCTGCGCGACAGCAGGCGCATGCCAAAGCGCTCGCGCGAGTGCCGGACCCAGTCGTCGGCCGCCGCGTTGTCGAGCGGACGAAAGATAATGCCGAACTCGGGAAAGGGACCCGTCACGAGGAGCGAGTGGCCGGTCTGGGCCTCCCAATAGGCGATATGCGGGGAGCAGATGAGGGTGGGGGCGGGCGAGGCCTGATGCGTGGCGTAGGCGGCGAGCAATTCCGGCGAGGCATGGATGATCCGGCGGAGGCGCTGCTCGCTGAGAAACGGCGTGGCCAGCGAAAGCAGGCCGGTCTCGACCAGCCGCCGGCAACTTTCCCGGCCTATCCGGCGCCGCCAGTCGGGCGGGCGGTCCGGAAACGCGTGGTGAAGGTTCGAAAGGATGAGCCGCCGCCGGCGGCGCAGGCCGAAAAAAACGCCATCGCCGAGGCCGGCCGCGACCGCGCACAGCAGCGGCTCCGGCGAGTGCGCGAGGGTCCAGCCCAGCGTTTTTAGCAGAAGTTTAAGCACGGGCGCGGGATTAGCATTTGATTTCGAGGCGGAAACTTCATCAAACGATGGGCTGTGGCGGTTAAAAGCAGATTCTTGAACCGCAGGCACTTCAATGCAGGAACTCCTCATCATCAAACCTTCCTCGCTGGGCGACATCGTGCACGCGCTGCAGGTGGCGACGTCGCTCAAGGCGCAGTGTGAAAAGCTGCGCATCTCGTGGGTGGTGCGGGAGATTTTCGCGCCGATTGTGCGGGCGTGTGAGGCGGTGGACCAGGTCTATGTCTTTGAGCGCAGCGGCGGGGCGAAGGCGTTTCTCCGACTCATGCGGGAAATTCGGCGGAAGAAGTTCGATTACGTCTTTGACATGCAAGGATTGCTGCGGACGGGCCTGATGACCTCGCGCACCCATGCGAAGCACAAGGTTGGCCGCACCGACGCAAGGGAGATGTCGGGCATTTTCTACAACCAGAAGGTGCCGCTGCCGCCGGATGGCCGGCGCAGCCATGCCCTGGACATCCTCCTGCAGTTCTGTCCGGTGCTGGGCGCCAAGCCGGAGCTGCGGGGGACGCTGCGGTTCCGCGAAGTCGAGAACCTCAACCTGAAGTTCGCTGATGGCCGGGGTGGGGCGAAGCCGCTGCTCATCTTCCCCGATAGCCGGCGCATGGAGAAGCGCTGGAGCGGATTCAAACAGCTCACCGAGCTGCTCCTGCGCGAGGACCGGTCGCGCAAAGTGGTCTGGGCCGGCAGCAACTACGTGCCCGACCGCGATGCATTCTCGGCGGCGCAATTCCTCAACCTCACGGGCAACACGAGCCTCGTGTCGCTGCCCGCGCTGATTCAGCGCGCGGACTGGGTGATCTCGAACGACAGCGGCCCGATGCACCTCGCGGCGGCGCTGGGCGTCCGGGTGCTGGGCATTTTCGGGCCGACGGATCACCGGCTCTTTGGCCCTTATCCGCTGAACGGCCCGACGAACCATGTGGTGCAGGCGCCGGTCGGCGACCTCAAGCTGCTCTCAGTGAAGGAAGTCTTCGCGCGCTTCCAGCGCATCGACACGCCCGGGCGCGCCCGCCAGCCTGGCGGCCTGCGGAACATTTAAAACGCCATGCTCGACCCCAAACTCATCCGCGAATCACCGGACTTGGTCCGTGCGGCCATTGCCAAGAAGCACCTCGACACCGACCTCGATGCGGTGCTCGCCCTCGACCAGACCTGGCGCACGCTGTTGCAGGAGGTGGAAACGCTCCGCTCCAGCCAGAAGGCCGCGAACAACGCCATGGCGATGATGCCGAAGGGTTCGCCGGAGTTCAAAGCAAAGCTGGCCGAGATGAAGGCGGTTTCCGCACTGGCGAAAGAGCGGGATGCCGGCCTGAAGGAAACCGAGGAAAAATGGCGGCAGGCCATGCTCACGCTGCCGAACTTGCCGCACGCGAGCGTGCCTGAAGGCCGCGCGCCCGAGGAAAATGTGATCCATTCCCTGCATGGCGCACATGACGAGCCAAAGCCGCATGCCCGGCCCCACTGGGAAATTGCGGGATTCGACCGTCTGTTCGACTTTGCCCGCGGCGCGAAAGTAACGGGGGCTGGATTCCCCTTCTTCATCGGGGATGGCGCGCGGCTGGTGCGGGCCCTGCTGAACTTTTTTTTAGAGGAAGACGCCAAGGCGGGCTACCTGGAGGTGAGCCCTCCGATCTTCGTGAATGCCGCCAGCGCCACCGCGACCGGCCAGCTGCCGGACAAGGAAGGGCAGATGTACGAGACGGCGGACAAGCTCTATGCGGTGCCGACGGCGGAGGTGCCGCTGACGAACTTTTTCCGCGACGAGATCATCGAGGAAGCGGCGCTGCCGGTTTGCCGCTGCGCCTACACGCCGTGTTTCCGGCGAGAGGCGGGCAGCTATGGCAAGGACGTGCGCGGACTTAACCGGCTCCACCAGTTCGACAAAGTCGAGCTGCTGAAGTGGGTGCATCCCGCGACCAGCTACGACGAACTCGAGAAATTGCGCGGGGATGCCGAGCGGCTGCTGCAAAAGCTTGAGCTGCCCTACCGCGTGCTGCTCATGTGCGGTGGCGACCTCGGTTTTGCGCAGGCGAAGAAATACGACCTCGAAGTCTGGGCCGCGGGGCAGAAGCGCTGGCTGGAGGTGTCGAGCTGCTCGAACTTCGAGGCCTTCCAGGCCCGACGTGCGCAGATCCGCTTCCGGTCGAAGGAAACAGGGAAGCCCGAGCTGGTCCATACGCTCAATGGCTCCGGCCTGGCGGTGCCGCGCGTGCTAGCCGCGCTGCTCGAAAACAACCTGCACGCCGATGGACGGGTGAAAATTCCGGCGGCGCTCGTGCCCTATTTCGGCAAGGAATGGCTGGCATTTGCTTGAGGGTGGACGCCGGCTCCGGCCGGCGTTTGATTGGCGGTGGAAACGGCGCACGCCGGCCGCCATCCACTCCCGATGCCTGTCCACAAGCCCAACTGGTCCGATTGCGCCGCGAAACTCGCGGCCGCACTACCGCGTGAGCGGTTGCATCCGGCGGTGCTGGCCTGGACCGATCGCAAGCCGGCGGTGAGGGGGTTGTGGATGGTGGCCTTCTCCGGTGGCGCCGACTCGCTCGCGCTGCTGCTGTTGCTCTGGGCGCACTGGCCACATCGCCGGGAAAAGCTGGTCGCACTGCATTTCAACCACCGCCTGCGCGGCCGGGAAGCGCAACGCGACGAGGTCTTTTGCCGGCGCGTCTGCGCCGCACTCGGGGTGAGGTTTTTATTGGGACGCTGGCGGGCGGCCCACCGCGAAGCGAGCGAGGGGGAGGCCCGGGAGGCGCGGTTTGATTTTTTTGAACGGAAGCTCCGCGCGTTTCGTTCGCGGGTGCTCTGGCTCGGACAGCAGCAGGACGACATCGCCGAAACCATGTTCATGCGCGTGGCCCGCGGCAGCGGCACCGCCGGACTGGCCGCGCCCCGGCCGGTGCAGACCCGGCAGGACGGGCGGGTGCATTTGCGGCCATTGCTGACCTTAAAAAAAACCGAGCTGACCAGTGCCCTGCGCTTGGCGGGAAGTCCTTGGCAGGAGGATGCGACGAATGGGGGCGACGATTTTTTCCGCAACCGGATCCGGCGCGCCGTGCTGCCGGCCTGGCGGCGGGCAACCGTGAATCGTGATGCCCTTTACGGCGCGGCGCTGACGCGGGAACTCCTCGAAGAGGACGACACGGCTCTCGAGGCTTGGTTGGACGAAACCAATGCACTGAAGGCGGATGGCGCACTGGATCTGCAGAAGCTGGCTGGGCGCCCTCGTGCGATTATGCGCCGCGCGCTGCACCGCTGGCTGATCGCCCGGCAACCGCCGGTCAGTCTTTCGCGACAGGGTTTTGCCACGCTGCTGGCTGCAATCGAGCGAGGGACTGTCACGCGACAGAGTCTGGGCGTGGAAGGATTTGCGGTTATACGCGGCGGCCATCTGCGGTTCGAGCATCGTGCGTCACGCCCGCGCCGTCGAAAATAGCCTGCAAATTCCAAGGCGGTTCAATTGACTTATCGAGAGGGAACCTCCACGGTCATTGCCCAGTCCTATCCCCTCGATGCCCGAACCTGAAAACAAGTCCTCGCGCCGTCCATTGAAGAAGCTGCCCCCGGAGAATTTTTTCTCCAAGGCGTGGCTGGTTTGGCTGGCGATCATTGCGGCGGTCATTGCGCTGCTGGTGCTGGGCAACCGCGACCTCGGCGGACCCGATTCAATCCGGATCCAGCGGGTCGTTGAACTCGCGGAGCAGGGCAAAATCCTCAAGGGCGAGATTCGGCGCGAAGGTGCCGGTGGGCGTGATGGGGTGACAATAACAGGCGAAGCGACCGAGCCTCCCGTACCGGGTGGTAAAAGTAACAAGTTCACCAGCTCCGGATGGTTGACGGACGCCAACCTTGAGCGCCTGCAAAAGTCCCAGAAATTTGACGAGCCGGCCGCGCAGACCCTGGTCAGCGCCATTCTGCAGCAGGTAGTACCCTTTGTCATCATCATCGGGCTGCTCTATTTCCTATTCGTGCGGCAGCTCCGCCAGGCGGGCCGCGGGGCGTTGAACTTCGGCAAGAGCCGGGCCAAGCTCCTCACGCGTGATCGCGACCGGGTGATGTTCGCCGATGTTGCCGGCTGCGATGAGGCGAAGGAGGAAGTCAGCGAGGTCGTGGAGTTCCTGAAGGACCCGAAGAAATTCCAGAAAATGGGCGGCCGCATCCCTAAGGGCATCCTGATGGTCGGGCCGCCGGGCACGGGCAAGACCCTGTTGGCCAAGGCCGTCGCGGGTGAAGCGGACGTTCCCTTCTTCAGCATTTCCGGCTCCGACTTCGTCGAGATGTTCGTGGGCGTGGGCGCTAGCCGCGTGCGCGACATGTTTGAACAGGGGCGCAAGAACGCCCCCTGCCTGATCTTCATCGACGAAATTGACGCGGTGGGCCGCCAGCGCGGTGCCGGCGTGGGCGGAGGCAATGACGAGCGGGAGCAGACGCTCAATTCCTTGCTCGTGGAGATGGACGGTTTCGACACCACGGAGGGTGTCATCATTATCGCGGCGACCAACCGACCCGACGTGCTCGACAGCGCGTTGCTGCGTCCGGGCCGTTTCGACCGCCAGATTTATGTCGATCTGCCCGATCTGATCGGCCGGGAGCAGGTTCTCCGAGTTCACGCCCGCAAGATCAGCCTAGCTGACAGTGTGGACCTGAGCATCATTGCCCGGGGCACGCCCGGACTCTCAGGCGCTGATTTGGCCAACCTCTTGAACGAGTCCGCCTTGCTCGCGGCGCGTCGGGGCAAAAAGAAGGTCGAGATGATCGATGTCGAGGATGCGCGGGAAAAGGTGCAGTTCGGCCGCGAACGGCGCCGGGTGATGGACGACGAGGAAAAGAAACTCACGGCTTATCACGAAGCCGGTCATGCCCTGGTCCAGGCGGTGCTGGATGACGGCCATATGCCCGTGCACAAGGTCACCATCATTCCCCGCGGCCGCAGTCTGGGCAGCACCATGTTCATCCCGAAGAAGGATATTCTGACGCATGCGATGAAGCGCATGCTCAACCAGATCGCGATGGGATTGGGCGGCCGCATCGCCGAAGAGACGGTGTTGGGGGATATTTCGAGCGGCGCCGCCGGTGACATCAAGCAGGTGACAAAAATCGCCCGCCACATGGTTTGCGACTGGGGCATGAGTCCGTTGGGCCCGATCGCCTTCGGCGACAACCACGACACTGTATTTCTGGGCCGGGATATCACGCGCACGGAAAGCGTATCCGAGGAAACCGCGCGCAAGATCGATGCGGAGATCCATCGGATCATCGCCGAACAGTATGAGCGGGCAAAGGCCATCATTATCGAAAAGCGGGATGTGCTCGAAAAGATCGCGAATGCCCTGCTGCAGTACGAGACGATCGAGGGCAAGCATGTGCTGGAGATCCTCCAATTCGGCGAGATCCGCACTCCAATCATTGTCGCACTACCGCCGAAAACGGAGGACAAGATTACGGGTAAGAAGTCACCCGAAAAGATCCTTGCCCCCGATTCCATCGCGGGTGGCGCCGGCGCACCCTCTCCCACGCCGGCTTGATCCGGGTGGGTTTTAACTGTCGGGATGGGGGCTCTGAACCAAGGTGCCTCTTTTTAGACCCAAGCCATGGTCAAAAAAGGGCCTTGGTTTTAGCGCGGTAAGAAGCAAGGGTGGCGGCTTCTTCCGTATGAAAATTTGTTGCATTGGCGCTGGTTACGTGGGCGGGCCGACCATGGCGATGATCGCCTTGAAGGCTCCGACGATCGAAGTGAAGGTCGTGGACATGAACGCGGCGCGCATCGCGGCGTGGAATTCGGATTCACTACCAATCTATGAGCCAGGTCTCGATGAGGTGGTAAGGCAGACCCGAGGTAAGAACCTGTTTTTCACGACTGACGTGCACGGGGCTATCAAGGCGGCGGATATCATCTTTGTGGCGGTGAATACGCCGACCAAGACCTACGGAGTGGGCGCGGGGCGTGCGGCGGACTTGCGGTTCATCGAGTCGGTTGCACGCACCATCGCGGAAGTGGCCACCACGCCAAAGATCATCGTCGAGAAGTCCACCATCCCCGTGAAGACCGCTGAGACGATCAAGGACATCCTTGGCGCCAATGCCCGCGGCATAAAGTTTGCGGTGCTTTCCAACCCTGAGTTCCTGGCGGAAGGCACGGCTATCGCCGACCTGCACATGCCGGACCGGGTGCTTATCGGTGGCGAACGGACCCCGGAAGGGGACGCCGCGGTGAAAACGCTGGTCGACGTCTATGCGCACTGGGTGCCACGTGACCGCATTCTTACGACGAATCTGTGGTCGTCGGAGCTTTCCAAGCTCGTGGCCAATGCCTTTCTCGCGCAGCGCATTTCCTCGATCAATTCCATTTCAGCGCTCTGCGAGGCCACCGGTGCCGATGTGGACGAGGTCGCCGGGGCCATTGGCCGGGATTCACGCATCGGGCCCAAATTCCTGAAAGCATCGGTCGGCTTTGGCGGCTCATGCTTTCAGAAGGACATCCTGAATCTCGTCTATCTATGCGAGCATTTCAGCCTGCCGGAAGTGGCGTCATACTGGGAGAGCGTCGTGAAGATGAACGATTGGCAGAAGCACCGTTTTGCCACGAAGATCGTCCGATCGCTGTTCAATTCGGTGGCGGAGAAGAAAATCGCGGTATTGGGCTTTGCCTTCAAAAAGGATACCAATGATACGCGTGAATCGGCGGCAATTTTTGTTTGTCGCGATCTCCTAGCCGAGCAGGCCAGGGTGGTGGTCTACGACCCGAAGGTGCCCGCGGACGAGATTCGCGCGGACATACTGGGGAAGGGGAAGGAAGATGCACGCCTGACCGTGGCATCAAGCGCTTATGAGGCAGCCGCGGGTGCCCATGCTGTCGCCGTGGTGACAGAGTGGGACGAATTCAAGCAGATCGATTATGCGAAGATTTTCGCCGCGATGCAAAAGCCGGCGTTCATTTTCGACGGGCGTAACATCCTAGACTTGGGGAAGCTTCAAGCCCTCGGTTTCCGGACTTACGGTATCGGAAAATAATTAATGGTGCAGAGGCTCCGTGGGCCAGCGATACGCTGACTAACGCTCTACTTTCCCCTTCAATTTGCTGTGCTAACTACCAGATGATGGGACCGGAATAGCCGGGAAATTGGGTGACACTCCATTGAAAAAAGGAGTGTTACCATGGAAGAGAAAGAGTCAGTCCAAAAGGTCAGGGAACGTGGGAGCCGAACCGGCTCCCACCCGAAGCGATACAGCTTTGAAGAGAGGCTCCGGGCGGTGCGGTTGCACCTGCAGGAGGGGTTTCCGGCGGCGCTGGTCGCGCAGGAAACGGGCGTCAGTACGAGCTCGCTGGGCACGTGGCTGAGGGCGTACCGGCAGAACGGGGAAACCGGGCTCAAGGGGCAGAGGGCGCCCCGTCCGGGGCGCCGTCTGCCCGGGCCGGTGGTGGCGAAGATCCTGGAACTGAAACGGGCGAACCGCTGGTACGGGGTGCAACGGATCGCCGATGCCCTGCGCCGGTGGTTCTTCCTGGAGGCGAGCCCGGAGACGGTGCGGCGGACGCTGCACGCCGCCGACCTGATGGATCCGCCAGCGAAGGCGCGGCGAAACATGACGCGGCCGCGGTTCTTCGAGCGGGCGACGCCCAACCAGATGTGGCAAAGCGACATCTTCACGTTCCGGCTGGGCGGCAAGTACGCCTACGTCGTGGCGTTCATGGATGACTACTCGCGCTACATCGTGAACCTGGAGTTATACCGCAGTCCGACCGGGGCGGCGGTGATCGAGACGTACCGGGTGGCGGTGGGCGAATACTCGCCGCCGAAGGAAATGCTGACGGACCGCGGGCCCCAATACATGAACTGG
>CAIUWA010000025.1 GCA_903902745.1 uncultured Opitutia bacterium | reverse complement strand
GGAACGCCAGGATGCAGATCATGAAGAACAGCTCGATGGCGACGAGGAGGAGGCCGACGCTCATGCCGGACTTGAGCGGGATGAGGAGCGTGGCGAGGGCGTTGCCTTGCAGGGCGGAGAAAGCGGCGCGGCTGTTGGCGACGGTGTTGATGCGGATGCCGAACCAGGCGACGCCGTAGCTGCCGAGGATGCCGAGCACCGAGGCGGCGAGGACGATGACGACGTGGGCGAGCGACATGTGCGAGAGCACGCCGAAGTAGTAGGCCATGCACACGGCGATGAGCACCCAGAGGGCGGCGAGGAACTTGCCCTGTTGGAAAAGGTACGTCTTGCAGGTTTCCCAGATGATTTGGGAAACCGCGGCCATCGAGGAGTGGACCGGGAGGTTTTTCGTCTGGATGTACTGCCACCAGCCGTAGACGACGCCGAGGGCGCAGACCACGAGGCCGATCATCAGCACGGCATTGCCGCTGAGAGAGCCATCGAAGAAGCTGACGGACTTGAGGTCGGGGATCTTGATATCGGCCTCGCTTGCGCGAAGGGCGGGGGATGCGAACGCAGCCAATGCGGCGGCGCCAAACTGCCAGGATTTGGGGAGGGTCATAGGGGAAAGGGGCGGGGTTGGAAGGAGCGTGTTTGTGGCCTAGGGCGGCGGGCGGCGAGCTGATTTTTTGACGATCAGGCCGGGTAAAGCGTGACTAATTTTAAGGCACTCGGACCTTATCGCGGGCTAATCTTCGAGGCCGCACATCCGGTTAGGACAAACCACGGATTTTTTTGGCCACGAAAAGGCACAAAATGACACGAAAACGATCCGGAGGGATCCCGATCAGCAATCCGCTCCGAAGGATTTTTATCGTGTCATTTTGTGCCTCTTTGTGGCCAAAAAAAATCCGGGGCTTGATTCCCCCGTGCTCATCATCCGAGTGTAGGCGGAATTACCCATCATGTTTTCCCTCAAAAATAAAATTACCCTCGTGACTGGTGCCGGCTCCGGTATCGGCGCGGCCATTGCCGAAACCTTTGCCCAGGCGGGCGCGACTGTGTTTGCCACGGACCGTGACGAAAAAGGCGGAGCGGCCACCACCGCCCGGATCAATGCGGCTGGCGGCAAGGCGCGCTTCCTGAAGCTCGATATCACCAACGAAGCCGACATCGCCGCCGCGGTGGCCGCGGTGGGTGGGCCGCTTGATATCCTAGTGAACGACGCCGGCGTGGGCTGCGTCGGCACGATCCTGCAGACACCGCTGGCTGATTTTGACCGGCTGGTCGCGGTGAACGTCCGCGGCACGTACCTCGTCACCAAGGCGTTTCTACCGGCCATGCTCGCGCGTGGGAAGGGCAGCGTGGTCAACCTCGCCTCGATCGCGGGGGTGGTCGCGCTGCGCGACCGCTTCGCGTATGTGACGGTGAAATTCGCTGTCGTCGGTATGACGAAGGCGCTGGCGCTCGACCACTCCAGCACCGGCGTGCGGTTCAACGCGATCTGCCCCTGCCGCGTGGAGACACCCTGGGTGCAGCAACGCCTCGCGGAATATCCCGATCCCGTGGCGGCGCGGAAGGAGATGGAAGGCACGCAGCTCGCCGGCCGCATGGCCAAGCCCGAGGAAATTGCCGCCGCCGCCCTCTACTTGGCCGCCGACGAGTCCGTGATGGTCACCGGCACCACCTTCATGGTCGACAGCGGCTGGAGCGCGGGAAAATAACGGCACTGGCGGCGGGAGACGTCAGTCTCCGAGGAATGGGGCGTCTTGCGGGCGCAATCGTCCGCAAGGCTAGGACGAAGGGATTAAGCGCTGGGCACGGCACTTAGGCCGGCTGGCTTAATTACTGCTGTTTGGATCATTCGTTGCGCCAATCAACGGCGCTCATTCATGAACGCGATCCTCGACAGCCGTCAGTTGCTTACCTTTACCGCCCTGGCGCGCCGCGGCAGTTTCACCCGGGCGGCCAAGGATCTTTTCCTGACGCAGTCCGCCGTGAGCCATGCGATCAAATCGTTGGAAGAGCAGGTGGGTGCGCGTCTGGTCGACCGCACCGGGAAACGCGTGCTGCTGACACAGGCGGGGGAGCAGTTGCTCCGCCATGCGGAGAAAATCATCCGTGAAATGGAGCTGGCCCGCGCCGGACTGAACACGCTTTCAACGTCGGGCCAAAGCCGCCTGCGAGTGGGGGCGAGCACGACGGCTTGCCAGTATATTTTGCCCGCCGCCTTGCGCGAGTTTAAGCAAAGTTTCCCGAAGTGTGTCATCAGGATCGAGCCCGGTGATCACCTGCACCAGCTCGAGCTGCTGCGCGGCAATCACATTGACCTTGCGATCATGCTGGAGCCGGCGGGACAGATGGATCTGAACTTTATCCCCCTGTTTCAGGATGAACTTTGTTTTATGGTGGCTCCCGTTCATCCCTGGGCGCGGAGCAGCCGGGTGCCGCGCGAGGCCATCATGGAGGAGATGCTGGTGCTCTACAACCGATCCAGCTACACCTTCCGGCTGGTCAGCGAATATTTTCGTGAGGAAAAGGTGCTCCTGAGCAACTTCATCGAGCTGGGCAGCATGGAAGCGATCAAGGAGTTGGTGAAAATCGGCCTTGGTGCCGCGGTGCTCGCGCCTTGGATCGCGCGGGTTGAGCTCGAGAGCGGCTCCCTTGTGTCACTGCCGCTGGGCGCGCGCAAGTTGCGGCGCAAATGGGGCGTGGTCCATCTCAAGGGCAAGCGCCTGGCCCTTGGCGAGGAAACTTTTGTGGGGCTGTGCCTGAACGTGACGGAAACGCTGATCCCTCGCCCGGCAGCCGTCTCGGCCTGAACCCGGAGCATGTGCCCCCTTCCTTCGGGAACAAGTGAGGCGTCGCGCCGTGGGATGGTCCGGCCCTCGTGCCTATGGCTGGCGGTGGTGGCCGTAGCTCCACGGGAGCGTAGGCTGGTGCCCGGGGCGGGGCTCGAACCCGCATGACTTTACAGTCAGGGGATTTTAAGTCCCCAGCGTCTACCATTCCGCCACCCGGGCGCGCTGAATGGCGCTGACCTTCAAGCGGGCCGGTTCAAGCGTCAACCCTCCGGGTGCGGTGACGCGGATCCCCGGTGGGCGCCCGGTCAGCCGGAAACGGGTTTGGAAATGAACCTTGCTGGGCCCATTATCGTACGGCACGTTCCACGGCTTGTGAAAATCGGTTTCCTCGGCGGGAGTTTTGATCCCGTGCACTTTGGCCACCTGCTGGCGGCACAGGATGCCTATGAGCAATACAAGCTGGACCGGCTCATCTTCGTGCCGGCCGCCCAAGCGCCGCTCAAACCCAACGAGGTCCTGTCCTCCCCGGAGGAGCGGCTGGCCATGCTGAGCGCGGCCATCGAGTGGGACCGGCGTTTTGAAATTTCAGATTATGAGCTGCGCCGCGGCGGAGTCAGCTACACCATCGACTCCGCCCGGCATTTTCGCGCGCTTTATCCCGGGGATGAACTCTACTGGATCATTGGCGGGGACCAGCTGCCCAAGCTGCATCTTTGGAAGGATATCGCCGAGCTCGGGCGTCTGGTGGAATTTATCTTCCTGGAGCGCCCGGGCTATCCGGTGAAATCCGCCTCCCTGATCCCCGGGCTGCGCCTGCACCGCTGCGATGGTCATCTCCTGGCCATCAGTTCCACGGAACTCCGTGATCGCATGCGGCGCGACCTGTCGCTCGACTACTTCGTGCCCCACAAGGCGATCATCTACATCAAGGAGAACAAACTTTACCGCTGAAATGAAAGTCACGACGAACTCGCTGGCGCTGGTGAAACTTTGCTGTGCAGTCCTGGCCGACAAGAAGGCCGGGGATTTGCGCGTGCTGGATATCAGCGAGCAATCATCCATCACGGACTATCTGGTGCTGGCGACCGGCACGTCGGAGCCGCATCTGCGGGCGCTGCGCGTGGAGCTCGAGAAGGCGATCGATGCCGCGAAAGCCCATATTGTGGGGATTGAAACGGCGCAGGACAGCGGCTGGACCGTCGTGGACACCTTCGACGTCATGGTGCATCTTTTTACGCCCGAAAACCGGACGAAATACCGGCTGGAAAGCCTGTGGAAAGATGCGGTGGAGGTTTCAGTTCCGGACCTTTTGGCCGGGCCGAAAAAGAAGCCCGCCAAGGCACCCCGGAAGCGGACGGCTTCAGCGGGCAAGAAGAAGCCGCGTACTACGCGGAAATGACGCGCGGCTAAAAAATGTTTTGCACGGGCTTGCTGATCATTGATGATGGATTAAGCCCACCCCCGGAAGTCTACGAAATCCACCGACCTCAAAGGTTTTACGCTCGTTGAGATTATGGTTGTGGTGGTCATAATCGGGCTGTTGGCGGCGCTGGCGATTCCCGCCTTTCAGAAGGTGCGAGTCGCATCACAAGACAAAGCCGTGTTGAACAACATGCGTCTCCTGGCGGCCGCCGCCGACCAGTATTTTACCGAAAAAGGCACGAACAAGGTCGGTTTTGCCACCCTCGTGGGTTCATCGGGGTACGTTAAGTCTTTTAGCATTGTGGCAGGAGAAACGTATCCAATCACCTACACGGCAGCAGCTCCCATTATTGTTTCCGGCATAGCAGGTGCTCGTACTTTGACCTTTGCCAATTAGTACGTTGGGATTTATTAAAATCACCTATCCCATTATTTTATAGAGGTTTTAAGAATAAAAATCTATTGCCGTCCGTTGAGGTACCAATGAGGTAAATTATTGCCCGGAATGTTTGAGTGAATATTACTTAACCAATTGTAATCAATATACTCACGATTGTTTTTCCCCTACCGGCATGAGAAACCGCCCGCTTTCAAATCCGTGAGTAGTAGCGCTCCGACAATCTTGAAATTCTTTGTAAAACCATAAGCCCTGCGCAGCACAAAGCGCTTGCAAGCGCCATGGATTTGCAACTCACTCCTCTGGTTGCCCATTGGGGCAACGCATATCATACATAATCCAACAGGAGAAATTAGTCACATGAAGACCATAAACAAATCCACCAAGGGCTTCACCCTTGTCGAAATCATGATCGTTGTCGTTATCATCGGCCTGCTGGCCGCGATGGCGATTCCCGCGTTTCAAAAGGTTCGTTCCAGCTCCCAGGACAAGGCCGTGTTGAACAACATGCGCCAGCTGGGTGCCGCCGCCGACCAGTACTTCCTCAAGAACGGTACGTCGACCGCCGCCATCACGGATCTGATTGGTTCCTCGGCCTACGTTAAGGCCCTGAACACCGTGGCGAACGAGGCCTATCCGCTTAACTTCACGCAGGGCAACCCGGTCATCGTCTCGGGCATCGCCGGTGCGCGTACGCTCACCTACCTGCAGTAAGTTTATCGTTTCAAAATTCAAACCGCCCGTTGCAAAGCGGGCGGTT
This sequence comes from uncultured Opitutia bacterium, assembly GCA_903902745.1. Lineage (GTDB taxonomy): Bacteria > Verrucomicrobiota > Verrucomicrobiia > Opitutales > Opitutaceae > CAIUWA01. The sequence continues at coordinate 40,344 of CAIUWA010000025.1, read as the reverse complement.
TTTTTATGCTTCGCAAAGGCATCCTCTTCGGCCTGATCGCCGCGCTCGCGATCGTGTTTGGCTTTGTCAGTTTCAGGCATGCGCCCGGAGAGGCGGTCGCACTCGTGAAACAGTTTGGCTATTGGCAGATCCTCACGATCACCGCCCTGTTTGTCTTTTGCCTGACGCGCAGTTTGCGCGCCGAAGTCCTGGCCGGGGCGGGGAACTGGCGCGCGTGGTCGGGGCCGGTGGCGCTGGTGCTGGGGGTGACGGCATTCCTTCACGTCCATGAGCGCCACGAGTTCAAAATCGTGATGGACGAAGTAGTGTTGCAGGACACCGCCATGCGGATGCATTTCGAGCGTGAGGCCGCGGCGATGGTTCGCGGCTATGATTTGGCAGGAAACTTCACCGCGTTGCACGTCTACGTCGACAAACGGCCGCTGTTTTTCCCGTTTTTGCTTTCTCTGGCGCATGACCTGACGGGCTATCGCGTGGGAAACGCCTTTGCGCTCAACGCGCTGCTGTCCCTCGTCCTGATCGCCCTCGTTTTCCTTGTCGGCTGCAGGTTGGCTGGCCGGTTGGCCGGGGTCTCCGCGGTCCTGCTGCTCGCCTCGATCCCCCTCGTGCACCAGAATGTAGTGAGCAGTGGCTTTGAGCTGCTCAATCTGGTGATGATCCTGGCGACGCTGTGGCTCGGCATGCGCTACGCCGAGCGCCCCGAAACGGACCGGCTGGGCGCATTTGTGCTGGCGGGCATCCTGCTCGCCCAGACCCGCTACGAATCGGCGCTGTTCATCCTGCCGGTGGGCATCGTGATCCTGTACGTCTGGTGGCGGCAGCGGGCGATTGATCTCTCCTGGCCGGTGCTGGTGGCCCCGCTGTTCCTCGTGATCGTCCCGCTGCACTTCAATGTTTTCAAGCTGGCCGCCGCCTCGTGGCAGCTGGCCGATGGGCCGGGTGCGGACACGCCGTTCAGCCCGCGTTTTTTCTACGACAATGTCGCCCATGCGATGAATTTTTTTCTCTGCACGGACGGGACCCAGCCGAGTTCCCTCCTGGTTTCGCTGCTCGGGGTGGCGGGAGTGGGGTTTTTCGTGCTGACGTTTTATCGGGAACATCGGCCCATCTTCCGGTCCCAGCCGGCGCAGGCGGTCTTCTGCATTTTCATGCTGGGCCTCCTGGTCCACACGGTGCTCATGCTGTGCTATTTCTGGGGCCAGTTTGATGATGTGATCATCCGCCGGCTGAGCCTGCCCTCCCACCTCCTGCTCATCCTGACGTTTTTATTCGTTTACCCGCGGCTGGTCGCCCATCCCGCGCGCTGGCGCGGGCTCATTGCGGTCAGCGGTTTTTTCATCCTCGGTTTTACCGTGCCGGCCGTGGCCCTGCACCGCTATTCCCAGGAAAATTTCGCCGCCCGCACGAATGCGTGGCTGTCCGATTTCATTGACGGGCTCGGCGATGATTCCGCCCTGGCAGTGGACAGCGGATCCGGGCTGCAGTGGTTCATTCATCGCAAGTCGAGCATCGCGGTGGACGCGGTCATGAATCACCCGGACAATTACGCGTTCCATTTCCGGAACCGCAGCTTCCGGCACTTTTTTGTGGTGCAGCGCATCGGATCGGATTTCGACCATGGCACGTTGTTCTCGTCGATCGACGACGACCTCGGCGACGGACTGCAACTGGAGCCGGTGGCGGAGCGGACCTTTTCCCCCGTCTATCGCATCCGCGTCAGTCGCGTGGTGGCCGTCGATGAGGACAAACTCAAGGCCTGGGCGGCGCGGCGCGGGAAAGCGGTCCAGCTGACCCCGGAGATGAAATCGGCCGTCAAGAAGAGCGACAGCGAGGCCATTGACCGGTGGTTCAAGCAACTGCCCTGAGCCGGCTCAGGGGTCGCGCGTTTGTATCGCCCGCTCCATGGCGGCCGCGAGTTCGTTCATCGAGCCGTAAGCGGCGTCGTGCACTTCCGCGGCGCTCAGCCGGTAGATGAAAATGCTATATCCGACCACGCCATCGGGCCGGCGCAGCCGCAGGTAATTGCAGAGGCGCACGAAGCGCAGCTGGTCGAGGTCGTCGCGATGCTGCGTGTGAACGCTCCACTCCTGCGAGGTTTGGGGCGGAGCCTCGCCCGCCAGAATGTTTCGCAACGCGAGCAGGTTGCGCTCCTTGGCCAGGGACCATGGCCCGCGCCAGCCGCTGTACACGTTTTGCAGCATGCTGGCCCCGATGCAGTAGAGGCCCGGCTCAAGCTCGAACCAGGGACGCGGCCGGTCAAAATTGTAGATGTACGCCAGTTCGTGGGCGCGGATGCCTTCGTATGCCACATCACCGCTGCCGGCGTAGGAAACGTAAACCGGTTCGCCCGGCCGGGCCTCGTGGTGGAGCCACGTCGCGAGGCCGGGCAAATCCTGGCCCCAGTCGAGCGAGCTGTCCACGAGATGCCGCCAGCCGTTCGCCGGCCCGCCGGCGAAGGCGTTGAAATAGGCCAGGTAGCTCGGCCTGACGCTGGCGGACTCGACGGCGTTGCCGAGCGCGAGCGCCACGCCCAGCACCGCCAGCCAGTGTGGAGCGCGCGTCCGCAGCAGCAGGCCGGCCCCGATGAACAACACGGGATAAGTTGGCAGGATGTGGCGGTGTCCGATGTTCAGGTGGGTCGTGAGCGAGAAAATCCAGTAGACCGCGAACAGCACCACCAGCGGCGTGACGCGGTAGAAGTCCCCTCTCACGCGCGCCCACGCGGCGCGGCCGGCCCGGCGCCAAACCAGCAGGGTCGCGAAGCCCGCCAGCGCGAAGGCCGCGAGCTGGGACAGTGGGGTTTTGACGAGGAACGAGTAAGGAAAGAATTGAATCCAGCCGGTGTTGGAATACTCGCCATTCAAAAAGGCGCCGCGTTCTTCCGAGGCATAAAGCACGGTCGCGAAGCCATTCAGGAAGGGCTCAGGCCACAGGTGCCAGGCCCGGGCGACGATGAGGAAGTAATGCCGGAATCCGTGCGCGGGCTGTACGAGCGACCACGGCCAGAAAAAGTCGGCCTGTGCTGGCATGCCCAACCCAGCCGTGGAGTAACGGAATCCGAAGAAGACCCAGATCACAACCCACGCCACCGCGACATGGGCGAGCGCGGAGAGCAGAATCACGCCGAGTTTCCCACGCCAGTCGGCAAACGCACGGCGCTCGCCGAGCGCCACGGTCAGCGGCTCGGCCGACGCCAGCCGCACCAGTATCATCACCGCAAATATCGGCACCAGTATCGGGAAGGAAAACTTGGCGACGACCGCCAGGGTCACCACGGCGATACTCAGCGCAGCCGTCTTCCAATCGAGCATGCGTGTTTGCCGCCAGAAGGCACCGCAGGCCGCCAAGAGGCAGAAGGCGGCCGTGACATCCGATGTGGCCAGCGGCGCATTTGCTAGAAAGTTGGGGCAGAAGGCGTAGAGGGAGAGCGACAGAAGCCCGCCGGCCTCCCCCCACAGCCGCCGCGACCACGTAAAAATCAGCAGGCCAAGTGCCACGCCCGTCAGGGCGATCAGGGCCCGCGAGAGGAGCAGCAGGTAGTCGGTATTGTTGCCGCTCTCATAAAACAAACGGTGGCCGAGAATCCACACGTTGGAGTTGCCCCACGCCTTGGCATCGGTCGTGTCCAGGTGGGCCCCGGCGAGCACCCACGGCAGGCCCGCGAGCCGCTGCGGCAGGTTGCCGTTTTCAGGCTGAAGGCGGTAATCGTTGAATTTCCAGTAGGAAAAGCCACCCGTGACGTGCGCCAGTTCGTCGGTGGTCGTGCCGATCTCCCGCGTGGCCGACACCCCCAGCCACCAGTGCAATGCAAGCAACAGCGTCACGAGCGTGGTCACCAGCACGGGCGGCAGCTTTCGCTCGGTGGGCGGGGGGGCGTTCACGAATAAAAGTGGACAGACTATCGCCCCGAAACGACCCTCGCCTCAAGGACGAATCGCCGCGCCCATGAACGCCGAAGAATATGCCAACCTCGACGCTGTCGAACGCACGCACTGGTACTACGCCGGCAAGCGCGTGATGGTCCGCGGGTGGCTTGAGCGCTGCGGCCCGCCGCGGTCCGAGCAGGTTTTGCTTGATTGCGGTGCCGGCACGGGGCGTTTTGCGCTCGAGATGCAGCCGCACTGCCGCGTCTTCGTGCTCGATGACCACGAGGAGGCGCTACGGCTGCTGCGGACCCGGTTCCGCGCGGAGCAGATCCTCAGCTTGGCGGGCGACCGGGTGCCTTTGCCCGATGGCTCGCTCGACTATGTAACCGCCCTTGATGTGCTCGAACACGTGCCCGATGACGCCGCGGTCGTGCGCGGCTTCCACCGGTTGCTCAAGCCCGGCGGGCTCGCGGTCATCACGGTGCCGGCGAGCATGGCGCTCTGGAGTGATTGGGACGAGGCGCTGCATCATTACCGCCGCTATCATCGGGCCCAGCTTCGCGCGCTTTTCCCGGACGGTCAGTGGGAGATCCTGCACGTCAATTATACCAACGTGGTAGTTTATCCGGCCGTCTGGCTGGTGCGCAAGTGGCGCCGACTCACCGCGCGCCGCGGGGTTGCAGCCACGTCGGGTGGCGCCCGCACGGAGGACAAGGTGCCGCCGGCGTGGCTGAATGGGCTGCTGCAGGCGATCTTTGTCAGCCTCGCGAAGGTCCGCGTGCCGTTTCCCTTTGGCGTCAGCCTGCTGCTCGTCGCGCGCCGGCGCGGCTAGTCAAGCACCCGCGCCTCGGCCACGATGGCGCCGCTCGCATCGCGCAGCACAACCAAGCCGTGACCGTGCACGAATTGGGTGGCGGATTTCGGATAACGCAGCGTCAGCCTGGCCAGGTTCTTGAAGGCCACGGGAAAATGCACGGCCAGCGGCGCTGTCGTGGCATCGCCCTCGGGCGTGATGGACTGAAGCGAAAGATCCGTGCCCGCTCCGGTAAATTCCATGAGGGGTAAAGCCGGCGCATCGAAATCGCACAATTCGATCCGGGCCACCGGCCGCGCCGGGGCGGCGAGCGTCAGCACGAGTTCCCGCCCGGTCGCGCCCGCCGCGGCGAGGCGGGCCGTGGAGAGCGGGGCCACATGGCGTCCGCGGCGGAGCCACAGCTCATAGCCGTCGAGCGCGAATGTTTTTTCATAATTTGCCATTAGCCAGTCATGCAGCGGCCCCGTGGTGGGAAAGCCCCATTTCGCGAGGTAATCGAGGACGTCGCGCTGGACCAGCAGTGCTGACCGCGGTGAGACGGCGAGCCGGTCGATGATCTCCCGCTGGCGGGCGGGCGAAAGCAGCGAGAACCAGTGGGTCGCGTTGGTGAGCGTGGGCGTGGGCAGGCCGGTCCAGAGGTTGGCGCTGTACAGTCCGGGGAAACTGAAGAGCAGGTCGGCATGGGCGCGCAGGTTTTCCCGCATGATCCGCACGGCGTAGACGATATCGTTGGACGGGCGGATGTTCTCGGCGCCGGGGATCCCGAGCGGCTGGTTGGCCGAGTAATGGGGCTGTCCGATCTCGATGAGCTTGGTGGGCATTTTCACGGTCGCGCCTGCGATCACGAGGGTGCCGGCGAGGCCGGCCCACCTGGCCTGCCGGCCGAACCAACTTTGGCAGAGGGGCGCGGCATCATGCAGGCCGAGTGCGACCAGTGGCACCCAGAGAAAGGTCCCCCAGTTGATCTGGGTGCCGGCGACGGGATAGGCGTGGAGAAACTGGAAGACCAGGAGGAGCGCGACCCACGCGCGCCCCGCGGCCCCGCGGTGGTCATCGCGCAACGGCAGGACGAAAAGCCACGCGAGCGTCACGCCGTAGCACATGCCCCACGCCGCCAGACTGGTGGGGATGATTTCCAAGGGGGTGCAAAGAAACACCGCCGCGGCGGCGAGCCGGGCGGCGGCGACAAAGTGATGGAAGGCGGCGTGTCCCCACCACGCCGAGCGGGCCGCCCACGCGGCCACGGCGAGCGACACCAGCGCGAGCAGGCCGGTGCCCATGCGCCAGTTCATCGCGAAAAAATAGACGCCGGGGTGCTTCATCGGCTCGAGCACCACGCCGTCGGCCAATCCGCGCAGGCTGGTGCCGCGGGCCAGCGTGCAGGCGACGATCAGCGTCACCGCGCCGAGCAGCGCGCCTGCAAACCAGGCCCAGACGCGCAGCGTCACGACCGGCCGGGCCGCGGTGCGCGTGACACAGAGCAGGGACAGGGCCCCGCCCGTGAACACGAGGGCGAACAGCCGCACCCAGGGCGCGTCGAACAACGAGCGCATGAGCCCAAAAGGCAGGACCGCGCAGCCCGCTGCCACGAGCCAGGTCAGCGTGTGCGCCAGGCGGGACGGGCTCGTGTTCAGGGCGAGCCACGCGAAGGCCGCGCCGAGGAAAAACACCCCGACGTTAATTTTCGTCAGGGCCAGCGCCGCCCCGATGAGCGCCGCGATCACGGCGAAACGTTCCGGGCGGCCCGCGCCCCACGCCTCGGCCCCGAGCCACGCGCCCAGCGCCACCAGCAGCGCGAGCAGGCCGCCGGGATGGACGGGCTCGTTGATCATAACCCAGAGATAGGTGAAGGTGCCGGCGAGCGTGAAGGCGGTCCACAGCGCCGAGCGCGTCTGCCGCGCCACGAGCGCGGCGCAGATGGCGGCCGTGCCGAACCAGTTGACGAGCGTGATCCAGCGTCCGGTGGTGTTGGTGAACGCCAAGCCGAAAACGCGGTGCAGGACGTCGTAGAGGAGATAGATGAACGGCCCGTACTGGCTGTAGACGCGGTCGTAGAGGCCGCCGTGCAGCGAGAAATTCTGCAGCGACAGGAGCACGTAGCCCTCGTCGTCGTAGATCAGGAAAGTGCTGAAAAGCAGCCAGAAACCGGCGAGGGCCAGGGCGACGGCCAGCCCGGCGAGGGCGGCCCACGAAAACGCACGCTTAATCAAGGCCGGTCCTCTTCTTCACGATGAAGTTCGGCCGCTGCTTCACCTCGTCGTAGACGCGGCCGAGATATTCACCGAGCACGCCGATGCCGATGAGCTGCACTCCGCCGATGAACAGCAGCAGGGTGACGAGGGTGGTGTAACCGGTGGGCGCGGTTTCGATGCCCAGGATGCGCCGAGCGGCGTAAAACACCGCGGCGGCAAAACCCATGAAGGCGACGAACAGCCCGAAGCCCGTGAGGACGCGCAGCGGCAGATAGGAAAAACTGAAGATGCCGTCGGCGGCGTAGCGGATCAGGCGATGCAGGGTTTGCTGCGGCTGGCCGGCCGCGCGCTCCTGCCGGTCGTACGGTACGTCGGCGCGCGCGAAGCCCACCCAGGCGCGCAGGCCGGGGAAGAAACGATGCCGCTCCGGCAGGCGGTTGAACGCCTCGAGCGCCGCGCGTCCCAGCAGGCCGAAGGTCCCCGAGTTCGGCTCGACGGGGTAGGCGCTGAGCGCGCTGAAGAGCTTGTGAAACAGATCGAAGGCCAGCCGGCGCAATCCCGTCTCGCTGCGGCTGCGGCGCACCGCGCGCACCACCTCGGCGCCGCCGCGCCAGGCGTCGACGAGCGCCGGGATCACTTCGGGCGGATCCTGCAGATCGGCGTCCATGGTGACGACCGCGTCGGCGCCGGTGGCGGCCGCGAGGCCCGCGGCGAGTGCGCTTTGAAAGCCGAAGTTGCGCGAAAGTTCGATGAGCTTGAAACGCGGGTCGCGGGCGTGCGTGGCGAGCAGGAGCTCCACGGAGTGGTCGCGGCTGCCGTCATTGACCAGGATGGCCGACCAGCGGCAGTCGCGCCGGGAGTCGAACACCGCGGTCAGTCGCGACACCAGCTCGGGCAGGACCGCCTCCTCATTAAAAACCGGGATTACAATGGCGATGGCGGGGAGTGGCTCCGAGGGCATCGCCACCATGATGGCGGCGGCGCGAGGCCGGTAAACCAAAAAGCCGCGGCTGCGCCGACCAATGTCCTCAAGCCGCGCGGTCTATTTCGAGGGCGTCCACGAGTAGATCATCCATTCGCCGAACGGGTCCTGCCGCGCCCCGGCGGGAATCAGGCTTCGCACATAGCCATCGACGGCGGCGCCGTGGTACGCCACGACGCACATTTTGGGAGGAAGGAATGACTGGACCGTCTTGAGCGGCACGGGGCGGCCGGCGGCGGCGCGGGTCAGCAGGCCGTCCTCCGCATGGTCAAAACGGTGATCGGCAAAAAACGACAGCAGCGGATTCCACGGAAAATAAACCTGGCCGGGCAGCTGGGCGGCGAGAGCCTGGCCCTGACGCAGCCCGTTGACGGCGGGGCGCCAGCGCAACGGCCGTTCCACGGCGGCCTGGCAGCCCAGGATCACGAGCAGGGAAACGGCAGCGAAGTGCGGCCGCCGCGCCAGCCAGAGCGCAGCGGCCGGCAGCAGATAGACGGCGGCGTGCCACGAGTTGACGTTGCCGCCGACCGTCAGGAAGCCGGTGAGGTTGAACGGCACGGAAAAAAGAAACACCAGCGCCGGCAGCAGGACCGCACTGTCCCGATGAAACACCGCCCGGCGCAGCCCGATCAGCAGCAGCAGCGGTCCGGCGAGGTAGGCGAGGAGATACGCGAGGACATGGAGGCGATACCCGGGGTCGGCGATTTTTATCCCGAGCGGAATCCAAGGGAAGGAACCCGGCAGGACAAACAAGTTGTAGATGAGCCCCTCGGCGCCGAAGAACCCGCAAAAAACCAGGCCGACCAGACCGCCGGTGGCTGCGCATCTGCCCAGCTGGGCGGCGGCCTTGCGCCAGCCGAAGCGGACGGCGAAATACGCCAGCTGCCCGAGGACCGGCCCGACCTCGGTTTGCTTGGACCAGAGTGCGAGCGTGGCCGCGCCCGCCGCCAGCCACAGGCGCGCCGGGGTGCGCGGGCCGGCTCCGACCAGCAACGCGCTCGCGGCCAGCCCGAGCCCGATGGCGGCGTTGTCGGCCTGACAGAAAATCAGATTCACGGCCGGCCACGCGGCGAGGGCGAGGAGCAGGGCCCAGGCCTGGGTCATCCCGTCGGTAAGCGGCGGCGCCTGTGCGCGCAGCGCGAACCGCAGCGGCACGAGGGCGATCAGCAGATTGATCACCGCAGCGATCAGCAGGGCCGAGACGACGTTCGACGCCAGCACGGCGGGGAGTTGCAGCAGGATCGGCACCGGCCCGTAGACCCAGGTGGTGACGGGCCCACCCGCCGGGCCGGGATAAGGATTGAGTCCGGCGACCCACATGAAGCTCGGCGCCAGGCGCATCTCATTCCAGTCGTGGAGCGGATAACGGCACAGGCAGGTCCAGAGCCACGCTCCGACCGCCGCGGTGGCGACCAAAAGCAGGGCGACGGACTGGCGCGAGGGGGAGGAGGTGGCCGGGTTCACGGTGCGGGGATATCCCAATCGTATACCTCCTGGCCGCCAAAGGTGAAGACGGGTTTCCGGCGGCGGATGAGTTCCTGGAAGAAACGGTGGCGCTCGATCAATGGGGCGGTCAGCGGGCCGGTGCGGGTGAGGATCAGAAAGCGGATCCGGGTGCGCTGGAGGCGTGCGCTGATTTCATCCAACGACAGGGACTCATCGAAGAGAAAGGAAATCTCCGGGCTCATGAGTGGCACGGGTCGCGCTCCCTGCTCCGCGAAGACGGCGTGAAAGGCCGGGTCGTCCACGATCATGCCGCGCCCGCCGGCTTCGGCGATCAGGACGCGCCAAACCGGATGATGATAGCGCTGGTCCAGCAGGAGGCCGAAGTCGCGCCAGTGGGAGGATCCGAATTGCGCGGGACTGACCAACGGCTCGTTCGGCAGGTAAAGCGACCGGCAGGCCGCGTCGACCGCGACCAAGGCCAGCAACCCCGCGATGAGGGGCCGGCGTGCAGCCGAGAGGCCCGCCAGCGCACCGCCAGCCAGGACCGCACCCAACGCGAGCGCCGGGGTGAGTACGCGGGAGGCATAAACCCAGCCGCCCGCGGCCTGGCAGACGGTCCACAGCCACAGCAGGCTGATGGCTCCCGCGCCGAAGATGACATGACCCGCCCGACGCCATTGGCGCACCGCCTGCCATCCCCCGAGAAAAACCAATCCGCCGAGGGTGACCGCGAGAAACTTCAGCGCGAATGGCAGCATCTCCAGGTTGTTTTTGATGCTGAAAAGTCCCCAGTAAATTTGCAGCAACTCGGCCTGCACGGGATTGGTGGGGAAGAGGCCAAGGCTGTGTCCGAAGAGCGGATTGCCGGTCCGCATCCAGTTGCGCAGATACCACGGGGCGGCCACGGCGACGGCCGTGAGCAGGAATTTCCATCCGCTGGATTTCAACCGGCCATGCCAGGCCAGCACCACCAGGCCGATCATTGGCCAGGCCAGGCCGTATTCCCGGCACAGCCCGCCCATCCCGGCGGCGAGGCCGGCCCAAAACAGCGCCGAGCGTGCGCCACTGAGTGCATGCTCCTCCAGAAACAGAAACATCCCCACGAGCGTGAGAGCGGTGAGCCCGGTTTCCTGGCCCATCGCCACGCCCCAGATCAAAAGCGAGCTGGTGGCGAGGGCGGCAACCGCGGGTCCGCCGGCGGCTTCGCCCCACAACCGGCGACTGAGCAGGAAGACGGCCCAGCCCAGCAGGGTGGCCTCGGCCAGGACGCGCGGCGCGGTGAAGAACGCGTCCGTGTGCCCTCCACTGATATAGCTCCAGAGATTGAGAACGGAGACGAGTGGCGGGATGCCATCACCCCAGCCGTAGCGGGTGAAATCCCCCGCGGTCACTGGCGGATAAAAGTTTAGGTTTCCCTGGCTTAACATCTGGCGCGCGAGGAAGTCCCAGCGGAAAATATTGTCGAAACCGGATAGCGGCTCCCCGATGGCCCTTGCGGCGATGGCAACGAGTGCAAGCGCTGGCGGCACCAGCCAGAACCAGCGGGTGAGAGAGACGGGTTCGGGCGCAGGGGGCGTGGGGGCGGTTGCAGGCGAAGGGCGTAGCCGCCAAGCCATGACCAGCAAAGCAACGTTCAGGACCGCGAGCCCGCCGGCCAGTGTGACCGGCCCGAGCCGGATTTGGAGTGCGTCAAACCCGAGCACGAGATCAAACAGCAATACGGCCGACCCGAGAAACGCGCTGAGCGCCGGGACGGGCGAGCGCAGGATGCGCCCCAGCAGCCAGCCGGGCAGCAGGAGCCCGCTCGGGAGCAACAGACAATAAAGCAGGAGGTCAATTGGGCTGCCCATGATCTTGGCGTCGCGCGAGAGATAGTGCGGTCATCAGCAATCCGGCGAGGACCACGACCAGCGCCGGCGCTGATAGGCCGCGATCGCCGACGAACGTCAGATGGAGGATGGTCTTGGCGAGGAAATTATTCCAGGCGGCGTATCCGTGGAGGGCGAGCAAGGCCTGGTCATGGTGGGTGGCGAACAGGTCGGAGGGAAACTCGAGATGCTGCACCAAGAAATGCAGCACGATGCCGAGGCTTAAATCCACAGCGAGACCAGCCACCAGCCAGGCGCGCAGCCTCCGGCTCAAATGCGGCAGGGCGGCAGCGAGCCAGGCGAGCCCAAGAATCACCAGCGGTTGCAAGCCCACATGCACCAATCCCCAGCGGTCGGGGGCCGGCATCGAGACCACGGCGATGCTCAGCAGCGCGGAGCCAAGGGCGAACCACAGCCAGAAGGGATTGATCCCGCGGCGGTGGCGCCAGGCGAGGGCGCTGAGGGCGACCACGCCACCGCTCCCGAAAGCCAGGGGGAGGTTGGTCTGGTAAATGTTGAAAAAATAATCGCGCCACCAGCTGAGCTGGCTGGCTTGGTTGATGAACTCATAGCTCACACCCGGTCGCAGAGGGTGGGGGACCAGCGTGCTGAAAAAATTCAGCCCCCGGTCTGCAAATTGCCGGAGGACCGACTGGCCTTCACCGCCGGTCACCGTGCTGTTGGAAAAAAATGTTCCGGCGGGGCCGTAATGCCAGGCCGACCAGACCAGCCAGCTGCCGAGCAGCGCGAGGGCCAGCGCGACCGGAGGGAGCAGTTCCCGCCAAAATTCCGGGCGGTGCCACGTGGGCCATCGTCCGGCCAGCCACGCGACACCCAGCACGAGGACATAGGGCGCGGCGGAATAGTGGGTCAGCACGGCTGCGGCCAGGCACGTCGCGGCCCACAGCAGCCGGCCGCGATTCCCCCGGGCCGCGTCATAGCGCACGAAAAAATACAGTCCGGCCAAGGTGAAAAACGTTGCCGGCAGCTTGGTCCAACTGAACGTCGCGTTTTCCACAAAGAGCGGATTCAGCATCAGCAACACGGCCAGCGGCGCCACGGGGTCGCCGCCCGCCGGTCCGCGGAAATATCGGGCGAGCAGCGCTGCGGGAAAAAACGCGAGCGTGGCCAGCAGCGTCGTAAAGATCTGGAATTGCGCGAAGCTGGTGTTGGTCAGCGCCATGAACGCCCCCGTCATGAGGTTGGCGAGTGGCGGTCGCGCCGGCAGCGGATACCGGTGGAGGAATTGCGTGTTGAGCGGCTGGTGCTCGAGGAAAAAGCGCGCCCGATCATAGTGCTCGATCCAGTCGCCGACCCATTCTCCGCCCGAATAACTCCGCACGAGGGCCAGCCAGCCCAGGCACCAGCCGGCGAGAATCAACCAGCAGCCCGCCAGTCGGCGGGCCTCTGGCAACTGCAATAGGGATCTTACCGCATGCCACCGCAGGAGCAGGGCCAGGGCCGCGGTGACGGGCAGGGCGGCAAAGGCCAGCGGGGGCAGGTCGCACCAATATACCACCCACGCCGCCAAATAGATTACCAGGCATCCTGCGACTCCGCTGAGGGTCATTCGTTCACCGGCCTCGAGCGGCAGTCCCGCGGTCAAGGGGAGCCCCAACCCGCCAATCAGCGCGACAAAAAGGAGGCCGCCGTTGAGGAGTTCGAGCAAGGAGTGCCCCGTTATCGTGGGCGTCGGTCAGCGGAAGACGTTGTACTTCACAATGGCGAAGATGGCGCGAAAGCCATCGCGCCAGCCGATCTTCTTCCCTTCCGCATAGGTCCGGCCATAGTAGCTGATGCCGACCTCGTAGATGACGCAGTTGAGGCGCGCGACCTTGGCGGTGATCTCCGGCTCGAAGCCGAAGCGGTTTTCCTCGATCTTGATCTTCTGCAGCACCTCGCGGCGGAAGATTTTGTAGCAAGTCTCCATGTCCGTGAGGTTGATCCCGGTGAACATGTTCGAGAGCAGCGTGAGAAACTTGTTGCCGACCATGTGCCAGAAGTAGACCACGCGGTGCGCCTCGGCGCCCATGAAGCGCGAGCCGAAGACGGCATCGGCCTTGCCCTCGAGGATGGGGCGGAGCAGGCGGGGATATTCCTGCGGATCGTATTCGAGGTCGGCATCCTGCACGATCACGGCGTCGCCGGTCGCCACGGCAAAGCCCGTGCGCAGCGCGGCTCCCTTGCCCTGGTTGACCTCATGATAGATGATCTTGTCGACTAGCGGCGCGATCTGCGTGCGGAGCAAATCGCGCGTGCCATCGCGCGAACAGTCATCGACGATGATGATCTCCTTGTCCGCCACCGGCGCCGCGCGGACGCGGTCGACGATCAGGCGGATGGTCTTGGCCTCGTTGTAGCAGGGAATGACAATGGAAAGCTTCATGGAACGGTGAAGCTGCCACGCTAGACGGCCGGGGTGGCGACGGAAGCCTTTTTGGCCGGCTGCAGAAGGAAAAAAGGTCCTGATCAGGGACCGGCTGTTTTCAGTCGCCAGATCTCGAACGGATAGACGGTCTTTTCCAAGACATAGTTGGCCATGACGGTTTCGTTCAGGGGATAGTTTTCGTAGGAAATTTTCGGTGCCGTGCTCCAAACTCCGGGGGCCACGTCGATGAGGTTGCGGATGGCATAGGTCGGCAGCGGCTTGGCCATTAGCTCGGCATTGAGCTTGGCGAGCACCACCGGGCTTTGCCCGTAGCGCACGGCCCAAGCCAGTCCGTAGGCGGGCCGGGCATCGAGAATAAAGTACAGCATCGGGATACTGTCGAAGGCGAGCAGGGGCTCGCCGAAGCTGATCCGGCCATTCAGATACCCGTAGAGCTCTTCGAGAACGCGCACGCGTTCCGCGGTCGAGCGGATATGCCGGAGTTTCGGGATCCTGAATTCGGTCGTAAGTGCCTCGATCCTGTCATCGCGGTAGACGTAGCGGTAGTTTTCGCTCGCGGCCCAATATACCACGCACGCCAGCATGATGGGCAGAAATGCCTTCAGGAGGGCGAACTGCCTGGGACGGACATCGAGGAGCAGGGTCAGACCGGCGCCAAAGGCGAAGGGCAGGCCTTGAATCCCGGAGACCCATGAGCGATACGGAGAAAAATAATAGGTAAGCGAGGCATAGACGAGCGCGGCGCAGCCCGACAGCAGGATGAGAAGTCGGATGGGCGGGCACGGGGTGAGGGCGGAGGAGAGAGGGGAGATGAAAGGCATCGCGGCAATGACCAGAGAGGCCATGGCAAAGGCGATTGGCAGGTACGCGCTTTCAACCCTCAGCGTATAGGCCAGCGTCGAGACCAAGATCAAACCCAGCAGGATCCTGCTCGCGCCTGCGATCCGTTCAGTCCCGAAACGGGTCAGCAGGCAGGTCAACCCGGCGGCCAGCAATGCGATTGAACCGCAGTCGAACGCTGTCTCGCTGTGGTTAAAAGGGTAGGTCAGCAACTGGAAGAGAAACTGCAGGAAGGATTGCCCGAAAGTTACGACCGAGCGGCTGAACCCCATCCGCGCGTGCCAGGCTGCCAATGCCCCACTGCCCCAGAAATAGCCCAGAAACAGGAGCCAGCAGCCCAGGAAGACGACTGCCCCGAGATTGGTGGTGGTGAGGTCGCGGCGGCGCAGGTTTTGCCACAACGAGCCGCGTAGAACCTCGTGGCCCAACAGGATTGCAGTCACGAGGCCCAGACCGGGATGGGCCAGCGTGGCCAGAAAGAATGCTGCTCCGCTCGCGAAGCCCACGAGCCGCCGCCGCTGCGGATCCATCCCGGCGATTGCCCAAAGGCTCAGTGCGGCCAGCAGGAAATCGCCCGACAACGTGTTGTACGAAGGTGCGACCAGGCCAAATATCTGGCAGGCAAACACTGGCACGCAGGCGATCAGCAGGCTAAGCAGTGGCGCGTCACTCAGCCGGAAAAGGCAGCAAGAAAACAGGGTGAACGAAAGGAGATGGATGAGCCACCCGAGCATTCGGAACTCATAGAGCGTCAGTCCGGGGTGGACCTTGAAAAGGATCGAGAGATAAACCTCAATGGGCCGGATCAAGGTGAGCAGCTCGGAGGAAAATGGCGCCTCGCCCAAGGCGACCCGCAGCGGCCACGCGAGGTAGGCTCCCTCGTCGGTCAGGTCTATGCCCAGCCGTTGGCGAATCAGGCCGTAGCTCAGGAGCACCAGGACAAATCCTGCGAGCTCCAGCTGAAAAATCCTCTTGGTGTGCATGCCGTCGTCTGCCGGCAAGGGAATGCGGCAGGAAAGCGACCTTCACGGGGAACATCCGGCGCGTCAAAGTAAACTGGGCTGTGGTCTTGACTGCTCTTGCCCGGCGAGCGGACACGGGTGAGCGGTCAACCGGCCTCGAATTCTCGTTGAACATGCCGCGCGGATTGAAGTTACTGAGCCGTCATCCATTGACGTTCGCGTCCGGCCTCACCCGTCCCATGCCCCAGCCATATATTTCGGCGGTCATCACCTGCCTGAACGAGGAAAATACTATCGAGGATTTTATTGGATCGCTGGTGCAGGCATTGGAGCAGACCGGCGTGGATTTTGAAATCATCCTCGTGAACGATGGGTCGACCGACCGCACGTTTGGGGTGATTGAGGGTCTGGTCAGTCGTCAGCCACGGGTGCGGGTGGGGCTGGATCTCATGCGAAATGCCGGGCAGGCGGCGGCCATCACCTCGGGCCTGGACGAGGTGAAGGGTGCGTATGTGCTGATGATGGACAGCGACTTTCAGCTGATACCGGACGACATCGGCGGGCTGGTCACGGCCGCGAAGGCAGGCGCCGATGTTGTGAACGGCTACCGGCTGCATCGCCGGGATCCGCTCGCGCGAAGACTGCCGTCATGGCTGGCCAATTGGGTGATGCGGCGGCTCTCGGGAATCCACCTGCGTGACTTCGGGTGCACATTCCGGTTGGTCAACTACCGCCTCATTGCGGCCTTCAGACTCGGGCCGGAAAAGGTCCTGAGCATCCCGCTGCTCGTCTCCCGGGCGGGCCGGGTGGCAGAGGTGCCCGTGCGTCACAGTACGCGCCGTCAGGGGAAGTCGGGGTGGACCTTCGGCAAACTGTGGCGGTACAATGCGGACAATGTGGTCATTCTGTCCGAGCCGGTCTTTCAGTTCACCTGCCTGGGTTCACTGGTGGTCGCCTTCCTGCTGGTGATGCGCGTGGCGCTGGATCCGTTGCTGCATTGGTCTCTGCTCGGCCCGGTTTCCAACGGCCTGATCCTGAATGCAGTGGTGGCGGCTGCGCTGGTTGTTGTCGGGCTGCTTTGCGTCGTGGGCGAGTTTGTTGTCCGCTGTCACCGCAGCGTGCTGGCGCGCCCGGCCTATGTGGTCCGGCATCGCGTGTCGCGGGACGACATCAAGGCTATACCGGGTCACTCTTAGGGTCCGGGGGCGCATCAAGGCCGCGCGAGCCGCTCCTGCACCGTGGGCAACTCCGCTAGGATCAAGGCGGTCAGGTCACAAATGCGTTCAATGATACCAGGATCCACTGCACTCCCGTTGGGGAAGCAAAGCACTCTCTGGCAGAGCGCTTCTGTCTGCGGCAGGCGCAGGCCTGCGGCCGCGAGCTCGCTCGCATAGGGTTCCATCCGGTGGCAGCCGGGATGAAAGTACCGGCGCGCCAGCACGCCCTCGGCGTGAAGGGCCTGGTAGACGGCATCGCGGGTGGCGGCGGGCCAGGGGGAAAGAAACTCGGCCACGACGTAATGGTGATTGGAATGCTCGCCTGCGGCCGGGTCGGCAAACCGCAGGTTTGGCAGGGAGCCGAGCTTGCGTCGGTAAAGCTCGCCGTTCCTTTGATTCACGCCCCGGAATTGCTCAATGGATCCAAGGGAAAGAATGCCCATGGCTGCCGATACCTCCGGAAGCTTGGCGTTGATGCCAAGTCCCTCTACGCGGTCATAACCGGAAAATCCGAAATTGCGCATCTGCCTGAGGCTGGAGGCAAGGGCTGAGTCCCCCGTGGTAATCATCCCGCCCTCGAAGGAATGGCAGATTTTGGTGGCATGCAGGCTGAACACCTCCGCGGTGCCAAAGGCACCGGCGCGCCGGCCGAAGCCTTCGCAACCGAGGGCATGAGCGGCGTCAAACAGCAGGGGCACACCGTGCTTGCGGCAGAGGTTCTCAAGCTCGATGGGTGCGCATAGCCGGCCCCAGACATGTACGCCGATCACGGCGGCCACCCCGCCCTTAAGGTGCCGCTCCACCTGTGCGGGATCAAGGTTGTGGGTGTCCGCGCATACGTCGCAGAAGACCGGCTCGAGTCCGAGCCATTTGAAGGCATGGGCGGTGGCCACGAACGTGAAGGCGGGCATCAGGATGCGGCCCTTCAGCCCGAGCGCCCGGGCCACGAGTTGGAGACCGATGGTGGCGTTGGAAACGGCCACGGCATGGCCGGCACCGGTCAGGTCGCAGAAACGTTCCTCAAGGGTCCGCACTTCGGGTCCGTCGTTGGTTAGGATATTGCGGTCGAGGATGGCACCGACTGCCTGCAGGAAACGCTCGCGATCAGGCAGGTTCGGCCTCCCCACGTGCACCGGGGTCGGGAACTCGGGTGGCGTACCGAAAATCGCCAAATCAGCCGGCTTACTTTTGCGGGGCATCGGGAAGGGAGACGAAGGAGCCGTCAGCGGCAGAGAATTTTTTCAGCAATTCCTGTTCGAGCCGTAGGATCTGGGCCGAGGGTCGCGCCTTGATCCGGCGGGCCGGAGCGCCAAAATTCACCGACCAAGGCTGGCAGTCCTTTGTTACTAGGCTGCAGGCTCCCACGACGGCGCCTTCCCCGATCGTGACCCCCGGCAGGATCACGCTGTTGGCCCCAATGATGACATGTCGGCCGATGGTTACCTCGCCCCGGATCGGAATCCGGAAAGGGGGCGGTACCGTGGGATTGGTCATGCATTCTCCACTGTATTGCTCGTTCCCGGTATAAATGCGCACACCGCTGGAAATGCCGGCAAAATTCCCGATGACGAGGCGGCCTCCTCCGGTGATAGATGTGAAAGAAGCGATGTGGACGAAATTGCCGATGCGGGTATCTTCGCCGCCGATGATAAGCACAAAATCATCGATGATCACACGATGGCCGATACTGATGTTCGCGCCATTCACGATCTTCGCCTTTGGCCAAATTTTCACCTCATTACCGAGGGAGCGAAAGAGGGGCGGGTCCTGCCGGTCCGGGAAATTCATCTGGATGGGCAAATGGGGAAGTAATGATCCTTTGGGCGGGTTGGATTGCGAGTAAAACAATTGTTCTGACTGCCGGGCCGGCGGCCACGGGTTATTTGGCATGTATGGTCCGTGAAGCACCCGGGCTGGTGACTGAGTGCCGGGCAAGGCGGGGAACAGGCGGTCAGGCCAGTATTGCCCGGCAATGGACTGCTAGGGCGTGCCCGGGACAGGGGAAGGGTTTTCTTGAGGCGGGTGCCAGCGCGGCAGCGGGGCCGTGGGCAGGCGGTCCATCTTTTCCACCCACGCCTCCGCGGCGCGCTGGGACGACGCGTGGTGCACGAACGGGTCGAAGGCGGTGGAGTCAAAAAACCACGGCGACAGCCGCGCGTACAACATGCCGTTCACCTCGATGGCAAACATGGTCTGGCGCTGCCGGCGCTCGTCGGCGTCGGCGTAGGTCCGCCAATACGGATGCGCGACGGGCGGATAGAGCCAGGGGGCATGGCAGACGATGCGGAGCAGCGGGCCGCTGACCTGAAACTCCGGGGTCTCGACCATGGTCAGGTCATTTTCCACCAATTTCAGCCGGACCCGGTCGGGGGCGATGCGGTCGATCAGAAGCTGGTTCATCATGCCCTCGCGGCCGCTGGCCAGCAGCATGGTGGAGCCGGTGGCGCGCCCCCCGACCAGATGGACCTCGAGTTCCACCGGGCCGTAGACCTGCCCGGATTTTTGGGCGGCCCAATGGCTCGGGTAATTCAGGGTTTCCGCGATGGCCTGGTAGAAGGCCGGCTGGGTGACGCGAGCAAAACCACGGAATTCAAGTGAGGCCAGCCACACGCACAACACGGACCAGGCGGCCGCGACTCCAGCTAGCGGGCGGATCCAGCCCGACCCGGTGCTCCCGGCGGAAAACAGCGCGAGAAAACCGACGCCAGTGACGAGGGACCACCCGGCCACGAGCTCCGCGATGTAACGGGAGCAGGCCCCGGCAAAACAGAAGAGGAGTCCGGCAGCTAGCAGGCTCGCCCCGGCCGCGCCCGCCAGCGTCAACCGCAGCGCCTGTCCCGCGGCCTCGCTCCGGTGCTGCCAGGCATGATACAGGGCAGCCGCGCCCAGCAGGTGGACGGGAAGGGCGAACAGCAGGCCGGGCATTTCCTCCGTGGCCACATAGCCGGCGGGAAGATCCCCTGGCCAGACCGTGCGCAAAAAGGGAAAATACGGGCTGACCTCCGGCAGGGAGAAAAAATAAATCCAGGTATTGAAGGGCAGGTACGACAGGCTGAAGTGGTGGACCTCGCGCTCGTCGATGCCCCAGAGGGAAAAGCGCTGGCCGAATTCGAGGAAGTGGCCGAAGCGGGCCTCATTGTAAATCAGCAGGCCGGCGATCCCGGCCGCCAGGGGAATTGTCACCGGCAGCAGGCGGCGCAGCCAACCGGCCGGCGACCAGCCGCGGTCCGGCGGCAGCGCAAACAGCAGCGTAACCAGCCCGGCGGTGAACACATACGTGGGCCGCGCGCCCACGGCGCAGGCCAGGGCCACGCCCGCCGCCACCGCCCACCGGGCGCGGCGGTTGCCGGCGTGATACCGCCAGAGGAAAAAAAGGCTCCAGGTCAGCAGCGCGGCGGCGGTGACGATTGGCAGTTCCCAGAATGCGGGGCGCCGCAAAATGACCGGCAGCCATGAAACCTGGCCCGCGAGCAGAACGGCGAGCGCCAGCTGTCGCGGGGTGGCGGCGGGAAAATATCGCCGCCGGATCCCACTCAGCAGGAGTGCCATGGCCCCGAGTCCCGCGCAGGCAAAAAGCCCGGTCGCGAGGCGCTGGGGCAGGGCGAATCCCGTGATCACCTTCCACGGCAGCATCAGCAGGAGGGCCGGCGAGGGCCCGTAGTAGAGATAATATTTTCCCTCGTAGAGGCTCGCATCCCACAGCCGGTAACGGAGGTTTTGCGCCGGATCCCGGGGATCGGGCAGGGCCAGGAGCTCCTTCGCCGGTGCGATCGACAGATGGGTGTGTCCGCTGAGGAATCCATCGACCAGGTACTGATAGTGATGCCACGCATTCGCCCGGTCCCAATCGCGGACGACCACCCCGTTCGCGATCCACAGGTAGAGCGCCGAGCACAGCACCCAACCGAGGAAGCAGCAGCGGCCGTGGTGACTGGGAGACGGGAGCGTCTTCATGGCGTGCTGTCAGGAAACAGGCGCCGGCGCACAATGGCCAGGGCCCGGTCCCAAGCCGGTGACTGGTGCGTGCGGGCCCACGCGGAAAAATCCGCCGGGGCGATCGCCTGCCGCGCCAGCAGGAAGAGCGTCGAGCCGGCGGTCCACGGCGCGGCGCGCAGGCGGGCGGCTTCCTCGTCGTTGATCGCATGCATCAGCGCGAGCCCGCCCAGGGCGTCAAAGGCCGTGATGCCGTTGTCATGGCTCAGCGTTCGGAGCGTCGCGGCATCGCGTTCCACTGTCGCGGCAATCACGCGGGCCACGGGGCCGGCCGTGCCGCCGTCGGTCAGCAGGCGCCGGGCGCTTTCGTGCCAGACGGTCAGCTCCGCCTTGGACAGTTCGCTGGTCAGCTGCCGGTTTAAACCGCTGGTGACGACAAATTCATCGGCGTCGCGCCGGCGGGGATCCAGCACCAGTGCGGCCCGGGCGTGCTCCCAGACCTCGGTGTCCTCGCCCACCGTCTGGGCGGCGCGCGCCACGAGCAGATGATCCTGCACGAACGGCCGGGCGTCCCGCACGCCGTCAAAAAATGAAAAGGCGACGAGCCCGGCGGCGAGCATCGAGCCGGCGAGCCAGAGTGGGTGCCCCGGTACCAGGTCGCGCCAGAACTCCGGTCGCGCCAGCGCCCCGCCGGCGGAGATGCACAGCAGCGCGGCCAGCGGCAGGCGGAATCGGGCACTCACATAAAACAAAACGACGCCTGCGGCATAGGTCAGGGCGATCAACCCCACAGACCGGGTGAGAAACGGTGTCTGGGCGTGCAACCGCCAGGCGCCAGCAACACCGAGCACCAGCAGCAGCCCCCAACCCAGCGGATTCCAGCGCAGCCACGGCGACCGCGCTTTGTGAAAGGCGTAGGTCTTGTTGTTGTACTGTTCCCAGTCATTCAGCAGCGCGTAGGTTTTCCGGGCCAGCAATCCGAGCCAGGCCACCGGGTGCTGCGTGATCTGGGTCACGAACCGCTGGCGCCAGTACGAATTCATTTCATCGATGCCCGCCTCCGTGCGTCCCGTATCCTTCCGGTAAAGCGTGATGGACTCGAGCTTGGCGGGGTTGTCGCTCTCTCCGGGATGCGAGAGATCCAGCGTCTGGAAATAATAACGCCCGTGGGTCCCGGGCTGGTTGGCGCCCCACAGGTTGTAGGCGCCCTGCCAGGGCAGGAGGCGAAACTCGCCGCTCAGGCTTTGCTGCCATCGCCCTTGCGCGGCAAAAAATGTCCCGCCCGCCACGATGGCGCCGAGCGCGGCGATCAGGCCGGCGCGCGTGCGCTGGCGCCAGAGGCAGATCGCGGGCAGGATGAGCCAGACCACGAGAAACTGCGGGCGGGTCAGGGCCGCGAGGGCCCAGCAGATGCTGGCGGCGATCTCGGGCCAGGGACGCGATGGAGACTGATCCAGTCCCAGGCTGGCGAGGCCGGCGAGAAAGAGCACCAGGCCGAGCGTGGCATCGAGGCGTTGCGTCGCGTAATGCACGAGCACCGGATTGAAGGCAACGAGTGCCCCCGCGAGCAGACCGGCCCGGCCGTCGCCGAACCAGCGCCGGGCGAGTTGGCCGGCGAGCACGGCACTGAGGGCGTGCAACACGACGCCCAGAAGTAACGCCACCAGCGGCAGCGACTCCGCGGAGACGCCAACCAGCCGCAGGCCGGCCAACAGCAGGGGATAGCCCATCGCCCGGTAGAGCGGCTCGTGCGGCAGTGAGCCGTCCGCGATCTGTCCGGCCAGCTCGAGGTTTTCCCGTTCATCCAGCACCGGTACCTGGCCGAGGGGCGTGCTGCCATACCAGCTCAGATGCGCCAGCCCGTAGGCCAGCGCGGCGAGCAGGACGAGCAGCCAGGGACGCAGGACGGTCATGAGCGCTGGCAGACCAACCGTTTGCGATGACGGGGGCAAGCTTGGGGCGCTGGTTCTCAACTCGGCGGAGAAAAATTCGCGAGTTCTTGACGGTGTTGCGCGCGGCGGCGCAGGCTCCGCCATGCCCACGCCCGAGATACCGGCTCAGAAGAAAAAGCTCCCGCTGTTCAAATTGGCCGTGATGGCGGTGGTTGGGCTGGTGGTCGTGGCGCTGGTGCTGAGCGGCGGCGATTTGCGCGGTCTTGTGACCCGGGTCGGGTCGCTGATCGACCAGGTCGTCACCGTCATTCGTGATGCCGGCCCGGTGGCATTTTTCACCGCCATCGCGGTGTTGCCAGCCTTCGGCGTTCCGACGCTGACGCTGATCCTGCCGGCCGGGCCGGCGTTTGGTGAACGGCTGGGCATGGGCAACGTGGTCCTGTTCACGTCGCTTGCGCTCATGGTGAACTTCATCCTGACCTATTTTTTGGCCCGCCGCGCCCTGCGCCCACTCCTTGAGAAACTGATCGTCCGCCTGGGCTATGAACTGCCGAAGGTGGAGGCGGGCGACACCACCGACCTGATTGTCATCCTCCGGCTTACGCCCGGCATCCCCTTTTGCGTGCAGAACTATCTGTTGGGCTTGGGCGAGGTGCCGTTTGGCAAGTGCTTCGCGCTGTCACTGCTTTTCTGCCTGCCGCAAAATGGGGCCTTTGTGCTGTTTGGCGACGCGCTGGTGCACGGCAAGGGCAAGATGATCTTGATGGCGGGCGGTTTAATCGTGGCGTTGGTGGCCGGGACCCACCTGCTGCGGAAACATTACGGACGGAAAAGGGCCGCGGCGTGAAGACCACCGAGGAGACGCTCTTTGCCGAGGCCTCCGATCAGGTGGAGTCGGTCACCGAGTTCACGCGTCGCGTAAAAAGCCTGCTTGAGGGCGGCATCCGCCCGGGCTGGGTGCGCGGCGAAGTGTCGAACCTGCGCGCGCAGGCGAGCGGGCATGTTTATTTTTCTGTGAAGGACGCCGGGGCGCAGCTCAGCGCCGTGCTGTTCCGCGGCGATGCGGCGCGGCAGACCTTGGCGTTGCGCGACGGGCTCCAGATCCTGGTGTACGGCGAGCTCAGCGTCTACGAGCAGCGCGGGCAGTATCAGCTCATCGTGCGGGCTGTGGTCGAGGACGGCGTGGGAAAGCTCCAGCGCGAGTTCGAGGCGCTGAAGCGCCGGCTGGCGGAGGAAGGATTGTTTGCCGCCGAAAGAAAACGGCCGATTCCCGCGCTACCCTCCACGATTGGCTTTGTCACCTCGCCCACCGGGGCGGCTGTGCAGGATTTCCTGCGCATCTTGATGCGTCGCGGCTGGCGGGGCCGGGTCGTGGTGCTGCCGGCCAAAGTGCAGGGTGAGGGCGCCGCGGTGGAAATGGCCGGAATGCTGCAGGTGGCGCAGGAGCTGGGCATTTTCGACCTGCTCGTGATCGGCCGTGGCGGCGGCAGCTTGGAGGATCTGTGGGCGTTCAATGAGGAGGCGCTGGTGCGCGCGGTGGCCGCGTGCACCGTGCCGGTGATCTCCGCGGTGGGGCACGAGATTGATTTCACGCTCTGCGACTTTGCCGCCGATGCACGGGCCGAGACGCCGAGCGCGGCGGCGGAGCTCATCACCAGCCATTTCGTGGCCGCCCTGGAACGGGCCGCGCAGGCGCGTACGACCATGGCGGCGGTCATCGAGGGCGCGGTGAACGGGGCGCGGGAGCGGCTCGACCACGCCCGCTCGCGGCTGCGACTGCTCACGCCGGCGGCGCAGGTGGAGCAGGGGCAGCTCCGGCTCGACGATCTCTCCAACCGTCTGGGTGCCGCGTTGCGCGCGTCGGTGCAATTCCGCCGCCGGCAACTCGCGGAAACGCAGATGCAGTTCGTCCACCGTTCGCCTGAGACCCGGGTGCAGCAGGAGTCGCAGCGTCTGCTGGCGCTCTGGAAACGCCTGCAGTCGGTCAGCCCCGCGTCGGTGCTGAACCGCGGCTTCACGATCATCCGCGACGAAAAAAACCGGCCCGTGTCGCGCCGCGCCGGCGTGCGCGCAGGCCAGAAGCTCATTGCCGAATTCAGCGATGGCACGACTCGGCTGCGTGCGGAGTAGGAGGCCAGAGGCCAGAGGCCAGAGGCCAGAGGCCAGAGGCCAGAGGCCAGAGGCCAGAGGCCAGAGGCCAGAGGCCAGAGGCCAGAGGCCAGAGAGGGACGTGTATAGCTAGTATCTGCCCTTTTCTAAACTCCGAACGCTCTATTCCGTCCTCTGTCCTCTGTCTCAGGTCACCTGTCTACTGCCAACTGTCCTCCGACTGTGCTGGGAATAAATACCGGGATGCTTGCTCTCATCCGGGAATGAAATTGCGTCTGTTGATTCCGTTTTCCGCGCTGGCCGTCACGGCCGCCCTCTTTGCCACCATGAAAAACACCACCACCGCCAAGGCCGCCCCGGCCTGCCCGCCCGACGGGAAATCCGCCTGCGGCCTGCCGTCCAACGTCGTGATCGACCTGAGCAAGACCCCGGTGCAGCGCTCGGACGCCGAATGGAGAAAACTCCTCACGCCGATGCAGTACCGTGTGGCCCGGCAGCAGGGCACCGAGCCGCCGTTCCAGAATGAATACTGGAACAGCCATGCCGACGGCGTGTTTTTCTCGGTGGGCAGCGACACCCCGCTGTTTGACAGCCGGGACAAGTTCGACAGCGGCACCGGCTGGCCGAGCTTCACGAAGCCAATCGAGCCAGCTTTCGTCGGGGAGACCGTGGACACCAGCCACGGCATGCGCCGCGTCGAGGTGCACAGCAGCGTGGACGGCGGCCATCTCGGGCACGTGTTTCCCGACGGCCCGGGGCCGACCGGCCTGCGCTATTGCATCAACAGCGCCTCGCTCCGCTTCATGCCCCGCGCCGAATACGAGGCGTGGGTGGCGAAGAATCAGGGCGGAAAATAATCATCCCAACCCAGGCTCGCGCAAACTGTGCGAAAACCTGGGATCCGGTCTCGGATTCAATCCGCATCACGCGAAGCCGCGAAGCTCGCGAAGGATTTCGCCCATCACGCGCCAGAATCCTCCTTCGCGGACTTCGCGGCTTCGCGTGAGCTTCCGTGGCTCGGCTGTATCGTTTCGAATCGATGTTGCCTACACCTTGGGAAATTTCACCCATTTCGCGCCGAGCTTGGATGACTTCACGACGGTCTCGATGAAGGCCATGCCCTCGACGCCGTCGTTGATCGTGGGGAAATCGGGCTGCTTCGGCCCCTTTTTGCCGGCGACTTCGGCGGCGATGGCGGCGAAGGCCCCGCGGTAGATATTGCCAAAGGCCTCAAGGTAGGCCTCGGGATGTCCGGCCGGGATTCGCGTGAAGCGCGCGGCGTTTGGTCCAACATAGCCATTGCCGCGGCGCCAGATCTGACGGGGCTGGTTGGGAAACTTCACGATGAGCTCGTTCGGATGCTCCTGGTGCCACTCGATCGCGGCCTTTGTGCCGTAGACCCGGATGTTCAGGGCGTTTTCATCTCCCACGCTGATCTGTGAGCAATGGATCACGCCCTTCGCTCCGCCCTTGAAGCGGACGAGGATGTTGCCGTCGTCATCGAGCTTCCGGCCCTTCACAAACGTTGTCAGGTCGGCGCAGAGCGAGTCGATGTGCAGGCCGGTGATGTAGCGCGCGAGGTTCTCCGCGTGCGTGCCGATGTCACCGATGCAGCCGGCGGCGCCGCTGCGCTTCGGATCGGTGCGCCAGCCGGCCTGCTTCTGGCCGGTCTTTTCCAGGAACGTGCTGAGCCAACCCTGCGGATATTCCGCCACGACCTTGCGGATGGGGCCGAGCGCGCCGCTGCGAACCAGGTCGCGCGCCTGCTTCACCATGGCGTTGCCCGTGTAGTTGTGGGTAAGGACGAAAATTTTCCCGGCCTTTCGTACGACGGCGCGGAGTTGCTTCGCCTCGGCGAGGTTAAAGGTCGCCGGCTTGTCGCAGACCACGTTGAAGCCGCTTTCGAGAAACAGCTTTGCCGGCGGGAAGTGCTGGTGGTTGGGCGTGACGATGACAACGAAGTCGAGCCGGCGGCTGGCGGGCATCTTCGCCTCGGCCTTTGCCATCTCGCGGTAGCTGCCATAAACCCGGGCCGGATCCAGGAAGAGGTCGGCGCCGGAGGCCTTCGAGCGAGCGGCGTCGGAGGAGAACGCGCCGGCGACGAGCTCGGCCTGCCCGTCCATGCTGGCGGCGAGGCGATGGACCGCGCCGATGAAGGCGCCGCGCCCGCCGCCGATCATGCCGAAACGAAGTTTGCGATTCATGGGAGATTTTTTTGCCACGAAGGCACGGAGCGCACGAAGCGAAGAGGATTGATCAGGGCTTCGTGACCTCTGTGCCTTTGTGGCAAATCGGATTTTATCGGTTTTTCTTGTCGAAGGCCGCGTCGAAGGCGAGGGCGCTCGGGGGGAAGTCGACCTTGCGCACAAACGCGGCGGCCTCGGTTGCGCCGTGCACGCGGTCCATGCGGATGTCCTCCCACTCGACAGAGAGTGGGCCGCGGTAGCGGACGTCGTTGAGGGCGACGATGATGTCCTCGAACTTGATGTCGCCATGTCCGAGCGAGCGGAAATCCCAGCAGCGCCGCGGATCGCCGAAATTCGTGTGCCCGCCAAAGACGCCGGCCGCGCCGTCGCCATGGCCCCACCACACGTCCTTCATGTGCACGTGGTAGATCCGGCTGCCGAGGTCGCGGATGAACTTCACATAGTCCACGCCCTGGTAGCCGAGGTGCGACGGATCGTAGTTGAAGCCGAAGCGCCGGTGGCCCTTCACGGCGGCGATGGCGCGCTGGGCGCTGGCGAGGTCGAAGGCGATTTCCGTCGGGTGCACTTCAAGGGCGAAGTTAACGTTCGCCTTGTCGAAGGCCTCGAGGATCGGGCCGAAACGCTTGCCGAAATCCTGGAAACCCGCCTCCCAGTATTCCTGCGAGGTCGGCGGGAACGCATAGATCGAGTGCCAGATGGACGAGCCGGTGAAGCCGTTGACGACGGCGGGAAAATCATCGCCGCCCTTGCGGCCCGGCTTGGTGTCGAAGAAGGCCCGCGCCGCGCGGGCCGTGGTGATCATCTTCTTGGCGGCGCGCTTGCGCACGCCCTCGGGATTCCCATCGCCCCAGACATCCGGCGGCAGGATGGACTTGTGCCGCTCGTCGATCAGATCGCAGATGCCCTGGCCGACGAGATGGCTCGAGATGGCGTAGCAGGAAAGACCGTGGGCCTTGAGCAAGGCCCATTTGTCATGGACGTATTTCTTGGAGGCGACGGCCTGGTCGACATCGAAGTGGTCGCCCCAGCAGGCGAGCTCGAGGCCATCATAGCCCATCTTGCGGGCGAGCGGAGCCAGTTTTTCGAGCGGCAGATCGGCCCACTGGCCGGTGAAGAGGGTGACGGGGCGGGGCATGTTCGGTGGGACAGGGGACCCTCCTTCGCCAAGGCTACGGAGGGCAGGCAGGGTGAGAGAGGTCGGTAGACGGGCTGAAAGGCTGACAGGGGAGCCGGCGGGGACGGGCGGTGGTTTTCTCTGCGCGACGGTGTTGCGGCAAGGGAAAATCATGTCGGATCCCGCCAATAGCCCGGCGCGGTCAACGGTTATCGCGATGGAAACCGATCTTCCGGTCGTGCGTGGGTTCGATCGGAGCCAGGAGCTGCCGGATCGCTTCGAACAGATTGGCAATCGCGGTATCGTGGCCTTCCAGCTTGCGCTCGAGCTCGGTGAATTTGGCCGCGAGATCGCGATGGGTGGACAGCAGTGCCCGCAATTGCACAAAGGCCCGGACGATGGCGACGGAGACGGCGGCAGCCCGCGGGCTGCGCAGGACGCTGGCCAGCATGGCGACCCCCTGTTCAGTAAAAACGCGTGGCAGCTTGCGCGTGCCGCCGTAGGCTCGCTTGGTCGTGGATGCTACTTCGGCATCAGCGACTTCCGGACTTGATATTCCAAATTGGAATATCAAGTTCCGGCTCTCGTCCCGCGTGAGGTAAAAGGCAAAATCCCCGGGGAAGCGCTCAAGATTCCGGCTGACCGCCTTGTTGAGGTTGAAGGTGGTAACGCTGTAGAACCTTGCGAGGTCGGCATCGAGCATCACGCGCTGACCGCGGACGAAATGGATGCGGCGCTGGACTTCTTCGACCGGAAGCAGGTTGGGCTTGGACATGGGATCGCACCCCTTGAAACGGCACCGGCCGACCCAATCTTTCACAGAATTGCCCTGGCCCTTAAATATCTCCCTGACCTCTCAATCGTACAGCCAGAATTTCCGGGTCTGCTGCTGGTAGATCTGGTTCTGGGCGCGCCATTCCTTGAGGAAGGCTTCGACGTCTACTTTGGCGCCGTCGCGCTTGAGTGCCGTCCACCAGGCTTCGGAGCCGACGTGGATGTTGAAGGTGCGGGCATTCTCGACACTCAGCTTCGCGAACGGGTTCATGCCGCGCAGGCGGCAGTTCAGGCGCAACAGCTCGAAACTCAACTCGGTCGGGTCCCACGCATTCCAGTCGGTGATGTCCACGTAGACTCCTGGCGTGGGCTGCCCGGCCTTGTTCGGCGCGGAAACCTTGCGGAACGCCACGCCCGGAATTTTGAGCGCCGTCAAATCCTGCAGGAGCATCTCTGCGGTCCGGCCGTTGTAGCCCAGGCCGCGGAACGGATACTCCTTGCCGATGCCGTGGGAAAATCCCGGGTTCACGAAGGTGTTCCAACTGCTGCCCAGCCCCACCATCGCATAGCCGACCGTGGCCTCGTAGGTCTGCACGAGCTGGGAGGTGGCGACAAACGTGAGGCCCGTTTCCGGCCAGCGCATGGCGCGTTTCCAGCCGCGCATGGGGATGACCGTGAGTTTGCTGCCGGCGCGGGCGGCCGGGGAAATCGCCAAGCCGCCCGGCGGCAGCTCGTCCTTCACCATGCGGGCGAGTTCGCCGATGGTCAGGCCGTGGACGTAGGGCACGCGGAACTGGCCGACGCCACTCATGTACTTGGCGTCGAGCAAGGGGCCGGAGACCTTGAGGCCGCCGAGGGGGTTGGGGCGGTCGAGAACGATCACCTCGACGCCGTTTTCAAAGCAGCCCTCGATGGCGTATTTCATCCGGACGGCGAAAGTGTAGGAACGCGAACCGATGTCCTGCAGGTCGACCACGAGGGTATCGATGCCCTTGAGCTGCGCCTTGGTGGGACGACCGGTTTTGCCGTCGTAAAGCGAGAACACCTTCAGTCCGGTGCGCTTGTCCACGTAGTCGTTGTAATTCTGGCTCGCGGGAAATTCGCCGTTGATGCCGTGCTCCACGGCGAAGAGCGCCACGAGGGTCACGCCGGGCGCGTGGCGCAGGATTTCAATCGTGCTCACGCCGTGGCGGTTCACGCCGGCAGGATGAGTGAGGAGGCCGATGCGCTTGCCCTTGATCGCGGCGAAGCCCTGGGCCTCGAGCACGTCGATCCCGAGCATGACCGGAAAGGGCTCGGGCGCCACGGCCGGCGGCGGCACCGTGATGGTGGGAAGCGTGGCCTGCACACTCGGGCGCGTGGCCGGCGCGCTGGCACTGCAGCCGAGGAGGCCGCACAGCGTGACGAGCAAGGACAGGCTGCGCGGGAAAAGGCGGGAGGACAGGGGCATGGGAGCGGCAATCCGTAGTTGGTAGTTTGTAGTTGGGATTTGGTCGCCGGAAATTTGAAGCTGAGCTTTGGCGCTGTTTCCGAGTTTTGTATGTGCAACTACAAACTCCCAAATCCCAACTACAAATTGCCAACTGCGCTCTCGAGGTTGCGTGCGGCGTCGCGCAGCGCCTGCGCGAGCGGGATGCCGGCGGGTGTGATGGCGTGGAGGGCGAGGCCGGGTTGCGGGGCGGCGGTGACGGCACCGGCGAAGACCTGCACGGTTTTGCCGAGGGCGAGGGCGCGGGCGGCGACGGCGCCGGGGCCTTTGCCGCTGAGTGAGCTGGCGTCGAAGCGGCCTTCGCCGGTGATGACGAGATCGGCCGCGGAGATCCGGGCCTCCAGATCGAGCCAAGCCGAAACCAGATCAAAGCCCGGAAGCAGCCGGGCTTGGGCCGCCGTCATCAGGCCGAAGGGCAGGCCGCCCGCGGCGCCGGCGCCGGGCACATCCATGAGCTTGTCGGACTGCCGGCAGTGGGCGCACAGCATGAGCCCGACGCGCGCGCTCTCATGTTCGAGGCGCGATAGGTCGGATGTGCGCAGGCCCTTTTGCGGACCATAGATCGCGGCGGCGCCCTGTGAGCCGAGGAGGGGATTGGTGACATCGCAGGCAATGCGGATGGGCGGAAGTCCGGCCGGCACGGCGCCTTCGATCCGGTTGATGGCAGTCCAGCGGGCGGGAAAGGGGAGGCGGATTTTTTCCCGGGAGGCGGTGAGAAATTCCAGCCCGAGCGCATCGAGTGCGCCGAACCCGAGGTCATTGGTGGCGCTGCCGCCCACGCCGAGCAGCACGCCGACCGCACCGGCGTCCGCGGCGGCTCGGATGAGCTGACCGGTGCCGTGCGTGGTCGTCTGCCACGGGTCGCGCATTTCCTGGGACAACAGGGCGAGGCCGCTGGCCGAGGCCATTTCGATGACAGCAACGCGCGCTACGCCGGCGTGGCCGGCGAGGGGCGGAGAATCGAGGGCGAGGAGTTGGCGGGCGGCGGGGGGGATGTGGTCGAGGGAGACGAGGCCAAAGGACGCCTCATGGGAATTTCCGCGGGGGCCGGTGACGGGCAGGCGGGACATCTTTCCACCGGTGGCGGCGGTCAGGATCTCGGCGAAGCCCTCGCCGCCGTCGGCGAGCGGGCACAGATCCAGTGACCAATCGGGATGGCGGCCCCGGAGGGCGCGGGCCGCGAGGTCACACGCCTGCTGCGCGCTGAGGGAGTCCTTGAATTTGTCGAAGGCGAGCAGAACACGCATCACGAGCAACGTGCCGCGGGTGCGGCGGAGTTAAAAGACGAAAAGCGCATGCCGTTCCTCTGCACGATCCTTTTGTATCCTGGTAGGGCTCGACCTTGGTCGATGCCTCTCCGCACTCCGTCATAAACATTCATGAACACCCGCCCGAGGCACGGACCAAAGTCCGGCCCTACAAATAAAAGCACAAAGGCCTGTGCCGGCCTCCGATCACTTCGCTGCGACTGTCAGTTTGGACACGACGTTGTGCACGCCGTCGGTGTCGAGGGCGAGGGCGGCGGCGCGGCCGATCAGATCGGGGGTAGCGACGTGGCCATGGAGGGTCACATCGCCGTCCTTGCAATCGACGTTGATGTCGATGGCGGACAGGCCGCGATCGAGCACGTATTTGGATTTGATGACGGTGACGATGCGGGCGTCGGTGATCTTCTCACCGGCGACGGCCGCCTTCGAGCGCACGATCTCGCCGGTGCGGGCGAGGTCGCGCTTGATGTCATCGCCGGTGAGGTGCCAGTCCTCGAGCTTTCCCGCGATCGCATCCCCGGCCTGGCTGGCGGCGTCCTTCGCCTTGTCCTTCAGCGAGGCCGGCGGCTCCGGATGGGCCGCCGAGGATCGGCCGGCTTCACGCTCGTTGTAATAATTCAGCGCGAAGGCTCCGGCGATGGTGCCGAGCAGGAAGAAGATGAAGGCTGTTTTCACGAAGGCAGGATGGAACCGGGGCGTTCAGACGTCCAGTCGGTCCTGCGGGCGATCACTTCGTTTCAACCTTCAGCAGCGAGACGACCTGGTGGACGCCATCGGTATCGAGGGCGAGCACGATGGCCTTGCCGATGAAATCCTCCGATTTGACGGTCCCGTTGAGCGTGACCACACCGCTGTCGGCATCGACGTTGATCTTCCAAGCCGAGAGATCGGAATCAGCGACATACTTCGCGTTGATGACGGTGACGATGCGGGCGTTGTCGACGGCTCCGCCGACCTTCTCGCCAGCGGCGACGGTCTTGTCGCGGACCACACGACCGCCCTTTTGGAGATCGGCCTTGATGTCGGAAGGCGTGAGCTTCCACTCGGTAAACTTGTCCGCGACGGCATTTTTCGCGTCGATGGCCACGTCCTTCGTCTTTTCGGCGGCGTTACCGACGGCATCCTTGGTTTTGTCGTAGGCGTTGCTGACGGCGTTTTCCGTCTTTTGCACCACGGGAGGAGTGTCGTTCTTGTTACAGCCGGCGGAAAGGAGGCCCAGCAGGGCGGTGGAGATAAGGATGATTTTCATATGAATAGGAGGATGGTTGGGCCGCGACTGACCCCGAAGTTGCCCCTTGGTTCTTGCCGGACCAAAGATTCTTCAAATCCCGCGGAAGGGCTGGCCACAGATTGCACTGATCTACCGTCGCCTTTCGGCTTTGGCGAGACTGGTGGGCACGGATCACACATGAGACCATCTGTGCTCATCGGTGTAATCTGTGGCTAAATCCTGCCGGGTTGAAGAAGGCGGGTTGGATGCCCTACGACGGGCTTGCCCGCGTCGGGCGGCGCGACTTTGCTGGCGAGGACATGACTTCCCCTCAAACCGCCCTGGTCACCGGCGCGTCCCGCGGCATCGGCCGGGGCATCGCCCTTGAGCTCGCCCGCGCCGGCGGCCGCGTGGCCATCAACTACGCGGGCAACGCCAAGGCGGCGGCCGAGGCGCTGGCGCTGGTCAAGGAGGCGGGCGGCGACGGCTTTGTCGTGCAGGGCGACATCGCCGTGGCGGCGGACCGCGAGCGACTCGTGGCGGAAACGGTCGCGAAATTCGGGCGCATCGACCTGCTGGTGAACAATGCCGGGGTTGCGCCGACGGTGCGGGCCGACCTGCTCGATGCGGGCGAGGAAAGCTTCGACCGGCTCTACGCGATCAATCTCAAGGGACCGTTTTTCCTCACGCAGCTCGTCGCCAAGCGGATGCTCGCGCAGGCGCCGGACGCCGAGGGCTGCCGCGGGCGCATCGTCAACATCACCTCCATCTCCGTCTACACCGCGTCCATCAACCGCGGCGACTACTGCATGGTGAAGGCGGGCCTCGCGATGATGACGAAGCTCTTTGCCGATCGCCTCGCGAACGACGGGATCAACGTTTACGAGATCCGCCCCGGGGTCATCGCCACGGACATGACCGGCGGCGTGAAGGAAAAATACGACAAGCTGATCATCCAGGACGAGCGGGGCATCACGCCGATCCGCCGCTGGGGCAAGCCCGAGGACGTCGGCCGCGCCGTGCGCGCGATCGCGGAGGGCCGGTTTCCTTTTTCCACCGGCGCCGTCTTCGACGTGGACGGCGGATTCCACCTGCACCGGCTGTGAGCGGACGCATTTCGATCCTGGTTCACGCGAAGTCGCGAAGAGCGCGAAGGTTGAAATTTTAGGGATCGAACTCCAAACCGGATCGACTTCGCGTCCTTCGCGGCTTCGCGTGAAACCTCCGGGTTCTAGGGTGCCGCCTGCGGCATTGCACGGCGCGTGACGCACCCGTTACGTTGCGTTGTGTCCACGGAGAACCCGATGAATTTGCAGCTCTGTCAGGCCGGCTTTGAAACCTTCCTCGCGCGCGAGCTGACGGAGGCGGGCGGCACGGTCACGGAACAGGGCCCGGGCTGGGTGATGGCGGGTGGAGTGCGGCCTGCCGACCTCGTCTTCGCGCATCTCACGCTGGTCGATCCCGTCGAGGTGAAGGGTGATGCCGTCAATGCCCTCGCCCAGCGTGTGGCCGAATTTTTTCTCACGAGCATGCGCGGAGAGCGGATCGAGTCGGCCTGGCCGTGCGTGTGGCAGGGGCCATCGGAGATCGTCGGGCTCGGCCGGCGCATCAGCAGCGTCGAGGCGGCGTTTGGCGAACTGCTGAAGAAGAAAGTCGCGCGCCTCGCGAAGCTCGCGGTGTTTGAGCCGCCGCGGGGCGCCGGACCGGCGCGGGGACTGTTCGTGTATTTCACCGATTTCGGCCGCGCCTTTGTGGCGCGCGACGCGCTGGGCCACGGCCAGCGCCGGATGGCGGACGACGACCTCGCGCCATCACGCTCCTATCTGAAGGTGGAGGAAGCCTACATTATGCTCAGCCGCGAACCGCAGGCCGCCGAAACCGTGGTCGATCTCGGCGCCGCACCTGGCGGCTGGAGCTACAGCGCGGCGAAGCGCGGCGCGAAGGTCATCGCGATCGACAACGGCCCGCTCAAGGGCGGCGCCCTCGATCATCCGCTAATCGAGCACCGGCTGGAGGATGCGTTCAAGTTCGCGGTGCCGGCCGGCGTGACTTACGACTGGCTCTTCTGCGACCTGGTCGAGGAGCCGCACAATGTGCTGCGCAACATCATCGAGCCCTGGCTGACGCACCGCTGGTGCCGCCGCTTTGTGATCAACCTGAAGTTCGGCCGGGTGGATCCGCTGGCGTTCATGCGTGAGCTGCGCGCGCCGGGCTCGGTGCTGATGACCCGCGCGCCGGGCCTGCGCATCCGGCATCTTTATCACGACCGCGAAGAGTTCACGCTGGTGGGCGAGGTGGTCTGAAGTGGGTCGTCCTATTAACGTCGCTGTGGTATTCGACCATGGCCGCCGGCGGTCTGCGGGTAGGGCGAGGCGTCCCTGCCGACTTGTCCGCCGTAGCCTTGGCGAAGGCGGAGCCGCGGTCTCGATCGTAAGCTTGTTGAACGGCTCACCAGGAGGGTTCGCCCTACCCAAATCCAATAGCATAGAACGTAGATAGCCCGGCGGGTCAGAGACCTCGCCCTACTTTTGTTTGGTTTTGCGCCCGGGTCTGCTCCAGTGTGCGCCATGCCGCATTTTTCCAAGCCCGGTCCGGGTTCGCATCCGGGTTCGCGTCCCGCTCCGTCTTCCGGCGAATTTTTCGCACCGGCGGGGCCGCCGCGGCCGCGGGGGGCTTCAGGTTATGCCGGGGCGAAGCCGCCGGCGCCCAGCGCGCCCGTCGTGCCGCCGCCCCCGGCTTTCGCGAAGGCGGATGCCGCCGCACCGTCCGCGCTCAAGGGCTCGCGCAGCGGGCCGGCGCGGGATGAATTGAAACTGTGCGGGCTGGCGGCGGTGCGGGCACGGTTTGCGCGCGACCCGGGCTCGATCCAGCGGTTGTTCTTCGACTACGCGACGGGCCGCCAGATTGGCGTGATGTGCAAGGTGCTGGCGCAGGCGAAAAAAGTTTATCGCTGCGTCGAGCCGGCCGAGCTCGAGAAGATCGCCGGCTCGATCCATCACGGCGGCATCGTGGCGGTCGTCGCGCCGCCCGCACTGCGCCTGGTGGCGGCGGACGATCTCCGCCAGTGGGCGAAGCGGGGCGAGGCGGTGCTGGTGCTCGACCGGATCGGCAACGCGCACAACCTGGGCGCGATTGCGCGCACGGCGGCTTTTTTTGGCGTGTCCCGGATTGTGCTGCCGGAAGATCCGGCGGCGGCGCGGCCGACGGATGCGGCGCATCGCGTGGCCGAGGGCGGGTTCGAGCATCTCGAGGTGTGGCAGGTGAAAAGCCTCGCCACCTTCGCGCGCGAACTCACCGCCGCGGGTTACGACGTGGTCGGCGCCGCCACGCGGGGCGGCCGGCCCGACGCCCCGCGCCCCGCCGGGCGGAAACCGTTCGCGCTCCTGCTCGGCAACGAGGAGCACGGTCTCGCCCCCGAGGTGGCGGAGGCCTGCTCGCGACTCGTGACGATTCCCGGCAGCGGCAAGGTGGAGTCGCTCAATGTCTCCGTGGCCGCCGCGGTGCTCATCTGGGAGCTGTTCGCCCGCACGCCGGAACGGCGCTGAAACCGCCTGCCTTGCAATTGGCAGAGAAGGTAGGGCGAGGCGTCCCTGCCGACTTGTCCGCCGAAGTCTTGGCGAAGGCGGAGCCGCGGTCTCGGACCGTGAGCTTGTCGAACGGCTCACCCGGAGGGTTCGCCCGATCAAAATCCACGGCCTGTGAATTCAGGCCTTCTGACTCAATAGTCGTCCATGATGTGATACATCACCCAGTAGAGTGAGACCGTGAGCATGCCGAGGCCGGCGATGGCCGAGGCGAAAACGATCGGACTGCCGATACCTGCGCGGACGGCGATGAGGCCGAGCAGGAGATTCCCCGAGATGATGAGAAACCAGAAATCGCGTTTTCGCCGCGAGGGGCGCTGCTCCATCGGCTTGAGTTCATTCAGGCCCGCGATTTTGGCCCGGAGCTCGTTCATCCGGAGAATGGCGTGAACCTCGTTGGGTTGGGCGGAAGGGATGGGTTTGGCGACACCGCCGGGCTTGGAGGAGTTGGCCTGGCGCAGCAGATTGTGCACATCGACCGGCGGGATGGCCTGCGGCGCGCCGGTCGGCGGATTCACCGGCTCGAATTCATTCGGCTTGAACTCGTAGAACTTGCGCGGCGGATCCGGCTCGTCGGCGGGCATGACGGAGGGGAGCTGGAGGTTAGTTGTAGCGGCGGTCTATGACCGCCGATCCGGGAACCTCGGCGGTCATAGACCGCCGCTACAACATTTCCGGAAAAATCAGACCTTCTTCAGCAACGCCATCCAGCGCTGCCAGGCATCCTCGCGGCCCTTTTTGTTGGCCTCGACCTTGTTGGTCGGATCCTCGCCCGCGCGCATGAAGCCATGGCCGGCGCCATCGTAGAGGACGGGCTCATAGGTTTTGCCGGCGGCCTTCATGAAGTCGGTGGTCCGGGGGATGGTCGCATCGACGCGCGCATCGTTGCCGGCGTAGAACCCATAGACCGGGCAGTTGATCTTCGCGAAGTCCTCGGCCTTGTCGGACTGCGGGCCGTAGAAGGAAAACGCGGCCTTGATGCCCTTGCCGGCATTGGCGAAGAGGAAGGTCTTGCCGCCGCCCCAGCAGAAACCCGCGACCGTGACCTTGCCGTTGCAGGCGGGTAACTTCGCGACGTAGTCGGTGACGGCCTGGAGGTCGGCATTCACCTGGTCGACGGGCAGCCCCTGGATGGTCTTGCCCATGTCCGCGGGCGAAATGGCGCTGGAGCCGCCGCCGTTCGGGCCGACACCGGAAAGCAGATCGGGGGCGATGGCGATGTAGCCGGCCTCGGCCAACTCGTCGGTCACGCTGCGGGCCCAGTCGGACAGGCCGAAAATCTCGTGGATGACCACGACCGCGGTCGCCTTGTCCTTCACCTCGGGGTAGGTGATGAAAGCCTCCACCACGCGCGAGCCCTGCTTGATTTTCACCCACTCCTGATGGCGCGGGGATTTGCCATCGAGGCGGGCCTTGGCCCAATCCTGGGCGTGAACGGGAACGGTCGCCAGCAGGGCGGCGGCAAGGAGGAGCATCAGTCGGCCATTCATGGGGAGCATGTTATAGTGAGGTTGGGGAGGGAGGGGGAGAACCGGACCTAGCCTTGCGGGATACCGGTCGGAGGGGAAGTCAGTTTCATATCGGTGCCAGGGAAGTCAATTTCCGGTCTCTTTTCAGGGACGGGTGCGTCTTCCCTCCCCAGTGGCGTAAAAAGATTCCGGTTGCGCTTCGCGGCCGGGATTGTTGGTTTTGCGCCCCGGCAATTCAGCCATCTATCCTATCGTTCCCTACCTCGACCCATGAAAATCAGCATCGTATTGTGCTCCCTCGCCCTGGCTCTCTCCGTTTCACCCGCCCTCCGCGCGGCCGACGGCGACACAGAGCTCCAGATGAAAATGCAGAAAATGAGCTCGGCTTTCCGCCCCCTGCGCGCGCAGCTCGCCGACGCCACCAAGAATGATGACTCGCTCGCCAAAGTCGCGACCATCAAGGAAAACGCCACCGCGGCGCTCGCGCTGACCCCGATGAAGATCGCGGACATGCCGGCGGCCGATCAGCCCAAGGCGATTGCCGCCTATAAGGAAGAGCTCAACAAGCTCATCGCCTCGCTCGACAAGCTCACGGCCGCGCTGAAGGCCGGCAAGAATGACGAAGCGCAGACGATCTACACCGAGCTCGGTGGTCTCCAGAAGGAAGGCCACACCGAGTTCAAGAAGAGCGGCAAGAAGCAGTAATTTTTCCCCAGGCTCCGGCCTGTTGACCAAAGCGCCACCGGTTTTCCGGTGGCGCTTTTTATTTGGTAAGAAGGGAAGCAATCCCCGCTGCTTTCACCTGTAGGGCCGGACCTTGGTCCGCGCCGCGGTGGGGGTCCATTGCAAGGGACAGGCTATTTCAAAGCCCGATGATCAGATGGTCGGATGATCGGATTTCCGACCTTCGGACCATCTGGCCATCGGACCATCCGCCCCGGCGTCACTTGCTCGAGAGCTTCAGGATGTTGATCGAGTAGGGCGCGAGGGTGCGGGTGAAGCTGGCGCCAAAGCCGGCTTCGGCGGCGGTCACGGGTACGATCTTCTTCGGCTCGGCGATGGAGTTCGTTTCCTCGGGGCTGTCGGCCTTCATGATCACGGATTCGCCTTTCGCCGCCACCGAGCGGGCGCCCTGGATCTCCACGTGCACGGCTTGCGGCGTGCTGAGCGGGTTGACCACCTTCAGGTAAATGATGCCGGTCTTGCTGTCGCGGGTGACGGCGTGGAACAGCGTCGGGACGTCGCGGGCCGGCGCGGGTTCGCCACCCGCGCGGCCGGCGGGAGCCTGCCACGAGCGGGTGCCGACTCCGCTCGATTCCGAGGTGAGGATCTGGTCTCCGCGGTTATTGTTGAACATGACCTGGGCGTAAAAGGACGGCGAGCCGTAGCTGCCGAGCGCGTTGAAGCCGATCAGGTTCACCGGCCACTGCATGGACGAGCCGGCGACGCCGCGACCGGCGGGGTTGCTGATGTTGACGAACAGCGGCGCGTAGCCCGCCATGATGACCATGTCGGAATTGCGCTCGAAGCCGGTCATGTAGGCGGCGTCACCGAGGGCGCCGGCAAAATTCGGCGTCGGCTGGTTGGCAGGCACGCGAGTGGCCCATTCGCCCTCAAAAATCTTCGGGCCCTTGCGGTCGTAGTTGTCGTAGCTGGTGGAGCTGAACTCGGACTGCAGCTCGGAATTGGTGTAGAGGTGATGGTCCTGCACGTCCGCGGTGAGGTCGGTCACGCGGCTGGTGAGGCGGCCGTTGGGACCGACGCCCCCGCGGATGGAAGAGTCGATGAGCTTCAGGTTGGGATACTTGGCCTTGATGGCGTCGTGGATCTGCTTGAAGCGGCCGTTGTAGTCGCCGCGCCAGTCCTCGTTGCCGACCTCAACATAGGTGAGCTTGAACGGCGCGGGATGTCCGTCTTTGGCGCGCCGGGCGCCCCACGTGGTCTTGGTGTCGCCGGTGACGTACTCGATTTCATCGAGGGCCTCCTGCACGTAGGGAGCGAGGGCTTCGCCCGGGAGAATCTCGCCGCCTTGGCCGAGCAGGAGCCCGGAGAAGACCGCCAGCAGCGGCTCCATCTTCAGGTCCTCGCACCAAGTGAGGTATTCCAGCAGGCCCATGCCGTCGGAGGAGCGGTAGCGCCACGGGCTCATGTGGCCGGGACGCTCGGAGATGTCGCCGAGGGTCTTCTTCCATTGGAAGTAATTCTTGATATCATTTCCCTCGAGATAATTGCCGCCGGGAAAGCGCAGGAACGCGGGCTTGTACTCAGCGAGGAGCGCCATGATGTCGGGGCGCAGTCCGTTCGGGCGGTTGTTCAACGTCGGCGGGAACAGCGAGACGAGTCCGAACCAGAGCGTGCCGGGAGCGCCGGCGCGGATGGCGAGGCGGTTGGTCGCCGAAGCGGTAAAACCGCGGCCGGTCGTCAGCTTCACCTCGAATTTTTTCCAGGCGCCCGTGACGCCGGTGACATTGGCCGAGGCAAACACAGTGGAGCCATCGTTGTTCTCGAGCGAAACGGTGAGCGGTCCGGAGAAGCCGGGCGCGGCCTTGGCGTAGAACGACGCGCGATACGCCGTCGTGGGACGAACGGCGATACCCCAGAAGCCGTCGTTGGCGATACCCGCGCGCTGCTGGGCGCCGCCGGCCGTGATCTCGAGCTTGAGGCTGACCGGCAGCGAGTCGTTCAGCGGCTGGGTCTTATCGAGGGCAATGGTGCCGGC